>CAMWNP010000039.1 GCA_947175645.1 uncultured Porphyromonadaceae bacterium
AGATTGCATATGTACTTTGCATGGAGCTGTCGACACATAGATTGCATATGTACTTTGCATGGAGCTGTCGACACATAGATTGCATATGTACTTCACATTTGATGTCGACACATAGATTACATATGTACTTCGTATTTGATGTCGACACATAGATTACATATGTACTTCGTATTTGTATGTTGCGATGTAGGTCAACAAAAAATATAAACTTAGCATATCGTGCAAGGTTCTGGTTCATTATTCTCGAAGAACTCTGTGGATACTCTTGGAGTCTCGACATAGTTCATGATTGGACTCTTGAGATGTTTATGTTTGTGTGATGTTTCAGTTGTTTCTTCTGCAATAGGTTCAATCTTAGAACAACATAACCAACAGCTTATTCCTATTGTTGCGATACCGTACAATATCAAACTTCCGATTATGACAATATCACCAATATTCATATGTGTTTGAACAAATGCAAAATAAGAATTGTCAAAAATATTACTTTTCTAGACTTTCGAGTTTCGGATGAGAACACTGGAAAGCTTCACTATCAATATTCACCAATTATGCTCGCTGTAGATTGTAAACATATGATTCAAGACATTAAAGACTAACTTGAAACTTTCAATCATAAACCACGACAGTGTTTCAATGTTCAGAATCATCGCCTTACATATGTATCCTATTGTTGTGACTATTATCATAAAGATGTCGTTAATCATATAGTAGTTGTTCAATCTAATCTCCCATAATAATTCATGAATTAGTATGATGATTACTACTGCTTGCATCCAACTCTTCACCAATCTCGAGATGACAAAAGTTGTAATCATCAATGTAATTATTAGACTTAATATTTCTGTCATACTTGCTACTACTAGCATCGAATTGACACAGATATAAAAATAACCTACTGTTCACACATACCATGTGTCGCGATGTGGTGAGCACATGTATGTTGAGATGATGGTGAGCATATAGCTGTCGCGATGTGTGGTGAGTGTGAGTGGTGAGCATATACATGTGAGCATATAGGTCTACATACATGTGTCACATACTTGTAAGCATATATGCTTACCACTCATGTGAGCTTATTCAATCTGACCATCAACGTAACCCTCGAAGTTGTCAGTATATTTCTTGAATGTATATTTTTGTATCTCATCTTTCGTCGGACATCCTCGCAGAAAATAGTCAGCAAGTACTATAAATGACATGATGGTGAACACTATCAATATAATATCCTTATTATCCATATATTGCTCGAACAACAAAAAATAATCTACTATCTTACACTTATGTCGGACATGTATTGTTCGCACTTGTGTGTCGACACATGGCTAACATGTATGTTCAACATGGAAGTGTCGATAGTAGTGTTCACATGTATGTAAGCATTCATGTGAGACTTGTCTGTTCGCACTTGATGTCGATAGTAGTGTTCACATGTATGTAAGCATACACACGTCGACAGTAGGCTAACAACATTGTTCACATCCACATGTCACACATGTATGCTCACCACATGGCTTACACTCATATGTTCTTGCGTAGTGTCCACACTCTAATCAATCTTAGATAGTTAAGCACCAAATCTTTACCTTCGATGTTGTCAATGACTTGTTCAGTTACATCATTAACAGGTTCATATCTCTCAAAGATTCGCAAACCACACTTCTTCACAAGTGTTGCAATCAACCACTCTTCTCGCACTAGTGGTTCAACTCTATAACCACTTACATCGATGGTAGGCAATGGCATTCTTGCCCATACAGCGTCAGTATCTGATTCAACACCATATGTCTCATTACCAACACTATTACTAACTCTTTCGATAATGAATCTATCACCATAACTGACTTTACCATTCTTCATCTTCTCGAGTATCTCATCACCATCGAAGAATGAGAAGACAAACAAACCTCCAGGTTTAAGTACCTTGTTCAACATATCTCCTAATGTCTCCAAGCACTTCCGAGAATAGCAAAGATAATGGATTGCATAGTTCATAAACACATAATCAACACCACCATTGGTTCGCATACATTGTTTGAACTCATTCCGACCAGTAATGTCATCAACAATACTGCTATTATCCAATCCTAACATTCCGTAGATTGCATTGACACACAACCCACCAGGATTGACATTGTCGGTTGACCCAAACATTGGTTCATACTTCTGCTTATACATGTTTGGAGTTCTTGTTACATATTGGACTAATGCATCACGATCGCTATCAACTGCGAAAATGTTGGTTGCACCTGAGTGGTAAAGATTAAACTCATCACCACCACGTCCACCAGCTAGGTCAATTACTGACAACTTCTTCGCATCAAGTCGTTCACCTTTTCCGTTAATACTCTTCTCGATGATGTATCTCCGCAAGATTCGGTTGACATTATGGTAAGCATCTACAACTAAGTCATCTTTGTCCTGCGTAGGTTTGAAGTATGACTCTTTAGTATTGAGTGGTGCAAATATGACTCCGCAGTTCATGATACCAACATTGTAACCATTCGGATGATCCTTGTCATGTCTGACACGCATAGGTACCCATCCGTCATTAGCAAGAGATAGTTCAACAATCTTGTTGTTGTACTCATTCGGGTTAGCAAGTATGTCTTGCATGAGTTTGTCAATCTCTGTAACATTCTCTGGGAAGTAGTTAGTCTTATCCCAATCGGTTCGCGGTATGAACTCACTAAGATGTTCACGATATGGTGAAGAGAATAGGATGAGTGTTGGTGTTGGAATCTCTCGCGGGTTCTTCCATGCTTCGTTGATGTTATAACCAACATCTTGCTCTTGGTATTTGTTGTGCTTCGGTTCAGCTTTGAGATTGCGAGTGATGTTGAACGATGTACCTCCAAGATATAAGCGGAACCCATTTTCGGAACGTTTCAGTACAAAGTCGATTGTATTCAATACTGATTTCTTGAGTTTGTAACATCCGGGTGTCGACAGTGCTGTGTAGTATGGAGTGTCAACACGTTGGACAACAACACCGTCGATTACATTGTTGGTGAGCGGGGATTTGTAGTTGTTTGTGAATGCAACTAATGCATCCCATGATGTTACTACTTCGAATGTCTTAGGTGTTAATGCAAACTCTGATGTGGTAATATTTGGAGCATTAGCCATACGGGTTGGAAATGGTTGGTTAGACATGTCTTGTCCGTCATACATTATCACATCGAATATGTAGAATGTGTTGTTGTAATGTTCTGTGTCGAACATAGAACGTTTCACATATTGCGAACCAGGTATGTGGTAAAGGTGTATGAGTTCACCATGTTGGATACGATAGACTTCGTTAGATTCGATGAGTAACACATACCGTTCACCATCAGTCTTCTCCAACCATACGAACGAAGATTGTGGAATTGTATTGATTACCCGAGTGGTTAGGACTGAGACTTCTGGAAAGACGGTAGGATATGTAATGCCATTCGAAGTGTTGAACTTCTGTGTCAAGACTTGTATGTTCGGTGAGATGTTGGGTGTTGATGGCGAGCATGTATGTCGACATGCTGGCGAGCATACTGTTGACGCATGTTGTACACCAGCACCTCCACGCATCGGAATAGCAATGTTGTTGCTCGTTGAGAGTGAGTTGAAGAAAGAGTCATCAGTTGATGGTAATTCAATACCTTTCTTCTTCGGTCTAGTCACAGGAGTGTTTGCAAATGGTTGTAAAGGTGTATTTTTGCGTTTCAATGTTCTTCGATTCATAAGCATAATTAAGGCTACGAATAAAATTAATGCAATAAGGGTTGATAATATAGTCAGACATATACTGTTCATTTATTCATGAGAACAGTGGATGTAGCTCATATGCGTGTACAATGATGAGTATTGTATGTCGACACATTGCGAACAATACACTGTCGACACATTGCGAACAATACATGCAAGCCATCTTGCGACACACATTGCGAACAATACACTGTCGACACATACATCACCAGCACATCTTACGACATTCTACGCAATAAATGAAATATATCATTGTTGGTGACGTACATGGTGACTTAAATCAGTTTCTATATCCATTGATAGATTATCTTAAAGACCCAATTAATACAACACTGGTGTACCTCGGTGACTACTTCGATAGAGGTTTCAATGATGTGTTCATCTTTGAGATTATGAATCTAATCTTAACATTCAAACGCTTACCAGTCTTCGAGAACATTGTGCTACTTCGAGGTAATCATGAATGTTATGAAAATGGTACAACAGACTTCCTTGGTACATTCGATGGTAACAAGCCAGGGTTTGTTGTTTCATTCTTAGCTGAGTATGTGATTAACAATTTCGAGTTACCATTGTTCTACTACATCGAAGAGCTTAACATAATATGTTCACATTCTGCTCATAGTGCTGGTTCAGTTAAGGACCTTCTGAAACTGAATGAGTATAAGAACTTTGCGAAGTATCCTATTGCGAAACAGCACTTCTCAGAAATGACTTGTACCAATGAGTATGGACCTAATCATAACTATCGAAACATACATGGTCATGACCACAGACCATCTTCGAAAAGTGATGTTAAGAACTTCTTCAACAATGGTGTTATCAAAAATATATCGCTCGATAATGATGCATCATATGGCTTTCGAGCAATTACTGACAGTACTGGTTTGACACTCAATGCGACCAGACCATTCACAAGTTTGTACTACATCATGTTTGACGTTGATGATGCTGTTGCATCCGATGTCACATTCGTGGAGAGTAAGATTGTGTTACTATCCAATTACCAACGTTATAATCTCGAGTATGTTGATGCAAGAACGCATGACTTTAATAGCATGCCATTCATATATGTAAAGAGTCTGCTTATACGATTGTTCAACTCATGGGTTGAAGAGTTAGAATATGATTATGGTAGAAACCCCTTTGTTAGTCTATCGATGAAACTATCCAATGACATATTTGTTGCTCAGTATCGAATGCTTACAAAGATGTTAGGTAGTAATGGTTTGCTTGGTCGGACTATCGAAGAGAACATTCATTCATTGTATCATAGGTTATATAAATTACCAATGTTCACCATTGTTACTGAAAGAGTATACTTGCACAATGTTCCGAGTGAATTGTTGTACTTGAATGGTTGCAAGATGGTCAACCAGAACTATATACCAGTTTGGTTGAAGTGGTTCGAGATTGTAGACCCTGCGAGACAGAATCTGTTACATTGTATCTTCGCGAAGTAGGTTGGTATTTTTGGTGTAACATGTTTGAAATGACTAAGACACCTTTGACTGGATTCAGTTGCAAAAATATAAGTAACGGTGTGATTGTTACAAGTGGTGATGTAAGTGTAAGTGACTGTAGTGGCTACGGTGTAGTTACGAAGGTGTTTACTACAAGTGTTGTTGATGGTACTGTCACACCGAGTAGTTTATATGTGTATGTTAACGATGATGGTAATGGATTCTATGTGAAGAATGGAGATACTTACACGAATATTCTAGATGAGTCTAGCTTACCAACTGGTTACGATCCAAATTCGCTGAAGTTGTTTAAAGATATTGGTGATGACCTTGTGGTAGACATGACAACTCTACAATTAGAGTTAGTCAGTGAAGGTAAACCAAATGTTAATGTGTTGGTCTGCGAAGCTGGTAGTGAAAGTACTGAAACGATTCAATTCCAACATGTTGGTAACTATATTGTAACAGTTGCTGGTAAACCAGTTAATAACCAGTTGAGTGTTAACAATGGAGTAGTTACATACTCATCACTATTTGGTGAAACATCAGTAGTTACTAGTGGTGTCTACGCAGGTAGTAACCCGAAAGACTTACTATCAACTGTTGACCAGACTGTTCTATACAACATGTTTAGCTCGAATAGTTACCCACAACCTAGCGGTGGTGTTGAAGAGCTGAAGGCTAAGTTGAGTGGTTACGATGCACTGTTGAAAGAGTTATGTAAAAGGTCCTTCTACATTACAAGCAATGCTACAGATGCTATTACTAATGAGATGTTCAACAATTATGTTAGCCAAACCAGTGTTTACCATCCTGTTCCGAATGATTTTAATTTCGCTACCGCAAACCAACAAGCATGGGTTGAAGCTGAGTATCAACATTTCGATATGAGATTGTATTCGTTACAAGAGAAGGATAGGCGTTTTATAAACTTATGTGCAACTAACAAAGGAATCACTAATCTTGACTTATCATTGTGGCAAGTAGGAACTGTTGTTAATATGACTGGTATGTTCGAAGATTGTATTAACTTGCAATCACTCAACTTATCTGGATGGAATGCTAGAAATGTTGGCGCTATAAGTTACATATTCCAAGGTTGCACTAACTTGCAAACACTTAACTTATCTAACTTCGTTACTAGTAATGTTATTAACATGAGTGGTATGTTCAACCTTTGCTCATCATTGCAATCATTAGACTTATCTAGCTTCGTTACTAGTAAGGTTACAAGCATGAGTGGTATGTTCAACAATTGTTCATCATTGACAACATTAGATTTATCCAACTTCGATACTAGTGAAGTTGAAAGTATGGGTAGTATGTTCAATGGTTGTAGTTCATTAACAACATTGGACCTTTCCAATCCCAACTTTATAATTCCAACTACTCATAATAATATGTTTACTGGCTGCACATCATTATTGACAGTATATTATAGTAATGCTAACAAGCCTGTTCTAGAAGAATTGTTAACTCCTCTTGGATTAACCGATGATGCAACCAAACACGCATTTGTCAAATGATTATGAAGCAAAAATATAGTACCTACAAAGCCTTTACATCAATGCCTATACTAGTCTCGTGAGTATAGACTTTGTACATAACACCGCGAACCTGGAACAGCGTTGGATATTTTTGCTTCAACTGTTGCAATGTAACGAACGTTATATCGCTTGACTTAGTTTCTAACAAGTTCGGATTGATATGTATGTTGATTGGATCACCTTCAGCATCATAGACCCACCCGAATGCAGTCTTAGTCTTGTTGAACTCATTGCGCTTGATTACGAGGTTATACTTGTCGAGTATATACTTATTGTTAGACTTGATATTGCTATTAACAAATGCAAGCCTATTGTCTTGAAACTTCTCATTAGCTAGATTGTTAGCATCTTTATGCTCACTAATCATCTGTCGCATGTATATTTCCATAATCGGGTTAACATGTACTCCTGGACATATAGGGTTCTCATCAGTGAGAGCAGTAATGTCAAACTTTGTTGTGAGTCTTGTGTTCTTTACCGATGGTGCTCGCTTCGACTTGTGAGGTACAGACTTACTATTCTTGTTCATTGTTTCGAGTAAATCCTCAGGCTTACGTTCTTGTTTTGACTCAGGTCGCATAATAGAACGTATTAGCTTCGAATTGTCAACAGTCACCTGTTTAGTCTCTACTGGTTGTGCCTTGCTTGGACTTACTTGCTTGCGTGTAGTCTTAGCTTTTGATTCTAGCACCAACTCAACCGATACATCTTGAACAGTGATGTCTTCGAGACTAGTGAAGTCTGATAAGCTTACCTGTTTCTTAACAGTTGTACGCTTAGATTTAGGTCTACCACTCATGGGTTTCAGTATGAATAAATATAACCTGGTTTACGAGGTTGTCTGCAATGCATGTTAAAAATATATAATGCTGTGAGATGGTGAGCATTGTATGTCGACACATGGGTCAACAAGTATATGTAACTACTTATGTTTCAACATGGGTGATCATAGATGTCACATCATCGGGTGAGCATAGTATGCATACCTGAGTGTCCACACATAGGTTAACATATATACTTCGCATGGAGCTGTCGACACATGGTTAACATGAGTGGTCGACACATGGTTAACATGAGTGGTCGACACATGGTTAACATATATACTTCGCATGAGTGGTCGACACATGGTTAACATATATACTTCGCATGAGTGGTCGACATATGTTTACATGTACTGTTCGCATTGTATGTCGACATATCATGCAACCACGAAATGTAAAAATATACATCACCGCATCTAAGTGTAACAAAATGAGCATACTTGTATCATTAGGCCTATTGGCGGGCCATCATGTAATCATGAGAATCATCATATCAATACTGTCGAAGATGTTAGCAGGTACTATCTTCGCTAGATGGGTTGACATAATCGCAACAATCTTGTTCATCAACCTAATCATAACAGCATTCTTAATCATCTTCCGAGGAGTCAAGAAGAAACTAGAAGAGCGAAACAGTAAGGGAACTGTCTAGCTTCTTGTTCCAAGCCATTGGAGTATAGAGTTGGTCTTTGTAACTAATCATGTCATCAACTATTTTTGCCTCTCGATGCTTACGATACCTGACGAACTCGATGATGCTAACAGGTTCTGGCTTATCATCGAGTTCAACCACTTGCTTGACATGAGTGGTGACCTGTTCACAATTACCAACATTGTCATCAAGGACCTGCTCACCATCAACATCACCATCGATGAGAGCATGTGCATCATCACCATCAATCAACTCATCTTCGAGCAGTTCATCAGTGCTTCGCACTGAGAGCTCCGCATCATCACCATCGATGAGAGCATGCGCATCATCAACAACACACTCTTCGATGAGATTGTCATCATTCTTGAGTTTGCCATTCTTTTTGAGAAGTATGGCTTGCTCATCTTCAACCTCTTCGATACCTTCTTCCTCTTCGCACTCTTCTTCATCAAAGTCCTCTTCCATCATATCTTCCTCACCATTGTCTACATCTTCGGTGTATAGGTCTATGTCGTCATTAGGTTCGCCATCATGCTGATCACTATGCTCACCAACACGTTGACCACTCTCATGTTGACAAGCATGTTGACCACCATGCTCACCAGCACCATTACAATCATGTTGACCAGCATGTTGACCAGCACCATTACAATCATGTTGACCAGCATGTTGACCAGCACCCTTACAAGTATGCTGACCACTATGCTCACCACTCTCATGTTGACCAGCATGTTGACCACCAGGCTTGCCACTATGCTCACCAACACTACGTACGACATCACTGATGATGACTTTGCGAACAAGTTTGCCACCCTCATTGACAGCATCAATGCTACTCTTCGGATCGTTCAATATAGTTAGCATGAACTCTTGAACAGCATCGGCATGCATGTGATGCTCATCAATCTTCTTCATCTCAATGTTCTTGCACTTAGTCCACTTCATGATGTCTTTCATAGTATCTTCATCAATACTGTCACTACCTTCTTCGAACAGGAATGTGTACTTATATCTCAACCTCTTCGGATTGCCAGTGAACTTAGCAATATTTCTAACATATGTTGGATTAAGTACAGGTCCAACTTCTTTTGCGAACTGATTGATGTCCACAAATTGCTTAAACTTGTCGAACTTGCTTATACTCCCATTGAATGGTTGAACTGAGTATGCAAGCGGGTATTGTAACAATAAGATGATACTATAAGGTTTGTAGAAGTCTACATACTCTTTCTTATCCACTGTGTTGTTACCACCTATCAGCCGCATGACATCAGAATGTGTGAGATTTAAGCTTAAGATGTTGGTCTTAATCATATTCTCTCGCAATAGATTCTCATCACTCAATGCTTCAATCTCTTTCGCAAATTTGGTGTTGATAATCAACTGTTCATCACCCGTTACAATCTCTTTGTCATCATAGATTCCGAACATGTATATCATCTTCGGAACTGTTGAGAATCCCTTGAATGCAGCTGATATTTCTTCGAATGATGCACACAGGTCATGGTCATTCATGAATGATATCCATGGCTTAGACACATGTTTCAACCCAACATTGCGAAGTACATTGTTCGTCAGTGGTGAAGTTGATTCAATGAACTTGATTGATATCTTCGGATTGATGACCTTGACCTTGTTCGCAAAGTCGAAGATGATTGACTCGACAAGAGTTGATGGTTCACCAAGATGGTTGCTTATAAAGATCAACTCTGCGAATGCACCAGTAGTTGCAACTTGTGTGAGGTTATGATGTTGAACAAATGATGTGAATGACTCTTTGATTGCCTCGAGAGAGTTAGTAGATGCCTTAGTTGTTGGTATTGATGAATCAGTGTCCGCAATGTATGCTTGCAACTTAGTCTTAGCAATCTTGTCGAACTGTTCAATCATGATACATTTGTTTTGGTCCCACGGTGCTAGTGGTGTAATGTCATGCTTGAGATGATGCTTGACCTCCTTCGTAAGCAGTAGGTTGTTGTACAAGAGTGAGTTCAATGCGAAGTAGAGAGATGTTGGATCAGAATCTGTCGAGAGTGTGATGATTCTAGAAAGTGATAGATTGCTGAATGGTCCAACATTGCTCGAATAGTATTGTAACGAATGGAATGGCGCAGGTGTCTGTATCATTTAAGATTTGCACAAAAATACAAAATACATTCATGGTCATTGCATGTGTATATGCGTATGCTGACATATGGATTGCATACATGTGAACCATCTCGTGACATACATGTGCGGACCTATGTTGCGACTACAAGTGTTGACACACAATGCTTACACTTATGCTCACCACTCATGTCCGACACACATTGTTTACACTTATGCTGTCAGTGTATGTGACATACATGTGCGAACCTATATTGCGACTGCTCCTGTTGACCACTCATGCGAACCATCTTGTGACACACACATGTTCACCACTCATGTCTACATACAAGTGTGAACCATCTTGTGACACACACATGTTGACCACACATGTTCACCACTCATGTCTACATATACTCATAACTGTAGTAGCCACCGTATGATGTCACCAGTGCTTCTTCGCATTCTATTCTTATCCTTGGTTCGTTTGAATAGTTCGAAACATAGTATAGTATCGAAGAGTGCATCATGTGCTGAGCATCTTTGTTGAACATATTTTTGAACAAGTTCCTCAACATTCAAGTTGCATATCGATTGCAAAGTTGTTACTAGATTGCCAGTCTTGTTCTCACTTCGATGTTTGACATATAGTTCGGAGTGTTTAGTATCGAACAATGTCTTAGTCTTAAGCATGTCGTGAAAGTTTATGAACCTAAGACCAAACTCATTGGCAAGCGTTCCAATGTCGAACGGAATACTGTGACTAACTATTCCTTCACATTGAACCATGTCACAATAGATTCGACACAGCGCTTCGTAACAATTGACTCCTTGAGTATTGCGAACATCTTCTGTGATGTGATGGACAGCAATAGCTCCTTCGCTAGATATGTAATTATCACATGCATGCAATCCGTTGCCTACGTTGGTGCACATGTTTTTGAATCCATCTGGAAACTTCGCATAAGTGTCTACATCTAGTTGCTTAGTCGAAGATATGTAACATGAGTTTGTTGACAGTATCTTGTAACTAGTCTGGTCAGCTTCTACTACTATCCACGAAAGTTGAACTAATCTGCAAGTACTGAAGTCGTTCCAATGTTCTGAGAACCCTTGTGGTACGCCTGTTGTTTCTGTATCGAAGAACAGCAATTTAACCATTTACATCAACGTGAAAAATAAGCTATCAACATATACTGTTCGCATTGATAGTTACATATCCGATGGTGAGCATGAGTGGTGAGCATATGTGTGTCGCAATGTACTTCACATGTATGTGTCGCGATGTGGTGAGCATAGTACTTCACATGGAGCTGTCGACACATGGATGACATTGTATGTCGCGATGTGGTGAGCATATGTACTTCGCACATGGGTCAACAGCTCATGCTGACGCACATATGTTCACATCTGTAACGACGTGAAAATGACGTTTCAAAGTAAATACGGAAGTAATGACAGGATATTTAGCAATGCTGTCACACATCCTAACTTTGTTGGCTATCTTCCTCATACACTCGAATCGTTAGAACTGAACTACTCACCAGAGTCTCTCGATACACTTGAACCAGCACCGCTTGCAAGGTATCAATCACCACAACATTACGTTGTTGGTTACTCAGACCCTGGTTTCAGCGGTGGTGAGTATACAATAGGTTTATCATATCTTGATTCGGTTGCTAGAAAGGTACTGTTGCAATCAAAACATGATGACCTTCCACTGCTTGCACCTCGAAAGTCAGAATGTACTGAGATTAATGACTCACCTACAACTATCACACACATACATGACAACTCTAATCCGTTGGGCAATATTGGCAAGCTTCAGAATCTCAATGAACTTTCGAACAGAGATAGGTTGATATCAATGTCAGTCAATTCTGTCAATGGTGCAACGCCATACTTATCTAATAACACATCTGTTCCATTCGAGTATGTTCCACTCAATCCGTCAATCAAGGATGTTGAACCTCGAAGTCAAGGATTCAATGCTAACCAGAAACCTGTATGGAGCAAGGAGAAGTTCAACGTTGTGATGAAGAACAACAGGCCTACACTCGAGATGACTGACAATGACTTTATAACCATCGCTGACAGCCTCGGAGGTAAAGGTACAGGCAAAGCTATGTTGAAGAAAATTGATGGTAATGAGATTAATGCGAAGTACTTGAATCTCAACAAGCGCATCAACGTTCATTATGTTGACGATGAGGATGACAATACTGTCTACCCAACTTCTAACCTAGATGATAACAAGAAACTGTTGAGTGTAGTGGGTGGCGGTGATGCTAGTGGTGTTGCGAGCAACATTGCTAATGTCTATGCGAACAACATGTCGAAACAACCCATGCGAAGTACATATGCCGACAACACTGTGAGCAATACTGCAGACAAGTATGCGAACAACACTGACGACAACACTGTGAGCAATACTGACGACAGGTATGCAACCACCACACCGCTCACCACACAGGTTGACCAACAACTTAAGTCATATGTCCACATACCTGCGAAATATCAAGAGACATCAAGAGTCAATCATCCGAGATATCAATCAGCGGTGAACAATAACATCATAAACTCACCTGTTAATAAGTACTCGTTCGGAGAAGATGTTGACAATGTTCATCAAATCAAAACCTTCATACGCGAAGACAACAGTACTGCTGACAAAAATAACAAGCTTGTATTTGGTAATCAGAACATGTCGAATGATATTGATACATACAAGGATTACATCAATTATAAGAAGTTTGTCAACGCAATGAAGCAAGAAGATAGCAAGGAAACATTTGATGCCAGCAATCAATATGACCCTAGGAACTTGCCAGAGTTTGATAACACATTCGAGTTTGAGGAGATTAGTTCGCAGTACTTGAATGCACTCAAAACGCGAGCAATGGCTGTTTGCTTCTACTTGCGAAACAACAATAATTACAAGCACTGGGCTGAGAATTGGAAGTTCTTACAACAAAACCTTGACAAGTCTAAACTCTTGTTCGAGAAGTTGAAGCAGTCTGACTTAGACATTGCATATGTTGTAAACAAGGGTGATGAAATCAACTTCCGCATTCGAGATACAAAGCGATATGTTCCACTCAATGTGTATCAATATGTATTGTATCATGAGATGGCTCACATGAGTACTCACGAGTTACAACACACACCTAAGTTCAAACAGTTGTTGTCAATCATTAGTCTTGCGGCATTTGAGTTAGGATTCATTGATTTGCCTCGAATCCCTTGCGCATATTATACTACCAACGGGCAGCCAATTCTATGTAGAGGTTCATTGATTGAAGAGATTAGTGAAGGTTGTATGTTGGTCGGAAGATATGCGAAAAATAAGAAGTACTACGATGACCTTTGCGTTCATGTCAATAATTTGAAGTGTAGTTTGCTCGGTGATTGAGATGTATGTATTTTTGTATTGTTCGCATGTGGTGACATATTATGCTGACCACTCATGCGAACGATGTGTCGACCAGTACATGTGAACCATAATGTCGATACACAAGTGCTGACCACACATGCGAACAACATATATAAACCTATGTGTCGACATACTAATGCAAAGTACTATGTTGACTATATGCAAACCATGTGTCGACACACAAGTGCTGACCAGTAATGTGAAGTACATATTCTGACCATATGTCGACCACTCATGCAAACAGTACATGTCGGAACAATACAATGTAACAACTCATGCGAACAACATGTCGGAACATACTATGCTGACCATACGTCGACACACAATATTGACCAGTCATGTGAAGTACATGTGTCGACACACAAGTGCTGACCACACATGTGAACAGTACATGCAAAAATAAAGTCTTACATATGTGTTCATGTGTAGATTTGAACACTATGTGTTCACCAGTTCATGTAGTTACCTATGATTTCACTAATGGCTTGCTTCACTGCATCCAATTCCGTAGTACATAAGAATTTCTCACCAAATTGTTTCTCAATTGTCATATCAATCTGGTCTTCATATTGGTCCATCAGCAACTCGAACAAGTTCTGTGGTGGTGATTCAATCAATCCGATGCTCATACATATCTCAACATCGTACTTAACTTCACCAGCAGCTGCAGCATCTTGTTCAACAATTCGAGATGGAACATTGTAACGCTTCTTCATATCTTCGAACTCAAAGTCATAACAGTACTTATACAACAATCTTGCACATTGTGAATCTGAGAAATATTGTTCTTCATCATTGTATCGAATCAACAACAATGTTGAGTATTTGGATATTCTCCTCGATAGTCGCAATGATTCTTGATCAGTGTATTTACCTTTCTTGCTAGGCTTCTCAGTATGCTTATCATTCTTATCAATCAACTTCGCATTGAGTTGGTAGAATGTATTTTTAAACCGAACTGTGTTGACTAGTTCATCGATCGCAAGCTTGTTCATCAATAATGGATCGCAATATAGTTCAACATCTCTATGTTCATCTTCGGAGAGTGAAGCAGAATTGTCATCACTAATATGCTCATAACTATCTATATCATTATCGAGCTTACCATCATCATTGTCAGTATCATCCTCAACATCGTTGTCAACATGTGTGTCACCATCATCCTCCTCACCATCGTTGTAGCTATCTTCATCGACGCCACATGCTAGACATAACTTTGATTCCTGTTCTTGTCGAATCTTATTAATCTCAGTTTCATTGGTCAACCCATTCGTAGTTAGCATTATATTCTCAAACTTGTGCTTGCTATCTTCGTTGATTTGTATGTTCTGTTCAATATCGGATGTTAATGATGTGTCTTTATCGTACAACTGTCTGACAAATATGCTAAGCATCAACTGTGTAAGTTGTTCGGATAGAAGTGGATTGATGAACAACAATGTTGGAAGTAGTAGCTTAGGATGAATGTAAGTACCGGTGACTAACAACATATCATCAACATCCTTCAACTCATTCTTGTTCACATTCTTCGAGTTAAGAACATATGTTGATAATGCACAGTTCTCATTACGGTTGAAGTTAGGTAAGGATGCATCAGCAGTGTGAGTATTCAGTTCAGCATCTATCTCCGAAGATAGAATCTTAACATACTGTGAGTTAAGTATGACATTCAACTGTTTCTGACAGTTCAGGTCAGCATCATCATTCTTACTATTTTTGAGTTTGTTTCGATTGTTAGGAATGAATGCTTCTACTAGTTTCGTGCCATTGATGTAACCAGTATACTTGTCGATTATGAGAACAGTTGGAAGTCTACGATATATGTTGATAGATTCTCGTTGCAATGCGTTGGTGATAGGGATGCAAACAAATCTGTCTTGTTTATGTAGTGAGACACTTAATGGTGAACTCTTAAGTATTGCTGTGAATCTAGACATGTTTGATTCATCGAACAAAAATAACATAATATCCGAGTGTGTTGTAGGTGTGTGGGATTGCATGTACTTCACATGAGTGGTGAACATAGAGCTGTCCGCACAAGTGGTCAACACATACATGTCACGATGTAGGTCAGCACTTGATGTCAACACATGGTGAACAATGTACTTCACACATGTACTTCGCACAAGTGGTCGACACATAGGTGCATCAAGTTCTTACTACTTTGAACAGTCGATTGTTGTTGTACAACTCTTGTAACGATGTTTTGATGAACTTGAATCTGGTATCATTCTCGATGTCAGGCATACTGGTGAACGTATGCATAATCTTCAATGCTGCGAACTGACAATTTTGACCAATAGGACTGTACTTGAATGAGTTGACCAAATCGCGAACATAGTTGAGAATCATATTTGTATTTAAGTTCTTCGACAGTGGTTCATATACTTTTGTCATAATCCATTCGTAAGTGCATGTTTTGAGATTAGTGACTGCATACTTATACTTACTCGATGGTTTGTTGTCATTGTTCAACATATCTGCGATATGCTTCGTAACCTCTTCACGGTTATCAACATTGTACACATCAACGTTCGCCGATCGTGTTGTCGAAAGAATGTAATGATAGTTATGTTCAGTAGTAATCATTACGGACCAATGCGAGAGATGTGGTGTTGCTATCTTCTCAGTCCATTTCCACACAGCACATATCACAAGTGTGATGTACTTGATTGTGTCATATATTTTTGAAACATCAACATCGTTACGATACACTATTGAATATGCTGGTGATCCAGCACAGTTCAACCATGTAATCATAACAACTAGAACAGTGAACATACATATTGACAACATTATAGTATACTTATTCATGTTTTTGAAGTACTAACAAACCCTTGTTTATATTCTCGGGTGACCATGCATGTTGCATGTGCATGTCAACAGTTCTATGCGACATACATATGTTGACCATCGTATGCGGACAGTTCTATGCGACATACATATGTTGACCATCGTATGCGGACAGTTCTATGCGGACAATACATGTCCAGACTTGTTGCGACAGCTCCTGTTGACACACAAGTGCGGACATGCGCAAGCTCTGTACGCTTCGCGGACATGCATTGTCAACATCGAGATGAGCATACACCAAAAATAATACTTCGAACGACAGGTACTGATGAACATATAACATAATGAAAATGAACAAAGGAGATATTAAGTCATTATGTATTGCATTCCTAGTCATAGTCATCGCAATAGCTATCATTGTGATTGCCATTCCATGCATGTCGAAACATAACAAGAATTGTAAGAATGAGCACGCTATCGATACGCCAAAAACATTGTCGAAAGCTGAAGCATTCCGCATGCTAGTAAGACACAACTCTTATTACAATTCAAGTCCATGAGTATTATTTTTGGTGTATGCTCACCGCGAGATGTTCAACATGAGGGCAAGCAATGTGTGTTGACACATAGGTCTACATATACACTTAGCATTGAGCTGTTTACCCATATGTAAGCACACCATGTGTCGACACAAGTGCGGACATGCGCAAGCTCTGTACGCTTCGCGGACATGCATTGTCAACATCGAGATGAGCATGAGTGTGTCAACAGGAGCAGTCGCAACATGGGTCCGCATATGTACTTCGCATGTATGTGTTACAAGATGTGTGAACATAGAGCTGTCCGCATGTATGTAAGCATACTCATATGTAGCAACTCGAGTTGCAAAGCAACACTAAAATACCTTCGGTGTTCTGCGAGTCTCTGATGCGAAGCTCTCATCACTACGTGATGACGAGCCAAGCTACGCTTGCGAGGTGAGCAGTCTCAAAAATAAAAACCTTATTTAGGCTTTGATGTGGACAACTAAGTCATGCTTCTTCTTGTTGACCGCTCTGATTAGTCTGAGTTCGTCTTGAATGAATGAGACGATGGCGAGACCAACTGCAACACGATACTCTTTTGTAACAGCAACGCCAACATATTTGCCAATCTTGGAGTAGACTTCGGCACTGTTGACATCGTATGTACGAGGAGAGTTGATGAACTCCCAAGCATCAGCATGAGCTTCAACAACTTCATTGAGCTTCTCATCGGTGATACCATCTTTGATGAGAGCTTCAATGTCTTGTCTGAGCTTCTTCTCGAATCTGAATTGAATCTTCGAGCATGAAGCTAATATCTTCAATGGTGCTTGGAACCTGAGGACATCTTTGACGAATCTAGCTGATTCGACAAGGTATGTGAGGAAGCCTTTGTAGTCCTTCTTGACACTCTTGTGCTTGGCTTTGAAGTCTGTGACTTGAGCGGTGACCTTCCTATACTCAGCAAGTTCGGCAGTCAAGTCAGAGCCAGCAACATCTTTGGCGGATTGAAGGATTGCAAGGAAGTTGTTGGTGATGGATAGCTCACGTACGAGTGCACGAACTGCTTCGCGAACTTGTGGGAGAAGTTCCTTGCCAACCTTTGGGTCAAATTCAATCTTGTCAATCCACTTGTTGTCAATAGCACCCTTGTGATTGCCACCTTCGAACCTAATTGGTTCGAGAGTGCGTTCGAGGAAGAGTGGGTTCTTGAGTTGTTCACGCAAGAGCTTGAGGTCATTGGCCTTCATACCTTCAACTTCATACTTGGTAGCATAGGTGGTCTGAACCTGCTTGAGAATGGTTTGAGGTTCCTTGCCTTCTTCGATGAAGTTCTTGAGGATGCTATCATGATACTTCGCAATGTGTTGCAAGTAGATGACGTTGACACCTTTGGCGGGCTTGGATACATCATGTACACCATGCGGGAAGGTGTTGTTGTAGATTTTGGTCTTAATCTTGTCATCATTGGCGAAGAATGCATTGATAGCATCAACGAATGTGTCAAGTGTGATTTCGCGTTGTGGCGCGAATCTGAGATGTGGAACAATATGGTCACGAAGGACTTCAGGTGATTCTCTAAGCTTGTAGTACTCACACATGTGGAGGAACCCTCGAAGCTTTGGATCGAAGGTTGCTCCAATGATGTCAGAGAATGTAACGCCTTTGACTTCGGACTTGAGTTGCTTGAACCCTTCTGCAAAGAGCTTGAGACCATCATATGTATCAAGGTCGATGACGTTCTGGCACTTCTTGGCTTTAGCTTCATCCTTCGGGAACTCTTTGAAGACGATGTGTTGTGGTGCAACACGTGCATCTTGTTCATTCTCGAAGTTGGCGTTTCGGAGGTAGTTGTTCAAGAAGTTGATGATGATGGTTGGTGAGAACTTAGATTCGGCTGGTTGTTCTTCTGATGAAGATGTGTCAGCCTTTTGCTTTCGTTGCTTCTTGGCAGATTGCTTTGCAACTTGCTTAGCATCTTGCTTAGCATCTTGCTTGGCAGGTGCTGGTTCTGGAAGTGGAACTTCTTCAACTTGCTTTTGTTTGCGAGAGACAGAGCGAGCAGCCATGTTTGTGTTTCAGCATAGGAAAAAAATCTACGTAAATTTCGAAGCTATTTTTGACAGATGATTTTGATTCGAAGGTCGGGATGAGATGGATGTGTAAATTTTGGGTTGATGTGCATGCGAGAATTGATGCTGATGATGGGTGTGTGCAGTACATGTGTGACACAAGTGCGAACAGTACATGTGTGCAGTACATGTGTGACACAAGTGCGAACAGTACATGTGTGCAGTACATGT
>CAMWNP010000040.1 GCA_947175645.1 uncultured Porphyromonadaceae bacterium
AGAAGAAGAAGAAGAAGAAGAAGAAGAAGAAGAAGAAGAAGAAGAAGAAGAAAAGTGAAAATTCTGAGCCCAGTGTAAGAGAGGAAACCTCTGAGACCCCATTGAAAAATGAGGACAGAATCGCCTTTGGGCAGAGTGTGAACATGTCATACACATTTCTGTTGAAGGGGAATATCGTGGGAACCTCATATAGTGGAGAAAGTTCCCAGCACTGATCATGAGCTTCCAACTCTTATTCATAGTTTGTGTTCCTTCTGAGAGAGACAAGGCAGTAACAATCTATGTCTTCTTCCAAAGACCTGGATGATTGTTCCTGGCTAGGTTATTTCCTGTAGCTTGTGTTCAGCAGTCCTGATCTCGGCAAAGATGTTGAAGTCATTCCATTTATATTGACTGATCTTAAGGCAGATGGCATGGGGTTCTATGCTCTGATTGCCAAACATGCCTATGGGACCTGAAACCAGAGTGGACTATTGTCCCTTGTTTATAGAGAGAGTCTCCCACAGACCTATTCTTGAACAGCTTGATAGAAGACCTATTAGGCCATTCATGGAAAGTTTCAGGCCCCATGTTTGAAAGGGAGAGTGTTTTGGGAAGGTAGGGAAGAGCCCTAAGTTCCAGAAACCCTCAGGGAGAAGATGAAGTCCCCAGGTTACTTTGAAAACTAGAAGGATCAGCCAGTATCTTATCAGGTCCAAATGTCCTCACACTATGGAATACCCATGTGTTTTGGGGCTCTGAAGCTTGGTTTCAAGCAATCAGAGTTTTCTTTTTCATTTTTTTAATTGATTTTTATTGATCTCTACATTTTTCTTTGCTCCCCTCCCCTTCAACTCTCTTCCAATGTCCCCATGCTCCCAGTTTCCTCAGGAGATCCACACGGGAAGCAGAGTTTTTCTCTTACAGATTGGTTGGCAGCTCCTAGCTCTGTGTCCTCCACAAGCCTTTCATCAGTAGCACAGGTGTATGAGACAAGATGAGACCACTCCATTTCTGGTGAGAATCCTAAAAGTAAAAGGGTTTAATCAGGGAACAGTTTTTTACTGTTTTGTCCCAGGATATCAGTTCAGAGTACTCTGACATCCCTTTGGTCATTTGGGCATGTCTGAACACCCAGGTCAGAAGGGAAAAGATTAACATCTTCTCAGTGAGAGAAATAGAGCTGAGGTTTCTGCAGATAAAAGTGGTTTCTCTGAGGAAGCCAAGGTCAGGGAGTGCTTATTTGGAGTTTACATGACAAAAAATGAACATCTGAGTGAGTCTTCATGTCACTGGTCTGGTCTGTATCCCCTTAATCAGATGAGTTTCTATCAGTACCCATGAAGGTACATGGTGTGTCTGAAGTCCCCTTTTTCAAGGAAAGTAGAATATAACCACCATCCTTCACAGGGTATTTATTGTCAGAGGCTCTCATTGGATCAATATTGTGTCTACAGTTTACTGAAGTGCAAATCTGGGACCCATTTATTAAGAATAATGTCTGAGGTCTATTCCATTATATCAGGAATTATATGGGCCCCTCACACGAAAGGAACGTCTAAACCTCCTTTGAACAAACTGGAAAGATGTAGGACTCCCTTTATTCCAGGATGAAGATCAGATATCTCCTTGACCAAAGGCAAGAGTGAGTAACCCTGTGAAGAAAGGAGTTTCTGAGACCCATGAGGCAGGGAAGATATGATCAGAATGTGAAAATCCCATATAACCATGATCAAAAATTCAATTCACTTTGATAACTCATAAGCTCCTAGAATTGCCTCACCATCTAACTCTTCTTCATAGTTTAGGATGTCCATATCTTCAGCTGAATCTGCAAGAGACCAAGCATCAGTATCAGGATTCATTAAGCTACTTGGTGGAAGGCACAGTGTGGTTGATGCCTAAGAATTCTGTGTAGGCAAACAGGACTGGGTATGACTGAGAAGTCTATACCATGGCTACTTTATTTAAGGAAGTGGCATGGATTCTTGGATTTGTCTACTCTTCTTGACTTCTGTGAACTAACCACAGTGACCAATGTCCTTTGTTCAATGGTGAAATATTCCATGTGCCCTTCCTCAGAGGGAAATTTCTGAAGGCCATTTGGGCCAAAAGGGGTATTTTTAGGCCTAAGTTTTCAGACCAAAACATAATAATAATAAGGTTTTGGAAAGGAGACAGATCCCAGACCTTGTTGGGCAAATGGGAATGCCACTGCTTACCTTTTGTAGAGGAGAAGATCCAGGAACTCTCTAGTCCTTCTCCAACTCTTCAGTGAACTCTAGAAAATTCTCACCTCTGAGGACTCCTTTTGAGGCTTAATGGCAATCAGAGGGTTCTTCTTACAAGTTGACTTATAGTCCCTAGGTCCGTTCCCTACTTAACTCTGGATAAGCTGCACAGGTGTAGACACGGAGGACAGGCATATATCTGGTGTGCAGCTTGAAAACAGATGATCTTAGATCCAGGGTACTTTTTATTCTACTGCCATGCATCTTCAATCTAGAGTTCCATGAGGTTCCTTTGGTGGTCAGAAGCATATTTCCTAGCCATTCATTTCTGAGGGAGAAGCTCTAGTCTCGATTAGTTATTTGGTAGACCTGAGTCGGCCATGAACACAAAGAGAAGCTGTGATGTTTACCTAGTAATAGGGAGTCAATCTCAAGTACCTGTAAACCAAGTCTGAATATCTGAGACACTTTTCAGTCACCAGGCCAGTTCTGTAGCTTACTTCATCAAACGGGCATGTCTCAGATTCCCCCAGTAAAGACAAAGGAAGCAGAATGTTACAGAAACCCCCCTTTGGCAAAGTGTGAAAGTCAGGGGCTACTGTGGTTGAAGAAAATAACTTTAACATCCCTCTTCATAAGACAGTGCACCAAGGTGTAAGCTTCCTCAACTAGTGAATTAATTTAATTTTGAAGGGAATATCTAAGACATGATGGAGTTGGTAGCTGGAGGACTGAACTGTCCTGATTCTGGAATAAATCTGAATCCCCAGTGAAACTTAGCAGAAATTCTATGGCTCATTAATTCTAAAGGGTTTGTATTTGTGGCCTTCTTGGGGCATTGTGGAAGTCTGAGGCCTCTTTACTTCTCAAGTTATGTCTCAGGCTTCCTTCAGCACTGAGGACGTGCATGGCACCCTTGTTCTGAAGTTGTAAGTATGAGGTCCATTTGGGCAATTAGTCAATGTCTGGGGTCTCCTGGTTCTCAATGGAATGGTGTGTCAATCTTCCCTTGAACACCAGGTAATGACTGAAGCTTTGGTTGTTGACGGGTTATTAGTTTACTGGTAAAAGTTGTGAGTTACTTTTGTTCTAGACAGAAAAGATTGAGGCCACCTTGGCCATTGGGAAAGGTGTGAGACCCGCCAGTACTGAAGGAGAGGTCAGAAGCTCCCTTCATCCATACATCCATTTGGAATAGCTCTGGTTCTGTATTGTTAGGGCTATAGCCTGCTTGAGAATTAGTGGAGTGCATTCTGCAACCTGGTTCAGAAGAGATCTGCCTGAGCACCCGGTAAGCCCTTGAAAATAATCTGAGCTCCACTTCAGTCCCTGGAAAAAAGGATGAGTCCTCCTGGGCCTGACAGAATAAGTCCTGGGGCCCCTTTGTCAGAAAAAAACAATGGAGAACCCCTGTACAGAATGAGAATGAAGCATCCACAGACAAACAGGGAATTTTGAGTACAAAATTTTCTGTCTTCAGAGACAGAAAGTCTTATGCTATTTTGAGAAATACAGAAAGGTCAAAGACTCCTGTGGGAAGCGTGGGATATCAACAGTTAATTTGGGAATTAGAGAAGTCTGAGCATTTCCTGATCAAATCTTCATGGGAATATAGAATGTCCATGTCGTGCAGGGCAGGCAACAATGTGATCAGTCTCCAACCTGCTAGGAGGCAATTCTCAGCTAGGTCTCTGTACCAATTCAGCTATCTACATCTGAACATGAAGGGTGTGATTTCTTTATTTCTGCTGATCAAGTTAAGGCACATATACTGGGTTTAGGGCACTGCTGGGTGATCTAACATTCTAGAACTTCAGGCACCAGGGTAGTTTTATTTTTGGACAGAGGCTTTGAAGTCAGATGATTAGAATAAGAAACACCCAGAACCTCTTAGACAGAGGGAGTCGATTTGTCACCCACTAAGCCATATGAAGTAAGTCTAGGGCCACATTAGTCAGAAGAAGCACATGCTATTCTCCGTGGGTAATCGATTTTATATCATGTTCTATGTAGAAACTGTGACCTAGTAATAATCAGATGGAAAATGCCTGCCTTCTTTATAGTCAGATGGACCAATCTGATGCCTCAATGTGCATCTGAGATAGCCAGGAATGGAAATCAAATGCTTAACAGGTGTTTGATGAGAAGGGAAAGTTATAAACAGGATGTTGTTCATGTGGGGGCACAGAGTAGGAAAATATGGGGTTTGTCTGTGAATAAGAAGATCTAAAGATGGCATGATAAGAGAGAGTAGGACCCAGGATCCCCTCTTGAGATGAGCATCTTTAGAACTTCGGTTTGACAGGCTTGTAAGGTTTAAAGCCTCCATGGGCAGAAGGATTATGTTGGAGGCTTCCTGGAGCAGAAGTTGAAGTTCTAGCCCATTCTACATTAGAGGGCACATTTCTGAATTCCCTTTGGTCACAAAGGGCAAATGTGAGGCTCAGTGATTTAGATGGCCTATTCTTGAGGCTCTCTCTTTCAGATTGAAAGATCCTAAAGCTGCCTTGGACAGGGTGTCCATAGGAAAGTCTGAGGCCCCTTTGGTCACATTGAGAAGGTCTGATGTCTTCTTGAGTGGAGACGCAATAACTCAGTTTCCTTTTTAGCAGCGGGATCCTTCGGAGATTGCATGAGACTGAATGTGAATATCTGTGCCCTCCTAGGATAGAACGGTCACATATTGGGGTCCCATGTTCATATTGGAAGGCTGTGTCTCTGCCTTGGTAAGAGAGGGAAGATCTTAGGTCTGCTAGTTGAGGTCGGGTATGTCTGAAATTTCCTTGGACCACAGGGAATGATGCACCACTCCCTTTTGGAATTGGTGGATATAGGCATCCCCATCCCCATCCCCATGGTACAGGAATCCAAGTCCCACTCCCCTCTCTGGCACCAGTGGAAGGTTTGTGTCCCTCTTGAATGGAAAGAGTGTGTTTAATGTCCTCCTTTGTAGAAACAGGATGTCTGACATCATTGCTTTGGGACAAAGAGGAAGACTTGACACTCCCCCTGGGACTGTCTCCATCTGGAGATGACCTGAAGCTTTCTTGGGCTTCAGTGGAAGTTTTGATGACTTCTTGAGTATAAGGGAAATGCCTGAGTCTTGTTCTGGTAGAAGTAGAAGTAAGGCTGGAAGTCCCATGAGGAGAGGTAGAATGTCTGAGGGTCTCTTCATGAGAGGGAGTAGTTCCTATGTCCTCTTCTGTAGAAGTGGAAGCTTCTATGCTCTCTTGGGGAGTAGTGTCTCGTTTCTTGTCCCTTTTGGCAGATGAAGCATGACTAAATCCTCTTTGCGACAAAGACAGATGCTTACAGTCCTCATGTTCTGTATGGGAAGCATGAACATCTGCTTTGTTAGAGGGGGGCTGTTCCAATTTAGTTTTAATAGACCTGGAATATTTATGTCTGGCTTGGGGAGATGCAGAACTTCTTCCACCCTTCTCATGAGATCGTGAGGATCTGAAGCCTCCCTTAGAGATGGAAGGTTCTATGCACTCTTGATGAGTAGCTTTTGGTTTCTGGTCCCTTTTGGGGGATGAATGCTTAGACTTTATTTTGGACAAAGAGCGTAGTTTGCAGCCCTCGTGTTCTGAATGGGAAACATGAACATCTGCTTTGTTAGAGGGGACGTGTTCCAATTTGATTTTGGTAGATCTGGAACATCTAGGGCTGCCTTGAGGAGATGGAGAACATCTGAGGCCCTCCTCATGAGATTGTGAGGGAGATCTACAACCTCCCTTTGCAGAAGTAGTAGTGAGGCTCTCTTTGGGCTCAGTTTTAAGCCTTGCACCAACTTTGTTAGAAACCAAATCTCTACCCACCCTTGTGGGAGAATGGTGGAATTTCAAGCCTTCATCTTCTGATGGGACAGATTTGAGGCATGATTCTTTAGGAGCATGTTTCAATTTTGTTTTCTTTGATTTTGAATGTCTGGAGCCACCTTGTGGAGAGGGAGAACATCGGAGATCTCCTTTAGGAGGGGAACTAGATCTGAAGGTCAATTCTGATGATGCTGGAGGTGAGACACTCCTTGGAGGAGTAGAGGTAGAACTTGAGTCCTTTCTGACATATATGGAAGATGTGAGTCTACTTTTGGCAGAAGGGAATGATCTTAAGGCATCAAGTTCTGCAAGTGAATATCTGATATCTCCTTCAGGAAATGGAGCATGACTCGCTATTTTTTTGGTAGAATTGGAACGTCTATGGCTTTTATTGGGATAAGTGGAATATCTCAGGGAGTCTCCATGAGAATGTATAGGAATAAAGTTGTCATGTGCACAAGTGGACAGTCCCAAAAACTCCGTTGAAAAGAAAGTTCCTACACCTTTTTGGGTAGATAGAACACTTTGGGATGGTTTGGGGTTTCCAAGAGTATCGTGCAGAGGTGTTGATGGCTCCAGATTCCCTTGGTCATATACTGAAGGGCCCAGAGTACATTGGTCAGAATTCAAATGTCTCAGAGCCTCTAAAAAAGATGGTAAAGATTCCAGAGCACTTAATACAGATTCTGAAGTCTTACAAACCTCGTTGGCTGTTGGCAAATGTTCTGAGGTCTCTGGTATAAGAGAAGGTTGCAGATTCTGCACTGAAGGAGGCAGATATTCTAAACAATCTTGGGAAGTTGTTGAAGTTTCTGTAACACCATTGTTAGAAGATTGTATTTCTAGAATGCTTTGGGTAAATGGTGGAGTTTCTAGTGTCCTGTCATCAGAGTCTAAAAGTCCAAGCATTCCTGGATCAGATGATGAATGTCCTAAAGACACAAAGTCCAAAAAAGGGCCTGAAGCTTCTTGGGATGACAAAGAAGTATCTGGGGCCCCTTGAACAGATGGTGAATATTCAAGTGATTCCTGTGCTGATATGGACAGTCCCAGAGCCTCTTGTGAATGCAATGAATTTCCTGTATAGCATTGCTGAGATGGAGAATGTCCTTGTACACATGACGATATTTTCTGGCAACCTTGTTCTGAGGGGGAGAGTGACCTAGTCCCAGATGGAGGTGGAGTGCTTCTCAGAGACCCTTGGTCAGGAAAAGTTGGTCCCAGGGATTCCTCCAGAGATACTGATGGTCCTAAAATTTCCTTTTCAGATACAGCCGGTCCCATAGTACTTTGGGCAGAGAATGAAATTTTCAGAGATCCTGGGGAAGCTGAAAACATCTCTGAATTTCCAGGGGAAGAGTCTGATATATTACAAGCCTCTTTGGTAGATGACAAAGGTTCTGATGTCTCTGGCATAAGGGGAGCCTGTTGTAGGATCTGCACTGAAGGAGGAAGATGTCCTAGAGCATCTTGGGCAGGTGGTGAAGTTTCTATAATCCCATGGGTAGAAGATGGTATTTCTAGAGTGCTATGGGTAGATGGAGATGTTTCTAATGGCCACTGTGAATATTCAGATAGTCCAAGATCTCCTAGATTAGATAACGATAATGATAATGACTGTCCTGAATGCCCTTGGTCCAAACAAGTGCCTGAAGCCTCTTCAGATGACATGGAAGTATCTGGAGACCCATGATCAGATGGTGGATGTCCAAGAGCTTCTTGTGCTGATATGGACAGTCCTAGAGCCCCTTGTGTAGACAATGCATTTCCTGAACAGATTTGATGCAGTGGTGACTCTCCTAAAGGCACCTTTTCACCTGAAGACATTTCCAGTAAGCCTTTGTTTGTTAGTGAAGTTCTATCAGGCCCCATTTGAGATGAGGTAGTTTTCACAGACTGTTTGTCAGATGGAGAAAATTCCAGAGGTTTGTGGGAAACTGTTGGTGATCTCAGAATTACTTGGTCAGTTTTAGAAGGGCCCGCTGCACCTTCGGCAAATGTTGAAAATGTCAGTGTCTCTAAAATAGATGTCAAAGTTTCTATAGACCTTGCGAGAGATTTCAAAATACTATAAAACTCCTCAGAAGATGGCAAAGGTTTTGTTGTCTCTGAAGCAAATTGGGAAGTACCCAGAGGCCGCTCCAAAGAAGTCTGACATTCTAGAACGCTTTGAGCTGATGGTACAGTTACTATAGACCCTTGGACAGATGATAGAGTTTTCCTAGCATCTTGTGTAGATAGGGATGTTTCTAACATATCTTTTGAAGATTGAGAAAGTCTACAATCTTGTGGAATAGATGATGAGTGTACTAAAGCCTCTTGGAGTAAAGAAGGGCCTAGATTCTCTTGGGAAGATGTGAACATTTCTGGAGCCTCTTGATCAGATTTTGAATGTCCTACAATCTCTTGTGCTGATATCAAAGTTCCAAGAGCCCTTTGTATGGGTAATGAATCTCCTAAACACCCTTGCTGACGTGGTGAAGATCCTAGAAACCCTTGGGCAGATACAGACAATTTGGCGCACAACTGGTCTGATAATAAAGATTGGGAGGTCCGTAGTACAGATGGAGTAGGTCTCAGTGAACCTTTGGAAGATGGAGAAAATTGTACAGATTTTTGGAGAGATGATGATGATTCCTGAATCTGTTGGTCAGAATCAGGAGGGAACACAGCACTTTGCGAAGATGGCAAATGTCCTAGAGTTCCTGGGAGAGGTGGCAAAGTTTCTAGAGTCAGAGATGAAGATTCTGAACATTTACAAACCATTTTGGGAGATGTCAAAGTTTCTGATGACTCTGGAGTATATTGTGAATGTCCCAGATACCCTGGGGAATGACGTTGAAGTTGCTGAGCACCACGCACATCTAATAGACCTTCTATATCTTTCTGGAGAGAAGATGATGTTTCTAGAGTAATTTCGGAAGATGACAAATTTTGCAATATTCCCTGGGCAGAGAGAGAAGGTGTATCTCCTGGGACAGATGGAAATTGTGCTACAGACCCTTGATTATAAGAAGGGTCCTGAACTTTGTGGGAAGATGTGGATGATTCTGGAGACCCTTGGTCGAACGAGCAAGGTCCTAGAGACTCTTGTCCCGATATAGACAATTTCACAGTTCCTTGAACAGATAATGAACTTCCTTGATAACCCTTCTGATGTGGTGTTTGTCCTAGAGTCACTTTTGTGGGTACAGACATTTTCTGCCACCCTTGGTCTTGTAGGGAATGTTCCAGAGTATCTGATGTAGATGGGGTAGGTCTGCAAGACTCTTGGGAAGATGGAGAATGTTTCAGAGAAGGTTTGGTAGTTGGTGAAGATGCTAGATGCTTCTTTGAAGATATGGACAGTTCTGAGTTATTTTTGGAGGAAAGAGAACAGCTCCCAGCATGTTGGAGTGTAGAATTGAAAAGCCTTTGTGTCCCTGAGGCAGATAGCAATTTTTCTACAGACCCTGGGGTAGACAGAGCAGGTTTAAAACCACCTTGGGCAGATGGCAAGACTTTTAATTCCTCCTTTGAAAATTGGGAATTTGCCTCAGTTCCCAAGGAAAGAGACCTGAGTCCCAGATCATCTTGGGCAGACGGCAAAGGTTCTGTTCTCCCCCGACTATCTAATGAAGGTTTCCTAACCTCTTGTGCAGATGTAGATGTCCCTTGAACACCCTGGGCAGAAACAGGAGGTGTGAGAGTGCACGAAACAGATGGAGACCTTCCTAAATCCACCTTGGCAGGTGGAGAAGACCCTAGGGTCACTGGAGTAGATGATGAAGATCCCAAATCTCCTCTTGAGGAATTGGATAACACTAGATTGCTATGTGCACAGGTAGAAACTTCCAGAGTATTTTCTCCATGTGAAGAAAGGCAAGATCCCCCAGGTTCTTGTAAAGACAATGAAGGCCTGGAACTCACTTGAACAGATAAGGAAATTTTCAATGGCTCTAGGAAAGATGATAGAGTCCCTTGCCCAGATAAAGAAATGACTGTTTGCCCTTTTGAAGAAGGCAGAGATCCTAAAGAGTCTGAAGCAGATGGATTTGTTTGTTGAACCCTTTGGGCAGACTGCCGGGATCCAAGATGTCCCAGGGAAGAAACAGAGGGTCCTAGAGTGCCATGCATAGGTGTAGAGAGACCAAACGTCCCTTCTACAGACAGGGAAGGTTTCAAAAGGCATTGGGAAGAATGGAAAGGACTCAAGTTTTCCTGGGCAGATATGGAAAGTTCCAGAGGCCCATCATCAGATACCACATGTCCTCTGGTAGCTGTCGAAGTTTTGCATACACCTGGTGTAGATGATGAATATCTGGGGGACTCCTGGGGAGTTACTAAAGGTTCTACAGATGCTTGTGCTGTGATAGAAATTCTTGGAAACCCTGGGTCAGATTTCAAAGTTTCTACTGTCTTTTTGGCATGCTGGCTGAGATACTGGGTAGATGCTGAATATGCTGCTGTGCTCTGTGCAGACGTGGACTGTGAGCATGTATGTTGTGTATGTGAGGAAGTGCCTGAGAGCCCTTGGGCAGGTGGAGGATGTCCTAGACTCCTTTGTGCAGATGTGGACAGTCCCATAGACTCTTGTGGAGATAGGCAGGAACCCACAGTTCCTTGAGCACATTGAGAAGTTGCTTGACTCCCCTGGCCTAAGGAGTAAAGTCCCAGAGTTTCCTGAGGACAAGGTTCATATACTGAACTTCTTACCTGAGACGGAGAAGTTTCCAATGTCTCTCTTATATGTGACAATTGCCCATGATAACTTTGTGCATTTTGAACTTTTCCTTGGATGTTTTCAGAAGATAACAAGGACCCTGGGGTTCCTTTTGAAGATCCTGATGGACTCAGTGAACACTGAGCAGATACATTAAGTTCTAGAGGCAGATGATCAGAGATTAGAGGTGCTGGATCACCTGGGACATGTGATGAAAGTCCTCTAGGCACTTTGTTAAATGGTGAAGGCTCTCTAGGACCTGGGACAGATGGGGAGTTTCCCACAGGCTCTCTGCCAGACGACAAATGGCTGACATTCATTTGGGCAGGTTGAGATGATTCTAGATTACCAGAGAAACAATGCAAAGCATCATGTTCTCCTTGAGGAGATGAAAAAGGACACAGAGTTCCTTGTGCACACACGGAAAGTTCAAGAGGCAGTCCAAAATACAGCAAAGGTTCAGGATATCCTGAAGTTGCAGAAAGTTGGAAACTTTCCTGAGAACCAGGGGAAGATATTCCAGTACCTGCAGGAGAGGACAAAGATCCTAGTGTTCTCTTTTCAGATTGAGAAGGTTTCAGAGATCCTGGGACAGATGGTGGATACTGTAGAGAATTTTGCACAGACTGAGAAGTTTTCTGAGGGGTTTGGGATGAAGCAGGATGTTTCCTAGTTCCTTGGTTACACAGCAATGTCGCTAGAGTTCCTTGTGCAGGCACAGATAAGTCCAAAGACCCTTGGGGAAATAAAGAAGGGTCCACAGGCCCTTCTGTAGCTCGAGACACTTTCAGAGAACTCTGACCAGATTGCAAAGATCCTAAGAGTGTCTGTGTATTTTGGATAGACCTCAGAGGTTCTGTTGTTGATGGAAAGGGTCCTACACTTTGTTTTGCAGATGTGCCTTTGGCAGATAAGAGAAACTCTCCAGTGCCCTGGGAAGCAGAAGAAGACTCTAGAGTCCCTTGTGTAGATTTGGACATTTTCAGAGTTTCTTCTGAGGATGGGCAAGTTCTCACAATCGTTACATCAGAACAAGAAGATGGTGGTGTTGTTTGTGTTGATGACAGGAGACCCAGATGCCCTGGTACAGAATGGAATGTTCCTCTAGTCACTTGTGTAATTTGGGAATTTGTATATGGCTCTGGAACTGCTTTGGAATGTGCAGAAAGTTGTAGAGTCCCTTCAGCAAATTGTGCTGAATGCAGCATTTCCTGGGGTGACATAACATGTTTCAGAGGCCCTTGGGAATGTTTATAAGGATCTAGATTCCCTTGGCCAGCAGGCAAAAATTCTTCAGATCCTTTGATAGAACTTAAATGTCCTCTAGGCTCTAGAGGTGGTGGCAAAGCTTCTATAGTCCTTGTAGCAGACTGAGAAGTTTCCATACCCTCTCTCCCACATGACAAATGCCCCAAGGTATTCTGGAAATATTGATGTTGTCTCAAAATCTTTGAAGAATATACTGAGTGTTTTGAAGACTGTTGACTAGATGACAAAGAACTTAGGAGAGGCAAAGTTTCCTCTGTAGCTGTGGAGAGTTCCTTAGGCACTTTAGAAGATAGCAAAGGTCCTAGAGTCCATGGATTAGATAAAAGATTTTCCTGAGCACCTGGAGCAGATGGCAAATGTTCTATGGGCTCTAGTGAAGACATAAAAGATCCTTGAGGTTTCTGGCGAGATTGAAAAAGTCCTGTATTCCTTGGGGAAGATGCTGAATCTTGGACAGTATGTTGGGCCAATGGAGAAAATCTTGGAGCTACTTGGGAAGAAGTGGGATGTGTCAATGTACTTTGCACAGATGGCACAGTTTCTACAATTCCCTGTGTGGGAGTAGATAGTTTTAGAGACCCTTGGACAGACAGGGAAGTCCCCAGTTCTCCTTGGTCAGATGAACAAGATCCTAGAGTTCCTTGTGTAGATAAAGAAATTATCAGTGGCTTTTGGGCATGTGGAGAAAATCCTAGTTCCTTTTGGGTACTTTGAATGGTCCCCAACTTAGAAGCTGGATGTCCTTCAGTACCCTGTGCCTGTGTGGGCTTTACCAAACTGGGTTTTGTATAAAGAGAAGCTTTCTCAGGAACTTGAGTAGTTGTTGAAGGATTCAGAGTCTCCTGCCCTGACGTGTTCACTTCCAGAGTTGCTTGTGAAGATAGGCAAAATTCATCATCTTTTTGCAAAGATGGGGAAGGAACTGGACTTTCTTGTGTCAGTGAGGAAAGTCCTGGAGCCATTGGGGTTTGTGGCCATGTGCCTGTAATCACTGGGGCAACTGGAGGCATTCCCAACTCGTCTGGGACAGAAGACAAATGGCTATGTGTGCACTTGTCAAACTTGGATGGTTCCAACTTTTCTTGGGAAGATGCTGACTGTTGTAGTGATTGTTGGCTATGTGGTGAAGAAGCTAGAGTTCCATGAGTAGATATGTAAATTTGGTCAGATAGAAAATGTTGGAGATCTTTGGATGCTGATAAAGAAGATTCATGAGATCTTGTGCCATGTTGCAAATGTCCTGTAGTCCCAGAAGGAAATGACAAAGGCCCTGTAGGCCCTTGGAAAGATGGTGATGTATCTGTGCAAAACAAGTGTCCTAGCTTACTTTGGAAAGATGCTGGTGGCCCCAGAATTAATGGGGAAGATGCTGCATGTTCTACAGACACTGATCTGGATGAGAAAGAACCCAGTATACCTTGGAGAGACATAGAATTTTCCCGCTGCCTTTGATTAGATAGGCTAGTTGGTTGATTCTTTAGAGTAGTTTGGAGAGGTTTATTAGCATCTGGTGCAGATGATGGTTTCACTGCACCTGGGGAAGAAACCAAAGACTTTTTAATTCCTTGGTTAAAAGATGGGCTCAGAGTCTCTGAAGCAGTTGGTGACTCTTGCAGAGGACCTTGGACCAATAGAGAATGTCTACAAGCTTCCTGAAAAGAATTGGAATGTTTTGTAAGTTCACAATCAGATTGCAAATTCTCAAGAGTCCTATTTGTAGATATGGGCAGTAACAAAGATTCTTTAGAAGACACGGAGTCCTTTGGGGTAGATGGCAATATTTCTGGTAGTTTATGGGCATATGGAGTAGATTGTAGAACTCCTGTTGTATATGGTAATGATCCTAAAATGCCCTGTACTGAAAAACACTGTTCCACAGTATCTTTTTCTAACTGAGAATTTCTCTCATTCCCTTGGGGAGATGCCAAAGGTTCTAGGGTCCCGTGTGCCAATGACAACACTTCTAGAGTTCTTTGTGAAGGTGGTCTAGGTTCCACTACCCTTTGTTCAGTTAGAGAAGTTGCTGAAGTCACATGTAGTAATGAAGAAAGTTCCAGAGGTTGTGGAGCAGATGGTGAAGTCACTGTAGTCCCTGAAACTGCTGTAAAAGTTTCCACAGGCTCTACTTCAGGTAAAATATATCCATGAATGCTCTCAGAGGATTCATGAGTTCCCATAACATCTTGGGAAGATTCAGAATGTTCTTGAGACTCTTGGCCAGATGTTAAAAGATACAACAATGCTTCAGTCAATTTAAAGGGTTTCTGAGGCCCTTGGGAAGAAAGCGAAGTTGCTAGGTCCACTGGGCCAGATTGGAAAGGTTCCTGAACACTTGGGTCAGATGATAAATGCCCTCCACACTCCTGGGGTGAGAACAATTTTCTTGTAGTTTGTGAGGCTGTTGAAGAATGTTTGTTACCCTGTTCTACAGTTGAAAAATATTCTAGTTCCCCTTGTGCAGATTGGATTGGTTCCAGGTACTCTGGAGGTAATGTGGAAAGTGCTACAGTCTCCGTCTCAGACTCTTGGGAAGATGGAAAAGGACACAGAGAGTCAGAGACAGATATGGAAAGTTTCCAGGGCTTTCGTGGAGTTACCAAAGAGTCTTGAGGCCCTAGGGTAGATAGAGAAGATTCCTGCATCTGAACACTAACTGAAGATGGTGGATGTTTTGTATCATCTGAGAGGGATAACAATGACTCTTCAGTTTCCTGATCAGACAGAGCAGGTATCAAAGCCTCTTTGACATGTGCTGAATGTAATAGATGACCTTGGTCAGATAGAGAAGATTTATTAGCCTCCTGGGAACAAGTTGAAAGCTTTGTAGTTCTTTGAGCAACTGATACATTTTCTAGAGCCCCTTCTACAAACTTGGTCATTTCCACAGTCCTTTGATCAGACTGAGAAGCTTCAAGATCTCCATGGAGAGCTGGCAATATTCCCACCTCCATCTGGTCATGATATTTATGTACTGAAGGCCCAAGGGAAGAGGTCAAATGTGCTTTGGTCACTGGTGCAGATGCAGATAGCTGTATAGTATCTGCTTCAAATAGGGAAGGTCCCCCTGCTCCTAGTGTAGATGCCAGTGGTCCCAGAGAACCATGATCAGATGGAGACTGTCCCAAAGACCCTTGTACAGATAGCAAAGATCCCACCACCTCTTGAGGACAATGGGATGTGGCTTGAGTGGCATTTTCTAGGGAGGAATGTTCTAAAGTCTCTGGAGCAAGTAAGGAAATGTTCTTAGTTCCTGGAGCAGAGAAAGAAAATTCTCGAGACTCTCCTCTATTGGACAGATGTTCAAGAACATTTGGGAGCATTTGGGATTCTTTTCTAACCTCTGGAGAATAAGTGGAATGTTCTACATCCTCTACTCTAGATGTCAAAGAGCACAGAGTCTGTTTGTTAGGTGTGTTAATTTGTAGAGGCCCTTGGGTAGTTACAAAATGTTCTAGGGCCTGGGAAGTAGATAAAGAAGGTTCCTGTGCATGTGGTGCAGAGTCAGTGTCTTTTGCATCTTCTCTGTCAGATAACAGAGACCCCAGAGCTCCCAGACCAGATGAGGAAGATTCCAAAACCTCTGTGATGACAGGTAAATATGGAGTCAATGGAGAAGTTGATTTGGCTGGTTTCTCAAATGGTGAAATTTCTACATCTTTTCCCACATATGACACATGCCCAAGTTTCCTATGTTCTGATTCTGATGGTTCCATGAGCCCTGAAGAACATTCCAAAATTCCTAGAGTCCCTTGGGTAGATGGTAAAGAATCAAACATCTCATGTGCTGATATGGACAGATCATCAGGTCCTTCAGCAGATTGCAAATGATCTAGAGTTTCTGGAGTCAATGGGAAAGATTTGCAAGAACCCGGTTCCCTTGATAAATTTCCTCCAGCCTCTGGAGTTAAGAAAGGTCCTTGAATGCCAGAGTCAGTTTGGACAGGTCCTAGAGGCCCTTGTGCAGGTAGTGGATGTTGGTGAGGGCCTTGGATCAATGAAGAAGGTCTTGAAGCCTCCTGTAAAGAAGTAGGAGGTTTCATTGACCTTTCAGGAGATGAAACATTTTCAACCCTCCCTTTTGTGGATGATAATATTTCCAAAGGCCCCTGGGAAGATGATAATATTTCCCTAATCCCTTTTCCAGGCAAAGAATTTTCCAAAGACTTTTGGGCAAATGTAGTTCTTAGAGTTCCAGTGGCAGAGGAAGAAGTTTCCACAACACTTTCAGCATATTGGGAGTTCTCTAGTGACTCATTTGCTAATGAGGAAAGTCTCATGTGTTCCAGAGCAGATGATAAAGTTTCTGTATCCTCTGAAATACTTGGAACACTTTCCAGAACAATTTGTGAAGGTATCAAAGTTTTTTGTCCCTCCTTGGCAGATTGGCAAGATTTCAAATTCCCCTTTAAAGGCACTAAGTGTTCTTGAACCTCTAGGGTAGACAATGGATCACCCAGAGACCCCTGTTTATATATAGAATGTTGTTCAGGGTGGTTGTCAGCTAGCTCATATCCAAGAACCCTTGAACCAGATAGAGAGGATTTCAGACCACCTGTGGCAGAAAGAGAATTTTTGACATGTTCAGAGTTAGATGACAAAATTTCAAGAGACTCTAATGAAGATTTCAAACTTTCTTGAGTCCCCTGATGGGTTGAAGAATGTTGACGAGCTCCTTCACTAGGTGGCAAATGTTCTAAAGCATATTGGGCACACTGAAGTTTTCCGGTAGCCCTTTTGGGAGATGATGGGTTTCCCAGAGCCACTTTTGCTGCTTCCACATGTTGGATGGATCCTTGTTCCAATGTGGACAGTTCTGGAGCTTGTTGGGCAGACAGGGAAAGTCCCACATCCTCTTTAGCAGATGGCAAATGTCTGAGAGTCCCTTGTGCAGGTAAGGAAATTAAAACAGGATCCTGATCAGCAGATATCACAGATCCTGGAAACCCTGAGATATTTTTCAATTGTCCTGGAGATTCTGTGTTGTGTGAATATGTTCCCACATCCACTTCCACAGAGGACAATGGTCCCAGGGTCCCCTGGGAAGATATGAAAGGTGGCATATCATTTAGAGAAGACAGAGAATGCCCTGGAGTTGCTTTTGTGGACTTGTAAATTTCTATAGGCTCTTGTGCAGACAGGGAATGCCCCACAGACCCATGGACTGAGAGCACAGGGGCTATGCTACCTTCTAAGGGTGAGAGACTTCCCTGAAGCCCTTGTACAGATGGCATTGATGGTACGGCCTCTGAGACATCTTGAGATAATTCTAGAGTTCCATGAACTGGCAACAATGGGGAAGGGGTTTCCTGAGACAGAGTTGAAAGTCCCCGAGCCTTTGGAACCACAGGTAAGTGCTGAAGAGGCTCAAAGGCTGAAGGGGAATTTTCCAGAAATTTATGTGTAGATGGTAGAAATCTTTGCAAGCCTTGGGCAGATTGGGAAGTACCAGCATTCCCCTGAGTAGGTATGGAAAGATCCAGAGGCCTTTCTAGGGACAACAAGGGCTTTTGCAAAGGCACCCCAGGTGAGCATGAAGTTTCCAAAGAACCCTGAGCAGGTGGGACATGTTCTAAAATCCCTTGTTCTGGTGAAGAATCTTCCTCATCTTCTGGGAGGTTGTGCAAATGTCCTGAATAACTTAATGAAGGTGGAAATTTTTCCCGAGGCCCTTGGGCAGATGCCAAAATTTCTTTTGCTCCCTGGGCAGCCTGGGAACAATACAGGTGTCCAGGAGCAGATGGTGAATGTTCAAGAAACCCTTGGCAAGATGATGAAGTTCCTAGATACCACCGCTTAGATGTTGATGGTATTGGAGACCCTGGGGGAGATGGAAAGT
>CAMWNP010000041.1 GCA_947175645.1 uncultured Porphyromonadaceae bacterium
TTAGAACCCCGGAACAATGAGTAACGAAAGAAAAACAACCCTGAGTAAAGTAATGCAATTAGCGTGGCAGTTCATCAAACGTAATGGTTTCTGTCTGTCAGAGGCGTTAACAATGGCGTGGCGTAACATCAAACTCCGTGCAGAGATGAGCAGCCGGATAGTCCGTTTCTACTTCCGTAAGGTGGACGGCAGCACACGCGAGGCTTACGGCACACTGTGTGAACGTCTGACACCCGCCACCGGATCAACCTCAACACGAAGGACCAACGACACCATACAAACTTACTACGACACAGAACGCCAGGAGTGGCGGAGTTTCAAGAAAGCAAATTTGTGCCCCCTGATTTAATCACTTTTTACGGGATGGAGCGGAGTGTTAACCTCCTTCTCTCTCCCTCTCTTTAACCTCAACCAATATAAAACCTTCATTATGGAAACAAATAAGATCTTTGAGAACCTTGCAAAAGAGTTAACACAACTGTCCGATCCCGTACAAGTACGTAAGGACCTGATGGAAATATATTTTATTGCCGCAGATGCTGCATTTCACGACAGCGAACTATCACAAGCAACCTGCGACAGTTTCCACACCCTGCAAAGCATAATACAAGCCCTTGAATTACCTACAGAAGATTAACCGCGTATGAACCGAGAAGAATTTGATAAAGTGCTAATTCCCATACTTCCGTGGATCGACAATATTACGCGCAAATATGCAGCCTATTACAACCGTTTAGAGGAATGGGAGGATATCCGACAAACCGCGTTACTGAAGATGTTGCGACTGTGTGATAACTACGACCCCGGCAAAGGTGAGTTATTACCGTGGACTTGTGTGGTCATCCTCCGGATAATCTATAACACCGCCCGAATCGGTGGCACGGTGTCACTGGATGCCGTTGATGAACGGTACATCCACTCGTGTTCAGACAATAATCCTGAGAAGATATTACAAGCAGCGTTCATAATGCAGAACCTTAACACAGAGGCGCGGTTATACGTTGAGGGCTACAGTTACCGGGAAATAGCAGCAATGCAGGGGCTGAGGAGCAGATCAACGGTATTTAACCGAGTAGCAAAATGCACTGACAAAATCCGTAGGCTACTGGGAGAGAACCACAAACAAGCACCGCGACCCAAAGCCCAACGCCCGGCACCTCAACGCCCGGCACAAAAACAGTAACTCACGAGTGAACAACAGAACCGAGGCGCGGTAATAGAGAGTGAATAATAAAAGCACACATTTTCAAATTACTTCTTCAATCAAATTAGTTCTTCGCTTAAAAACGTAAAATGGTTTATCGGTCATATTTTTCGTTTTAGGCTTTACAATGGCAGAGGGCAGTCCGGTGGACTGCTCCCTGCTTTTTTATATCCCCTTAACCTCAACACTACCCCACCCAAAATTATATTATCTTTGTGGTATGTTTGCCACACCTGAAGACCTTGGAAAAGAATATATTGAGAAATACGAGGAGCCTCAGCACCACGTTAACGCCCTGCTGGGTGCGTCAATCATCACGCTTGACATCCGCGCACGAATACTGTTCCCACTGGATAGAGCAGGAGTTAAAAAAGTGGGGGATCTTTTGAAACATTACCGCTCCGGATTTGCCGGGGTGTATAATTTCGGACCAGGAGCAGCCAAAGAAATAGAAAATATTATCGTTACGGCAGGATTGGACACGTTGAGATGAAATGGTATGTACCGGTATCGCTGACGCCCCATTTTTCTATAAAAAGTTTATACCCCGTTTATACCTGAAAAATAAAAAACCCCTTAAACTCAATGAGTTAAGGGGCATTTTCGGTGCTCGAAGCGGGACTCGAACCCGCACAGCCTAATGGCCAAGGGATTTTAAGTCCCTCGTGTCTACCATTCCACCATTCGAGCAACGGTTTTCCGGCACAAAATTACGTAAATCTTTTCATTTCCACAAGTTTTGCCACTATTTTCCTTGAAAATCAGTATCAGGCATTCCGTCAATTAACACTTTTAACAAATTAAGTTTAACTAATTTATGCGGAACATATCATGGCGTCTGTTTGTTTGGAAGTTATAATCCCAGAGAAAAACATATACTATGATAAAATTACTCCGCTCCCTGCTCGTGGTCCTGCTCGCCACCCCAATGATTTCACTCAGTCAGGTTGTTACAACTGATCCTGCTATTCTACAGATGGATAGCCGCGATATAGTAATCACGTTCCATGCCGACCGCGGCAACGGACAACTGGCCGGGCTTGCATCCGGTGACGCTGTTTACGCGCACACCGGTGTGATCACAGATCAAAGTGAAAACGGAGGAGACTGGAAATACGCACCTTCGTGGGGCGACAACTCCGCCAAGTTCAAACTCCTTTATGTGAGCGATAACACATGGGAACTGATCATTCCTTCTATCAAGGAATACTACAACATCCCTGACGGCGTGAATGTCACTGCACTGGCCTTTGTTTTCCGCAATGCCGACGGTTCACGTCAGGGCAAGGAAGCGGACGGAGCCGACATCTATGTGCAGGTTTACCCCGAGGGATTCCAGATGACGCTGGGTTCTGACATGGAAGGACTGGCTCTCACTGACGGAAGTCCGGTAAATTTCACTGTCAACACCACTGCTCCGGCAAAAATCTCAGTATACCTCAACGGAACAGAGCCTGAGGATATGCTCATCACTCAGGACGGGGTAACTTCCCTTACCCTTTCGAAGTCATTTATTGAAGCGGGCGATTATGCAATCATAGCCATAGCCACCACTGCGACGGAGAATCAGGAACGCGAGTTCGGACTGACCCGTCTGGGAGAGGCTGTTGCCGAAACCTTCCCGGGAGGTGTTCCCAAGCAGGGTGTCACTGTAAGCGATGACGGAAAAGAGTTTTATTTCTGCCTGGCTGCTCCCGAAAAAGAGAATGTGGCCCTTGTCGGCTCCTGGAACGATTATAAGATCACCGCAAGCCAGACAATGAATTATCAGGAGTATGAGGGTAACCGCTACTTCTGGACCGGTGTCAAGGATCTTCCGAAGGGAAAGGATATCTTCTACTATTATCTCGTGGACGGTGAACGTCCTGTCGGCGACCCCTATGCCCATCTTGTACTTGACCCGTATAACGACCGTTATATTTCATCCGACGTGTATCCTAATCTCCCGGCATATCCCTCGGAGGTTCCTCAGTCCGTTCCGCTGGCGGTTTTCAATACTGACATGGACAAATATGACTGGGAGGTTAAGAATTTCAAAGGTGTGGCACAGTCAGACCTCATCATCTATGAACTGCTGATACGCGACTTCACCGGAACAGAGAATCAGGCCTACGGGAACGGTACGGTAAAAGGTGTCATAGGCAAACTCGACTACCTCAAGGATTTGGGTGTGAACGCCATTGAACTGCTCCCAATTATGGAATTCAACGGCAATAATTCATGGGGTTACAACACCAATTTCTATATGGCTCCGGACAAAGCCTACGGAACGCCTGACGATTACCGCCGTCTTGTCGACGAGTGCCACAAACGCGGTATGGCAGTCATTCTTGACATTGTATTCAATCAGAGTGACGGTATGCATCCCTGGTATCAGATGTACAAACCGGCGGCAAATCCCTTCTATAACGCCACCCCACCCCATGCCTACTCCGTCCTCAACGACTGGAAACAGGAGAATCCTCTGGTGCAGCAGCAATGGCATGACGCTATGGCATACTGGCTGACGGCATACAACGTTGACGGTTTCCGTTTCGACCTGGTGAAAGGTCTGGGCAACAACGACAGTTACGGAAACACTTATTATCCTTCAACCAATAGTTTCGGTACACCCTCCGACGCTAATACCAACCGGTTCAATGCTACCCGTGTGGCCCGTATGAAAGCGCTTCACGACGCCATGCGCAAGGTAAAACCTGACGCTTATTTCATCAATGAAAACCTTGCAACCGCACAGGAAGAAAACGACATGGCGAAGGACGGAGAGATAAACTGGGCGAATATCAACACCGAGTCACGCCAGTTTGCAATGGGCTACAGCAGCAATTCCGGTCTGAACCGCTTCTATGCTCCTGATGACAGCCGAACATGGGGTTCAACCGTATCATACGCGGAGAGCCATGATGAGGAACGCATGGCCTATAGCCAGAGTCAGTACGGTGCCAGCGGTATAAAGGGGAACGTGGCGGTTTCCATGCGCCGACTCGGGTCTGTGGCTGCACAGATGCTGTTGACCCCGGGGGCTCACATGATATGGCAGTTCCAGGAGTTCGGTGCCAATGAGTCAACAAAAAACAGCGACGGTTCAAACAACACAGCGCCTAAAAAAGTGGTGTGGAACTTCCTTAATAATGCAAACAGGAAAGGTTTGATGGACAACTACCGCGAACTCTGCAGCATACGTAATCTTAACCGTGAACTGTTCAATCAGGGAACAGCCACAACAATGAACTGCGGTGAAAGCAACTGGACCACCGGCAGAACAATCATTCTGAAAAACGGCGACAAGGAACTGTATGTAGTTGTCAATCCGGCCACTTCTACACGCGGTATTTCTGTCCCGTTCACGAATCAGGGTTCTGACTATCAGATAATGTCAAAAAGTTATGGCACCACTCCCACGGTCAATGGAAAGACTGTTGTTCTCCAGGCCGGAGCCTACGCGGTGTTCGGGAGCAAGGATCTGAGCGATGCCGAAAGTGTCATGGCTGACATCAGCGACACTTCACACATCATCAAGGTGGTTGACCGGTGCATCAGAGTTGAAGGTGACTACGACACCCTTCAGGTGTTCACTCTCTCCGGAGCCTCCACAGGCACTGAGAACCTTCCGGAAGGTGTCTATGTTGTGGTTGTCGACGGTGAGGCACAGAAAGTGGTCTGCAGGTGATTATTGGTCCGAACCTTGAAAAAAATATCATTACTTTCAGAATCCGGTCTCAGAGGCTGACATCTGACCCGTTCTGACAAAATTATTAAGGCTGTGTCAATATCCCCGGAATTCCGAGGTTTTGACACAGTCTACTTTTTTTTAATATGTTCAGATCACCTCCATGTCTGCTTCAAGGCGCTGACGCACAACCTCGTACATCATTATGCCGGCAGCCACGGAAACATTCAGCGAACCGATTTTGCCAAACTGAGGTATGCCCACGAGAGTGTCGCACTGGCGGAGCACCTCAGGTGAAATCCCGGTGTCTTCCGAGCCCATCACTATGGCTACCGGGGTTGTGTAGCCCCCTTCGGTGTAGTTTATCTCTGCCTTTTCTGATGCCGCCACAACCTGATATCCGGCATCGCGCAGATAGCGTACGGCCGAGAGTGTGTTACGCTCACGACAGACGGGAATATGGAGCAGCGCACCAGCAGATGTTTTCACTGCATCGCCACCCACACTGACGGAGTCACGCTCAGGGATGACGATGGCATTCACTCCGGCACACTCGCAGGTCCGGGCTATGGCTCCGAAGTTACGCACATCCGTTATACCGTCGAGAACCACAATGAACGGCAGAACACCTTCCTCGTAAAGTTCGGGCACGAGATGTTCCAACTTATGGTAGGTTATTGCCGAGAGCATGGCAACCACACCCTGGTGGTTCTTGCGGGTGATCCGGTTGATTTTCTCCACCGGAACTTTCTTACACACAATTCCGCGACTGCGTATCAGGTTCATGAGTTCCATGGCGAGATCTCCGCCGAGATCCTTGCTCATCAATATTTTGTCAATTTCCTTACCTGCTTCAATGGCCTCGATAACGGCCCGGAGCCCAAAAATATAATCGGTTGTCTGCATAACGGTTAATTCTGTTCTTTTGATAAAAGCGATCTGGCATTGTCAAGTGCCGCCCGGTCAATTTCCGATCCTCCGAGCATAACGGCAAGTTCGGTTATTCTTTCTTCCGGATTGAGGGACAGTATACAGGTGTTTGTGGTTGTGTCGCTGTCATGTTTGAATACTTTGAAGTGTGAGTCCCCTTTGGCGGCCACCTGAGGCAGATGGGTGATTACTATAACCTGGATGTTCCGGGATATATCTCTCATCATTGCCCCCATTTTGTCAGCGACTTTACCTGACACGCCCGTGTCGACCTCGTCGAAAATGATGGATGGCAGTTGCATTCGTGATGCCACAATGGACTTTATTGAGAGCATCAGACGGGAGATTTCCCCTCCGGAGGCTGTTTTGCCCACCGGCAGCGGTGTCTGGTTCTTGTTGAAGGCGAAAAGAAATTCCACGTTGTCCATTCCGGTAGCGGTCATGTCGGCGGGTGTCACCTCAATCTTCACCGTGAGGTTATCCATTCCCAGCGGTAGGGCCCGGTCGCGCAGGATGTCACCGAATTCAGTGGCCGCACTTTTCCGTGCCTCCGAAATCTCACGCGCCTTTTCACGGGCATAGGCTTTTGCACGCTTTGCCTTGGTTTCCAGTTCTTTAAGGAGTTGGTCGGCATTGTCAACTTTTTGAAGGCGTCCGCGGATGTTGTCGGCTATCTTCATGAGGTCATCTACGGTTTCCACATTGTGTCGCCTCTTCATGGTTGCGATCTGCATCAGTCGCTGCTCTATTTCCTCGAGTTGCATGGGATCGGCGTTGACGTTGCGGTCATAGTCGGCAAAGGTGTCGGCGATATCCCGTAGTTCCACCCGTACTGATTCCAGACGCCCGGCCAGCGAGTCGGCTTCTTCTATCACGTCCGTGAGCCGGTCAATCTCGTTCTCGGCCTCAAGTATCATGGATATGGCGTTGGGTGATCCATCAAGCAGATTATCCATTATCAGGCGCAGCGAGTTCTTGACTCCTGTGACATTGGCCAGCAGATCACGCTCACGTTCAAGGTCGACATCCTCTCCTTCGGTGAGGTTCATGGAATCAAGTTGTTCCAACTGATAGCGCATGAATTCCTCGTTCTCATTGGTTTTATCTATGTCACGCCGCAATGCTACATATTCTTTCAATGCGGTGCGATAGGCGGCGAATCGTGCCGCATATTCTTCGAGACGGGTTTCATTGCCGGCCATCACGTCAAGAATCTGCATCTGATAAGGTGGGGACACAAGCAGCAGGTTCTGGTGCTGGGAATGGATATCGACAAGGAACAGGGCCACTGCTTTCAACTGTTCGAGATTAACGGGGGAGTCATTGATGAACGCACGTGATCGTCCGGCAGGGAGTATCTCTCTCCGCAGATAGCAGGTGGTGTCGTCCCACTCAATCTCCTGTTCCAGGCAGTAGTTTTTGAGTGCATCGTAGCCTGTGACGGAGAACGTGGCCTCGATGATTGATTTACGTGACGGGTCACGCACCACTTTGGTGTCGGCCCGCCCTCCCATCAGCATTGAAAGTGCTCCGAGGATGATGGATTTTCCGGCACCGGTTTCTCCGGTTATGACATTGAGTCCGGATGTAAACGCTATGTCGATGGTGTCGATGAGCGCGTAGTTTGATATGTGGAGTGTCTCTATCATTTGGTCTGACCTTCGCGTATTTTGTTTATCCGGTCCATTTCAGTGGGGAAAATTGGTGAGAGCAGGTCGTAGGCATCTTTCCGTTCCTCCTGGGTTCCTTTGCTGAACACGTTGACCAGTTCGTCCATCTTGGCATCCTTGAACATGGAGAGTGCCACTGACATGGAGTTGCCTTCATATACTTTCTTTATATCTTCCAACGACTTTGCTATTGTCTGACGACCTTTATCCGGCGACACGGACATTTCGTCCAGACCGCGCCGGTGATATTGGTAGAGCAGATTACGTATGGCGGATGTGGATGGCTCGGTGTAGGCGGCCAGTACGGCAGCGCGGTTCTTTGAATCCTCGAACGCTTTCCATCCGGTTTCTCCTGATGATTGTCCCATCTGGACTATCTGTTCCAGGATCTGATAGTATGTATCGCCGCCGTTAAGTTGGAATGAGTCGGAGTCTATTGCAAGAATCAGATAGGCATAGTAATTCAGTATGGCTGTCAACTGGCTCTCCATGGTTGTGGGTGAGAATATCAGAGGTTCGTTCTCCTGATAGTCAAACTCTATTTTTGTGTCTTTGAAGTTGATCAGCGTTGTTATGTAGGAGGAGTTGTAGACCGGTCTTGTGGCCTGAATCTGGAGGTCGCCGCTGAATGTATTGTCGTTCTGTTCCTTGATGGTGAAGTAGAGTTGGCAATCGATCTTCTCATTGGCCGCATACTGCGCGTTGGTGAAATGGTTTTCGTTCATATACTGCGCTATGGCCTCTTTCAAGGTGTTGAAAACCTGTTTGTTGGTTCCCTGCACCTGATCGGAATTCACTTCAACGGTGCAGTTCAGTTCCTGTGCGCCGACGTTGGTCACGTGAAGCAGGAAAATGGCTGCTGAAAGAAGGAGAATATGTTTGATATCAAGGTTCATGGGCAATGGAAATCATGGTGTCGATCACATCTTTGGCTACCTCGAATTTTGATTTGAGTGGGGTGCTTATTGTTCTTCCGGATGCGGTGAAGATGGTGACTTTGTTAGTGTTGGTCCCGAACCCGGCACCGGCATCGCGCAATGAATTCAGAACAATCATGTCGAAGTTTTTCTTGCGCAGTTTCTCTATGGCGTTGAACTGTTCGTTATCGGTTTCCAGCGCGAAGCCTACAAGTAACTGACCGGGCTGCTTCATTTCCCCTAAGGTTTTGGCTATATCGGGGTTCTTCACCAGTTTTATCACCGGCACCTCCTGATGCTCACGTTTGATTTTGCTTGTTTCCTGATGGTCAGGTGCGTAATCTGCTACCGCGGCACACATTATGCCGCAATCGCACTCGGGGTAGAGCCGCATGCACGCGTCCATCATCTGGCGGGCCGACTCCACCGGTATCAGTTCTACGGACGGATGGTTGATTGTTATGTCAACCGGACCGCTGACAAGTGACACCCGGGCACCGCGTGACGCCGCTTCTTCAGCGATGGCATAACCCATTTTGCCGCTGGAATAGTTTCCTATGAAGCGGACCGGATCAATTTTTTCAAATGTGGGTCCGGCGGTGATAAGTATGTGGTGTCCTGCAAGATCTTTTTCCGCGAAGTGATTGGAAAGGACTCTGACGATGTTCTCAGGTTCTTCCATTCGTCCTTTTCCCACAAGGTGACTTGCGAGTTCACCCTCGGCGGGTTCTATGATATGGTTGCCGTAACTGCGGAGCAACTCTATGTTGCGCGTGGTGGAGGGATGACGCATCATGTCGAGATCCATGGCCGGGGCAACGAATACGGGCGCCTTTGCGGAGAGATATGTGGTCACGAGCATGTTGTCAGCGATGCCGTTGGCCATCTTCCCTATGGTGGATGCCGTGGCGGGTGCGACCACCATGGCGTCGGCCCACAGACCGAGATCAACATGGCTGTTCCACTGACCGGTGTTGGCTGTGAAAAATTCCGTTATCACAGGTTTGCCTGTAAGGGTGGAGAGTGTCAGCGGGGTGATGAACTCACGCGCGGAAGGGGTCATTATCACCTGTACCTCGGCACCGGCTTTCACCAGGAGGCGTGCGAGGATGGCGGACTTATATGCGGCGATACCGCCGGTGATTCCGAGTATGATATGTTTGTTCTTGAGCATCAGAGTTGTCCGAGTTTGATTTTTGTAAGTATTCGTTTGGTGTCACGGGGAAAGTCACCTTTCTGCACCCAGTCGTAGAACCCGAGATCGGTTTCCATAACTTTCCGTGCCGGCTGACCTTTGTAACGCCCGAAGTTGATTATGGCCTCTCCTTTGTCGTTGCGGATGAATCGTCCTGCAAGGTCCAGGCCGTTGGCCTGTGATGAGAACTCCGCAAGTTTGCGGACATCGTTGGGGAGGTCGTCATAGTGGTCCAACTGAGCCTTCAGCACCTCATAGGTAGCGCGTGTATCGGCATTGGCGGAATGGGCGTTCTGGATTTCACCGCCGCAGTAGAAACGATAGGCGGCGACAAGCGTGCGCTGTTCCTTTTTGTGAAAGATGTTCTGCACATCTATGAAGTTTGCGCGGGTGAAATCAAAGTCAACTTCGGCTCTGGCGAATTCCTCGGCGAGCATTGGCACATCGAAGCGGTTTGAGTTGTAGCCCGCGATGTCACAGCCGGTGAATTTTTTGACCAGCATGGATGCTATCTGCTTGAATGTCTTTGCCGTGGCTACATCTTCATCAGTGATATGATGGACTGCGGTTGACTCGGCAGGGATGGGCATTTCAGGGTTGACGCGGGTGGTGAATTCCTCTTCGGAACCGTCAGGCATCACCTTGATGAGGGATATCTCGACAATACGGTCGTGGGTGATGTTGATTCCTGTTGTCTCGAGGTCAAAGAATATGATTGGACGTGTCAGGTTCAGTTTCATAGTTAAAAGATCAGGGTGCGGCAAGGGGAATCCTCCCTGTTGCCACACCCGTATGAGAGGTTATGTCGGTTAAAAATCGTGTACGGTCATAGGCATGAGCAGCATCAGCAGGTCGCCGTTCTCGCTCTGTGTGTCCGGAACGAAAACTCCGGGGCGTGAAGGGTCGGAGAGATTGATGATGATCTGTTCTGTTGCTATGGTGTTGAAAATTTCAATAAGGTAGTGGGCTGAGAAGCCTATTATCATTTCAGGTCCGTTGAAGTCGCATGACATGGTTTCGCGGGCTGAAGTGCAGAAGTTGGTGTCCTGGGCTTTCATCACCAGTTCGGTGGTGTTGAGTTTGAACTTGACCAGTCCGTTTCCGGGATCCACGAATACTCCCACACGGCGTACTGCATTGAGGAATTCGGTGCGGTCGATGGTCAGCGCATAGGGGTTGGTCTGGGGTATGACCCTGTTGTAGTCAGGGAAGTTGCCTTTGATGAAACGGCAATTGAAATTGAAGGCCGGAGTGCTGAATGTAGCGCTTTTGGGGTCAAGGGTTATTTCTATCTCTTCATCCTTGGCGAAAACGTTTTTGATGATATTGGCCGGTTTTACGGGAAGGATGAACGAGCCTTCGATTCCGGGTGCGCTCATGGTGTTGATGTAGCGGACGAGTTTACGGGTGTCTGTGGCTACAAATGTTATCTGCTCCGGCTTGATGTCCCAGAGAATACCCATCATCTGCGGACGAACGGGGTCGTTGCCTACAGCGAAAAGGGTGTTGTCGATTCCGCTCATCACCTGTTTCATGGGTGCGGTGAAGGTCATCTTCTGGTCATCGGCGACAGCCTCCCTGGTGTTGGGATATTCATTGCCGTTGATGCCCACGAGTGAGAACTTACCTCCGGGATATGTGAGGTCGATGGCGAGGGTTTCGTCGTTGACGTTAATGTTCACACCCAGATCAGGCAATTCCTTGAGCAGGTCAACCACACGCTTTGCATCGACGCAGAACTTGCCTTCACCTTCAGGTTCGGTGACGGTAAGAGTGGCCGAGAGGGTGTTCTCAAGGTCAGACGCAGTGATGGTCAATGTATCCCCTTCCAGACTGAACAACAGATTGTTGAGAATGGTCATGGCGTTCTTGGAGTTGATCACCTTACATACGGCTGCAACATAGGTGTACAGCATCTTACTGGGTACGTTAAATTTCATATAGTGCTTATTTTTCTGTTAATCAAAACTTTATCCGTCTTTTTCCCGGATGGCTTCGACTACCGGGGGAGAACGGGCAAATCATGAAGCAAAAATACTATTTTTTTTTGATTTTTACAACATTTATTTCACGAATGAGAGATGTGGCGCACTGTTTCAACGCTTTTTGCCTGTTTTCTGCTCTTTGAGTTTTGCAATATCCAACGGCACCACGTAGATTTCTATCCTCCTGTTGGCTTTTCGTCCGGCTACGGTTGTGTTTGGCTCAAGGGGTATGTCGCTCCCGACCCCGTAACCGAAGAGGTTACCGGTGTGCGTGAAGTTGCGGTCAAGACACTCATAGAGGCTCTGCACGCGGCTGTCAGTCAATGCGTAGCGGTATGACTCACTCCCTGTATCGTCGCTATGGACAACTATAATCACCTTGTATTCTCCGTTGTTCTTGAAAAACTGCGCGAGGTGGCGCAATGCGGGCGGCATGGCGTCAGTCCGCAGCAGGGTGTCGTTGGGGAGGAACAGTTCGTCAGAGGGTAGCACAACCACAAATACCTCGCCACGGCGAAGCATCTCCACTTTCAGTTTCTTTGCTGCGAGTTCCTTTGCGCGGGCAAGCATGTGGGTGCGTACCTGTTCTTTGTCTGCGTCATCAACTTCGGGTGTGGCAAGATTCTCGTCCAGCGACATGTCCTGGGGATCTTTGACTCCACCGGTATCTGTTAAGGCATCCGTGACTCCGCAAAGACCGGTGACACTGACAAACAGTGCCATCAGAGAAAGTAACAGTCTGTGTATCAAAATATTGATTCCTCGTAATCAAGTTCGGCAGCCACCAGTTGCTCCACATCTTCAGGGAGTATTTTTGCCTGACGGTCCTTGCGCAACATTCTGCGGACATAGTCGACGAGGTCTGCCTGCAGGTCTTCATCCTCCACCTCATCCTCAAGGTCAATTTCAAGCATGCCATTTTCTTCGTAATAGTCCCATATCATGTCAATTACGTTAAGGAGTTCATCGTCAGTGTAGATGGCTGCACGCTCGGCGGGGACTGCCGCACGCATCATCTCTATGGCTTTATCTTCATCAAATTCAAAATCCATCTGTCTAAATTTTAGGGAGTTGTGATAATTCAAGTCCTTTAAATCCGTCAATAATGAGCGAGCCCTTCCCGTGAAGGGATTCTCTGGTATTTGTGGTTGCAAGCGCTATGACGGTGGCACCGGCACGATGTCCGGCTTCGAGTCCCTGGAAGGAGTCCTCAAATACGTAGCAATTCCCGGGCTCGCAACCTATTTTTTCAGCGGCAAGCAGATAACCCTCGGGGTCAGGCTTTGAGTTTCGCACCATGGATCCGGTTATGACGGCGTCGAAGCGGTTGCGCATCCATGGCTGGCGGGCAAAGAGATACTCCATTTTTGTGTTGTCGCTGGAGGTCACTATGGCCATCCTGTAGCCTTCCTGCGTCAGTTGGTCAAGGAATTCCTTAACACCCTCGAACACGGGGTATTCCAAATGATTCTCCGCCTCATGCACAAGGTCGGTGATTTCTCTCTGATGCTGTGGGTCAGGGAAATAGGTTGTCAGGATATCGGTCAGGGTCGTACCCTTGATGTCGAGCGCGAATGTGGGGGAAGTCTGACCGTAACGAGGTCCCACCTCAGCCCAGAACCGGGTGTAGAGTGTTTCGGAATCAATCAGCACGCCATCCAAATCAAACAAAGCACCTTTTTGTTTGTTATCCATATATATTTAAGTGTTATGCGGAATAAATGAGCGGCCGGAGTTGCCGGATGAGTCCGCGTCAAAACCTGTTTATTTTGCTGCAAAGTTAGTAAACAGAACGAAATTTGTAGTAAATTTGTAGAAGATTTAATAATTTTTATGGCTGAAGTCATCACATCGGGAGGAAAAGGCTCCCCCATGAACCTGGGTGTAAGGTCGATATCATCGCTACTTGTGGAATATTCCATACCTGCCATTGTGGCGAGTGTGGCAACCTCGCTTTATAACATCATCGACAGCATATTCATTGGGCGGGGCGTGGGAGCGATGGCAATCGCAGGTCTGGCCATCACTTTCCCTCTGATGAATCTTGTGGTGGCATTCGTCATGCTCATAGCGGCAGGCGGAGCAACAATCAGTTCAATCTACCTGGGTCAGAAGAATATCTCAAAGGCAACGGATGTGATCAACAACGTCTTTTTGCTAAGTTTGATTCATTCAGTTATCTTCGGAGGGCTGACATTGATTTTTCTGGATGAAATACTTTATTTTTTCGGGGCAACACCGGAAACTATCCCGTATGCCCGCGAGTTCATGGAGGTTATCCTTTATGCCACTCCTGTTTCATACGTATTCATTGGGCTTAACAACCTTATGCGCGCCACGGGCTATCCTCGTAAGGCAATGATTTCGGCACTCCTCTCGGTGGTGGTAAACCTCATTCTTGCCCCCATATTCATATTTTCTCTCGGCTGGGGTATCAAAGGTGCGGCCTTTGCCACAGTGTGCGGCCAAACGGCGGCTTTCATCTGGGTGCTCTCTCACTTCCTGTCGAAAAAAAGTTTCGTGCACCTGAACGTCAGGAACCGATGGCTCACCGGGAGCATAATCCGCAGGATCTATGCCATAGGTATGTCACCGTTCCTGATGAACGTGTGTGCATGCGTGGTGGTGATTTTCATCAACAAGGCGCTGCTTGAAAGCGGTGGTGCCGACGGGAACTTTGCCGTGGGAGCCTACGGTATACTCAACCGGACTTCAATGTTCTTCGTGATGGTTGTTTTCGGAGTCACCCAGGGTATGCAGCCAATCCTCGGCTTCAACTATGGTGCCGGACAGTGGACACGTGTTACTAAAACATTGAAGATTGGTATAATTTGCGGAGTGGCTATAACTACAATCGGCTTCACGCTGACCCAGTTGATACCCGACACTATCAGCGGACTGTTCACGTCGGACAATAAACTGATAGAGATGTCAAAGAATGGCTTCCACCTGTTTTTCCTCGCCTACCCCGTGGTCGGCTGCCAGATTGTAATCCAGAACTTCTTCCAGTCAATCGGCAAACCCAAACTGTCAATATTCCTGTCACTTACGCGCCAGTTGCTCTTTCTCCTCCCGTTCCTTATCGTGCTGCCCCCTCTCTACGGTATCGACGGAGTGTGGATCAGTCTGTCAGCCAGCGACTTCATAGCATTCGTGGTGGCAGTGATAACGGCTGTGGTAATGATGAAGAAACTCCGCCCTAAAACAATCGTGAACAACTGATGATAAAAGAGTTAAATTCGCTGAGAGTAGCGCCACAAATTGCATATCAGCCTGACAGGCTCAGGCAGTACATAGCCCGCGAAACGGGTGTTGCACCATCTGAAATCTCTGAAGTTGTTGTGACAAGACGCTCCATTGATGCCCGTCAGCGTAACGTGATGGTCAATCTGGCAGCAAGAGTCTACATCAACGAACCCGCACCTGAACAACCGCTGGGAATGAGTATCGACTACCCCGACGTGACCGGAAAACCGCAGGTGATAGTTGTTGGAGCAGGTCCGGCAGGGCTGTTTGCCGCCCTTCGTCTTATTGAATTGGGACTCAGACCGGTGGTTGTGGAACGTGGTAAAAATGTCAGTGACCGACGCAAGGACATGGCCCGTATAGCCCGCGAAAGTGTGGTTGACCCTGATTCCAACTATTGCTTCGGTGAAGGTGGCGCAGGAGCGTTTTCCGACGGCAAACTCTACACCCGAAGCAAAAAACGCGGATCCGTTGAGAAAATCCTATCCGTGTTCCACAACCACGGAGCAAGCAGCGACATCCTTGTCGATGCCCATCCCCACATAGGAACAGACCGACTGCCTGAAGTGATCCGCGCAATGCGCGAAACCATAATAAATCATGGCGGGGAAGTGCGGTTCTCATCCCGCATGGAGTCACTTGTCATTGAGGACGGAAAGGTGACTGGAATACGTCTGGCCGATGGCTCGGAACTGCGTGGTCCGGTAATTCTCGCCACAGGTCATTCCGCCCGCGACGTTTACCGTATGCTTCATTCATCGGGTGTCCTGATGGAACCTAAAGGTATAGCGGTTGGAGTCAGATTGGAGCACCCTCAGAAACTGATTGACACCATCCAGTATCACAATCCTGAAGGGAGGGGAAAATGGCTTCCGGCTGCCGAATACAGCATGCTCACCCGCGTTGACAATCGTGCCGTTTACTCATTCTGCATGTGTCCGGGCGGATTTGTTATTCCTGCGGCAAGCGAACCGGGCCAATTGGTTGTCAACGGAATGTCGCCGTCAAACCGCGGTACGAAATGGTCAAACTCAGGAATGGTTGTGGAAATTCTACCTGAAGATGTCAAGGACCTGCCTGACGGATCACCCCTGAAAATGATGGAATTTCAGGAAGCGATTGAACGTAAGTTCTTCGCAGATTCGGGCGATGAAACTTATTCTGCACCGGCACAGAGGATGGAGGATTTCACACGTGGGAAAAAATCATCCACACTGCCGCCATCAAGTTATGCACCCGGTCTTCACTCATCACGCCTTGACATGTTACTCCCCAAAGAGATAGCAACCCGCCTCCAGAAAGGATTCCTGGAGTTCGGACGAAAGTCCCGTGGATTCCTCACCAACGATGCCATTCTGTTAGGAGCAGAAACACGCACATCCGCACCCGTGCGCATACCTCGTGACAACGAGACCCTCTGCCATGTTGAAATTCCCGGACTTTTCCCTGCAGGGGAAGGGGCAGGATATGCCGGCGGAATAGTCTCGGCTGCCATGGATGGTGAACGTGCAGCAGATGCCGTCAGTAATTATCTATTACAAGAAAACACACCTGATTAGAAAATAAACGAGTCTTTTTCGGATGGTTACACATCAAAAAAACCATGACATAGTCGGTCTTTTTCAGATGATTACGACAATATGTCTCCTGAGCAAATCAAACAGATGACTCCGTATTATTACAAAAAATCTTGCGAATAAACATCGCAAGATTATTTTGTTGATAACTTAGTCTGTCTTTTTAGGATGGTTACATATAAAAAGAAACCGGGCGGGATGTTGTCATCTCGTCCGGTTTCGGATAGGGGGCGGT
>CAMWNP010000042.1 GCA_947175645.1 uncultured Porphyromonadaceae bacterium
TATGTACTTCGCATACACTGTCAACACATGGTGAACATGGAGCTGTCAGCATATGGTGAACATCAACTCAACACATCCATCCCGCCAGGACACACGCGCATGAATCTCCTGCCCATATGCGTGTCCGGAGACAGGAAACGGTAAATTATTTTTTCTGCAAGCTCAAACTAAGTATGTCCTCGAACAATACTATTGCTAAAATCAGAGAAATTATCAGTAACCCTGAAACTTATGACCCGAAGAAGCTACTTCTAAAAATTAACACTGGTTCAGACGTAGTATTTGTTCAACCGAATGAGTTCAAAAATAGATGCTTCGAACTGATTAACAACCAAATCAGTCGAAAGAAACTTGACACGATTCAGAAGTTCAATGTTCAGATTCTATCTGTCATGAACTATCTCTACGTCGATGGTGACTGGAAATTTTCAGATACTGTTGACCCATCTACTTACGAAACATTATGTAAAGATATTGCTCAACACATTACATATACATTCCTTGATTCTATTGACTCATTCATTAGCACTGAATGCTACTATTTCACCTTCATCCCGAAGAGCTTTCAGCTCAAGGTCTCGCAAAGCGAGCCGAAGTTACCATCAGTTAGTGACGACTTGCTTACGCAAGACTCGAGTGTAGCTCGCGAAGAATGCGTTAAGGGTGGGTTCCACACATTCATCGTTACGAAGGATGACATTCCTGTTGAGATGCGACAAGACATTATAGCACATTGTCGAGACTTAGATGACCATGAACTTGACGACCGTCTTGATTGCCTTATAATTGATAACAACAAAACTCCAAAGAGTATCTTCGACGTTGTTGATAGCGGTCCAATGAAAACAGAGACATGCAAACTCCTTCCATTCGCAGAGAAGGTTGGAGCGAAACGTCGATACACATTGGTTGACTGGTCATACGATCCAAAGAAGCCACCATCATTCTTTCTCAATGGTGCTCACCATACACACTCAACCGAAGTTGAAACTCCGGAGATTGAAGAACAAGAACTGTCGGAACATACTAAAGAGCTAATCAATGCATACAACAATAGAAAGAAGAACAACCAAGTCAATGTTGGTAGATGCACACAGATATTGCTCGACTTCATCGACTCACTTGTCTACCTATCAGACAAACATACATTGTGGCGCAATCTCGGTGACCATGAGATTCGTCTCAAATATGTTCTCAAGCCATTCGTCAAATTCGCAATGTTATTGAGTATGCATGACAGACGTGCTGAGTATGGTAGGTTAGCACAAATACCCAACGAAACACTGTTTGGTATTGTATATGAACATTATCTCAAACTTCTCGAGCATGCCAAACTTCTTGGCATGATTGAAGACAAAGATATTACAAAATCAGTGCAGGATCATGTCGCCGGATGGATCAATAGATACCTACATATGAACAATGGTGTACTGAGTGCGCAGAGCATTCAAGCATGGAATGATTATGACTTTAAGTCTGGCAAGTTCAAAACTGTTCGCAGGTCTAGGAAACATGCGGATTCTGACTCCGATGATGAAGATGATGATGAACAGCAAAATGCAGACAATGCAAGCAAACTCGCATTGATTGGGAAGATGCAACGATGGTTCAAAGCTACTGTTGAAGAGTGGAACAAGTTCGTCATCAAGTACATCATGGATGGTATCACAGACGACATTCACCCATTCGAGCGAATGAAGAATGGTGATGAGATTGGTATCAGAGATGATAAGACATTTCTTGATTACATTCCGAAACAACTGTCTGCGATCGATTCACGTGACCTTCAGATTGGTGATGTTGTTACTAAGCATGGGAAGCAGAAGAAGAAGTGCTTAGCAACATCTCGACAATTCCATAACAGAACCATTGCGAAATGGATTAGAATGTTCATATTCTCGCAACTATATGAATCGCAGACCAAATCTGAAACTATTAGGTCAATCATCAGTGCATTCATTCGGTACTACATATGGACTGTGAAGGTGGGAGGCAAACAGATTATCTATATCTACAATGTTCAACAGACTCAGCCACTATCACAGTTTCCATACAATCAATGGGTCATCGATGGTACAAAAGAGAATAGTGGATTCAATCTCAAATCTTGGATTGATTGCATCTATTGCTTATACATTCGAACAGAGTTGGAGAGCAGTGCTTATGAGAAGCATGTCAAGCCATTGTTCGATGCAGTGTTAGCATTCCATGTTCGCAGTCCTCCGTTCAAGACTCAATTGACTGCACTTGAGAACTTCGATGCTGATATGAAGAAAGTATTCAACAATATCATCTCAGCATTCGAGCAAGAACGATATGTTCCACCAAAGCAGTTGAACCCCACTGGTGACATGTTCTTCCCAATGATCAACGGCATACTCGAGTTCAAGCAGACTGAGTTACCAAAGTCTGAACAACAAGATGGCAAGCGATACAATGTTGAATGTATCTTTCACAAAGACAATCACGAACGTTTCATGGATGGATACACCAACGTATTGTGGTCCAACAAGTATGACTACAAATGCGAAGAGTTTAGGACAATCTCGAGAATGATTGAACAAATATATCCGGAACCAAGCGAACGTGAGTATGCTATGAGAATATACTCAACCGTATTGTATGGCGGTGGATTGAAAGATACATTTGTCATCCTATATGGCACAGGTGCTGATGGTAAGACTACTATCTCGAATGCTATCCAATGTATGTTGGGCAACGAAGGTATTGGCCAATTCATCGAAATGGATGAACTTGAACAGAATGGCATACCATCACATCGTAAGCGACAGATTCAAAATCCATGCGGACTTAGTGCGAGCATGAAGACTGAGACGATTCTCGTGTCGAACAAGAACAGTCACGATGAAGGTGGTAACATACAGTTGAAGAACAAGAGGTTCTGCACTGTACAGGAACCTGACCCAAATCTTAGCAATTCGAAGCTAAATATGGCTTGCATCAAAGAGTTACTAAGTGGTACAGTCATCACTGGTAGAAAAATATATAGTAGTGCAGAGAGTTTTGTACCGAACTGCGTACTGACATTGCAGACCAATCTGTTGTTAGGATACACTGAAGACAATGATGCTGTCCGAAGAAGGATTTGTGTAATTAATCACAGATCCAAGTTCACCACGAACTGCAATGCTGATAAGATGGAAACATTGAAGTATGTCTACACTGCTGATGGCAATCTATCTTATAAACTTTCGACTAAGTGGAAGTACTGGCAAGCAATGTTCTATTACCTATTGTCGTATGCTCAAGAGGTGTTGGAACATGGGTGGACAGCATTGAGTGACATCCCGAGACCACAAACGATTAAGAACAATACTGACAAGAGCTTTGTCAACAGTAATGGTCTAGTTGGTTGGTTGAATCAGCACTTCATCAGTGATGATGAAATAGGTGATGGACAATACACAATGATAAGTATTCACAATGCTGTTGAACACATCATTAAAATCAACAACGGGCTGAACAAAGAGGGTAAGCCTACCATTCTCACAGGTAATAAGAAACATGGATGGAAGAATGAGATTCGTAACCAATTGGCAAGTACATACATTGGTAAGATATACCAGTTGAAAGAGAAGTATTTACAAGCTAATGGTGCGCGATTCAAAGAAGAACCTGATGAAATCATCACAGAGTCAAGTATCGAAAAGTTGAAAGAGTACTTGCGCAAGCATGCTGTTGAGAACTTAGAGCGATCCAATATGCCCGACAGAAATGATTTGTACATATTGGGTTACAGATATGCTGACAATGATGCATATGACTAAGTATGTTAGATTTTATTTTTGCATGTCGTGCTGGAATAGTGTCCACATTTGTACATTGTCCATCCGATGTTCAACATGGGTAGTAACATATGTATGTAAGCCATGTGTCAACATACTATGCTCACCAGGAGCTGTCCGAACATGGGTTACAAGTATATGTCGACATACAGTGCGGACATACATTGTTTACCAGGAACTGTCGCAACATAGGTTACATACATTGTTTACCAGGAACTGTCGCAACATAGGTTACATACATTGTTTACATGTGTTGACATACAATGCAAAGTAAATATGTCGACATACATCGCGACAGCTCTTGCTCACCTCGAATGTGAGCAAATGTATGTTAACCGCACATGCAAATTACATGTCAAAAATATATGTCGACTGCTCCTGTCGACAGTGTATGCTGGTCAGCCATGTAACATACTCATGCTGACCAGTACATGTCCATCTCGAGATGTAAATACACAAACAACTTCAATTTTTGACATTATTTTTTCACATCTAATTTTGATTTTACGAAATGGATACCAATATCCTAAACCTATCATTCTCACAACTGTTGCAAGCAAAATTGCATGAAATCACAACAGAAGTACCAAATGACTACCTCAAATTCATGTACTCAACTGTACATCCGGGCATGATTCAACTTGCTGTCCGTGATTCCAAACAACTCCTTGCTCGCGAGAACAAGAAGTCAGGTGGCAAGCAAGTCAATGTCTACCTTACACTTGGAAATGATGGTATGACACAATCACTCTACACAGGTGCAATCGCAGCATTGTTGTGGCTTGAAGACTACATCGATATTGCAAAAACATCCTTTGGTTGCACTCAGGATGAAGTCAATACTGCTAAGAAGGTCCTTCACAAAATTGGCTTACCACATCCTAGCGATGCACGTCTCGATGAGAATGGTAACATCATTGCTGCATCTACATGTCAACATTATGCCTCATTCCTTGGAAGTCTAGTACAATGGCTTACAACAGGTGTTTCATCATTCAAGGTTAAGGGCAAGATGAAGAGCAACATGGAACTGTCTAGATTCTTGAGTAGCATAGTACTCAACAACTTCCCGTCATTACCATTCACTGCTTACTACATCGGTACAATCAAGACTGATGACATGATGCAGTTGACCGAGAACCTTAGCAGAGTCATTGACTTCACCAAGTTCATGACACCTGAGTCAATCGACTTGAATCAACCGAAGTTTGTTGTCCAAACTGCTAATGCTCCATTGGTCGGAATCAGTGGTCATCCATTGGGTCAAATGATATATGGTCAAGAGAACAATGGTCAAGTCGAATGGTTCGGATTGTTCCAAGAATCTGAAGAGTTCAACAAGATCTGCATCAAAGCTGGTGTTAGCGCAAAGGATGTTAAGAAGTACATCTACCAAACTAGTTGGGCTGAACATCAGAAGAAGATTAGTGAAGGCAATAAGCTTGCATTGTTTGTTCAGAGTCAGAACATAATCAAGGATGTCTTCGAGATTAGGCATAAGGAGTATAATAACGAAGTCGAGGAAGAGGACTTTGATGAAAAATATGAAGTTTGAGGTGTGTTTATTTTTGCATAGGTGACATGTACATTGTGAACATGTATGTAAGCAATGTGTGGTGAGCATGTATGTATTGACATATGTCAGCATGATGCGAACAATACATTGTGAACATGTGTGTAAGCATATCTTGCTAGAATATATGTAATATATAGTATTGTATGACCAAAAATATGATTGTTGTAGTCGTTATAGCAATAATCATAATACTCTGTATTGTGTTTATTGCATATAGTGGTTATGCAATTAAAGGAGGATTGAGACCAACATTCAATAATTTCAAATATACTAGATATGGGTATATCGACGAAGATGATTTATATGATGGACGCAAATATAAGATAACATATTTTACAAATCATGATGATATTCATAAATTCATATCACGTGTTAATAATAATCATCATAGATACTTTGTGTATGTTTCGGATGCAGGTGATATGAAATGGTTGATTATCAATTATTACGCTTTTTCGATGCGAATTGGCAAGACTTGGAAAAGTGTTTTCAAACTTGGGTCATTGACAAATAAACCAGCATCTAATAGCATTGAATGTCCATCATCTTGTGAATTGTTGTCGCACTTGAAGAATATCCTCAACCCATATGATTCTAATAATCGATTAGCAAATCAGTTCAAAATCATATTTTCTCCAACATACTTAGCTGTGAATTTATTTATATACTGTCCTAATGGTTATTATTGCACGAATCAGTTATATATGCTAGAGTTATATCTACAAGAAGTGATATTTGATTATCTATACACAGAAACCAATGGAGATGTCTATCGTGAAAGCGATAAGAGTACTGAATTTAGACGTGTCTATAACATACATTCAAATTCAAGTGATGCAGCAGAAATGTATTGTACTAGTTCATTATCTAATACCCAATTTTACAAAATGCATGATAATATAATGAAATTATTACAATCGGAGATTACTAAAATGACTGTTCACAATAATACAATACCATCATTCTTACATTATATGTTTACGAATTTTCCTGAACGTTATGATATATTTAACATAATATCCAATCCGAACTTAAGATGTAATGGACGACTATCAGACTTATTCAAAGGGATTTCTGATGAAGATATGTCATATTTACGAGACAACATTGATACACAATTTCCATCCAGCATTGTCTATAATATTAATTTTATGGATGCTGTCATGATGCGATTTAATAGGATCATATTTCCGAAATTCAATATAAATATGAATAATGCATATGATATAGCAGAAGCATATATCGATGACTTCGATACACACAAACTGAAAAGATACCAGTATATAATTCACAACATAATCAATAGTAATATGGTGGTCGACAAAAACAATATATGTGATGAATTTTTGAAGTTATTCAGTAAATTCATATGTAAGCGGTATTTCATAGAATATGTGTATAGACGGAACGTTGGTCAGTTGTCTCGGCAATTAAGAGCGCATCGATTAAGCATCGATAACATTTCATATGAAGAGCTGCTAGGATTGACTAACGAACATGCATTATTCGAGAAATGCAGAAATAAACTAGTGTCAAAATATACTGACATCATTCGAACTTATATTGATAATGATACAAACTTAATAAATGACATTATATCAGATAATATCAATAGTAGTGAACTCACCTATGATACTGAACATCTATTTGATGAATGACATGATATGTTATTTTTATAACAAAATCATAATGGATGACTCGACTAGTTATGAAGATGGACCACAATATGGTGATGCATCATATGATTATGATGATACGAGTAATGAATTTATTACAAAAGATGATGTTGAAAAATATCTTACAGATGAAAATACACTGTATATATTGAATGTATACAGTGATTTGTCTGTACGAATACAGCCTAAATACTTAGATACAGATGTTCATGACCACAATTATATTATGGCATCAGTGAGTCTTTCGATTATATATGATTGGTATGATCAAGGTGAAGGTTGTGTGTTTTGTAAACCGAAACCAGACTTACATGAGTTAGCTGATTTTCATAAATCAAGTCAATGTAAAGATGTCATAATCAAAACCATAATTGATGCATATAAACACAACTATTATAATAGTTTCTTGTTCGAATACATTTGTCTTAAGATGTATCATGTTCTGAAATGTCATGGTGTAAACATACTAGAAGTGAAGAATACTATAACTGATGTTGATGATGAAAGTAAGAATAAAATCCGTAAATATGCATTAACAAAATCGTATGTAGATATTGTTGAAAGTATGCAGAAACTAATACATAAGTTTGTAAGCATTAATTGAAAACACATTCATGCAACACATGTTAGATTATTTTTGTTCTCAATCCAATGCTTACGAATCATTCTGAACAAGAGATTGAATTACTCAATAATGTCAACGAACATTTAATGACATACATCTACGAATGTGAAGCAGATTGTAAACGTGACCTGAAGAAACAGATACTGAACCATCTGTTTATCTTGAGACAGTTAGACCATAATCTTAACAATCTTTCGAACCTAGCATTGCGTTCAATATGCCAACATATACCGAATTCAGTTATTGATGACGATATATGTGAAGAAGATGTTGACCAGAATGTGTTCGAACATCAGATGGAACTTGAATGTGAGTATTCTAATGATTCCGATGAATATGAAGAATCATCTGATGAAATGTTATTATGGCTCAAATGTAATCATTCGAAAGGTATTATTAATTTGACATTGCCCGAAGTTGCCAAAAATATAAAGTATGAATGTCTTACATCTATGCACGAAATATTTATGCATGATGATAGTCTACAATTTATGAATGAACCTAGGCATATCAAGGAGTATATGCAAATGGTTAGCAATAGTTCGATAACCAAAATTGATTTCTCGGAATTAGATATCTCAAGTGTTACAGATATGTCCAACATATTTTCTGGATTCACACATTTGAAATATATTGATTTACATAATATTAACACATCGCAAGCGTAGCTTGAGTGTGCTACGCACTCGAACGTTACCAATATGAATCACATGTTCTATAATTGCGAATCGTTAACATGTTTGGATTTAAGTAATTGGGACGTAAGTAACGTCAAAGATATGAGTTACATGTTCAGTAAATGTAAGAATCTGAAAACAGTAATGCTATCAAACTGGAATACATCGAATGTAACTAATATGCAATGCATGTTCTATGGCTGTTGGTCGTTAACATGTTTGGATTTAAGTAATTGGGACGTGAGTAATGTAAAGGATATATCTGCTATGTTTTATGGTTGTCCGAAGTTGAAAAAGTTGAATGTTAAGAAATGGAAGTTACCTAAAGATGTTAAACATGAAGATGTTTGGGAGAATGCATCCAACAATGTTCAAATAGTTGGTCGAAACAAATGGTTACGAGAAGTGCTAGTGCCATGTGGTAATAAGTAAGGTAGTTGTTATATTTTTGCTCGATGAACTTGCTAGTAGTGTTGACACATATGGCTTACATGTATGTACGTTGACCTACATCGCAACATACAAGTGCTGACCAGTCATTTCGACACACATGGTGAACATGTATGCAAAAATACACTTATTCGCATCTAGCATCCGCTTATGCAAAGCACAAGAGTCTCGCTAACGCGAGCCAACCATCAATTCAACATCTTCGTCGAGAACACTATTTTGCTGTGCATGTTGTTGTGATACTTGTTGATGGTATGCACGCATCTTCTGTAGACCTTCGTATCTAACTGTTGCAGTCTTGATTGCGGTCATATATTCAAGTTCTGTTTGTTTGTCAATTGGTACGCTTAATACGTTCTTTATAACAGCTTTCGGATCACGTTTGAGGTGGTCATTCCATAGATACATACCAGTCATTATCCCCACAAACATAAACACTATTGCGACGACAAAGAATGTAATTGCAACTGCTCCAGCTTTATTTATTTCACCCATTTACTTCGCAGAATTGTGAAAAATACACATGTTGTCTCGAGTGTGCGATATGTATGTTCGCCATGTGTCGACACATGTATGCTCACCATATGTTGACACTATTGCTCACTCATTATGTTTGCAAATGGTCAACACATATGTCGACAGCTCAATGCTACATCATATGTTCACTATAGCATAGCAAAATACAACGCATAAATACTAACATAATAGCTCAAAAATGGTTACGTTGAAAAGCATATTAAGCATTATTATTGTTATCATCGTTCTGTTACTATCGTTCTACTTCATTTATAGGTTAATCGAATCAATTCACACACCATCTCCATTTCAAGGTGGTGTAATAGACTATTATCGCATTGATTCGTCAGACTTTATCACCGAGACCAATACCGTAACTAATACCTCGACAATATATTACAAGAAGTACAATCCAGACAGTAATGAGCGCAACAATACTAGATACTTCACGACATACCCAAATTCGACATCGTTGGTCAAAATCAATGTAGACCCAAATGATAAAAATACTTGGTTATCGTACGCGCTTAAGCATAATATTGGTGACATATACACAAACATAAATGTCTTCGAAGATGTCAACACTATACTGTCAATAAAGGATGGCAAATGCTTACTCATATGTGAAGATACAACCTTCTCCGAACGCGAGGCATTAGTGTTCAACATCATAATTAGCAATGTATTGTCTGCATGTTCTGCTGACCATTATGTGTCAGTACTATTTACAAATGTTCAATTCGAGAACATGAGTATCAAACATTTGAATCTACAACAATGTTATGGTGTTTCATTCGTTCGGTGCAAGTTCATCAATACCTCATTCAAAGAAGCATTTAAGACCAATGGATATAGCAAGTTGTTCAGTATAAAATCTGCTTCCACCAATGTGTTGTCATTCATTGGTTGCAGTGTTGAATCTAACAGTCTTGACATCTCCGAGATGTGTGAAGGTTGTATCAACTTAATGACTTGCATACTATTGTTCAACTGGTATAGTATCAATAAATTTGTATGCACCAATGCGTTCAGTCGTTGTAACAGTCTTGCGAAAGTTATTTCAACTGAACCAATACTGTCACAATTAAGGTCAACATCGAGCATAATCAATACTGCTGAGTTCGAAGTTTACGATATCGGTGGTGAAAGGGTGATGTAAGCAGTGTATGCTGACCATCGGGTGGACGATGTATGTACTACTCATGCTTACAATACATGTCGACATTCATGTCTGCACTTCGATGTGAACAATGTATGCTCGCACGGAGCTGTCGACACTTGAATTACCATATACATGTAACTACACATGCGAACCACATGCAGTTCCATACATTTTTGCACAGATACAATGGAAAATAGAGCGAAATTTCGTCAGTTTGTTGTTTCGTGTTGTCCGGAAGTGCAAATGTATGTTGAGAATGTGGATATTCGAAGGAAGAAGCATACATTTGCTGATGTGACATTGGAGCGAATCACCAATCGCGGACGATACTATCGACGAATATTGCGAACATCAACTGATGAATCTCGAATGAACAACATTAAGCAAAAATATATTCGAGACATGAAGGTGAGAAAGCTATTGTATCGAGCACTGTCACATATATAGGCAGAGATGAGTGGTCAACATATATGCTAACCCATGTGTCGACGTACATATGTGAAGTACATATGTTGACCCATGTGTCGACGTACATATGTGAAGTACATATGTTGACCAATACATATGCAGCATGTCCCGCCAAAAATATACTTGTTAATAAATGCAACAATCCCGAAGAGATTTTGAACAAATTCGAGATATGATTGACAATGTATTTCGTAGTTACGACAGAAAGTTAGCAATGTCGTTGTTGAAACAGTTGTCGAATCAGGATGTACTTACCATTTGTAGTATAAACAATGCTTGTAATTATGACTTAAAACAGGAGTATGCAATGTATTTCACATACTTCTTTGTCAACGGTTCGTTGCAATCGTTCGTGACCAATATGAATGACGAGGATCGTACTGAGTCAATACAATCATTTCAAATGTCACATGACTTCATTCAACACGTCAATGCAATATGTGGAAATGATACATATAAGAAGTGTGTACTACTGGTTGCAATTCTGAAGAACAAATTCATATGCGACGAACATGATATTGTACATTGATGCGAAGTACATATGTTGACACAATGCTCACCAGTACATGTGAACAGTATGTGTTGACATGCTATGCTCACCAGTACATGTGAACAGTATGTGTTGACATGCTATGCTCATGCGTAGCTCTGCGTGCGAAGCGCTCACCAGATTATTTTTATACTCATGTCAATCCGATGTCTGCAGACATGTTTAATCAATCAGAACTTTGTGGTCTATTCGAGAAAGCATTGAATGAAGACAATGCTGAGTTAGAAGATGAATTGTTTGCCAATCTAACTCAAAAAGATTACCAGATTATTCGTAATATCAATGAATCTTGCAACTATGATGAAGAAAGAGCTTTTCCAATATATTCAACACTACTATTTGCAAATGATTATCTCGAATTTGTTCACACTCATGCAAGTGAAGAAGACAAGAAACAGTTCTCAGAAATCATACCGAAAATTGAATGGTTCGTGAAACATATGAACACAATATGTGGAGATGACAAGCATAAGAGGATTGTGTTACTTATTACATTAGTACGTATATGTATGACATTTCAATTTCTTGGATGCGGAGATAAATGAGAATTGACCAAACTGTTGACCACTCATGTGAACCATGTTGCGACAGTCCATGCGAAGTACATGTGTCGACCAACATGCTTACATACAAGTGCAGACAATATATGTTGACCACTCATGCGAAGTACATGTGTTGACCATGTTGCGACAGTCCATGCGAAGTACATGTGCTGACCATATGCTCACCACATGTTGACACACAATGCTCACCAGATTATTTTTGCATTCAAATCAAGCATGAATGGCAATGAACTAGATATGTCGACAGTCGAACCACTCATTAATCGAGCAATACATGATGACAATTTCTTGCTCGAACATGAGTTGTTGAGCAAATTTAAACATACTGATTTTGAAGTTCTTCGTACAATATCATATTCATACCGATACAATGTTACTATGTTGCTACCCATATATGTGAACTTTCTATTTCGAGATGACTTTGTGAAGGATATTGATGACGGATTAAGTGACAAAAATAACAAAATCAACAATGAATTGAGTGCATTCGATACATTCACGAAGTATATGAAAGAGATATGTGAAAATGATGATAATAAGAAAGCAGTGTTAGCAGTAATGCTTGCCCGATTGGCGAACGAGTTCAAGTACATTGATGGATGACATGTTACATGCAAACCACATATGTCTGACATCGATTTGAAAGAACTTATGAGGATTATATTTTTAACCTTCATCGTACGTGCATATATGTTATGGTGCATGTCTACACATTGTCCGCATGAGTGGTGAACACGATGTGTCGCAATGCATGTCGACATATATGTTCGCACTTGTGTGTCGCGATGTGTGGTCAGCATATGTACTTCACATGGAGCTGTCTGCGCATGGTTAACATATGTACTGTCAACACTCGTGTGTCACAATATTGTCAACATACACTGTCCGCATGGAGCAGTTGCAACATAGGTCAGCATATGTACTTCGCATGAGTGGTCAACACATACTGTTCACACTTGTAGTCGCATACATAGGTTCGCGATGTGGTCAGCATATGTACTTCGCATAGACTGTAGCGATGTGGTCAACATACACATGTCACGCCAATAGCAGGTCGATATTGATGAGCGGAAAATACAAGTACTCAAGTTCAGCCAGCATCTCACCAGACTCCTTAATATTCTTGTCGACAATGAAGCAGTACCATTTCTTTATTACATCCTTCTCTCGACCAATCTTGTCAACATCGAAGGTAGTCAGTGTACTAATCAACTTTCTTGCTCTATCAATGAATTTACCATCATTCATTGCTTGCTCGAGCATGACCTTCATAGAGTTATCCTTAACATCAATATACTTGGTGAACAACTCATTCGGATTATATTTTTGGTAGTCATCGAACCTCCACAACTTGCCAATCTTGAACCTGCTTTCATCCAACACGTTCGGTTCACTCATATAGTTGTTGTTGATTATAGATTCATACTTAAGATACACCTCTTCCTTATTGCTACCATTCTTCCTTATCCCGCAATGCTTACATTCATCCTTTACCCACTCATGTATACTATTCTGCGGACAATAATGCTCCCATGCTTTTGCAAAGAACTTCTCACCATGATGGCTAACCCTTACGTTGATTATCGGAATGTTAACATCAGCTTTCAAGCTCTTCACATCTTCGACCAACTTGTTCAAATACATGTTTGTCCATAACTCCATCAACTTCAATTGCATCAGTTCGTTGTACTTGATGATACCGTAATGCAATATACCCTTGTCATTCATGAGATACAACTTTTCGATTTCACGCTTAGCCTGTAAGTTCTTCATATCCTCAGGTGCTACATCCTTGCCGAACATAATGCTCAACGGCAATGAGTCAAGAATATGAATGTCATTCTTATATATCTTACTCTTGATGATACCAGTGATATTATCAATCTCGGCGAACAGTGTCTTGTCTTGCACAAGTCTATTCAGTTGGTCAATATCCCACCCAACAGCTTGACAGTACTCCATAATATTGTCGAGAAAGTCATTGATCTTATTGTTGTAACTTATTTCCTTCTTCGAATCGATATAAACCTTGTATAAGAACAATGATGATAATGCCAATATGCTAGCATCATAGTTCTTCACATTGACTTTGCTAATATTAGCGTCGACAATATTGTAAAGCATATTGTAGAGAATGAATGTAAGACTATCGATTTCGATATTGGCATTGATAGCCTTGATTAGCTTAAATATCATATCATACACCCTCGGAGGTAATATGTCTGAAATCTGTTGATGATATGCATTAATCTCTTGTCCGCAGTACTTGCAAAGACCATCTTGGTAGCATTCGACTGATATACGTGCAGGTGCAACTCCTTCAAGTGCGAGATACTCATGTATACATACGATTGGAATCAATTGACCTTGATACTCATATGAGTAGAACCCTGTTGACTTGTCGAACTTCAGCAACTTCTTCACTTCATCGAAGTACTTACCAATTCTGTTGAACTTCCGTTGTAAGTCTGATGGTATCTGTACAATCTTGTACTTGTTGGTGATGTCTTTGGTTGATATGTCAATGCTACTCTTCGATGTATCAGGTGCATGGTAACATATACAATGTTGACTATGTGATAGCTCACCAATGGTTGAGTAATAGTCTCGCAAACTATTAATGTTTTTGATGTTTGTGACATCAACTGGTTCCATATATACTGAATTGGGTATTGATGATATTAGTGATGCAACCTTCGAAAGGTCTATGAGTGTCTCGAGTTGAATGTTAACATTGTTGTATATATTGGCGCGAATGTATGCGCGAAAGATGTTTGTAGCATATATGTTCTTAGCATCACCATATTTACTATACAATGCGAACAGTGGGTTGTATAGTAATTCTGCAGCATTTTCATAATAGTGACAATCAACTCGACATAGTTCGTGAGATTTGAGGATGAAGACTGTTGCGTAGGTGGATTTTTCAAACTCAATGAGTCTACCTGAATGCAAACTACTTTCAACGATACTGACAACTCGATACGAACTTCGCAGATGTTGTCCAATGTTAGATAGTAAACTTATCTGTTGTGGAGTATGTTGTATGTATTGTTGCTTACGATGAAGGCGAGGGTCTAGTAACTGGAGTTTTGTTTTTGTATCTTGCGAGACAGCGACTGCGAAGTGTAGTTTGGTGAAGATGTCATTCTGAGGTGTGATGTTAGCAAGTTCATCTTGCTGATTGTTGATTATATTCGAGATGTTGATGTTGTTTGGTGAGTCTAATAGCAAGCCATCTGGTAAGTATACTTGTTCACCATCCTCATCAACAACATCATGTTCGTCATTGGTGTTCACCAGTGTGTCGGCATCAGTGTTGTCGACAGTGTGGTCAACATGGGTGTCAGCATCAATGTC
>CAMWNP010000043.1 GCA_947175645.1 uncultured Porphyromonadaceae bacterium
ATCTCCAGCCGATAGGGGAGGGCAGGGGCCACCGGTTACGGCCCCCCCCCCCTCCTTCGCCCAGAATCATGGCGTCCAAAGGGCGCCGATTTTTCGTAACCCCATCGCCATCAGGCGTGCCGGGAACAGCACCGTTGATTAACTTTAACATTATTTTAACATAATATTTCTCACTAAGTCAAAAAATAATATTCTGATAATTTGCACAATTCAAAAAACTCCTTTAACTTTGTCAAACTAATACAATCATGAGATTCTAAGAGATTTTTTATTAAGTAATTACTTTAAATCGGTGCAAACCAATTTGTAACCTGTTGTTATTCCGATTGTTATTGACGTCACTAAAAAAATGAAGCGTTTAGAAGGAAATAACTATGGATCGTTAGCGCTGAAACGCGCCCTCCTGCGGATGCCATCCTTGTGTGCGTCCTTTTGTTGTTTCCATTCTTCCATGAATCCTGACAAACACAATCTTTGCTAATCATATAATCCTGATTATGAAATTTAAGTTACTGTTACTCCCACTGTTGGCTCTGCTCCTTCACTTCCCGCTAAACGCGCAGAAGGTAGCCGTCAAGACTAACCTCATCAGCGACGTGCTCCTGAGTCCCAACCTTGGATTCGAGGCCGGCCTCGCTAAAAAATGGACACTTGACGTTAATGGTCAGTTGAACCTCTGGACGGTCGACAACCACAAGTGGCGCCACTACTTCGTGCAACCCGAACTGCGTTATTGGTTCTGCCGCAGTTTCACCGGGCATTTCGTAGGTCTTCACGCTATCGGCGGTCAGTACAACGTGGGTAACATCGACGTTAACCTTGACTTTACCGACACTGATTTCCACCCCTACAAACACAAACGCTATGAAGGGTGGGGCGCCGGTGCAGGTATATCCTACGGTTACGCATGGGCCGTACATCCCCGTTGGAACATCGAGGCGGAGATCGGTCTAGGTTGGATCTACACCCGTTACAGTTCTTATCCCTGCGCAAACTGCGGTTCTCGCATCTCTCATAACAGACCTCACAATTATGTCGGTCCTACCAAAGCCGCAATCAACGTAGTATACATTATTAAATAAGCACAGCGTTATGTATAAGAATCTACTTTTGATATCACTCGCTACCGCTTTGACAGCGTCCGCCAACCTGAAATCATCACAACTCAATATCTCTGACCTCGCCGTTAATCAGTCCGAGGCTGCCATGACTGTCAATATGACCGTTGACCCTGCTCCTTTCAAGGTAAAGAGCAACAACATGGTGGTGCTCACACCCGCTATCGTGGCACAGAAGGACACTCTCCGTCTTCCCGCTGTGACAATCGCCGGACGTAACGCCTGGTTCCAGGAGGTCCGCAACAATCAGCCCAACCCCTCGCTCCTCCGTGCCGGTAAGAAAACTCCCCTGAACTACTCCGCCACTGTGCCCTATCAGCCCTGGATGCAGCAGTCTAACCTCGTGATACTCACTGACACACTCAGCGAGTGCAACTGCTTCACCCGCTCCGGACATACACCCGTCATTGACATGGACTTCACCCCGGAAATCTTTGTCTCTGACAACAACACATTTGAATATCTCGTTCCTTCTGACACCATTGAGAAAGTGTTCAACCTCTCCGGTAGGGCTAATATCATCTTCAAGGTGAACCGCACCGACATTGACTGGACCTACAAGTCAAATTACGCCGAACTTGACTCTATCCTCGCTTCTATCAATGCTGTCAAGGACAACAAGGATGCAACTGTGGAACAGATCATGCTCACCGGTTACGCTTCACCCGAAGGCTCCTACGCAAACAACGAACGCCTGGCCCAGGGTCGTACCGCCGTCGTCCGCAAATACGTGGCTGACCACTCTTCCTTCCCCTCAAATATATATAAGGAGAAATCAGTGGCTGAGGACTGGGCAGGTCTGCGTCAGTGGCTCACCACATCCACGGTACCTGAAAAGAAAGCCATCATTGAACTGATCGACGACAAATCAATCCCCGTTGAAAAGAAAAACGATGTGCTCCGCCAGCGTTATCCTGAAACTTACCGTTTCCTCCTCGCTAACGTTTATCCCAACCTCCGTCACACCGACTACGTGATAACCTACAAGATCCGTCGCTACTACGATGTCGAGGAGATCGCTGCCGTCATGCAGTCCAATCCTCGTAACCTCAGCCTTAACGAATTCTTCCTCCTGGCTAACTCTTACGAGAAAGGTTCCGTCGACTACGACAGCGTATTCCTCACCGCCGCACGTCTTTTCCCCAATGATGACATAGCCAATATGAATGCAGCCTATTCCGCTATAAATCAAGGAGAACTGAACAGCGCACGCCTCTTCCTCAGTCGTATTGAGCCCTCTCCGCAGACTGCCTACGCGTGGGGTGTCCTCTATGCCAAGGAAGGCAACTACGCCGAGGCTCTCGAGATGCTCAAGCAGGCTAAGGATGGCGGAGTGGAAATGGCTGACGTTGTGATTGAGCGCGTTGAAAAAGCCATGAAACCCGCTAAAAAAATAAAACTTCTATAAACCCCCTTCATTCAGGTTTTCTGCCGGCCGGTTTCCTCTCCGGGAACTGATGGCACCGGATCACCTGGATTACCATACTGAAATCTACTCCTTATCCTCACTCTCTCAAATAATTAAAATAATAATTTTCTAATTTATAAATCTAATCACTTATTAATTTTTTCCAATGAAAAAGAATTTTCTTTACGGAGCGATGGCCTTAGGCCTTCTTTTCGCAGGTTGTTCTTCTGACGATATCATTGAAAACAATGGTGGCGTTCTGCAGGAAGACCAGACTTTCTATGTTAGCATGAAAATCAGCGGCGATATGCCCGGTTCTCGTGCCGATGATCCCACTTTCGAAGCAGGCACAGGCTCTGAAAGCAAAGTGACAACTGCTTATTTCGTATTCTACGATGCTGCAGGCCAGGTTGTTGGTGAAGTAACTCCTGTTGACCTCACTACCGGATGGCAGAATGTTGCCGGTGACGGTTCTGTTGAAAAAACCTACAAAGATGTCGTTGCTATCACGGTTATGAAAGGTGAGGCTAAACCCACTCAGTGCATCTGCTACATCAACCCCATCAACCCCGGTACTCTCAACAAACCCCTGGACGCTATTCAGAACCATACTGTTGAAGAAGTTTACCGTATGAGCGGTACTGAACGTATCTTCGCTATGAGTAACTCTGTTTACTATCAGGATAACACCGCCACCGCTCCTAACGTTGCCGTTCAGATTCCTGAGGCTCAACTTTATCCTACTCAGGCTGCTGCTGAAGCAGCATTGAACGCTGATAATGTTGTAAGCATTTACGTTGAGCGTTATGCTACCAAACTCAAATTCACTGTTGCTGATGATGCAAACAATGGCGCTTACAAGACAGGTACCCGCATTTATACTGCAGATGACAATTATGACACCAAGGACGTGGAACTGACTTTCGTTCCTCAGTATTGGGCAGTTAACGCACAGTCTAAGAAGAGTTATGTCGTTAAATCTTTCCTGAAAGAAAACTACGACGCTTCTGCTTCTGACGCCGCTAAAAACTACGACTATGCTGACCTTGATGCAATCATCAATAAAGGTTTGACCGGCACCAATGTTTGGACTTGGAACTCACCCTCAAACTTCCGTTCTTACTGGGGTATGTCTCCCGCTTACTTCACTGAAGTTTATCCCGAAGTTTCTTCTGACCTGGATCCCGAACACTCTGAAGCACAGAAATATATCTCTTATAACGATCTCGTTAAACCCAATAACGGAATTGGTTATGCTGCAACCGACGCTAACGCTCACTACTTCAAGGAAACAACCGTTGGTTCCAAAGCCCTTGCTTCCAAGAACCCCGCTGCTGCTGTCGCTTCTGTTATCTATGTTGGTCAGTATACCCTTAAAGTAGGTAACGCCGAAGTTGCCGCTGGTACTCCCTTCTACACCTACCGCACTGGTAATGTATCCGTTGACGGTAAAACTGAAACCCGTCCTTACGTTTACTTCGATAACAACACTAACAATCTTGACAGTAAAGTTGCAAATGGCGGTAGCCTTCTCAAACGTATGCTCATCGTTTGTTCTACTCTTTACAAGCAGGTAGTGGTTGACGGTAAGACTGAATACGTTGCTCTCTCTCCGTTTGATGCTGCTGATGCTGTTGTCCTTGCCTCTAACCTCCAGATCGCTGAAATCTCTGATAAAGTTAAGGCTGCTTACAACCCATCTTCTGAAACTTCTCTGAAAATCCAGGCTAACGCACGCACTCTTCAACTCAAAGGTGTTCCCACTGAGTCTGCAGGTATCTACGTTCTTAACAACAATGGTTATCAGCAGGTTGTTGCCGATGGCACTGAAATCGCTGCTAACGAAGAGAAAATCACTCTTACAGAAGCTAACGTTGCTTTGATGAAAAACGTTGGTGTCGCTTACTACTACAACCTCGGTCACGCTTACTTCAACATCCCCGTTAAGCACCTCGGTTGGTACCGCGCAGGTAACCCCAACAACGTTGAAGGTGCTGAATTCAACTGGAACGATGTTCGCGTAGGTGACTACGGTATGGTTCGTAACCACAGTTATACAGTTAACGTTTCTAAGATCACCGGTCTTGCTGAAGGTATCGGTGGCGATGATGTTGAAATCGTACCCCCCGCTGCTAAGACTAACTACTTCCTCGCTTACCAGGTTAACATCCTCAAATGGGCTGTTGTTCCCACTCAGAACGAAAACCTCTAAGCAGTAATCCTTTACATGTGGTTCCGGTTTCCGGAACTGCATGTTGCTCCTGATAATATTATCCCGGAGGGCAATCCGGCTCTCCGGGGTTATTAAAACATTTAAAGGTAAGAAAACCTCTTACATTCAACAATAAATCAAGCATTTACAATTTTTATGCTTCACAATTTCAGCAATAAAGTCCGTCTCTTTGCATTTGCATGCCTGGCTGGCATGGCTTTCTCCGGTTGTTCCCTTCTTGAAGAGGATCTTGAACCATGTCCCGCTCAACTGCAGTTACAGTTTGTCTATAACTACAACCTGCTCAAGGCCGACGCTTTCCCCACTCAGGTGAAAAGTGTCAATGTATGGGCCTTCGATCCTTCGGGCGCATGCGTTTGGAGTGGTGCCGAATCAGGCGATAAACTCGCTGAACCGGGCTACGTTATGGTGACTCCACTTGAGGAAGGTACCTATGACTTCGTCGTTTGGGCCGGCCTTGATAACAATACGGACTTCAATCTTGCCACCTACACCCCGGCAAGCAAGCAGGAATTGGAAGTAACTCTCAACACTATATCTTCCGATGGACTGAACATCAGTTCATCTCAGTTCTCAGGACTTTTCCACGGTTATGTTGGAAACGTCAGTTATTCAGTCAACCCACAGGCTCCTTCAATCAAAACGGTCACTGTGCCGTTGGTAAAGGACACTAACAATATTGCAGTAATGCTCTGCAACATCAACGGTTTCCCCTTGGACACCAAGGATTTCACCGTTGAGATATCCTATGCCGACTCCTGGCTGGCATGGAACAACAATGTGATGGCCAATTCTCCTCTGGTCACTTACAAACCCTGGAGTTATTCCTACGGTCAGACTACTCTCCAGCCCGCTTACGCCCCCGGAGAAACTGCCGCACGCTCCTCCATTCTCTACGAACTTTCCATGAGCCGTCTGATCCTTAACGGTGACGCTTACATTAACGTTTACCGCAATACTGACGGCCATCGTATCATACATCTCCCTCTCATCGAATATTTCCTTATCGAAAAAGGTAGCCGCTACGATGAATTCGGCGATCAGGAATACCTTGACCGACGTGACGACTACTCACTCCTCTTCTTCATTGCCGACGATATGAACTGGTACATGGCCGCCGGCATCTACATCAACGGCTGGGTGGTCGTTCCCACTCAGGACGGTCAGGTCTGATTCCCATTTTTCTTGTCCAATCATACTTTTTTTTCATTGATTTAACCCGATGAAACAATATTTTTCCATCATCATTTTTTCACTGTTGCTTGCTGGCTGTTCTGCTTCGGACGAACTGCAGACTCCCGATGTGGGTTACGGTTCGGACGATATAATGCTCACTATGGAAGTGACAACGCCGGAGCCTCACCTTTCTTCCCGTTACGACTCCGAGGGTCATGACGAGGTTGAAAGCGACTACAGAAATTTTGAAAACGGTGTCGACATCAACGACATTGCGATGTACGTCTTCGCTAAGATTGATTCTGATTCCGAGGCTGAGGAAAAACTCGTGGCTATGTTCACCCCTAACAAACCCCAAAACCTTACTTATTCGTCCGAGGATATGGAGGTGTTGGGTGCCGACGGACGCTACACTGTCAATTTCATGCTCAAGAAAAAGGAATTCTTGCAGATGATGGGTCTCAATGAAAACTCCTCGGAAAACACCCCTTTCAGAATACGAATTGTGATGTTCGCAAACAGCACTATCTACAGCGGTACAGGATCACTCAACTACAATAAATGGATTTCCGGTTTTACAAAAGGCTCCACAACCGTCACTGAGGCATTTGATAAAATGACCGGCTGGAATGAAACAATGGGTTATATCTATGACAACCCTAATTCTGACGACAACACTCTCTACAAGGTCACCGATCTCTATCCCAACCCTGAGAAGCAGATTAATCCGGGCGGACAGGTGGTAGGCGGTGGCAAACTCTACATGCCCATGTTCGGTCAGTCTACTTTCACCGTCTCCCGGAAAACCCTTGCAAACACCGACCCCGTTAACCGATATAATCTCGGTGACTTCCTCCTGCTTCGTTCCGTTGCCAAAATGCGCGTGGTCGATAACATTCAGAACAAGAACGAACAGGGTTACCCCAAAATCATTGCCGCGCAGATCACCGGCGACCAGGATCTGATTATGCTCCTCCCTCACGACGCCGCTAACTATGTCAACGGCACTCAGGTTCATTACCCCAACGTGGGTACTCCCGGTAGCAACACTCCGAATGCCTATAAACTCGGTTACATTCCCGACGGTTGGGCAATCTCCCCGGCAGTAGAAAAGAAAGGCTACCTTTTCGTCGGCTATTGCCCCGAACAGACAATCCACTCTCAGAACTACGATGTCAACCCCGGTTACCCGATATTCAATATAACCGTCGCTATCTCCAAGGATGACGCCGGTAATGAAGTCACAAAGGTCTACGATGTACCCATGGCCAAATTCAGCGAAAATGACGGCGGTTTCGGTCAATATATTCTCCGTAACCACATCTACACCCTTTCCGTTGACAGAGTCCAACTCGCGGGTCTCTCAATTAATGTTGCTGTAAAAGACTGGAAAAAATATGATTATATCTATGAATATTAATTTCCGACATATTTTCATTTCTCTTGCCGTCATTCTGGGGCTGTTTTCAACTGCTTGCTCCGACGACAACGAGTTCCGTTCAAAAACCGAAGACCAACAGCCTCTCTCGCTCATGGTCCCTTCCGCAGGCTTCTCTTCTCGTGCCACTGACGCTACGGAGCCCGAACTGCAATACACCTCGCTCTTCTTCTTCGCCTACAATCAGAACACATCAAAACCGGCGGTGATCATCCCGCTGCATGAAACAGATGACAATAATCAGTTGAACGTTCTGAACGGTTGGCGTTCCTACCCCCTTGAACTTGAGCAGGGCAATTACCACTTCTATCTCGTGGCTAACGTCTGGGACAAGGATGCCGCAACCTCCTCCCTCCCTCAGACTGAGGATCTGATGAAACAGGGCTATCTGGAGTTTGCTTCTAATATGACATGTGATATCCCCTCCACAGGATTGGCAATGTCAGCCGGTCACACCGATTTCTCTTTCACCGACCTCGAGGGACAGACCACTTCCATGACCACTGACCAGTGGTTTCACTACGATGGCGAAGGTGGTTCACTCTACGCCATCCTCTCATTCCTCTATGCCAAAATCACTATCGTCCCTCAGGATGCCGCCGGCGATCCCGTTGAAGTTTCTGACCTCTCATTCAGTAACATATCCGAATCAGAACCCCTCATTTTCAAATCAGGCTATGACTACGGCTCAATTTCAACCGTAACTCCCTATCAGCCCGAAGATACACCGGAAGCAATCGATTTCTATATCCCGGAACGATACATTGCCGCAACCGCTCCGCTCTCTCAGTCATCTCTCTCCTTTAAAATAGGTGAAAAGGAAGTCACTCTTCCTTTGGGTGCGGTAGCCGGTACCTATGAGGATGAAGTGAATAATGTTCCTTCCGCCGAACAGTACCGCGAACTTGAGCGTGGTGTCCACTACACCTACACACTCGTCACAACTGATAAGATCACTCTCGAAGTGCAGAAGTGGACTCCTGAGATTGTCGCTGCCAAACTCGCCGGACCGGTTTATCTCCACATCGAGCAGCAGGTCTATGAGGTAAGCGCAGGTGAGATCACCCCCATCTGGTTCGACTCGAATGCCGCCAATGTTCGCGTGGAATCACCCGAATACACCACCGAGGCAGGTGAAGTCCTGAAACTCTATGACTACTCTGTCGACGCAAACCAGGACACAATCCGTGTATGGGTTAACGACGCAGTCCCCGCCAACGAATATGCCAAGATCAAACAAAGCATCAATGCTGAGGAAGGTCTCTACGACTATGTCCACATCGTTGCCGGAAACATCAATAAAAGAATTACAATCTACCCCCTTAACCTCGACAACTATCTGTTACTTAACCCGCAGAGCATGGCCATCGACGTCAAACTCCGCGTTGCCTCCGGCGAATACTCCGGTATGATGCCTGTCAGCATCCGTTCTAACTATCCGCAGGTCAAGGTAACCTTGGAAGACGGCTGGAGTGACCTCCCGCAGTCGGAGTTCGGAACAGGAATAACCCCGTCCGCTTATCCCCTAAAGGTCAACGAACTCACCTACGATGCCGATAATAACCCTGTTTTAGGCGCTCAGGTCACCACTTCTTCACCGACACAGACTGTCATGACCGGCGGCAAGATCTATTATGCCGTTTCTTTCAGCGGTCTTAACTCAGGTAAGGAAGTGTGGAAAACCGACCGTACCCTGACATTCAAGGTCCAGGGTATCGACGCCGACGGTAATCCGGTGGAAGGTTCCGAGGAATATTTCACCATTAACATCATCCCCTCTATCCTGAACTACAAAATTCACTTCAAGGCACAGAATGGCGACTGGTCTCTCCCTCACATCTACATCTACCAGTGTCTCGAGTTCCCCGCTGACTACACACAGACTGCCACCTTCGAAGGCGTGCAGCAATCACTTGCATTGAAGCCCATCGGGTATTACCGTAATAATGCTACCAACTCTATCCCTGTTGCCGCTATTGAATACTCTTTTTCAGGTGCCCTCGGTTTCCGCGGTTGGGAATATCCCGTAAACTTTGACCTCTTGTATAATGCTGATGGCTCTGAAAAAACAGTAAGCGGTTCAACAAATTACGGATTCTTCATTTTTAATGGTCAGAACAATTCATGGGACTTCCAGAATTATCCTGACGATGCAAAAAAACGTTACAATACGGAAATGGACTTCTGCCATGAACATCGTGAATATGTCAGTGATGAGGCCCATGAATATCATTGCACCCAGTGTGCTTGGACAAGTTCCGATATGAACCGTATGTGGCCCGGAATCATGATGAAATATGAAGATGACGGCTGGTTCGAATTCGAACTCACAGGTATCGCCGAACCCGGTAAGACTCTCATCATGTTCGCTGACGGTCATGGTGGTAATGACGACCGCCGATTCCCCGGCAATGCACAGGTTGGTGTGCCTTTGTTCGACTATCCTTCACGTGAAGGATGGTTCCTTTACAACGGTGTTATGACAGACCGCGTCAACAACCAGTTCCATTCTGAAAAACCCGGATCCGTTATTACTGAAAAAACCGAATATCGTATCTACTGGCCTGAAAATCAGACTAATTCTGATCAGGTTCACGTCTGGGTTGCTGGCGGTTCAGGTATAACCAATTGGGCCGACGGTGGTAAATCAGAAGGAACCCTCTATGGTTATCGTTACTTTACCTTTGAATCTGATGCTGATTCTTCTAAACAATTCGGCTTCAAGTTCCATACAGGTGATAATGCTTATGCAATAGCCAATAATCAGCAGGAGTTCTTTACAAATGTAACAACATTCACTGCTAATGAAAATGGTGTTTTATGTGCCTACTTCACCGGTAATGGTTTCGTCTCAGGTGAACCTCCTGTAAAAGTTATCGATTATCGAATTTACTGGCCGTCATCCATGGGTTTTGACAAAATTTACTGTTGGTATAAAGTCGGTACAAATGATGTCAAATTATCAGGCGAATGGCCCGGTATACAAGGTACTTTACAAAACGGTTATTATTATTATGACTTTACGTATAACGGCGGTAGTACTGACGGCAAATTCTGGTATCTCATAACAAGAGGAAGCGGTGAAAAGTATTATAACGATGACCAGTCTGCCTCTTTCAGCACCTTCTCCTACGATGCTTCATTAAAGAAGAATTGCGCATATTTAAATACCTCAAATAATACTCTCAGTTCCGGAAAACCTAATTGATTTTGAAGACTATGCTTAAAAGATTTCTATCATATTTCTTGGTCTTGTTTTTGATTGCCGGTGCTTCTTGTTCCGACAATCTCGACATCGTTCCGGTTAATGAAATAACCCCCGACGGTGATGTCACTTTCACCATCTCCGTGCCGAAAATCAGTTCGGTGGTTTCTCGCCATGCTGACCCGGAATTCAATGTCGATGACATTACAATGCTTGTCTACAAAGGCAGCGGCACCAATAACGCCGCTTCTCAACTTGAGGTGTTCCGGCTTAACGGTTCTAATACCCCTCCAAACAAAATTGAGGAACTGACCGGAAACCAACTCCGCCTCACTTTCCGACTGAAAAAGGAACTGAGAAACGAAACTGACCTCCGGTTCTATTTCATCGCAAACTGTGGGTCGGCAGTCACTCTTTCTCTGGCAACTACTGAAAACTATCTCACCGCTAACAATGTCTCTTCGATCGGTTCTATTGAGGGTGACGGTGCTCTCATAATGGCCGGTAAGGCTTCTTACTCCGATATCATCAACCAGGTTGTGGTTCCCCTTTACCGCAACTGTGCCAAGGTGACCGTCTCAAACATGGAGCCCACCGATAACCCTGAAGGAATTCAGTTTTATCCTTATGCTTTGTTCGGTGAAGCACTTCAGTCTACTCTCATGGCCGGTGTCACTCAAACCACCGGCACCTCTGTTGCCGCTTCCCCGGATCAGAGCATGACTGATCTGACCGATGATGAGCCTACCTATTTCCATTCTACGGCTAACAGCGCGAACACTTCCGCTGCCGGTGGAAAAATCTATCTGATTGTTAAGGCGCAGTATAACGATGGCGTTGAAAGCACCTCTTATTTCTATCGTCTTGATTTTGCCAAAAAGGATGCCTCCGGAAAAGTCACCTATCTCTCCGCTCTCCCAAACCACTGGTATCAGTTCGTTATTACTGATGTGACCGGTCCCGGCTACCCAACTCCCGCCGAAGCCGCTCTCCATCCCGAAAATGCGGTGGTTTATGATATCCATGACCACTCCCCCGTCTCTTTCAACATGATTTCTGACGGCGTGCGCGAACTTGGTGTCAGCCACTCTTTCAACCATAGTTCTGATGCTAACGAGGAGGGATCATGGAGCGATGAAACCCTCTATGTCAAATTCTTCTCAAAATACAGCCAGGATCTCCCCGCATCCGCTTCTGCCGTCAAGGCAATGATCACCATTGAGGATGACTCATGGCTTGAACTCTCAGAACCTGAGGTTGTTACCGATCCTGATCTCATTGGCAAGAACCCTGCTGCCGACCCCAATGACGCTGGTGTGGTTTACGCCCTCAAACTCCGTTACAGCCGTTCTAACCAGTTGGGTACGCTCTACAACACGATAACCGTTAACTGGCTCAATTTGGAGCGGAAGATTCCCGTAACCTGGGAGCGCGACTTCAACGGGGCTTCCATCACCTCTGCCAGACTCACCATGAAAGGCATGCCTATTGAAGGTGGTGTGGATGTCATCGAAGACTATTGGGCGTTCCTCAGCAGTACCGATCCCTACTACGCTCCTGACGGTGGTGGCGCAGTGACCGGCACCGGCAACCTCTGGGGTGTGCAGACTGTCGCTAACAACGGTAAGGTCCGCAACCAGGGTTTCCACTTCCCCGTGATGAACGGTATGGGGTCAACCGAAAGCCAGTTCGCTTCTTATTCCTACACCCTTACTTTTGACAAGGAGGATCGCTTCAACGAAGATAACGGCTCTTTCACCGCAACAGTGTCCAAGACCGGTGATCCCGCCGTAACAAATTATTGCACATGTGAGATAACTTCAAAAAAACCGCTCACAATAACAATCTCACGCCCCGGACGCGTCAACGCTACTGACTACACCTACGGCACCGGACGTATGATCGTTTCAATCAAATTTGATGCTACCGGCTCAAGAGAAGTATATGCTTTTGATCTCTACCACACCGGATTTTTCCAGAAAGACAGTCAGGAATACCGTCTTGACGAACAGGATTCCGGTAACTATTACTACTACGAGGTTGTTCCCGTAACCCTGGAAAGCAAAACCCGATATATTCTTGACCGAAATCTTGGTGCGAAATCCGCTGAGGACTGTATCATTGACAACGGCAACACTCTCGTCACCGGTAGTCTGAGCGCTCAGGGTGGTTACTACATAATCGCTAAGCAGGAAACCCTTTACGTTGACCCCAAACTCATAAGCGGTGTCACCCCCATGGGTTATCGTGTACCAAACAAGGATTTCTGGGATGCCCTGCGCTCATCGCAGCAGTTCCACACTGAGAGCGACGGTCGATATTTCCCCGCTTACTACGAAACCGGTAACGCCAAAATCGGTAATGTATATTTCCCCAAATCAATGATGTGGCTCAACGGCTCACTCACTGGTGACGTTCGTTCCGGCTACTACTGGACAACTACTGCCGCAAGCGGTACGGAGAAGGAAGAAATCGGACGATGGCTCAACATGTTCATCAATTCCGGTTCCTCAACCTCTTTCGCTAACGGCTACGTGTTGGTGAATGATAACAGAAGTGCCGCTTTCGGTTGCTCCGTTCGCTGTATGAACGATGTGGAGGACGAGACCACGGTACAACGTATCAATTTCAACGTCTCAGGTGCAACACACGTCTGTCTTTATGTGGAAGATGAAAACCAGGTCAGAACCTACACTTCAACTTGGCCCGGTCACTCAGTCGGAAACTATGCCACCATGACTGACGGCATCTGGATGGGATTCTCTTACTCCTCAACCCAGTTCTCACCTGAACAACTTCGTGTGCTGTTCAACTATGTCGATAAAAAAGGTGTAATCCACACCTACAGTCAGCGACCTGACGGATCTACGCAATGCACCACCAACCTCAGTCCCTCCGAGTGTGTCGGATGGAAAGTCGTGGATGACGAATCATCAGCAATTATTCCCCCCGCACCAATGACCACCATGGACGGTGTCGACCTCGTTCCCGCTGAAAAATCAGCCCTGGGTAACTGGTGGCTCTGCGAAGACGGTGTGACCGCTGACGGTTCCACACCCGTTAATCCCCCCCATGTCTACGACTATGAAGTAGGTGAATACACTCCTCCAACTCCCCCTGTACCTGCCACTAAGAAATATCGAATTTACTGGCCCTCTTCTCAGTCAAATTCTAATCAGGTTCACATTTGGATAGCGGACGGCGCGGATATTACGAATTATGATAATGGTGGTGGATCGGAAGGCACACTTAACGGTTACCGTTACTTTAACTTTGAATCAAATGCTGCTTCATCTGATAATTTCAACTTCATTTTCCATTCAGGAACAGGAGATGAAAACAAATATTTTGTTGGCGAAAAGAGTCAGTTCGAGACAGGAGTTTCTACATTCACTGAAAATGCAGACGGTGTTTTATGTGCTTACTTCACAGGTACCGAATTTATTTCAGGAGAACCGCCAAGACGTGCTATTTATATGTGCGGTGACGCAACTTCTGCCGGATGGAGCGTAGAAAATGGTGTACCCATTTATGAAACAGATAATGGCGTTTATGAATGGGAAGGTCATTTGAATACAGGAACATTTAAGGCTTATCAGTCATTGTCTGGAGGCTGGGGTCAGAGTATGTACAGACCCGCTGGACTTAGTGATGGTAATAATCAGGTCCTTCCCCAGAGTACCTATAATGGATCTATGTCATATTATAGTACCGGTTCCGGTAATGATCCGAAATGGCAGATAACAGTCGCTGGTACATATAAACTTACCTTCGACACTAATACTAATAAGTTCACATCTCAATGGAAAAATAATAATTAAAAATTTCAAATCTTGAATCTGTAGGGGCTGTGCCAATTCAGGGGCGCAGCCCCTACTGTTATCATTCTCTGAACCTCTGCAAGACGCCGATCCCTGCACGCTTTGCTTCGCTCCAGCGTACAGGGTTACTGATAATCAACGTCCTCCGGACGTTTTCTCCCTTTGAGACACATACCGGGAGAACATACAGCAGGGGGCGTCCAGCCGGGACGCCGATTTATCGTAGCCCCGTACGCCGTCAGGCGTGCCGGACAGAGGAAACACCCTCTCCTTTGCCTTGATATTGTCCAGGGATGGAGCGGAGGGCTCCGGCC
>CAMWNP010000044.1 GCA_947175645.1 uncultured Porphyromonadaceae bacterium
ATACTCATGCGAAGTACATATGCTGACCATGTGTTGACCACTCATGTGAACCACATCGCGACATACTCATGCGAAGTACATATGCTGACCATGTGTTGACTATGTGTCGACATACATATGCTTACCTATGTTGCGACCACTCATACTCACCATGTGTCGACATACATATGCTTACCTATGTTGCGACAGCTCCATGCGACCCACATGCTGACCATATACGCAAAAATAAATACTCACAGAGAGTTGCTTACATATGATTCAAACTGTTTCGAATAATAACAGCCTGATCACAGTTCATGATTAAGTGACTATCATCAACATCATTGATAGCCCCGAGATGCTTCCAAATTGAATCTTCACCATCTTGGTTCATCTCAACGATTACCAACTCATGTTGACCATTGCCATTAACATGGTTTGCATAGAAGTATAGATTTTCATCTTCGCACATGTTTCGAATGCATTGGTAATCCTCGAAATACATGTAAGTCTCCCAATCAACACCATTCTGTGTTCGATATAAAACACCATGATTCCCATCTTCCGAATGTTTCGAACCACTTACGACAATCATATCGTCGAATAATGAAATGTCACATAATGTGTCTTGTGCTGGTACAACAAGAACTGTTCGCCATTCTGGTTCGCCAAAACAGTCGTCAGCAAGTCTCAGAATCCATGACTCATTACCGACTTTGCACAATGCATAAATTCCATACTCGGAATTAATTGTCTTGATTAAGTCACAATCAGGGAAGGCATTAGTGCTTAGTATTTGAAACTCATCACTATGGTTAGCCTTGTACAGGTTAGTCTTAATGTTGCCATGTACATCAGCATATTCGACGAGAAGGTGCATTGTATACACAGCTTCATCATCATCTTCAGTTTCACCAAAGATTATGTCATCGTGCTTGATGAACCGAACGCATTTGATTCTTTGTGCATCAGGTATGGTAACAGTTTGTAGGTCAACCCATTGGTCAACCTCGTATGGCATGATACTTATGTAAATATCATTACCTCGAGAAATGGATGATATAATATCACCTCGTTCAGTGATTTCAAAATCACATGTGTCGCCTAAACCTTGTACTCTTAATATGCTGTTCCAGACATGTCCATCTTCGGAGAGTTGAATTGAATATGTCTGTTCATTGTCGTGAGTTTGTACTTCACTCATAATATAGAAATCTCCATATTGCGCAGTTCTAAGTACGCGTGATGAGTAGCTAGGTGAGCGAACATCGATTGTTACAATATCTGTTGGTTGTTCGTTATTGTCAGGTTGAATGTTAATGACTGAATCACCATTATTGTTGATGATGAGTGTTGCAGTTGCATTCTCAATACCTAATTGTTCAATTATTTGTTGAACAATCGGAGGCAAAGCATTTGTGTTAACTATGTCTCTATCTTGAAATTGCAATCTTTGATTCTCAGCTTCAGACATGATTATGTCTCGAAGTGAAGGTTGGTTGAAAGAGTTCATAAGTTCTCTTATTTTGTTGTATTCGTAGTCAAAACCCATGTTAGTAAGTGTGTTTGAAACAAAAATAACCTATCATATTGACATGTCTTGCAGCATGATATGCTGACCATGTGTTGACATACATCGTCACTACACTGGTCCGCACATACATGTCGACCATGTGCTGACACCTACTGCTAAGTACATATGCTGACCACACTGCTAACCACATGTACTGCATACCTATGTGTCGACAGCTCCATGCGAAGTACATATGCTGACCACAATCGAAGTCCGCATGCCCTGTTCACATGACTGGTCAACATGCATTACCCGCATATATGTCGACATATACATGCTGACCACATGTCCACATGTACTGTCCACATCACTCATCCAACACGATGATGCTCCTATGGTCAGACAATACTATTTTTGCATCGTCGATGAGTAGCAGAGCCTTTCCATTGATGCTTTCCACATCATTCGCAGACCTAAATATGTTGTAGTTGTAGTAATCTTCGAACTCAACAATGACAGTCTTAAACACTCCTTGGTATGATACATGTGTAATGAAGTACAACTTACCTCCGTATGTACACATGTGTTCTGCAGTGGGAAACTCACCAAACTCAATCAATGTATTGAAATGCTTACCATCTTCGGAGTAGAACAATGTGCCTGTGATTCCCATGTCAACACTTCCTGATACAATTATCTTGTTATCATATTCGATAATGTCATATAGTGTACCATACACATACATCAACTTGTTCCACTTCCATTCATTACCAATCTGCTCAAACTTCAGTATCAGATTTGGAATTGTTTGCGATATTGCGAAGAATCCAAACTTTGTACCAATCAATTTCACATCACTGTTGAATCTCGATACTGTTGAGTATACTTGTTCGAATTTGCTGTCACCCTTGTTGTATATCCACATGATATTTGTTGAATTGACTTCAGTCCAGCTCTTCGATTTGGTAAAGGTGTAGTACAACAGTATTTGATTATCAGTTACTGCGACATGTAGTTTCGCAAAATCATAGAAACATTTGGGTAGTTCGATATTGTTCATGATAGTCCATGTTTGCAAGTCTGATGAATATCGAACTGTTATGTATTGTTTGTTACACTTCTGTTCTACAATGTACAGCTTATTATCAAATACTACACAATCGAGGAGATTGAAACTGGGTGTTGAGTATATTGATGACCATGTATTGTCGTCCATCAATGTAGAGATTGAATGGTTGTGACTACTAGTCAAACTTACGATGTGACCATTGAATTTGAACAGTTTGGTGTCAAATGTTAGGTTGAACCTTCTTTGATTCATTGGTGTTAGCATAAAAGTTGACTTACATTGTCCACCGATGGTCAGCATATGTATCTACATGTACTGTCCGCATGACGTGGTCTACATGTACTGTCCGCATGACGTGGTCTGTATGTACTGTCAACACATGGTCAACATAGTACTTCGCATGTACTGTCAACACATACATCTACACCGATAGTCGACATACATTGTTCGCATAGAACAGTCGCAACACAGTTTGCATCAACACCTGTCCAGGACAGTGTTAACTTCAATTTTCAAAATTCATCTCGAGACCAATTTTCAAAAAGTTTCACAACTATCTCAAACTCGAGAGTAAAATGAAGATATGGAGATTTGCATGAGAATCTCGCAACGTGGTGAGCATACATAATAGCACCATACATTGTTCACATAAGTGGTCAACACATGGTCAACATAGTACTTCACATAAGTGGTCAACACATGGTCAACATAGTACTTCACATGTATTGTCGCGATGTGGTGAGCATATATGCAAAAATATATGTATGAGCTTACAAGTCTTCTTTGATTGAATAGTTTCTGATTACATCCTCGCGAGTCATTCGTCGTAAATCTTGGATGAATTCAGGAAATTCAACCTTCAATTCTTTGATTGTGAATGGCCACGAAGCTGTTGTTGCATTCTTGACTACATTAGTAATCTTGCGTTGGAACTTTCGCAATTCATCTTCACTATGATTCTTCCAAATATCATATGTGATACTTCCGAACTTACCAATAGCTTTGTATATATTCATGTTGACCATACTAATCAAGTCTGTTCGTTTCTTTACATCACTATCAACACGAATGTTGTCAGCTAATGCTATAATCTCAACCCATTGCTCAGGTGTATAGTCAGAGGTTTGTCTTGCACGAATTGGAGTTTCAAGCATACCATCTTTATTGTTTCTGCATGCTTCACTGAACATAACAGTTGTTGTTCTTGACTTAGCTGGTCTACCAACCTTCTTCGGAGCTGATGGTTGAACATCACTTTGCTCAACCAATGACGGTATATTAACATCCTTCTCTTCACATTTGGTCTTAGAATCTTTTGGATTCTCGACATGTGAGTCAATCAAGCTCGGGAAGTCAATCATTCTGATGATGGTCTCCTTGATAGTTATGTTTTTGCTAAGCCCTTGTATGTCACTTACGATTGCATTAGCATTCTTAAGCATCTTGTTATAAGTGTTCTTCTCTTCTTCGAACTTAGAACATTCGGACCTCAAACAGTCTAACATCTTGCGAGTCTCTGGTGACAGTTCACTACTATCATTATGTTTCGCAGGTGTCTGTAACTTCACGTAGAACTTGAACATGCTAAATATGATTCGTAACACTTCTTTGTTGATGTATGTGCGAGACAAGTATATCATGCTATTCATAAATGCATACTCTCCGATCGTTGGAATCTTGTCATTCCTAATTGCGAAGAAGATGCCAACAACATTGTAACCATCAGATGTTGTTTGCTTGATACGTTCGAGTTCAACGTCATTGATGAACTTGTCAATATCACCTTTTCTATCAATTGTCTGCTTGTTCTTACACTCGACAAGATACTTAATTCTGTTCTTAGTATCGAGTACATGAAGGTCACAAGAATGTGCAATCTTCGAAGTGTTGACAATCTCATACTTAGGTGCAACTTGAGCAATTAGGTCAGCAATATCAGCTTCACCTTCAACGCCGAGTTGATATGATGACTTTGATTCTTTAGGTGCAGTGTTAGTAGATTGCTTCTCAAACACGGTCAAGTCGAATAGCTTATTGTCATTGCTCGCCATACATTGCTGTGATGTGTTGGGTGGCAGTGTAGGTTGTGATGTGTTGAGTTGCAAAGTATGTTGTGGTGTGTTGGGTTGCATTGATGTCTGCATGTGTTGCTTCTGTACATTGTCAACATGCGTTGGTTGCAACGTAGTAGCACGTACATTGTCAACATGCGTTGGTTGCATCGATGTCGACATATGTTGCTTCATCGTAGTAGTTTGCAATGTAGGTTGTGATGTACTAGCTTGCAATGTGGCAGGCACTACACTTTCGATAGAACCAGTTGGCTCTCTGGTTATAGTGAAGTTCTTACGAGATGAATTTGTATCATTGTCTGGTGACTTAAGTCTTGGTAGTGATGAGTTAGCTCGTTGTAACTCTGTTGATGAAGATGTTTTTGCCAGCAACGGCAATGATGAGTTGCTTGCATTCTTAGGTAATGATGAATTGCTGACAGTAGTATTGACCTGTTTGGTCAGCATGTCAATGTCAAACTTATTCTTATTAACATCTAGGATTAGAATCTCATCGTCAACATGCTTGACTTTATTAAGTACATCTTCAACTTTTGCATACAATTCTTCAAGCGTTCCATCATTAACAATCTCGTAGTCACATGGAATGTTCATAATTTCAAGTTCACTCGCATGTTTGTGTATGTTCGGATCATCGAACTGTCTGCCAGTGATTTTGATACATATCGCTCGTTCTTTGAAGTAAGCATATTCGTTGATAAATCTGATGTCACTAATGACAACATCTTTACCGTAGTCATGTATTGACTTCTTCAACATGTCACACCAGAAATTATTACCAAATACTGCTCGACAGCACTCTGTTCCAACTTGTTGCAAATACTTGCGGTAATTGTTCTTGGTCGAAACATTGTAAAGGTCTTCGACTGAGTTGATTGGTACATCGAAGGTTTTGCATAGTCTGAACACAAGCTGCTTGAGTTTATCAGCGAGTGCAAACTCCTTGATATTGTGATGTTCTTCGAGGTATTTAGCAACTGTTGATTTGCCAGAACCTGCTAAGCCTGTGAGGATGAAGTTCATTTATCATCAGGATATTAATAACCTATGATTTTTGACATATACATTTGACCCGTATGGTGAACAGTACATGTTCTCACCACATCGCGACTGCTCCATGCGAAGTACTATGTTGAACACATCGTGACACACAATGCTCACCACACAAGTCTGGACAGTACATGCTTACCATCTGGTGAACAGTACATGTCGACATATGGGCAGACCTATACTGTGACCATCATATGTGGACACCCATACTCACATACATGTGAGCAACACGGCAACAATAATTATGAACTTATATTTTTGACTATAAACTGTTACGATGAAGGTTGGATTCAGTAGTAGCGAAGAACTTATGGATGAAGGTGATGATATTGACCACGTAATGAGTGTGCTGCCTACACATAAGTCTGATTGCATCCTATCGATTGACATAGGTTATAAGAACTTAGGTTACACAATCTTTGTCATAGATAGGAGTAAGCCAATTACGTTACAGAACATTGTTCCGCACTTCGATATATTCAACATGACTGCATATGCTGCTAAACTTAAACTCAACACAGTTGAATCGCGATGTATTGCTATCAATGCATTCTTCGAAGATATTGCTAAGAAACACAATATCACCAGAATCATCATCGAGAAGCAGGTTCCAAGCAATACCATCGCAATGGAACTCATGTACAGTATCTACACTAAAGCCTTGCAGTATTGCGAACATGATGAGATTATCATCTTCGATCCGAAATTGAAGTTCAGTAGTATCAACGAACAATATGATACTAAGAACAAGAAGCATAAGAGGCAATCAATACTGTACGCAAGTAATGCAATCAAGAGTGCTTACCCTGACTTGTTACAACAGTTCAATGACCATCCGAAGAAGGATGATATTGCAGACTCATTCAACATGCTACTGGTCAACATGATTGACCGCAAAGACCTAGACATGTCCTTTGAACAACTTCGTGGTCTATATGGATTGTGAGAGTGTGTATTTTTGCATATGTGGTGAGTAATTGATGAATATATGTTGTTCACATAGTATGTGTCGACATACATTGTTCGCATGAGTGGTGAACATAGAACTGTCCAAACATGATTTGCATCAACACCTGTCCAGGACAGGGTTAACTTCAATTTTCAAAATTCATTTCAAGACCAATTTTCAAAAAGTTTCACAACTACCTCAAACTTCGCAGACTCCGCCTGAAAGATGCTTCGCATCCCAGAAAACCTTCGGTGTTTTAGTGTGCTTCGCACCCGAGAGTAAAATGGAGATATGGAGATTTACATGAGAATCTCGCAGTATTGTAAATGTACATGTGAGCAAGCTGGTGAACATACACAATAGCAACACATATTGACCAACATATGCCAACACGTATCCAAAAATATAAAGCTTACCATAACACCTTCCACCGTATTGGTAAGACCTTCCTGCTCACCAGTCTATCGTTACAATCTGTGAAGCAATCGCATCCGTAGAAGGGTTTAGTTGTGTTCAATGGTGATGGATGACCTGCGGATATGATATTTTTGAATGGAATCTTCCACACATCTTTATGTTCCTCCTTGTTGTCGTAGACCAAATCCTGTGCATCCTTACCCCATGCTAGGAATATAACATCTTTATAGTTTTGACTGATGTATCTCACAATGTTGGTTGAAAATACTTCCCAACCAATCTTCGCATGTGATTTTGGTTTCTTAGGTTCGACAGTAAGGATTGTATTGAGTAGCAACACACCTTCATCAACCCATTTCATTAGATTATTCGATTGTGGCATGAAGTCCTCAGGCATATCATATTCTCGAATGATTTCTTTAAATATGTTTCGCAATGATGCTGGTGTCTTTGAACTTTCACATGAAAATGCAAACCCATGTGCCGACCCATCATGGTAAGGGTCTTGTCCAAGTATCACAACTTTAACATTCTCGGGATTGAGCTTCAATGCGTTGAATATGTCGTGAAATCTTGGATAGTACTTCTTGCATGAGTTGAGTCTTTCGACTATACCTGTCCAATCAACATCACCCACAATTTCGGGCAATCTCCACTTGAACGGTATTGATTCAATAAGAGCTTTCTCAGTTATAGTCATGACTATTTGTGATTATCGAAAGTATAAAAATAACATGTTGTTCATGGATCAATACATCTCGAACGCATCATTGATTGCACTTGATACTCACTTCGATGATGAGAAAGGTACTACTATCTACACCATGATGCTTGAGTATGACCATCCATATGAAGGGCACACCATGTGCTATGGAGTACATCGTTACAGTGAATGGTTAGCACTGTTCGAACAGTTGAGATACAGACATCCCAGGTACTTCGAGAAGCACAACATAGTATTTCCACCAAAGTGCTGGTTCTTCTCAAATAGTGACAGTACTGTTGAGTTTCGTAACAACGAGATAGGTAAGATATTTAATGAGCTTGTTCAGGATAAGAATATTGTGAATGATGAGGTGCTAATAACGCAGTTCAACACTAAAGTCTCACATATTCGGACAGACTGATGTGTGACGACTCATGCTTACCGCAGCCAAAGGCTGAGTGGACTCCGTCCACATATGCTCACCATCGGATGGCAGGTGGATGGACAGCATTGTGTGGTGAGCATTGTGTGGTGAGCATTGTGTAGTGAGCATTGTGTGGTGAGCATGGAGCTGTCGCGATGTGGTTAGCATATGTACTTCGCATGGAGCTGTCGCGATGTGGTTAGCATAAGTCAGACAAGTACATGTTTGCCCGATGTGGACGGAGTCCACTCAGCCTTTGGCTGCGGTGAACACTCATGTGAGCAGTACATGTCAAGATATAGAAGTGAATATTATCTGCGTACATCGCACGTACTATGAACGAGGTTGAACATGTGTAGGTCACCATTTGATTATAAGTGATTTTTGTTTATGATGCATGAGTTAACGGAATGACAATCTAGGGTTGGGCTAGTTGCGACATACTAGCTTAGTAATATTGTCGTAGAGTATAGGGAACATGAAAGGCTGAGCCTATATTTGAGACATCCAGTTGTATTGTGGTGATGTTGGAACGCTGTTGGAGCGAACTGATGTAGCCGATTTCATCAATATTCATATGTATCCGATGATATGCATGCACTGATTCAGTAACATTTTGGCCAATTGTTATTGGTGACATACGTATATAACATTTACGATGCAAACAATATGTGTCAGTAATGGCAAAAATATTTGAACCATTACATCGACATAGCAATTGAATATTAACATGATGATTTTCATCCGTAAAATACGAAGCTCTTCTGTTGAGAAGAGGCTTCTCATATATTTTTGTTTTCATCGATGTTGATATATGTTGACATACATCGGGTGAGCCAGTCATGTAGTGATGTACATGTCGACACATAGGTAACAACATATGTCGACATCAAGTGCAAACAGTTCCATGTGAACATCTATGTGTCGACATACTCATGTGAAGTACATATGTCAACATCAAGTGCGAACAGTTCCTGGTGAGCAATACATGCTTGCAATACATGTCGACACATGGTGAGCAATACATGTACATCACTCATGCAAGCATACATACTCACCACATACGTAAGCCATATACACACGAAATTCATGTGCAGGTTTATTGGTTAAAAATGACACTTAATGATAATGCTGAGATTATAAAATCAGACAATTCATATCGCATACCTGTGTTTCACATTCCGAGGCGAAAGATTACTACAGGAACCAATGATGAAATGCTTGCTAACTACGTCCGTGTTCACTATTGTGACTTAGCACTAAATCTCTACAATATCACGTTCGACAATAATGTCATCCGATGGTTGAGAAAGCCTTACATCACAGATACATTCAATGAATTGGACTACTATACTTCGAAAGGTAATGTTCAACTCGAAACTACACCATGGATATTGTGTCAACTATACATTCCACCAAACATTTACAATGACATTCCTAGCATCATCGATGCTATCAATATGAAGCTTCAAAACTCAGTTCGAGACCTATTTGCTAGCAATACTGAACAAAATGTGTTCTCAACATCGAACTTAGCAAGTGAGTATTGGCTAAGAGATGGTGACACAACGCAATCATGGTACTTCGCAACTGATGACCACAGTGATGATAAGAAATTAGGTTTGCCAATAGCGCCATCATTGGATAGTGTATCAGTTGGTCTCGGAAGTGTTGAGTTACAAGTATATACAGCAGATTCATCAACACCTACAAATCAAACATTCAAGGTATACCTTAATGTCGACACATACATTAAGAATGGAGGCTTGTCATTGATTAAAGTCCCATACTTCGCAAACATATTAACCGAAATTGGTGGGTCAGAAGTGTCATCAACATATGCAACAACTGCTGAGAACCAAGCTTCGATTGCAATGTTCACTTCATTCAAGTGCATACCTGTAACGTTTAACCAAATCATTTACAGTAACACGCAAGGTTCATTCCTCGACATTCAATTCAAGCCACAGTTCTACAATCTATATGACACAGTGCTTGCACCAATATTGTTGAACTGTGTTGGTAATGAACTACAACCTTCGAACAATGAGGGAGTGGTTCAAAGACAGTTGACTAATCTCACTAGTGGAGGTAGTGGATTCTTCTACAACTTCACACATACTAGTGACATATGGAAGTCACTAGGATATTCACCATGTGTACTTGACTACGATGATGTAGTCAAAACTGTTTACATGAATGATAACAATGCATATGAGACTCCAATTTATACAGTGTTTGGTCAATACTATTCGGAAATGATATATAATGGACCAATTGCTTCATCATATTCGTTCACCGATACAAGTGCATCATTGTTGTACAAGGTTAGTATTGGACAGGATTTGCGATTCATTGATGAAACAGTATTGAACAACAACTTCTATACCAATCTTCATTATGGTTCTGTTGCTCCGAATGTGACAACAGCTAAGTCATTATCATTTAATGTTTCGTACAACCAGGACATCGAGAAGGTGATTAACTTCTTGAAGAAGGACAATAAGACCAAGAAGACTGGCATATATAATTATGACCTACTGCGTCCGAATGAGGGCATACTTGTCAATATTCCGCAAAGAGTTGAACTGAATCAGTCAATCAAATTTGCGAACGAAGAAGATTTGTACTTGTACATTACAAGCAATGAATACAACTACCCAATGATTACGGGCGATTACGAAATTAGTGTTGAGTACCACTTGTGAAGGTGTGTATTTTTGTATTGTATGCGAAGGTGCTATGCTGACCACACATGTAACATACATATGTCGACATACATTGTTCACCATCTCGTGACATGTATATGTTGACCATTCATGCTGACCATGTTGTGACATACATTGTTCACCACATCGCGACATACAAGTGTTGACCACATCGCGACATACAAGTGTTGACCATTCATGCTGACCATGTTGTGACACACTATGCTAACCACACATGTGACAGCTGCAGGCGAAGCCTGCGTGTTGCAAAGCAACTCGCAACATACAAGTGTTAACCATCTCGTGACACCCATTGCGAAGTACATACATTGATACAAGTGCGAGCAATAGCAAAAATAACAAGCTTATGATTGCATGATTGTTTGCAATTGACTCATCCATGACTCACTCTTGATTAGTGTCGCATAGAATGAGCCAATCCTGAAGCCTTTAAATACTTCACTCTGTTTCGGGATTTCATGCTTCTGTTCCCAATACTCTTTGAACAATGCAAGTTTCTCAGTATCGGTGAGTGGTTTTGTTGCTGGCTTAGAACGCTTGACATTCATAGTAATATCACAATTTTCGAAACTCAACTTCGAACGTACTATGTAACGACCTTCGGAAACAACACCGTCTTGCTTCAATGCGACAAGCATCTCACCAGTGATTTTGTTCTTTCGCTTCTTAAGCCATTGCATCATTGCTTCGAGTTCTCTGTCGAATACACTGCGATCATACCACTCGAACATGGGTGTAATAGCTTGGTTCTCAGTCAATTCGAAGAATGTATTTGAAAACTGTGATAGTGAATCACTGTCAAGAGTGTTCTTGAGTGGAAGTTTCAACTGCAGAATCATAACCTGCGGGAAGTTAGACATTTATGTGTGATTCAAAAATATATTTTTACACATGGCTTACGTGTACTGTAAGCATATGTTGCTTACAGTACATTGTTGACATAGTGTCAACATGAGTTGTTAGCATAGTGTGTCAACATGAATTGCTTACATCACTGTCGGCACATACATGTTGATACAAGTGTGGACAGTGATGTCAACATGTATGTGCAAACAGCACATCACTACATACATTGTTCACCCGATGTGAACACACAATGCTCACCGCCCACTCACATATAGATTCAGCATTCGAGTTGACCATGTATGTATGAACCTAGAACTGGCAAGCTCCTCTCGAGCATCTTAAGTAAGTAGTATTGTCCGCCAGTGAAGATGTGGTTCAATATGTACATCTCTGTTTCGTTGCTCATTCCATTCTTACATGATGGTAGTGACCTACTCATTTGCTTGAATGTGTAGTTCTTAATCTCGTAAATCATGACTCCAGCATGTGCGATGATATTGATATCGTTAACAATATCTTCAACATTCGGTGTCTGACCAAACTTGTGGACCTTCTGCTTGAGATGGTCAATGTACACCGTCAATAGTCTCGCAGTGAGATAGACACTCTTGATAACATAGAAGTAGTTGATTGAGATGCTCGGGAAGTATGTTTTGAGTATGTTGGCGAGCAGTATCTCCATCAAGAAGTCTTCTTCATATGAGGTCTTAACCTCACTGTTGAGCTTCTCGTAACTCTTGAAATCGTAGACAAGATTGTCACCATCAAATCCGAAGAATGACTCGATGAACTTGTTCCATGACAACATCCATTTGCCCTTCGTGAATTGCACAGAACTCATGATGTCCAAGTCATGCAATATAGCTTTCTTATACTTCGGATCAACATGTGAGACCTTCTTCTCACGCAACGCCATCTCGGTAGAAGTTGAAAGCGAGTATATAAGCTTTGCAAGGAATGAGCGAACTATCTCATACTCGAGATTGGTTGATGGCAATGTCTTGAACTTCTCGAGGAACAAGCATATCTTCTCATCAACATCGTCAAAGTGATAATTGTCAATCATGACTGGTATGAGTTCTGTTTCGAATATCTTGTTCAACTTGTGAATGGTCAACACATTCTCTGGTATAGAGTGCTGTAGTGCAACATTGGGTGAATCATAAGGATTGTACTTGAATGTTGTGATACTGTTGATGTACTCGATTGCAGGGAGATTGTTCACAATCGTATCGGGCAATAGGAACTTCCCGAGAATGTAGTACAAGTATCTAGCACACCTGTCTTCAGTATGCTGTTCGTCGGTTGCGGACAAATAGTCAGAGATGTTGACCTTAAGACTTTGGTCATTACGTTCAAGCTCTTCAACTTGTTCACGAATCTCACGCATAACTTTGTCTTTGTGAGCATTAGCTTCAGCATTGATTTGTTCCTCGGATTTGTGAGAGTTTGATACTGAAATCTCTGCTTGCATCTGCTTGCCATTGACTCGAGTATTGATCGTACGTGTGTCGAAGGTTTCTATTGCCTCATGTTGTTGAGGTGATTGCTCGACATGAGTGTGATGCTTGTAGTGCGAAGATTTAGGTTTAGGTCCACGCTTACGATACACCTTTGCGGACTCTTGTGGTGGTTGGATTACTTCCGATGGTTTAGGTGTGTGATGCTTGTGCTTATGCGAAGTTTGAACTGTCAAGCCTGTAGTGTTAGCAACATCTTCAAGCTTAGTCGGTTGAGCTTCGATGTCTGCATCATCATTGACAGCATCTTGTTCACCAGCATTGGTTTCGACAGAATCTTCACATTCAGTGTCAACAGGTGTATGTTGAACATCAGTGTCGACAGGTGTATGTTGAACATCATCATCAACATGTTCTTGTTCACCAGCATGTTGAGCATCATTGACAGCATCTTGTTCACCAGCGTGTTGAGTATCGGTGTCGACAGGTGTATGTTGAACATTATTGGTTTCGACAGAATCTTCACATTCATTGTCAACATGTTCTTGTTCACCAGCATCTTCGACAGGCTCAAGTTCGTCAGGAATGTCAAGCAGTTCATTGTCATCGAGTAGTTCATCATCTACATGTTCATCAGTATGCTCACCATCGTCAGCATGTTCTTCTTGATATGACTTGATAATCTTATTAGTGAAATGAGCCTCTTTTAATTTCTCATCTAGTTGGTCATCTTGAAGTTCATCGAGATAGTCAAGTTGTGCATCAATTTGCTTGCCTTTATCAAACGCATTTTCCAGCAATTCTTCCGACATTTGAACTTCAAAAATATTTTTGAAAATTGATGTTTCCGATATTTGTAAAAATTTAATGCTAATACTGTGACACATGTCTCTCTACGATGATGTGGATGATACTATATACTTGCAGCACACATGTGAGCAATACCGTTAACATACAATGCGAACAGTATATGTTCACCACACCGTTAACATACAATG
>CAMWNP010000045.1 GCA_947175645.1 uncultured Porphyromonadaceae bacterium
TCATGCTCAACACATATGCGAAACATATCATGCTGACAACACAAGTGCGGACATATCATATTCAACACACATCGCGACGCATATCATATTCAACACACAATGCTGACCATAGCAAAAATAACACATGCTTACATCAACATCGTATATGGACTGTTCGCCGTTGTGCTTACAGTAGTGTTAATGACATACTTCTGAATCTCATACGAGTAGTTAATACAATGCATGATTGAGTTGTGATGCTTCTCGGTGAACTGCATCATCAACACAAATACTTCAACATTCCTAGCACCAGCAACTGGTTTAAGATTGAATCTGCTTGTCTGATTCGCAAGCTTTCGGAATATACCAAGACCAAGGAATGTAAATAGTACATCTAGAGTTTCAACACAATTGGATCGAACAGCTATGTGTAAGATGTTCTCATTGTCAGGGAATGCTGCTGTACATATGTCTTTACCATACTTGTTCAACAACTTCGCAAACATATTCGGGTCATTACCAAAATGTTCGAATAGTGTTATGAACTGATACACACATTCGTTGAAGATGTCATAACCAGTCTTGAACTGATATGTTTTGAGTAGGTCAGCCTGAGATAATGTATCGATATTGATGTTCTCCATGTTTGCATTCAACAACAAAAATAATCTGTCATCCTACTGCTCACCATCAACTTCACCGATGTAGTGAAGCTTATCTGTTCCACTCAGAACGTCGACAGTCATAGCAGCATTCATGATTACCAGCATCTCTGCTCGAATGATTCCGAAGCGCTTGAACTTCTCAGGAAAGTAGTCCTTGAACTCAAGATTCGAAGCCTTATAATCCATGTTACGTTTCATGATTGGAATTAATCCACCAACAGGTATGTCATGCATCATTGGGCAACTCATTTTGAGCAAACAATAAAAGTAACCCACTATGTTTTTGCATTCGGATGCAATGGGATGTTGACACACAATGCTGACCCGATGATGTAACATGTATGTTGACCTATATGTCGACACATGTGCGGACACAATGATGTGACACACAAGTGTGAACAGTTCTATGCTGACCCGATGATGTGACATGTATGTTGACACACAATGCTGACCCGATGATGTAACATGTATTGCTCACTATATCGCGACATGTATTGCTCACAAGTATGTTCCGACAGTTCTATGCTGACCCGATGATGTAGCATGTATGTTGACCTATATGTCGACACACTATGTTAACACATCTATCAGCACATGTACTTCACATCGAGTAGTTGACACATATGGTCAGCACATGCATTGCTCACACACATGGTCAGCATACATTAAGCAGGTTTGGCATCACCATAGATGTAATCATACCGCCCGAACATATTGGGATTCTTATTGACTTCATCCTGAATGGTCTGCTTTCCAATCTTAAGTATAGCTACATTAGGAGGAGCTGTTGGAATCAACTCAGTCTTCTCCATCTCAGTAGTCTTATCATTTAAATCTTGTCCGTGAAACTTCATATAACTATTCGCAGTGTACAAGTATATGGGTAGCATTGACATGTCACCATTGAACAGTCGCAATATGTTGTAATTAATCTTTCCCATACTCATGGTGTTGTCGATTGGGAAGGTCAAACTCCATTCACATGTTGTTTCGATGATGCACTTATATATTGCTGTTGACAATGGTGGTGCGCCTCTAAATGTCCAATCCGAAAGTGCAGGTGGTGTGGTTGTCAGGAAGTCGAACATAGTCATGAACTGCGAATTGGTTGCAGTATAAGAGTTGTAATGCTCTAGTGGGCCATCTTGTAGTTGCAATAGGTTGAAGATTCTCATGGGTACCTCATTCGAGTAGCCTTCGAATGTGTTCGCAGATAGTTTTGGCATTGTGAATGGCGTATCAACTTTACCAGTATCACACAAGTATGTTCTGGTATACTTGAATGTTGGATTGACATATCTAACAATACCTTGTGCTCCGTCAGAGATGTCCGGATATTTTTGATATAGTTGAAGCTTCTCACAAATTTTAAGTTCTTTCATCCAAGTTGCATCGTCAGCAATACCTGTAATCTCTTGTGGTTCAATCGAGAACGCATTATGTATGTCTGCCCTCTTGAATGATTGATAGTCCCATGACTCAGGTCTATCTTTATATGCAAGTTCATTCGATTTTGCATACCATTCTTCATTCATCTCGTAACATTGACCACCCTTGATTGCTGGCTTCGGATATGTTTTTGCCTTGATTTCGACATATATATCGTTACCCTGTTCATTCTTCGCACGACCATATGACCAGAACACTGCATTGCATAGCATCACCAACGAGTTGAAGAACTCATACTTTCGACAGATTCTTGGGTAGCACGATGGTAAGACTCTGATGGGTGTCTTCATAATGCCTCGCAATGTCTTGGCAGCCATTGTTCTCCACACATCGTTATCAACATCTTTGAGAAAGTCCAATGCAACTTCGACAAACTCATTATCACTTTGCGAAACAGCTTCAAGCTTGATGAATGCTGCACATAGTATGTTCAATACTTGTCTATCATCATCGTTCACAACTTCACCTGCAGTAGCATTGAGTCTAAAGACATTGTTCAGCCTTCTCTTCAACCTCGGGAGATACTCAGCTATGTAAGTGTTGATTGTTCGAATGTAGATTCCACCAATATCTTCATCAGACATTGCAGACAATCCATCCGGATACTCATGAAACTTATCATCACCTTCACCGATTGGCCAAATAGTTGGTAAGAACATTGGGATTCGACACAATAGTCTAAATACTCCATCTTGCACACATATAGACAAGATTGATTCTGCAGATGATGTCCAATCACCGATGTCGACATTATCTTCATCAGCAGGTAGGACTGTACCGAATGGATAGTTGTATAGTAACGCACATATTAGCACAGATGTTCGCGTGTATCTGGCTTTCTTCTCTTCTCGCATCTCCTCAGCCAACCGAATGGTCTCTGCAATGTCTGCAATCTTCTGCTTAGCTTGTGCAATCTGTTCTTCATATTGTTCTTTGACTGAATTGTTGTACTCGTTCATACGATTGTTGATGTCTTCTTGTGCTTTCTTCTGTTGTTCGAGATATGCTGTTTGTTGTGCGAGATATTCGGCTTCTTCAGCAGCATTGCGATCCTTCGAATGGAATATACCCATGCTTTCAAACTCGGAAAACGATGTATGTCGATGAGTAGTCAATGCACACATATGCTTATATGATGTGCTGATGTACATGCGAACATATGTGCGAACAATGTATGCTCACCGTGTGTCGAGTGCATAGTACACTCAAGCTCAGCTTGCGACATCAAGTGCGGACAGTGTGTGTTAAACATGTATACGTCGACAATACATGCGAACTATATTGTGACACACAATGCTCACACGAATGTGAAGTACATATGTTGATCCATGTGTTGACATACTAATGCGAAGTACATATGTTGACCATGATGTTGACCATGTGTTGACATATTAATGCGAAGTCCATATGCTCACCACATTGTGACAGCTCTCTATGTTGACCATGTTCCGACTGCTCCTGTTGACTAGTCATATTGACCATGTTCCGACACACATATGCAAACCTATGTTGCGAGTGCATTGCACCTTCAATCGAAGATTGAACAGCTCTATGTTGACCATGATGTTGACCACTACATACGGACATACAAGTGCGGACAGTGATGTTGACCAGTCATGTGACAGTGTATGTTGACCATGATGCGCACATGCAAAAATATACAACTCATCCTTGCATTTTGATGCGAGCATTGACTCCTTGCTGTCTTGCAACATTAGCATCGTGAACAGCATTGGGTGCCATATGCCCAACATACATGCCGACATCACTCTTGCTCGGTAATCTCGTAACAGTTTTGTTGTTAATCCAATTGCCAAGATTAGGTTCGCGTGACTTGCTACCTCTGGCATTCGTGATTGGGAAGCTTGGCATGTCAATCTTCGGAGTAACAGACATCTGTGAGATAATGTTCTGACCATTCTCGTAAGTATCATCGTCGTCATAGATTTGGTACTCAATTAGCTTCTTATTCTCAGGCATCTTACGTTCGTTCAACCTCAATTGTACACCGAGATTGCCATCAAATACTGTACCATTAACAATGCCTGAATCATTGATTCCACCATACATTTGTTCATACAATGTCATTCTCTTGTTCGTCATCTGTGTGTCATAATCACCTAGTCGATTCATCTTTGTCTTGTGTTGGCGAACATTAAAGTCTTCTTCAAGTTCACTCTTGACTTGAAGATTCTTCTGTATCGGAGTATCATGTAGGTCTGGTAATACTTCGACATTGATACCACATTCAACATCATTGTGTGGTGAGCGTTTCACTGCTAAGTTGTCTGTACCAATCTCCCAGCTTGCAGAATCATGTGCTCTTTCGAGATGTGTAATGAATCCATACTTCGCAATAATGGTTTGCATATACTCAGTTATGTCCTTCCAGCGAATGTATTTGTCACAGATTCCGCTGACTGAGTATTTGGGTTCAGGTGCATGCGACAATACTTCTTCATCACTTGCGTAGACAATCGGGACTAGCAGAACATGGTAATTACCATTGCTGATATTGAGTTTCTTCTCGATGTTCTTGACCAGTTCTGACTTATCATAAGCTTCGACACGATGAAGATTCTTAAGGAATGCTGACTCCATATTGTTAGCGAAATAGCCTAATATGGTGTTCATAATCTTATTGTCATTTGCATCATAGATTGCACCTGTGGCGAACACTAATGCAACATTCTTTGCGAACCACTTCTTCTGAGCATCGGAGTTGATACATAAGTTTCCGTTGTAATCTTTCACAACGTTCTGCTCAGTAGTTGGGTCAGTATCGAGGAATGCATTTTTGATTACATCCAACTCTTTCTCGGTATTGAGTTGGAACTGTGTTGTGCGATGTTGTTGTAATGAACTATCCCATCCGAAGAAGGTTTGGTCAACATACTTAGGTTCCTGCGATGGTAACAAGTTCTCTGTTGCTGGAACTTCTGACATTATTTTTGCATATCCGTCGTTGAGTCTTGTGTAGCCAGGTGGTGAATCAGGTAGGTTGTTATTAGTGCTTAACCCTTCACGTTGATTCTGAAGGTTGTACCAATTCGGTCGATATTGAGTTGCTTGATACTCAGGCGAAGGTTGTTGGTAACGTATCGATGTTGGTACTGATGTCGGCACGTCTTGCGTGACTCTTGTGCCTTGCACAAGCGGTATTGATGTTGACTCGCCTTGTACACGCGAAGTTGATGCTTCCTTTTTGTTAATCATCCAATATTTATATTCGGTTAATGATTCTGGTGCTGACATGTCTGTTCACATGCGTATATGCAAAGTACATGTGTTGACACACTATGTTGACATACATTGTGAACAATGTATCAAAAATATATTGTCGACACATACATTGTAATCCATGTTGTGACAGTATATGCTAACCACTCATGTGAACCACCTCGTGACATACATTGCGAACAGTACATGTTCAGACTTGTTGTGACACACTATGTCGACACTTAGGTCAACATATACATGCGAACAGTACATGTCAACACATACGTTCAACCTATGTTGTGACACACTATGTCGACATACATGTTCACAATATGTTCACCATCTCGTGACAGTACATTATGAACAACATATGTTCAGACTTGTTGTGACACACATTACTCAACATACAATACGAAGTACATGTGTTGACATCAAGTGCGGACAGTACGTCAAAAATATAATGTGACACACTATGTTGTGACCACTCATGTGAATATAGTTCACTCTCCATCGTTGACCATCAACAATGCAGGTATGTTGTACTCATCCGTTGCATTGTAGTCTAGCACAATCATTTTGACAGGTATGCCATTAATGTTTGTACTACTATTTCCATTACTACTTCCAGCATTATAGTTTGCACTTGCAACGTCTGTCTTCGGAATGTAGAAGTGTACTACGTTCTCACTGCTTGTTGACAATGTGTTAATCTCAAAGTCAATAGTCTTTTGTCCAACAGCTTCGTTGTTATGCTTGATAATCATACGAGATGCATTTGTACTTTTCTCGAGGTCCTGATACATTGCATCAATACCACCTTTGAGTGGATCGAAACTCATAACCAATCTTGGTAAGAGTCTATTGTCACCAGTACCTGTGAGTGTTGAATCAGAGTAAGTTTTGTATCTGCGTTCAATTCTATTTTTAGCTTCCAACAGTGCTTGGTCAGCAGTCTCAACACTTGATTGCGTAGTTGGATACACAAGATTTGTGTAGTTCGTTGACATAATTGGAATGCCAACATCAATGTCGTCCGCCGATATAACTGAAGAGCCACCAACCATATTGCTCATAATAACTTCGAAGATTTGGAAGCCTTTACTTGGAACAGTGGCAACAACTGCATCAGTAGAATTCTCTAACACACCACGCAACTTACAATTGTCAACTAGTTCTGTGAACGTTTCATCTAAGAAGTTCGTTGCGTAGTATTGTGGATTGTCAACAAGTCCATCTTTGATTTTCGGATGTATTGATGTGATGACAGGTGTGGCTGATGTTGTGTTGTATGTTGGCATCTTGCTATCAATCTTCTCTATTTCAACTGAAGGCATATAGTACTTCTTCGGAATGACTGATGAATTGACTGATACCATAGGAGGTCCAAGTGGAAGTTCAACATATGATGCTGATGCTGTATCTTTCTCCTTGTATCGGTTACAATAGTCCCAAACAGCATGAAGCATTACTATTTGAGGGTTCTCGAGTATGATGTCACGTGCATCTTTGATGATTAATGTCAAATTATCATCTGATAGCAACATATCCAACCAGTGAGACATGACATTGTCGGTGAACATGAATATGTCATCACTCAATGTGAAAGGTGTAATGGTTGCAATGCTCTTTGACATATCATCAATTCCATGTGTGTAGGTCTTATCAACATCATCACGAGCAATACCTGCTGGTAGATATACACCTTTCAACAGACCCGAGTTGACCTTATACTGCGCAGTTGGAACGTAGAAGTTTGGATCACGATACCTCATGGTTGAATCTTTAACAGTGATTGGTGCTTTATTATTATTTGGGTCGAATGGCAATGGAATGGCGCTGTTCAATAACTTATTGGTTGGAGCTTTGACTTTTGATTCTGTCTTGCTGCCAGGGTGTTTCGAAACAGTCAGTTCTTCGCATTGCCATGTCTTCCTATCTGTACCCTTCTGATTCCAGAATTTTGTGTTCGGATCCATGTATCGAACACTAGCGGTCTTACTAAGTTCAGGTACTACTTCGTAGCGTGGACTTTTTGGATCACTGTCATCTAGTGTATTTGAATATGAATCATAATATCGACTCATGAACTTGGTGTTATCATTTGGATTACGTGGGTCTTTTGCCTCCGGAATACCACAGTTTAGTTTTGTTGAGTCGCAAGCATCTTCAGTCGGAACATCGAAACGTGCAGCAGGTATTGCAATCTGTCGGTTAGGTTTCCAATATCTGAATGTTATGGGTTCCAATGAACCATTTTCTAGTTTAAGTTCGTATGGATATAGGTTTAGAATTTCGAATGTTTTATCACAATGCTTCTTCATTCCGAGAAATCCACTACTCCATCCATGCGCACCTTTACCTACAGGAATCCATTGTTTAGGTACTTGTGCTTCGGTATATCTTCCTTTAGTTTCCTTGAAATCGTAATAGTCTTTTGTTAATTGGTGACCTTGCCATTCAGTATAATTATTACCGTTGTCAGTACTACAACCACCACCCATTTGATATATGGAAATGTTCATGAACGCTGTGGGTATATCATGCGAATATGGAAGGTGTTGACATATTTTTGAACATATGCTGTTCGCATGTATGGGTCTACAATATGAGCCTACAATCGTGGTGAGCATGTATGTGTCTACAATATGAGCCTACAATCGTGGTGAGCATGTATGTGTCGACGTATGTGGTGAGCATGTATGGGTCTACATATGTACTTCGCACGATGTGGTGAGTACGACTGTCGACATGTTGTTCGCATGTAGCTGTTCAATCTACGATTGACAAGCACAGCTTGGCCCATTCACTTCGTGAATGTGAATGTGCTACGCACTCGACACATAGGTTTACATATACTGTTCGCATATGTGGTGAGCATATATGTAACAATATGAGTCTACAATCGTGGTGAGCATATATGTAATATATGTTGTTCGCATGTGTGGTGAGCATGTATATGTACATTCGATTGTAAGCATGTATGTGAACCAGAGTCAAAAATATTAGTATAGATGTTATATATTACCACTAATGGTAGAACCACCTTTATTGTAGATGGCCTTTGCAGAAGTGTCATCACCATGTCTTCCATATTCAAACTGTTGACCTTTTCCAGGCGGACCATCATCAACCTTAAGACATGTTGGCTTCTGTGATTGTTCATCGGTCACCTCATACTCAGAAAATGTCAATGCTCTTGCACCACGTTCAAGGTTGTCATCAGTGATTTTAGCAGTTTCATATTCAACAGTTGCTATTACCATACTATCGTCGACAGGAACATATGCATATGGGTCTGTTACACTACCTTCTGCGAGGATTCCTTCATGCTTAGTGCCATCATCCAACGTATATTTTTGGAAGCAGCCAACTTGAATGCTTTCAGGGAATTGGTAATCCTTTATGTCTTCTTCGGTGATTCTCACATCATGCATAACATTATCGTTTGCATTAATGATGTTCTTAAGTGTAAGCGGATAGTTGTATGGTGCTACTGTAATCAGTTGCTTATACTTGTTTGAAGATTCTGTGACGGTGTGACTCTTCTCAACATACTCCCCTTGTTCACCAGAATTCTCTTTTGCATTTGTTCTAATCTTCGCTAATACATCTAAGAGACTAAATCCTTCAACAGTACCATATTGTGAAGTATCTTTTGTCGTCGGGAGATTGGTTTGTATGATGAATGGCGCAGGTTGTGTAGCATACATTTTATCTCCTTTCATGTTTCGCATTGTTAGGCCATCAATATCAGTGGTACCATCATCATGTCCGGGCAGAAGTTGCGAACCAGCTTTGATCCAACCAACTCCGTTCATACAATGCTGATCATTATTGTTGCGAACAGCTAATGCGTTCAATATTGCAGGCAATAGGAGTGTGTTACGTGCATACGAGTATACTTGACCACTACCATTTGCAAATATAGCTTTGACCAATCTGCGAACCTCATCGTTTGGCTTAGTAATGTCATTATCGATGATGTAATGAATCAGTTCATTGACTTTGTTAATCATGAATGTCAACGTATTTTTGACCTCATTCTGACTGTTGTAATTGCGACCATACATTAGGTACCAAGTATGCCATGGTTTACCTTTCTCTTTACCTTTGCCTGTCTCAAGTGACTCGTTGAGCAACTGACGTAACGACTTAGTTCTTGGTACTTCGGTGTAGACAATATCTTTAGACGTAGGCATTGTAACAGTTTGATTGTCACCTCCGATTGACTCAGATAGGTCTGTCATAAAGTCTGCGGATTGAATGAGTGACTTGAATTTGTAAAAGGTGTTTTCCTTAGGAATGGTTGCAGACAAGAATGCTTCCATGTAGTTTGGTTTGACATACTTGCTATCAGGTACATTTGCACGAATTCGAATGTCACCAGAGCAGTTGAATACACCCTGTGGAGTATCCTCCTTTCGAATCTTGATGTTTGACAATTCTTCTTTTGTAAATTCTCCTGCAAGATTTGACCACATTGTTTGGTATAAGACATTGTTCGTTGTGGATGGATCCTTATTTATATTTTTGATGTTCGGATGCTCGACTGTGATGAATGCGTTGTTTGTTTTATCATCATCGTAGTGCTCAACAAGTCTATGTGTGTAGTCATTGTGAGTTGTGAAATATTCTATGTTCGCACTTGATTGTTCACGTGACTGGTTACGAGACTGATTGTGACGTTGTGGTTTAAGATTATTGGTGAAGTGTTCAGTGTTCGATACGCTTGTAACAGGTATATGGTTAGCATATTCTGGTGAAGATGCACCGCTCACTTGTGCTGTGAACTTTTCTGTTAATCTTTGCTTGTTAGCTAATCCATACGAATCATATGCGCACCTATTTTTATTACTCATTTCGTCGGTATTAATTATGTATTTTATGTGTTCCACTATGAAGTGCGTTGATGTATGGGTTGTGATATATATGTGTCAGCATTGTGTGTACGCACTTGTGGTTGACATACTATGTCCGCATATGTGTAAGCATTGTGTATCGACATACTATACTCGCATGGAGATGTCGCAACATGGTTCGCATGTACTGTTTGCAACATGGTTCGCATGTATGTGTCGACATACTGTTAGCATGGAGCTGTTCACCCGATGGTCAACATACAATGCAAAAATATACTATGCTTACAATCCAATCTCGCTAAATATGGACTTGTTTCTATTCTTGATGTTCTTGATTATTGAGTCATAGCTAACAAGTACATTGTTATCATACTCATTGTTCTCTTCGAGGTAGTCATGCATGACAGCAATCTTCTCTTGCACAATCTCGTTGAACTTATTCTTATGCTCGAATAGCATGCTAATAGTTTCGAGCAAATTGTTACTATTGACTCTTGCACCCATGTTCACATCAGGTCTGTTCATCACCATTGCTCGAAGTTCTTTGATATTTCGAATTAGTTGGTATGTTGATGTAATACCTCCGAATGAGATGTTCTTACCAGTATAAATCTTTTCACCAGGAAGCATTGGAATTTCAAGTTTAACAGTACCAATAACAGCCTGAATCACCAGACCTTTATAAAACTCTTCTTCACTTGCACATGTAATCGTAGATGTGTTAACATCATGTGTTGCATCCGAAGATGTTGATGCTTGAGTTGTAAACGCTTCTGTCGAGCTACTTTGTGAATCATCAACTACTAGCTTCGTAATGATGAAATGATGATTGTCACGATTGGTATCAATCTGTGATTTGTTATCAACTTGTGTCAGCCCGATATAGTAAGGCATCTTGAACAATCTATTTTTCGAGTAGACTGAACAATCAACATAATCCTTATACTTCTCGCCATCAGTATTGACGAATTCGCATATGATGTTTCGCAGTTGTTTGTAATTCATGCAGTAGTTCATACAGTAAGCATGGTAACTCTTACCAGGATGGTTTGCCGATGATTTGTTATATGTGATGATGAACTTCATATCATCATGCATTTGGTCTTTGCATTTCTTGCGAAAGAACTTGTTGACATCGGTGAGTATTTGATGTATTAGTTCATCGCGAGCAGATCTCGGATTCCTATGGAATCCTGCAGAGCAGAGCTCTTCCGAGTCTTGCTTAGGCAAGTCGTCATTAGATGGTATACATTCAATGTCGAAATATATTTTTCTAGTTTGTTCTCGAAGAACCTCATACTTAGATATTTCTATGTTTGGGATTTTCGAAATATCATGTAGCTTGATTGCTTCGATTAGGTCATTGACCTTCTCACGCTTCCACTTGTTTCTACGATTCTGCACATACGAAGTGATTGCAATTGTGTTAACATACTTTGGTTGATATGTGATTCTAGACATGATTTGCTTACCGAATATTTTTAACTTATCACCACCTGCACTTGTGTGTCATGCGTGTGGGTAGCATACTGGTGAACAGTGTATGTTAATACTTGGTTTACATGGAACTGTCGACATATGGGTTCACATGCACTATTCGCACATACGATGAATATGGAGCAGTCGACACATAGGTTGCATACGCAAAAATAACATCTTACACTCACAACTCTATCTCTAACTCTTCGAAGATTGATGAGTTATGTTGTTTAATGTTGTTTATCATAATCTCATATCTTAGCAATACATTCTTATCATATGACTTTCGACTCTCGTAATAGCTATGCATGGTTTCAATCTTCTCAGTTATTATCTCATTGAACCTATGCTTGTTATCAAACAATGTAACAATAATGTTCATTAGTTTGTCGATGTTTGGACCGTCATCAGTTGCAGTTCCAACCTTCTTGTCGAGAATTATTGTTTCTAAGTGCTTGACACTCTGCAATAGTCTGCGTGTATTTGTAACACCTCCGAATGAGATGTTCTTTGTTCGATACACTTTTTCACCATACACCATCGGCAAGTTCAGTTGAGTAGTGCCTTGTATGGATTGGATGACAATACCATTGTAAAAGTCAGACTTACTATTACAGTAAACAATGAGGTTTGCATTGATTGCAACATCCTCGTCATTACATTCACATCTCGAGTGCAAAGCACACTCAGGCTTTGCCTGCGAGATGATCATATGATGATTGTCAACATTTGTATCTAGTTTCGAGTTCAACCCATCTTGTACAACACCGATGTAGTAAGGCATCTTGAACAATCTATTTTTCGAGTAGACTGAACAATCAACATAATCCTTATACTTCTTGCCATCAGTATTGACGAATTCTGCAACAGTATTGCGAAGAATCTTGAAGTTCATGCAGTAGTTCATACAGTAAGCATGGTAACTCTTACCAGAATGGTTAGCCGATGATTTGTTATATGTGATGATGAACTTCATATCTTCTTTCATCTGGTCGCCACACTTCTTACGAAAGAACTTGTTGATATCGGTGAGCAGTTCAAACACAGCATTCTCATCACTGAATGGTATACGTTCAATGTCAAAATATATCTTGCGAACAGTCTCATATAGAACTTCATACTTCGAGATTGTAGTTACAGGTGTTTTTGACTCATCTAGTTTCATCAGAGAGTCAACCAAATTGTGAACCTTCTCACGCTTCCAGTTCCTGCAATTACTCTGCATGTACGAAGTGAGTGAAACAGTGTTGATTGTTCTTGGATTGCGATCGATGATGGTCGCCTTCAATGCTGATTGAGATGGTGATGCTTTGTGTTTATGTATCTTACTCTTTATTGTATGGATGACTGATGCTGGTTCACTATCGTGGTTAACATCGGTGTTAGCATCGGTGTCGACATCAGTGTTGACATCGGAATGCTTATCAGATGTGTCAGCATCATGGTCATCCGAATGGTCAGCATCTGGTGGTCGTTGTGTATTGTTGCGATCCTTTTTGAATTTTATGATTTCCGAATTGAATGATTTGAGAATGTTCATTCTAGTATACTTATCAGACAATCGTTCTAAACACATATTCCGAATGTCAATTATATCATATTTGTCATATCCTTCTTGAATACATTTACGGATTTGTTTGTTAATGCTCATAGTACTGAATTGCATCGATGAATAAAAATAACCTGATAACAGTACACAGCGATCACTCATACAAACCTATGTGTCGACACACTATGCTCACCAGTCATGTGAACTATCTGTCGACATGTCGATGCT
>CAMWNP010000046.1 GCA_947175645.1 uncultured Porphyromonadaceae bacterium
CAAAGGTAATATGGAAAACGGCTTTTCCGACGAAAAAATGTCAGAGGGGGTGAGGTGGAAAGTCTGACAATTTCGCAGGCATTTGCTCCGGTGGGTCAGGGAGTTACGGAGGTGTTTCCGGGAACGAAATTATGCGGAAAAAGTGCAAAAAAATATGGGTCGGACGGGTCAGACTGGTCAGACTGGTCGGACTGGGGCTGATGAGGTGTGTGGGGAGTGTGGGTGCATGCGTGATTTAATCGGCGTCCTTGCCGGACGCCAACACTATAAGTTGATGCTATCCCCCGCACGCCTGGCGGCGTACGGGGTTACGATAAATCGGCGTCCTATGCAGGACGCCCCAGCCATATGGGTGACGCTGTCCCGGCACGCCTGACGGCGTACGGGGATACGAAAAATCGAGGGTGTGTCAAAATTTTCCATTTCGACACACCCTCCAATGGGTTCAATGATGAGAAATTATTCTTCAGGGGCAAACATCGGATCCCATGCAGGGAGCATTGTGGCTTTGCCGTCAAGAAGTTTCAATGTGTTCTCAGGGACATATTTTTTGTTGACAACAAGGCGGAATAGGTATTCGTCCATCCACTCATCAGTTGCTATGAGGTGACCTTTTTTGCCATTGGAGGGGTTGATGCCCCATGAGTTTTCAATGAGCCATTTGTCAGGGGTGCCGTCCTCGGTGATGTTTACTCCAATAAGTGTCATTGCGTGGGAAGACCCACTGGATCCTGTTGCTATGCGTTCCGCTTTGTCCATACCGAATTTTGTGCCGAAAAGCGACTCATAGTCGTAGTTCTGTAGGTCGAGTGTACCACCCTCACGGTCAAGGAATTTCTTTACGTCGCATGAGAAATACATGGCAGTGGAATCTTTAATTGATTCAATGGCCATCGCCTTGATTTCCTCCATAGGAAGATTAAGATAGCGCCAGTTCTTTCCATCGTAGGTGTGTCGGTCAAGATCAATCTCGAATACTTTGTAGTAGGGACGGGTAGGATCGTTCATTATCATCATGTAATCCTCGGCGAGATTGTTACCCATGAATTTGTTGTAGAATTCCTTGGGGGTATACTTCTGAGTATCGATTACGTTACCCTTGGAATCCTTCCGGGTGTAGGTGAATTCAGTTGGAGGTTCACCGAGGTTGAGAGAGAGGATGCGGTAGATTTCGCCCAGCATTGCTGTTTTGCGTTTCTCTATATCTTTAGCCGACTTCTTTTCAGCGACCATTTTACGCAGTTCCAGTCCGTCTTCACGAAGTTTCCATGTCAGCAACTGGCGCATATCGGCGGTATGTTCGCTCTGATATGTTTCCGGCATGACATAGTCAGGTACAACACCGTATTTCATGAGGTTATCTGCTATTCCGGTGAATTGTCCGCCATCGTTAAGGGCATGTGCGAACAACCATTTGTTCTGCTGACTGTCAATGGGTTGTGCAGCGTAATCTATAACGGACTGAAGGAATAGATTTGACTTTTCAAGTTGATCAAAGAAAAAGTTATAGTTCTGTGACAGTTTCAGTTCGGGAAGATCATGCTCCAGCATTGCCTGTGCACGCAGAAAGTTTAGCCCGGTAAACAGCCAGCAACGACCGGAGGAACGCTGGTTTGTTATACCTTTTGAGGGTACACGGTGGGAGAAATTCATATCCAGACGGTTGGGATTTTCGTTGTTTACCACCAGCGTTGCTATGGAATTCTGTGCCATGGCGTTTCGCAAGGCTTTCTGTGCAGGAGAATGATCGGCATAGGTACGGATTTCGTTAATCATCTCCTCGCTTATGCCACCTTTTGTCTGCGCGGTTGCGGTTGCGACAAGTGACAGTGCAGTCAGTGCGAAAATGGAATGTAGTTTCATGTTTGAGGTCTGTTGATTTAGGTTAAGTATGGTGCAAAGTTAATAAAAATCTGTAAATATTCGCGTGTGGATGCGGTTATTTACATTGTTTTAATGAATTATTTCAGTGAAAATGCGTAAATTTGCATCATAAACAGAAATAACACTTACAACCTGATTAAAAATGAATTCAAAAATTATATTTACTGTTTTGGCAATGTCAACAGCAGCGACAGGTTTTGCAAATTCCCCCCTGATGTATCCGGCACCTCCCACAGGACCGGTGACCGACAATTATTTTGATGTTGAAGTGATGGATGCGTTCCGTCCGCTTGAGAATGATACGTCTCAGACAACTCTGGCATGGGTTAAGGCGGAGAATGCCCTCACACGCAGTTATTTGGATGGTATCAATTTCAGAGGATCGATCAAAAAGCGTCTGTCAGAATTGCAGAACTATAAGAAGACCGGACTTCCCTGGCGTGCCAAGGACGGGCGTTTTTACTATTATGAGAATGACGGTTTGCAGAATCAGTCGATACTTTACCGGAAAGATTCAATCGGCGGAAAATCTGAGGTGTTTCTTGACCCGAACAAACTCTCAGAGGATGGAACTGTGGCACTAACAGGTACATATTTCTCCGAAGATGGCAAGTATATGGCCTATACCGTTTCACGTAACGGAAGTGACTGGACTGAAATATACGTGATGGATGTAGAGACCGGCAATCTCCTACCTGATCATATAAACTGGGCAAAATTCACAGGTGCTCAGTGGCTTGGCGACGGTTTCCTTTACTCTGCCTATCCCATTCCGGAAGACGGCAAGGAATTCTCTAATGCCAACAGTAATCACAGGGTTTATTATCACAGACTGGGAACTCCGCAGAATCAGGATACCATATTTTTTGAGGATGCGGAACATCCGTATTATTTTCATTCGGCTTATGTTGCAGACAAGGGTAAACTTGCATTTATTTCCGTTGGTGGTCAGGGTGTAGGTGATGCTCTTTTGATGAAGGATCTGACTGACCCTCAGGCTGAATGGGTTGTCATAGAGCCCTCGCAGGACTACACCTTTGATGTTGTGCGTGCCAAGGATGGAGTTGTTTATGTAAAGACCACCAAGGATGCTCCGCGTGGAAAAATCATCAGGTTCAATGTTTCAGAACCAACGGTTATCACCGACTTCATCCCGGAGAGCGATGCTGTACTTGCCGACATTGATTTTACGCCTGACAAAATAATTGTGACTTATGAGAGAGATGCCTCGTCACATGCATATATCTACGACACTGACGGCAATATGCTTCAGGAAATCAAATTCCCTACATACGGCTCCGTAGGTTTTTCTACATCTGACAAATTTCCTGAAGTGTTCTACTCTTTCAACTCTTTCGCTTATCCTTCAACTCAGTACAGCCTTGACACAGCCACGGGTAAAAGCACGCTTATAGGTCAGGCTAAGGTTGACGGTCTTAACCCCGAGGATTATGTTACTGAGCAAGTGTTCTATGCTTCCGCTGACAGTACTCTCGTGCCTATGTTCATCACATATAAAAAGGGGCTGAAGAAAGATGGCACCAATCCGGTGTATCTTTATGGTTACGGTGGATTCAATATTTCTCTTCCTCCATCTTTCTCCGCCAATCTGCTCTACTTCCTGGAGCAAGGCGGAATCTATGCTCAGGCAAACCTCAGAGGTGGTTCGGAATATGGTGAGGAATGGCATCAGCAAGGTACGAAGATGAACAAATTGAACGTTTTCAATGACTTCATCGCTGCTGCTGAATATCTTATCAACGAAGGCTGGACAACTAAGGATCTGATGACCATTTCAGGTGGTAGCAATGGCGGACTGCTCGTAGGTGCAGTCACCAATATGCGTCCTGATCTGTTCCGTGTGGCAATTCCCCGTGTGGGTGTTATGGATATGATGCGTTATCACCTGTTTACTATAGGCTGGAACTGGGCATCGGACTATGGTACATCAGCCGATTCTCCTGAAATGGCCAAATACTTGCTCTCTTATTCTCCGATTCATAATATCAAGGATGACGGCACTCAGTATCCTGCGGTTCTTGTTACAACCGCTGACCATGATGACCGTGTTGTGCCGGCACACTCATTCAAGTATGCCGCTACATTGCAGGCTGCAAACACCGGTGACAGTCCGAAATTGATTCGCATCGACAGTAATGCCGGACATGGTGCAGGTAAACCGATGTCAAAAACCATTGACGAATGGACTGACATGTATGCGTTCATATTCAAGAATATCGACCGCGAACCTGCTGAATGAATCGGGGCGGTAAAATAAAGAATGTAATCTGCTTCATCGCTTTGACGGTGACTTTGTCAGGATGTTTCACCGGGATTGAGAGCACCCCGAGAATCACGGCTACTGATGTCAGACGTGAGAATGTGCAGACTACTTCGCCCGAGCAGTTGTTCGGAAGTACGCTTGTCAGCGACTCTCTGCGATCTTGGAGTGAGGGTAGGGAGTTCATTGTAGTTGATGAGCGCATAAAACTGCTGTTCAGTTCCACTCCTGAGAGTTCACTCCCTCCGGTTGGAGATGTAATTTCCTTTGCAGGTGTCACTCCGGTTAAATCTCTGATGGGCGACACTGTGACACTGATGAAGTTCGTGACTCGACAAAATCCGGTCGACACGTTAATTTATAGAATCGATGCTTCACCCTCTGAACTTTACGGCAGGCAGACGGTCAATGTACCGTTCGTAATTGACAGCGTGTACATAAGGAAAATCGACGCAATGCTTTCCGGCATGACTCTTTATCCTTTGACTTCTACCCGCTACACTGCTGACGGACAGCGTATCAGGAGCCGAAAATTTGTTCCTGTCAAAGTTATAGGTGTCACTTCCGGAAATACTGATTTCCCGCTGAGAGTGAATTTTTCCGAACCGGGAGGGTCAACAGTCCACTCCATGCTGATGAGCGGAGGAGCGGGTAAACTATCCACGCGTAATTTCGACTCGCTCTTTTCACTTTCAGACCCGCGCGAGAAATATCCCGCAATAAGTGATAAAAATTGGGAAGCGATAACAAATGAGACCGTATTGCCCGATATGACCCGTGATGAGTGTCGCCTTTCTCTGGGTCGCCCGGCAGATGTAATTCATGGACACTCATATAGTTCCACTTATGAGCGATGGGTATACACTTCCGGCGCGGTGCTTGAATTCGAGGATGGTTTACTTAAAAAATTCAGATTATGAAACTGACATTCTTAGGAACCGGAACTTCAACAGGCGTCCCTCAACTGGGGTGCGACTGCGAGGTGTGTACGTCTGATAATCCGTTGGATACGAGAAGCAGAACATCGGCATTGGTTGAGAAGGATGGGACATACCTTTTGATAGATTGCGGTCCGGACTTTTATCAGCAGATGTTGCGTAATGCCCGTTCCGTAGCACCATCGATGCTTATGCTCACGCATCAACATGCTGACCACATGGGGGGAATCGATGACCTTCGGCCGTTCTGTACTCCACAAGGGTTCAAGGTATTCTGCAGTAAGGAGGTTCACGATGACATTCGCCGTCGCATCCCTTATAGTTTCGCAGAGCATCCTTATCCAGGTGTCCCGCATTTTGAAATCCATGAGGTAGAGCAATACAAGCCGTTCAATTTTAACGGTATAGAGATTACACCATTGAGAGTCATTCATGGAAAGATGCCCATATTCGGCTATCGTGTGGGAAAGAATCTGGCGTATCTTACTGATGCCTCAGAGTTGCCGGCTGAGACCATTGAAAATCTAAAAGGAATTGACACTCTGGTAATCAATGCTTTGCGTATTGAGCCCCATCATTCCCACATGTCACTATCGGAGTCCCTTGAAGCGATTGACTTGATAAAACCGCGAGTGGCGTACCTGACACATATTTCCCATCAACTCGGACTGCATAACCGGGTGGAGCGCCGGTTGCCGCCGAACGTGCATCTGGCGTATGATGGTCTGCATATAATAATTCCTGATTAAATCAAATAATAATTATGGTTGATCTGCTAATTAACTGTTCCATAACCGACTATATGAATGCCCAGACATTCTTCCAGTGGTTTGTTGACAACGCATCGTATCTTTTTGTTTTCCTCTTCATGGTTCTGGAGAGTTCGTTCATCCCGTTCCCTTCGGAAGTGGTTGTGCCTCCCGCCGCATATCTTGCCACGGCTGAGGGGTCAACATCGGATATGAACATATTTCTGGTGGTCATTTTCGCCACTCTTGGCGCTCTGGTGGGTGCTCTGATAAATTATTTCCTCTCACTGTGGGTCGGACGTCCCATCGTTTATGCTTTTGCAAACAGCAGGGTAGGGCACGCTTGCCTTATAACCAGTCAGAAAGTTGAGAATGCTGAACGATACTTTGACGAGCACGGGGCATCATCTACATTTATCGGCCGCCTCATACCTGCTGTACGTCAACTTATATCAATACCTGCCGGTCTGGCACGAATGAATATCGTCAAGTTCTGTGTTTTCACTTCGCTGGGTGCGCTGGTCTGGAATTCAATACTCGCTCTGTTAGGCTATTGGCTCGCAAGGACAGTGACGCTAAACGAACTGTTTGAAAAAGTAGAGCAATATAACTCATATCTTACATACGCCGGGCTTGCTCTCCTGGGCGGATGCATAATCTATATTGCATGGAACGCCATGCGTAATCATAAACCAGCCGCATCAAAATGAAAATTGCACCATCTTTACTTTCAGCCGACTTCGCAGACCTTCGGCGTGACGTTGAAATGATAAACAATAGTGAGGCCGATTATCTGCATCTGGATGTGATGGACGGTGTGTTCGTCCCGAACATATCTTTCGGATTTCCTGTGATGAAAGCCGTCCGGAAATATGCTACCAAACCGCTTGACGTACATCTGATGATTGTCAATCCGCAGAACTATATTTCGCAGGTACGCGACTGCGGCGCCGAAATAATGAATGTGCATCAGGAGGCATGTACTCATCTACATCGTACGGTGCAGGCTATCCGTGCTGCAGGTATGAAACCTGCCGTTACGCTGAATCCGGCCACTCCTGTAGTGATGCTCGAGGATATTATCGAAGAAGTTGATATGGTTCTTCTGATGTCAGTGAATCCTGGTTTCGGAGGACAATCGTTTATTCCTAATACTCTAAGGAAAATCAGGCAGTTAAGGGAGTTGATTGAGAAAGCCGATAATAAACCTGCGATAGAAATTGACGGTGGTGTAAACGATCGTACCGCGCCCCTGCTGAAGGAGGCAGGTGCCGACATCCTTGTTGCCGGAAGTTACGTTTTTTCAGCACCGGATCCCGCTCAGGCCATTTTAACTATCAAAAACTGCTGATCAAGATGTCATCAACTGTTTGTGCCGTTTCAACACCTCCGGGTGTGGGAGGTATTGCTGTGGCACGTGTAAGCGGTCCCGATGCTTTCCGTATCGTAAATAAAATCTGGAAAGGAAAATCGCTGGAGAAATGTGATTCACACACTGCTCACCTCGGCACCATTCTTGATTCTGAGTCGCGTCCGCTTGACCAGGCTGTAGTGACACTTTTCCGTGCGCCCCGTTCATTCACCGGTGAAGATACCGTGGAAATTTCAGTTCACGGGTCAACCTACGTCCAGCGTGAACTTCTGAATTCCCTCATAAACTCCGGAGCCTCTTTGGCTCAGCCCGGAGAATTTACTCGCAGGGCATATCTGTCAGGAAACTTGGGACTTACGGAAGCAGAGGCAGTGGCGGACATAATAGCATCAACGTCGCGTGCGGCACATTCTATAGCAATGAACCAGATGCGTGGTTCCGTGTCGAAGAAACTTGAGAAACTCCATGACCAACTGCTTGAACTTGCGTCATTGCTTGAACTGGAACTTGATTTCTCAGAGGAGGATGTGGAATTTGCATCGCGCGAAAAACTGATGACAATAGCACGTGACATCCAGTTTGAAGTCAACAGGCTTTACCGTTCGTTCGCTTCAGGAAATGCCATTAAGAACGGTATTCCCGTAGCCCTTATCGGTCAGACAAACGCCGGAAAATCCTCCTTGCTCAACACTTTGATTGGTGATCAGAAAGCCATCGTGAGCAATATACACGGAACAACACGTGATGTTATAGAAGATACTTGTGAGATAGGTGATTACCTATTCCGCTTCATGGATACAGCGGGGTTGCGTGACACGACGGATGAAATAGAAGCCATAGGAATAAGTCGCTCGCACCAAGCCATGAAAAAGGCACAGATTGTGATACTTCTCACTGATGTGACCTCTCCAATGCCTCAGGAAAAGGTAGCGGAAATCATAGAACAAATCTCACCCGATCAAAAACTGATTGCAGCAGTCAACAAGACAGATCTCGCACTCCCTGATGAATACATCGCTGAACTCAGGTCGCAACTCCCTGCCGACACCCCTGTAATACCACTATCAGCCGCAACCGGAGAAGGTATCGATAATCTATGCCTCATTATCACAACTTTAGTAACACCTGAGTCACAACAGGTTACCATCACCAATGCCCGCCATGCAGAAGCCCTTCACAACGCATCAGACTCCATAACACGTGTCATCACCGCCCTGGAGTCAAATCTGTCAGGCGACCTGATTGCCCTTGATATCCGTGAAACCCTTTCACATCTCTCCTCCATATCCGGCAATATCACCTCAGAAGATATTCTCCAATCCATATTCTCAAGGTTCTGCATCGGCAAGTAATTAGTTGATTATCTATGATTTATATTGACGGTAATTGACTGTTACTTAGCGATAAAACTTAATACATTCAGGAACGCCTAATGCTGATAACTGTCAGTGTTAGGCGTTTTTATGCACCATTTTGTACGGATTCTGTACGACAGCGACTCATTTCACCCCTCGCGTCAGCAAGGTGGTGGAGAAAGTGGTACGTCACGATACGTAGTGATACGCCACGATACGATTATTAACGAAATTAACACGTATAACATGAGTAGCAACATCAAAGTTGAGAGAATCTGTGAATGGTGTGGGAACAAATTTATCGCCCAAACCACAGTCACACGCTTCTGCTGTAAGCGTTGCGCCGAACACTCTTATAAAGAGCGTTTGCGCCAAAAAAAAGTGGCAGTCTCAAATCAGGAGACCGCTCAGTCAAATATCAAGTGGCGAGATAGGGATTATCTGACACCCACACAAGCAGCCGAATTATTGGGCATAGGAAGAATGTCTATCTATCGCTATATCCGAAGTGGGAAAATCAAGGTTGTTAGATTCTCACGAAAGACTCTAATCAGCAAAGCCGATCTTCAGGCGATGTTCGATTTCCTGACCCCGAAAGAAACACAATCGGTTGAACCCGCTGAAAAGAAATCCAAATCTCTTGCTGACTTCTATACCCGCGCTGACATCCGGGAGAAGTATGGAGTGAAAGATTCGTGGATTTACAAGGTAGTTGCTGAGAATAATGTGCCAAAGACCATCATTAGAGGTAAGGCGTATTTCAGCAAGTCGCATATCGACCGTCTTTTTTCGGCGAGAAAGGAAAATCCGGAAATTACAGAGTGGTATTCGGTAGAGGATATTCAGAGCAAATATGGAATGACCCTATCTGCCATCTACTGCCTTGTGTCAAAAGTCGGTATTCCCAAACGAAAAGAGGGGTCAAAAGTTTATTACTCCAAATATCACTTTGACGTGGCGAAAGGAGCCAAGTCTGCCGAAGACGTTGAGTTTATTTCAGTGGCGGAAGCTATGGATAAATACTCGCTCACACGCGACCAACTCTATCACTACGTCAAGACATACAAAATAACCAAGCTGAAAAGCGGAAAGTATGTCAAACTGAATGCCAAAGAGTTAGAGGCGTTATTCAATCCCAAGATAGAGTTATAATCCGGTGATTTTGCTCACTGGGCAACCACCATTTACCATTAAACATTATAAATCAAAAACAAACAAGTATGGAATCAGCAACTATCGTAAAAGTAACTCTCCGACAGGAGAAACTGCGCAGCGGCAAAGTGTCGCTCTACCTCGATTACTACCCTCCCATCTGGAATCCGCACATCAAGAAGATGAGCCGACGGGAGTTCCTCGGTCTGTATCTTTATGGCGAACCGAAAGACCGGTTTGAGCGTGATTACAATGAAGAAATCATGCTGAAAGCGCGTGGCATCCGAGCCAAACGAGAATTGGCTATCATCAACGAGGAGTACGGTTTTCTTGACCGCACCAAGAAGCAAGCGGATTTTCTGGAATACTTCCACGATAAAACCAAGGTGAAATATCAGAAATGGGGAATCGTCTATAAGCACTTCAAGAACTTCTGTAACGGGCGTTGTCTCGTTAAAGACGTGACCATCGGCCTCTGTAACGACTTCCGAACATACATTCTGAAAATCCGGGTGAAACAATCCGGCAAAATCATATCCCGCAACTCTGCCGCAGGGTATTGGTCAACATTCCGTGCATTGCTGAAACTCGCACATAAGGAAGGCTGGCTGAGAGAAAACATCAATGATCACCTCGACCGCATAGACTGGGAAGAACCGAAAATCAACTATCTCGAAATCGAGGAGGTCAAACGTCTCGCTGCCACACCCTGCAAGGTGGACGTTTTGAAACGAGCATCCCTTTTCGCCTGCATGACAGGTCTGCGAATCAGCGATATCCTGCAACTGCGTTGGGAGAATATAGAACTATCTCCCGATGGAGGCTACTGTATGCGAATCCGCACACAAAAGACAAAGACGCAAGCGACATTACCGCTGAGTGATGAAGCACTATCCTACTGCGGTGAACAAGGACGAGGAATGGTATTCAAGGGTCTCAGCCGGGCGCATACACGCGAACCATTCAAGAAATGGCTAAAGGACGCCGGAATCAAGAAGAAAATCACCTTCCATGGTCTGAGGCACACCTATGCTACTCTGCTGATTAGCAACGGTACAGACATCTACACCGTCAGCAAAATGCTTACGCACAAAAACGTAGCTACAACTCAAATTTACGCCGAAGTCGTTAACCAAAAGAAACGCGACGCCGCTAATTCCATCTCGCTGAAATAACTTCCAAGTGAAATATCCCAAATATTAAAAGCGAATCACCCCAAAAACACCAAACAAATCACCCCAAAAACACCAATTAGTTAGCACAAGAATTTTGGCAAAGTAAACTTTTTAGTTAACTTTGCCAAAGTTATATCTAATCATGATAATGAATACAGAACGACAAATAATGAATTGCCGCACTTTCGACGAGCTTCTTGATGTGGAGTACGGCGAATCCGGTACGCCAAAACGCAATGAGTTTGAGAATGACGCTCAATTATTCTGCTTAGCAACTACACTTAAAGAGGAAAGGCTCAAAGCCGGACTAACCCAGCAAGAGTTAGCACAGCGAATTGGTACGAAGAAAACTTATATCTCGCGTCTGGAAAACGGCAAGGCTGACGTGCAACTCAACACCCTATTCCGCATTTTTGAAGGACTTGGCAGACGTGTTACCTTGACAATCTCCTAATCTTTTTCACTGCTCAACATATCATATAATAAATATCTCTACATACTTTTAGCTATTATATAATAGGTTGTACTTGTGATTGTATTAGTAGGTTTGACATCATATTATCGCGAGAAATGTGAACAAATCGCGGGGTTAAATTGTCTATTAGAGAGTTAAAACATTTAATTCTCACTTATAAAATTCAAAAATGACAGACACGCCCCCGCGATTGAGGAGCTTCGCTCCCCCTACCAGGGACAAAATGATTATCTGGAGTGCAGTAGTTGCCGGATGCGGCATTATAGCTCTGCTTGGCAGACATGCCGCCATTTACCGTTTTGGCACTGATGAGTTTACCGGCAACATCCTTTTTGCCGTGTTCTTTATTCTTCTTGTTGGATTATATTTCAGCATCCAACCTATATTTGAAGCAATCTTCAGGAGATTGTTCTCTCAGCGCACACCGGCAATTATGGTTGCGAAGACGCCAAATGGTGAACAAGTTGCTATTACGACGAATGATGAATCTGTCGAAATGATGCAATGCACCTCTGACGCTCCTACTTTGGAATATGAAGTTAGTGAGGATGATGTGGAGTTTGCAGATGACTCAAACATAGATACGTTTGACGTAGTTGAGTCTTGTGATGATATGAACCTTATTCGCTTCTCGGATGGAGCCGAATTATGGTGCAACAAGGATTGTAGTGCCGAGGACCTTATGGCGATTAAGGCGGACTTTGATGCGACTTCGGAATATGACGAAGATGAGCTCTTCGAGCAATTCTTGAGTTCGCTAACTGAACAAGAGAGGTATGACTATGAACATAGCATCAAGCGAGTAAAAGTTGACTCACCATATTACTCAGAAAACGGCGGATGTTTTACAAAAACACCGTCAAGCTCGATTACCCAGCAACCTGACGGTAGCACCTTGATTGAGGAGTGGGAAGATGATGTCTTTCTAACTCACGATGGCGGTGTATATTTTACTGACGAGTTAGATAAAATAATTGAGTTTTATGAAAAACATAAAGACCATGTTGAGTTACACAACGAACTGATTTCTCAGCAGCATAAATGTAACGAGGCGTTTGATGAACTCAAACGTAATGATGAGAAATACACTCTGGATCAGGTATCATTCATTTGTGCCTATATAACCTACGTCATGGAGCAATTCATGGAGGCTCATGAACTTACTAAACTGCATCATAACGCACGGGCGTGGGCTATTGACCCCACTGCGTCTTTCAATGCCGTCCAATTGCGGAGTGATCATCTGTCGAAAGAAGACCTGAAGCATCTGGGCTATAACGTTGGTAAATTTCTGCGACTCAGAGGTGAGATTATCGCCCGATTCGTAAAGCATGTGTTTGAAGAACCATTCGGAACAACCCATATCCGAACCATTGTAGCAAAGTTAGCAGACCGTAATCCCGGCAAAGACAGAATCCCGTTACTATCAGCTGACGCTATGGATCAACTGTTCGCCCACTACAAGCGATACGGCAACATCA
>CAMWNP010000047.1 GCA_947175645.1 uncultured Porphyromonadaceae bacterium
GTTGTTACATATGTATGTCACAGTGTGGTGAGCATTCGTTGTTACATATGTATGTCACAGTGTGGTGAGCATTCGTTGTTACATATGTATGTGTGACATGTATGTCCGCTAGGTTATTTTTGTTCTATGTCCAAATGGACTTTTTCAAACAATTCGAAGGTGTTCAGTACCACAAAATCATTATGCTGTACAACATTAAGCTTAACCAAGAGTACAATCGAATTGCTAACAAGTACAACTTACCGAAGGAGTTCAAACATACTAATTACATCAGTATGTTACAATCACTGCGAGAATCGAAAGACCTAGCAAAGCAGTACTTACATAACTTCGGTGAATGGATTAAGATTGACCCAAATGATTGGGAAGCATTCTCACAAGGACTGTTGACCATATCTGACTTATCCAAAGATTTATCACCAGACCCATCAATTGAGTTTCAAACAATCTTCGAAACTATTGAAGGTGATGAGGATATAAAAATATCAATAGCAACATTGATTCTTTACATGTTCGAGTTGTTCAGAAGTTTTATACATCTTCCGCGACCAATGATTCGAACAGCATTTTCAGAATTCTTGTACTACATTCATTTTCAAAATGAATGGTGTTACATGTGTCTCTTCGCAGAGTTTGGTAAGTGTATCGGGTTAGAGATTCATGATAACAACATCATACAAATCAAAGATGCTGATACGCAATTCTATAATACTTCATCATACAATCAACCAATACCTAGTCATGTGTATAGGTACAAAATTGCGAACAGTATCAAAAGCGAAGTTACACCCAAACATATGATGCTGTTCATGAAGTTCTGTTACGACTTAACTTTGACATTGTATTGTTACCTGAATGAGGCAATCGATAATATTCGCGAGACTGTCAAGTCTGCAGGTATCACAAAAGACAATCTACGATTATATATGTACAAGACATACTACCTCGATGAGTTGAAGAAGTTGGGTAACAAATATGGTATACTTACACCATTCAGCACAAAATGGTTGAAACAACTGCACCCGAATGTGGTTGAAGGTATTGCTGAACTCATGAGCAGATGAGTGATGTAAGGATGTTATTTTTGCATATAGATTAGCACTTATGTGTCAACACATCGGGTCAACATATGTACTTCGCATGTATGTGTTACAAGATGTGTGAACATAGAACTGTCGACACATGGCTCGCATATGTACTTCACATATGTGTGTCGACACATAGATTGCATATAGTTGTTCGTATGAGTAGTCAATATATGTACTGTCCATCTGTTGTCGCAACATGGATTGCATGTGTTGTTCGCATGGAGCTGTCAACACATAGGTCAGCATGTAGCTGTCAGTACATGCAAGCCATGTACTGCTCACATGCGTAGTTACATATGTGTGTCGACACATTGGGTACGGAAGGTGATGCCAACAAAAATAGTTCGCACACAACATAACTAATAACTGATAAATTACCACGATCGAAATGAGTAGTGAACAAAGTGAATTAATGAATTATTTTAACGATATGCAGCCATTACATGCTGCACCACAAAATCAAGTAACAACTCCTATCACCCAAATCCTCGGAACAAAGAATCCAGCAATGGCATTCACACTCGAGTTGTTCAAAACTAAACCTAACCTATTTGGTGCATATGGTGCTTCAGTCATATACGCACAATACTCAGGTACAGCATATAAGCCACAATCTATCTACGACATATTTGAGTCATTCATTACATTCCAATCACCAACTGTAATCGAAGCACGTCGAACACGTCCACTATCCATATACGAAACAGACCCTGACTTACTCATTACGTGGGCCAGACTCATGCAACAAACACAGACTAACACCATATTCGAACCAGTGATGAACAACCTCGGTAAAGTTCTAAACAACTGGCTCGACAATCGTAGAGTTGTATGGGGAGGAATCGAATACGATATCAACATCTTCAAACCACTTTGTTACAATGCTAGCGGAGAATGCTTCATCACACTGCTTCCATACATCTGTTACATAATGACGTTCCTCATACATTGCAGACCATTCACCTTCAACGAAGCGCAGACCAATTCGTCGACATTTGGGTTCTTCAACTCTCTCGAACAGTACTATCAACTGAACTATCAAGCACTTGGTGAAGACTTTGACATTGATGTGATTCGAACATCTCTCACCGAACTACTTCAAAAGATTCCTGAGAACTACTTCGTAGACCTGTTCAAAGTAATGCTCAACCCTGACAAGATTATCGAGATTCGTAACAATGAGATTCGCAAGACTGAGAACCTACTGAATGAATGCCTCACTGACCAAAACTCACTTACATATCAATTCGTGCAAGATGCGTTCAACATGACTATGTCACAAATGCTCAAGCGCATCATCTCACTCAACCCAATTCACAACATATTCAACACCATGCCGAGATTCCAATCCAATGGTAACGTCAATGTATGTGAACTTTCGGATTGGACAGAGTACTGCTTAGCCAATGGTGACAAACCATTCTGTATCGAACCTGAGACGTCATCAAAGATTAAAGGCACATCTGCGAACTATCCTATGGTCCTCAATGGTGATCCAAAATCAATCAAACCACTTCCGACAACATTGTTCGGCAAGCAACAACTCAAATCTAAGGTTCCAAGTTGTGCAATCGCCGAAGGTCTACCATTCTGTTCAGCAGACATTGTTCTCCAAATGGCTAAGTCGTATGTGTACAAGGAGTTTCTCAACAAGCGTAATGACCCATTGGACAACCATCAAATCACCATTGATGAAAGCCTGTTGCGAAACAACAATCTGGTAAAGTTGAATGGCAAACCATTCCATGAAATCATCAAAGATTTATTTGTACCTGCGTTGTGGATGTATGACAATAGTAGTATGGCTACTGTGCTCAACATTCTTCTCGAGAATGAAGCGTTCGTCAGTGAGGTTAAGGATATTCTTAGCTTGTCAACTGTCACCCAGATTGTTTACGATAATATGCTTGCAAGTGTGATAATAGTGGCATATGTACTTTCGTTCATGAACACTTGGATCTTACACACATGCAATCATGCGTATCCACTCAAGTACTTCTCACCATATACGTACATCTGCGAGTTGAAAGCCGATGGTAACAGAATTGCTAAGCTTGCCGATATTGCAATCTCGATGTGCTACATCAGCACCGATTCATATGCCATGTTTGTACAGAACTGCATGCATCAGTTCCAGAACATTATGATCAACAGTCCTATCATTCAACAACCTTACATCAAATGTCTCGATGATATGGCAGACATCTATGCAATCGGTGGATGTGAGCTGTACAATTACGCCAAATATGCAAACCCGTTGGTGAGAGGATATGGTTGGGTTTCATGTGTGAATGGGAATAGTGAGAATTTGGAAACATTCTATCGTTGGGTGTATGGATTGCAGAACAATGCGTTGATGGAGTTGCTCGAAAGCTCTGTTGGCAACTCGGAGATGATTGACATGAATTTGCAAGTACAGTGGACAAAGTTGTATGCTAATGGTCAATACCCGAATTTGTTGTTGAACTACTCATTCACAGGTAGTGGTAGCCTCGGGTATAAGCTGAAGGGTTACCCATATGTGTTGGACCTTAAGACTAGCAACGGAACTAGCATTACGAAGCTAATAGATAGTCGAACATTCGGCAAGTCCAATGTTAGAAGTGGAATTCCACCGCAAATCGTGTTTAAGCCGATTGAGTACAAAAATGGTATTGCCACAGCAGGTGTTGCTCAAATTAATGGCATGCTGGTCGACGGTGCTGTTATGCCTGCTTCGGTCATCCAGACAGGCTTGATATTGAAATGTCCGGTCTATGACTACAACGGAGATATGAATGAGAATAAGGTCATGTATATGACACCCGGAGGTACGAAGTTGATTATGTTGCAATTGATTAATACCAGACATGTCGAGAATCAGACAATAATGGTCTTTAGTAACGTTCCACGTAACACACGATTCCAGAACTACTTGTTCGAGAGTAATAGTTATGCACCATATCGTGAAGAGAATAGAAACGACAGTGGTCTGTTCAGTACATTCGCAAACGCATTTGGTCTCGGTAATGCTAGAGTCCAACCTCGTAACAAGAAGAATGCCATATTGAGTGACCAATCCATTGCTACCTACGGTGGTGACAAGAATGAAGAGTTGTATGTGTAAGTGGGTATATTTTTGCACATACATTGCGAGAATATATGTTGACCATTGTGCGAAGGTGCTATGTTGACCACATGTGTTCAAATATATGCTTACAGCATATGTTGACAATGTATGTGCAAAAATACATACAGGCATTCACCTTCATGTCGAAGATGTTGGACTTGTTAGTTTCGCCCAACTTGTAACAGGTTCGCCAGTACTCTTAAGCTTACATGAACATTCATAATCATCGATTTTGCCAGTTGCGTTAGGATTGTACAACAAGTTAGGATTGACATTGGTCTTGGTCATCTCGGTAGTCCAATTGACGAATGGATGCTTTGTAATTTCACGTAGTTTGTCTTGCCATTTCAAACTATCTTCGTGCCAGTGTAGGATTTGTGAGATGTAGTTGTTTTCCATTTGTTTCTTCATCTCCTCCGTAGCCTTCTCAATGTCAGCAATCTTCTTGCTGTTCTGGTTCTCGTTGTACATGTCATTGAGAGACAAGACATCTTGATATGTCCACTTACATGAGTAGTTAGGATCAGTTGCATACTTACGTTCAATGATTTCAAGTGCTGGATACTTATATATGTCGAATGGTTCTTTGGATGCATCACTGTCAGTAGGTGTTTCTGCGCCTGGTACATATGGCTTACCAGTGATTTCAGTGATTCTATCATTGAATATTTGTGAACCTGGCTTGCGGAATGCAAGGATTTGCTCTTTCGAAGACTTGAGTGATATGTATCCATCAGTTTCGAATTGGAACATAGCGTTTTCGATACTATGATTACGTTGTGCAAATACTGGCAACTTTGTGTCCGGAACTTTTATGTAACCATCTTGGAAGTTGAAGAAGCATATCGTACCTGAGTCACCACCTCCACCTGTATCCGAATCTAAGAAGCACCATTGATTTGGATCCTCAGCATTCGGAGGTGTTAAGAATATGTCGAATGTATCCTTTTCGCACGTCAATGCATATTGCTTGTCGGAACTCATGACCAGATACAAATGTGTTGGTCGAAATTGAAGGTTCTGATTGAACTGTTCACGAAGATTCCAAAATGGAGCCGCTCGAGAAGTATGTGCAGGTGCAATGTTAGCAAAATTGCCAAAGTACTTAGGTTGAGGTATGTAACGCTCACGTGTGTTGACACTTGCATTGTACGATGCTGGCTTAGAAGTAGTGTTTGCACCGAACAATGTGAATCCTGGCTTAGAAGTTGTTGTATCTACAATGTTTGCACCGAACATTGAGAATTGTTCGTTCATATTTGGTAGTTGCGAACCGTATAACAAGCTTGGATTGCGTGATGCTCTTCTTGTTATAGTCCTAAATCGCCTATCCATTGTTGCTTTTCGATTAATTAAACCAACGCAAATGCTTGTTAATAATGAGTTATTCTTATCAACTCAACTATATTTAATTAATGATCCGAACGAGTTTGTGAACATCTCGCAAGTGGTGAACTACAAGACTCCGAAAGATAATGATGTAAGCATTGGTATTAACTACACTGGCGGGTCTGCTCACTCCTCCACAATTGGCGGGAATAGAGAGGTTCTCGAGTATGATCTAGATGAGTATGCTAACCATGATTTGCGAAGAGTGTACATGCAGTGGGTAGGTATGGAGGATGTTGACACACTGGTGAACAATGATGTTGAGCATACTGTTGACACACTGGTGAACAATGATGTTGAGCATACTGTTGACACACAACTTGCAGGTGGTGCTTACCCAAAAATATCAACATCATTGCGATCCGTAACTGTTCAAGGAGATACTTACAATATACTCGACATGATGCAGCACACATCGCAATCATCAGCACCCTCACAGCCACCCTCACCAGCCAAGCAGTCACCCTCACCAGCAGTGAAGAACTACAAACGTTACATTGTCAAGTTCGCCGATACGATACCATCCAACATCACCAATGCGTCAACATCATTATTCAACAATATCAAGATCGACAATGACTATCTACATACTGCGAAACTCATATCAGTCAAGTTCAAGGTCAACGATACTGTTGCTGAGTATCCATGCATCTATTTCCCGAACATAGCGATTCCAAAGATTCTAACTCTACATGAGTTCCAACTCATACTTGGTTACCTTCTCATCGTGAACATTTCATCTTTCACATTCGCACAAACAGTTGTATCATCACCATCACTCATATCCAACAATGCGAGCGAGGAGTATGTCTTCCAAATGAACTTAAACATCTATCTCGGACTGACTCGGACAGAAACTGACCTTATGTATGAAACAACATCAATTGGTGACTACCCATTCATTATCAACATCGTGCCGAAGAATGATAGTCGTCTGAATAGTTACGAAGAACTGTTCTACAACAACTATTACACAATACTCACATCCATCGCAACAGCACTTGCGAACCTCGAAGCTCGCAAAATAACAACCATCCCATTCGAACCAAATATATCGTCAGTTACAGTCTCACTCAAGTATCTTGGACCTGTGAACTCATTCTGTAACGTCGACATAGTGCGACTGTTCAATGTTCACAGTGCTGGTCGCAGATTCGGTAAAGTATATATTCATTCCGATGAACTTGACACATATATGCAAACCCCTAGGCAGATGCAGTATGTCAAGATTCTATCGTCAGGTTCCAATCCATTCAAGGGTACAGCGAACCTATATAATACTTGCTCATTCTATGTCGGGGATGATGTCGAGCCTGGGTTTGCATTGAATCGTGTTGACATACAGAAAGACACAACGATTCACTTCATCTTCAACAACACAAATCGACAATACACATATTCGCACATTGTTGAATCACTTACTAACTACATGAGTTCGAAAGCCATGACTTGGCTACAGAATATTAAGTTGAATGATTGTGTGTATGCGATTGACTACAATTACAAATACTATGTTCCTTACATCACAGCAATCAATGGAACAATGAGTCTTTCGAACATGACCCAGTCTGACATCTCGAAAGTGTCAAGCATTATGAATCAAGATGTTCCTCAACAACGATTCTCAACAAGAACAAGTATAAGCATAAGTTCTTACATGTTCTATGACTACGCAACTCACATCAGAATTGATTACCAAAAACTTGTTCACGAGTATCTGACTTCAACGATATTGTACAATGACATGTTCCCGCAAATTCATGTCGGATTGAACTCGAACGACAATAGTGAAGCAACATTCTCATTCATCAATGCGAGCAGTATGGGTGAAATGATGTATATGTTCGCATTGTTGTTTGGCCTGTTCAAGAAAGCCACTGTAAGCGAGATGATAAAGCTGAAGAGTGGTGAGCTATCATTGGAAGCCATTCGGAAGAACAGTATGGGTCATACCAAAGCATTGCTCAAGACGTTGACGAAGATAGACCCGGTACTATTTGGTCCGCGAGTTATTAAGGGCAAACCTAGGTCGTTCAGCGGGTTATGTCAGAAACATAAGCAGCGTGTTGTTCCTGTAACTCGAGATGAGTATGAATTTCTGAAAGGTGTTGTACCTGATGCTGTGGTGAACATTCAAAATCAAACATATCCGGATAGCCGTCTGTACTTGTTCTGTCCATACAAGCAATATGGCTTCCTGAACTATCACCGATTCAATGACCAGATGTGTATCATTCGATGTACAACAAAGCCTAGTAACAAACAACAGTACAACTTCTGTGCCGAATCATTGGATGCGAAGAACAGTGCTGAGTTTAAGAACAAGTATGAGAATCAAACCATTACGTTGTACAATCCACTGATCACAAAAGGGCGAAAGTGTCAGGTTCCAGATGAGTTGCGTCATGTGCTGGTCCAGTATATATTGCAGAAGTTGAGTATTGGGTCAATCTCGCAGTACTGTCTAAGCACATATGAGAAATATCCATTCATCATCCGACGCAACCCGAAAGAACAAAAATATATAATGATGAGTGAGTATAACGAAGAATTTGATTACATTCTGATTCTACAAAGTGAGATTAACGATGACTATTTTATATTTATTCATCGCAGCACAGGCGAACCATTACTGTTCTCGAAGAATGATGCAATCCGAAAGTTCTTCATGTTCAATGTGAAGAAGACTAATGCTCACTATGACTTCTTCAACTATGTGGAAAGCATTATTGGTGACAATATTAGTGAACATTACAACAAGACTAGTAAGGTCATACTTACGATGTTGAGCAATAAGTATGACATCAAGTATGTTCTCAATAATGATTACGTCTGTGGTGTCATCATGCATAACACCTTATACTTGACTCCGAAATTGTACTGGAATCTTGATGCAGTCATTGCAACTGTACATTTGTATGAAGCCATTGAGAATGTCATGAATGGTAGATGTGAATTGCCTAGCATTGACTTATTCAATGAGAGGTATGCAGGTAAGGGTAGCAAGAATGCAAGCAATGTACTGAGTCCATTCGTAGAACGCATGTATATGGACTACACGGATAAGAAGATAAAGATGATTCGATTCAAGGATGTCGACATATTGATTAAGCCTTGTGACATGTGTGCGAAGTATGAGAATAGGGACATCATACTGTTCGACTATAATGCTGTCGTGTTTGGTCTGTACTATATCAACATGAAGTTGAATGACAAGTTCGTGCTTAGCCAGATTAAGAAGCAACAGATTGGTGACGTGCTGCAGAACTATATCTTTATCTATACTGTTGAGAATGGGAGAATCAACGAACAGATGTTGAAAGAGAACTTGATAAAGTTGGGAATCATATATGACAAGGAAACATTCATTGTCTACAATGATAAGAAGACCAAGTGGTTCGTATCATGGCGAAGTAGTAAGATCAACGAGAAGGACTTCGATGAGTATTTGCAGAACTATCAATCATTGAGTGTCAACGATGTGATTAAGAGTATGTACAACAAGTTTCAGAACGAGTTGAGATTCAAGCAGAGGGATGACGAAACCATACACAGCAAGATAATCAGCGTGTGATGGGCAGCATGGGTGTGTCGCGATGTGGTGAGCATTGTGTGTCGGACATGTGTGGTGAGCATGAGGGGTCAGCATGAATGGTCAGCCATGTGTGTAATCATAGAGCTGTCACAACATGGTGAACATGTATGTGTCGACATACATTGTCAGCATAGTATGGTGAGCCATGTGTCGACACATAGGCATACATATGATGCAGACACTCGGAACATACAACATGAATGATAAGTTATTTTTGTGTTGTGACTCAATTACATTCGACATGGATGGAAAAATATTGACCATACTCCTCAAAGAAATGATTGAAGGTGAAAAGAAATATGATAGCTTTAACTTAACACTTGGAGATTTGCACATATCCGTTTCGAAGGATGGTGAACCTCCAAAGGCAAATAAGTCAAAACCTACCACTATCACTAACACAAATGCGAACGTTCCTGACGATGTTGATTTAGTAACTATTCCTTACAAGATTGGTAACGCATCAACGAAACTTACAAAGAATGAACGTGAAATGTTAGAACAATTCATGACAGAACATGGTGACAACGTATGGGGATTGATTGGTAAGATCGATAGTAAAAAAGTTGGTAATTCTGTTAACATCACTGTGTATCCTAATCAAGAATGGGCAGTAAACAAACCACCACCATATTCTGTCTTCAATCATCTGAAGAACTGTGTTGATAATGAATCATTGCTTCAGTACATCATACATCATACTCACATCAACATTGATCATCTTCGAGAGGATTCACTAATAGAATCGATGCTGATATATGCTGCTTACATTAGATATGTTAACATATAAGTCTGACATATGTATATTTTTGAAACTACTCGCTAGCATAGTATGTAGAACATGGTATGTCGATATATGTGTCAACATGTCCTGTCCACAACATAGGTCAGCATGTCCTGTCCACAACATAGATCAGCATGTCCTGTTCACAACATAGGTCAGCATATGTACTTCGCACTTGTATCAACATGTACTGTCCGCATGAATGGTCCAGCACACACCTACACACCCATGCGAACGTGTTATTTTTATTCTACGAGCAAACCAAATATGTCTACATATACATGCGAAATATGTGCTGAAGACCTTCCAATCGAACAAGTTCATAAATGCTCGGAATGTCAGCATGTGTATTGTTACAATTGTCTTGCTACTCATATCATGGAGTACTCGAATGTACAACCACACTGTTTCAACTGCAATGTGAAACTCTCATTCGAACCAATATACAAAGCACTTACAACATTATCGGGTTCGACACACAATACTGTTCGCAAGTATATAAGCAAAGCTGCAAAACAGATGTTCGAAGTTGAAGAGCAGAAGATTCCAATGGTTATGTCTGTATGTCGAAAATGGATGGCAATCAAATCCATTCCGAACATCGAAGAATATTCAAAAATATTTGCAAGGATTGACCCATATGAACATTATTACAACAACAATGAACAATGGAAGCAACACAAACCTGAAATTAGGGATATAATCAAACAATTGTTCACATCGTTGGACATCAATGATAAGTTACGTGATGAGTTATATTCTAAGTTGCATGCACTAGAGGATGACGACTATAACGTAAAAGAGCTTAGACAGTTCTATGTTGAAACGATTGCAGACATATTAGGATTGCAGAACCTGCTTACAGAGTTCGGTACGAATGATTTTTATGATATATTCCGATATGGAAGAAGTCCCGAGTGGATGCTGCAATATGCAATCAATGGTGTTTGCCGTAAAGATTTAGGCAAAGCTGTGACAGTCAAGTATCTATTTCGATGCTCGATGAATGATTGTAATGGATATGTCAATAACAAATATGTTTGCGAGTTATGTGGTACCAAGTACTGTGCGAAGTGCTGGAAGCCTATATGCGAGCAAGCTGGTGGACAGTCATGCGGACAGACTAGTGAGCAAGCTGGTGAGCACACAATGCAGTCACACGATGTAAGCACTACTGACGAGCATACATGTGAACCAAGTGTCGACACACATGCTGACAGGACATGTAAGCGAGCTGGTGAAGGTACTGGTGGACAGTCATGTAAGCATACATGCGACCCAGAGGATGTACACACAGTTGAAGTAATCAAATCGTCGACAAAGCCATGTCCAAAATGTGCTGCAAGAATCCAAAAGTCAATGGGTTGTTCGCAGATGTTCTGCACAAGTTGTCACACAGGATTTGACTACAATACTGGTAAGATTATAACATCAAACTTCCACAATCCCCATCGTATCGAATGGTTGCAATCACTACGATTGCACAATATGTCCGAATTCGAAGCTGCAGGTAATTGTGACGAGTTTCATTTCATCAACTCATATAGTAGCAAACTCAACTGGTACTATGGTCAACGCAATCATGCTCAACAAATGATTGCACACTATAGGGAGAACATGACTGTCAGCGACTTCGATATGTACTTCAATCTTTGCATGTATGTGACGAATGAAATATCTAAGAAGCAATACAAGCAAATACTGAAACAAATATGTTTGCAACAGAAGAAGCTTGAGATTCTCGAAATGATATATAATGAGTACAACATTGTCGTCACTGATATCTTACGATGTGCTAGACATGACATGGATAAGATGAAGGCTGACCTTACTCCGTCAATTCGAGATGACATGAATGATATGGAAAAGTTGTATTGCATAGTAGCATGTGATCCTGAAGTGCTTCAAATAATATATGAAAATGTTGGTGATACATATCGTAACTTCACGATTGAACCTAACGAACTTGAACACCTCACTTCACTGTATCGTAGTATTGGAAGTTCAAAAATATATTGTAGCTACAGAGACATAATTTGTGTAATGCAAGATGTATATGATAATATCATTGTCAAAATCATAGATGCTTCGCAAGAGTATGTCAAAGCTATTGAGTCACTAATTGATTATACCAATCAACGGTTAACCGAATATGAGAAGATGTTTGGCGACGAGATGAATGTTAACAAGTTTGCTAAACTTCGAAATGGAGAAATATATATGTACAGAGCTTGAATGTAAGGAGTTATTTTTGCATATTGTTCATATATGTTGTCCGCATATGGTAAGCATATGTATGTCACGATGTACAGTCCGCACTTATATGTCACGATGTGGTGAACAATACAGTCCGCACTTATATGTCACGATGTGGTGAACATGATTGTGAACAATACAGTCCGCACTTATATGTCACGATGTGGTGAACATGATTGTGAAC
>CAMWNP010000048.1 GCA_947175645.1 uncultured Porphyromonadaceae bacterium
TGCTAGCTATAGCTTTTGAGAAGCTAGCTGGTGGTGGACTGAGGGGGGGGGGATTTTTTTTTTGCGATCAATCTTGCTTGTGATTCAAGTCCAGTAGTTGATTGAGTTCATCGAATTGGAAACTAATGAAGAAAAAGCCAAATCCGCATCGACTCACTCTGGAATTGCGTACTGCAAATGGACAATAAACAAAATGAGAAATCAGCATCCATTGCAGGCTATGATTAAAGAACTAAGTGTTTACTCTACATATTCAACATCTGGATTGAATGAAAACTTGCTATCATCTGAAATTGAACATTCGAATGTCTTGCGGTCTTGTCTATTTTTGAAGTCTATGTTATTGATTGTGTAAGCACGGTCTTGTGAAATTTTGACGTAATCATTCTCGCATTCAAGTTGTAAGATATACTTCTTTCCATCAAGTGTGATTTCGATAGTGTCGTCATTTCTGATGTACTCCGATAGGTAGTACATGCTTGGAATACTTGAGAATTCGATATATCTTCTGTAACCTTCTTCTGAGTTGATTCTGTCATAATTGCAAATGAGGTGAAGCATTGCGATAACATACTTTGAAACATTGTGTTTCAAGAATCTTGAACCTTCGAGATTATCATTGTAGAATTGCACTAATCTCTCGAGTCCAATCTTCTCGATGTATTCGTTGAGTATGTATTGACCAACTTCTTGATTCTCATGATTCTCACCATCGATTTGTTCATATGATTTGAATGATATTGTGATGTGATTAAGGACATCTATGCCGTTCTGATTGTCATCGAAAATGTCTGAGAGGATGGTTGGGCTTTCGACTGTAACAAGATTAACATCATCGGCTTTGATTACATCATATCTGAATGCGTTTCTCTTGCGAAACTCACTGTTGCGTTCTTCGGTTGAGATATTTGCGTGAGCAGCAAGTAAAGGTCTTGCATGTGCAACATATTTGCGAGCAATACTTTCTTCCCATGCTTCTTGTTGATATTTCGAGAGTGTAGCCTGGACTGGTTGAGTCTTGCGTTTCGATTGCATTTGTTTTGGCTGATAAGATTGTGTAGCCTGGACTGGTTGAGTCTTGCGTTTCTGTACACGTTTCGAGTGTATTGGCTCTGGTTTGAACGAGTCATTTGTGCATCTGTCTGTAACAGGTTCATTGTCGTCGATAATATTTTTGACCGGAAGCTGTGATTCTTCTGATTGATTCAAAGATGCTTTCATTTGATTGAGCTGTTCAGTGATATCGTTAGAAGTAGCAAGCGATTCTACGTTTGAACTAGTCATAACAATAGAATCCTTACTATTGTCAGCAATGGCTGACTGCTTCTTACGATAATGTACTCTTTGATTTGGTGTGAGAACCAAATTCGGATAAGCTTCTTCGAATCGTTTTGATGTGTCGATTTCGAGAGCTTTCAACTCGTTCATGAATGCTGGAATGGAGTACTTGAGCTTCTTGCTTGGAGCTGTTCTGAATATTGTGTCCTTGAGTTTCGGATGCCATGAATAGCATTGGTCTTCGTTGAAGTTTCGATTGGCAACATCTACAAAGTTTCGTAACACTGCAATCTTTGGATGTTTCAAATCCTTGCTATAAAGCGTTCGGTCTGCAACGACTGTGAAACCATAATCCATAAGCATTGTGTTAAACACGAGTGTGCAGAAGGCTGGAAGTTTCCAAAATCCTTGTGTGACAAGTATGTACACGAATGTGAATGAAAGGAACTCGCGAATCTCAGGCAACATGTGAATGTCGGCATACTGTTTCATGATTGGATTACCATTTTCATCTGACTCAGTACTCATAAACTGAAAGTCAGTGAATCCGGTGTAATGTTGACCGTTGGCAAATCCGAGAATGCGTTGTGCAACGAGAATTGGAGCTTGTTCAATCCAGAAGAGACTAACTTCAGGTGATGTCCTACATACTGGTCGTTTACTCTTTTCCATCCATGATGCAAATGCGAGATTGGTGATTCTCTTGCAAACAATTCGGTCGTACATGTATGCGGAGAGTCCATGGAACTGTTGCATGTGGTTGCGATAGAACCATTTGAATTGGACTTCAAGTTGTTCTTCTGTGAATCGGTTGACCGTTGTGATGTCAAGCTTATGACTGCGGAATGCTTCATAATTGACTTGGTTTGATTGATCGAAGATGTAACTGATGATTGTTGTGAAGAATGAGTGATTCCATTCTGGATACTTCAATTTGATGACTTCGAGGAGTTCCATCATTGATTCATAAGGTGGTAACATGACACTTGAGTACTTGTGAAGAGTAGCTTGGAGGTCGTTAAGGTCTTGTAATTCACGCCTAAATTCGGCTTCGGCGTGTAGAGCGTTTTTAGCAGCAACAATAGCAGCAAACATAATAAAGGGGGTATGTAGAGGATAAAAGTAGCATATCATACGGTCAAAAACAAAAATATACCCATGCGGATTACACGTGTAATTCATCAATGATTCTCATGTGTCTACCGAAGCGGATAGAGAAAGCATTGCATTGAAGTAAATAAAAGTTATTTTTCAGTTTGCGGTGGGTGAGCATACTATGCTTAGGATGGCGATGAGCAGTGTGTGGTGAGCATACTATGCTTAGGATGGCGATGAGCATACTTGTTCGGACATGCGCAAGCTCGACTCGCTAGAGGCTCGTAAGATTCCGAAGGAATCCTGCAAAGCAAAGCTTTGTCAACTGACGCTGTACGCTTCGCGTACATGAGTGGTTTGCATATACATGCGCATACGATGATGAACCATACTACGCTGAGATGTGGGTGAACCTAGAGTGGTCAGCATGTGGTCAACACATGTACTTCGCACAATGGTCAACATACATATGTCACAACATGGTCAGCATGTGTGGGAACAAGTACATGTCGACACTCATGATATCTTAGCATGTTGAAAATGACTATTGCCGAAGATATTGATGACTATCAGCATAAACTCGATATGATGCTACTGGGTGACAAATCCACATTGTCATACAAAGACACAGTCCTACCATTCGCACAAGAGTTGAAGAACAAACTCGACAAACTTGAGATACTCAACTATCCAAAAGTTCAGATTGTTGAATCAAGTATCAACATCTATGTCGAGGCTCTAGTGTTGAAGTTGTTGGATGTAATCGATGAGATGGAAGAAGAGTACAAGCATACATCTAAAGATTCATCGAGTGACAGCAAATACTCACATAAAGCTAAATCTTCACATACTCGAGAATCATCAAGAACGACAGATAAGTCTAAACCTAAATCCAAAACATCTCGTTCCAAATCTCCAAGTTCACGGTCTAGTGCAACAAAGTCCAGTTCACCAAAATCAACTTCAAGGTCTAAGTCATCAAGTAAGTCCAAACATTCCAAGTCAGTCAAGCGGCTCACCGATGATGTCGATATGTATGTTGACCAGTTGGATGTAGACACATCTGATGAACAACATGTAGACCCATATGTAGAACAACATGCTGACCATACTGTCGACACACATGCTGACCCATATGTAGAACAACATGCTGACCATACTGTCGACACACATGTAGTCCGACACATGCAAGCAATGAATGCAACCACACCTCATGCTAACAATATAATTAACTTCAGTTCATTGCCAGACCATAAGCCACAAATCACTACGAAATTACCTATCTATTTCTTGACATGGATCTTAGTCAAGCATCCATATTTACTGTGTCTTGTTCAGTTCGGGATATCATACAACAGCTGGTTGCAAATGCGTAAAGATATACTGCATGAGCTCAATATCATCTTCGGAGACGATAGCATATTGCCAGAAGTTCTGAAGGTTCGCGATATGTTATCAACAGAGTTACCCAAGTCCTGGACAGAATATGTTAAGAAGTTCTCAGCAATACAATGTTCAAACTTCCTCGTAAGCTTCGACTGGCGAGAAGACCTTATTAGCATTGACTATGCTGAACTGAATAAGAAACTATCTGAACTTTCACATGGTAATGACTACTCGATTCTGCTAATCAATGTTGCTTACAAGATTGAGAACACCAATTCGATTGTCATGTATCATAACATCCCGAAGTTGAAAGATAAGTTGTTGAACATCAATACTATCGGAGAGTTCAAGGCATATGATGTAGTAAAGAATGTTAAGAAACAGTTGCAACCATTCACATGTGTATCTTCGAAGTTGAAAGAGATAGGTTTAGATAAGATGTTGAACTGTAACTTCATCGTGATGTGTTATAACAATGATGTCGACATTAGTAAGTGCAAATTCACTGTAGCACTTGATTGTGAACATGGATATGTCAACAAATCTAAGATATATGAGTTTCTGAATGGTACTGTTCACAGGATTCTAAGCAAAGATGAAATTGATTACTATCTCGAGACAAACTTCTATCGTAACGTTGCAGATAAGCCTGAGAATGTTGATGACCTTAGGATGAAGTACTTCGAATTTACAAAGCTGGTTCAAGAGGTATTCAGCTATTCAACTCGACGTAACTTTGCAATCAACATACTCAAACATCCGAAAATCAAAAACATATTCGATTCGAAGGAGATGCCATTCTTCAGTGTTTACGTTGGTTCTGTTGCATCGATGTTGATGTATGACCTTCCAACAGTTACGAAGCACTGTACTGATTACATATTTCCTGACCTTCCTAGTAACATACACAAGTTCTAATCTCGCAGGCAAAGCCTGAGTGTTGCAAAGCAACTCGAGGTGAGTGATGTATGTGAGCATTGTGTCGCAACATTAGTTCGCATGAATGGTCAACATGTATTGCTTACATATGTATGTTGCGATGTGGTCAACGCACACGCAAAAATATATTTTTGCATCAGTCTCACATCATACATTCAACAGGTTTCGACAATATACAGTTACAACAGTTTGGACCAATACTGTCGAACATTCCACTTGTTACAGTACCAACAGCATCTTTGATTTTGTGCGTAATTGTTCGCATGAATTGGTTGTTCTTGAAACATAGACCATGTTTGAACAAGTCAATTAACTCTAATCCATTGAATGTTACAATGCACTTAGTCAATACATTGTTCGGAACTAATAGATTAGTATCACGGTGATTAATACCTTGGAAGTTCAATGCGTCAATTGTTTCATGACTATCTTTACAGTACTTAACCATTCTATCGTTACACAACTTCTCAATCTCATCGGTGTTAATGACATGTTCGATATTTGAGAATCTTGCATTATTGACTCGATGAAGATAATCAATCGATGGAACAGCAAAATGCAATCTATGTTTCAACACATCTGGTGCTATAACATTCTTTGTAAATGTTCGTAGTTCATTCACTACTAAGCAAGGAATCTGGTCAATCGATAATGTGAAATGCATATGCTCGAATGGTCTTGTGATATCATGTTTTAACATTAGGTCTACAATCGACTGCAATCGTACATCTTTAACATTGCGTTTCAATACATCAAACTCATCACCGAATCGTAACAATGTTTCTAGCGTTGAGATGTAAGGATAGTTGATTAACTTGATGAATGGATTGAATTCAACTTTTGATATCATTGTTTAAATCTTCGGATAAAAATAACCTGGTGAGCATGGGGTAGTTACTGCGTGGTGAACATGGAGCTGCTGGCACATGGGTTACATGTGTGGTGAGCTAGAGCTGTTCAATCTTCGACATTGCGGAGTGAATGTGAATGTGCTATGCACTCACTAGATGGTCAACATATGTACTTCGCATGGAGCAGTCGGAACATAGGCTTACATGATACGTCACACATGTTGGTCATCATCAGCACCAACATCCTTTATGTTCATCATCCTCATTCTTAGGTTCTTTGCGAGGTTGTTTTGTTTGCCTATCTAGTTCTTCATAATCAATTTCATGACTACTCGATTCGAATGGGTTAAATGTTCTTGATGTATCTTGTTTGGATTGAGTTGCATCAGAATCTTTCTTGTCCGAAGAGTAGCAAGGTTCTTCATGCTCGTCAACATCACTAACATCTCGTTGAGTGACTAGTTCTTCTTTTGTTTCATGTATGTCATCAAGTTCTGTTTCTGGTATAGCAGCATCTTTATGCTCATCGGATTGATGAGGTAGGTCAGCAGCATTTACATTTCGAGGAATGTATTGTGCACCAGTCTCTTGAAGACGTTTCAAAGCATTTATGATTCCATCGAATACTTGATTCCATTTCTTCTTAGTACAGCAACACCCATTAGCTTCCTTCTCCAAACGTTCAAGCTCTTCGAAGTCAGCGATTGGAGTCATTGATATGTTTGCTGTATCTTGTGATTGCGTTACATCAGTCATTTCAATTTCACAAAATCCGAATTTTACCAATCGAAATTTTGACATGAGTAGTCGCAACACTACTGTTCGCACTTGTTGTAAGCATGGAGCAGTCGCAACATGGTCAACATGTGTACTTCGCATGGAGCTGTCCGCACATAGGTCAACAACATGTTCACATATGTACTTCGCACGATTGGTGAACATGGAGTAGTCGCAACATGGTCAACATGAGTACTTCACACTAGTGTGTCACGATGTATGTCAACACTACTGTCTGCACTTTATGTCAACATGTTGTTAGCAATCATGTTCACCTACATATGACATGTACATGTGAACATCAATGTAAAAATATATACATATCACTGTTCTATGTAGAGCCATAACTGTAACTGATTCAAGTCGTCATTCGATATGCAGGTTTTATTTTTGAACATTGAACGTAACTGATGTGTAATCAAACAACTGTTGATTCGAAGATTCAATCCATACACATAATCAGGATGCTCTTTCCGAAAGTCTTTATCATACTTTCTAGCAATGACAGTCAACACTTTCACATTACCCGATAATGCTAACTGTCCACGTTGAACAAAACAGTGTCCAATGTTGTCTCTCACCGATATGGTTAATATCTTATGTTTGCCGAACTCCGACATATTTGGGTCAGTAGTGTCGATGTTGTATGTAGTCACATATTTCGACACACCATTGTTCACACCAATAGCTTCAATGTATGGGTAGCCATCAGATTCATTAGCAATTTCGTAGTTAAATCTACGTAGTGGAGATGATGGTTGAACTTCAAAATATTTCGAAAGTTGTACAAACTTGAGATACTGGACATTCATGTCGACACATGGTGTACATACTTGCTCGCCATCTATGTCGACACATGGTGAACATGTGTGGTCAGCATAGTGTGTACATGTATGGTTAGCATGTGGTGGACATGTATACTCGCTATCTACATCACCACCATATGTAAGCCAGACACACTTCAACAAGTCAAATCGAACATCATATGAAACACCCATGTTCAAACACCATTGTGGGAAGTAGTTCTTCACACTCTCATCATAGCATTCGACCTGCTCAATGTACAGCCAAAACATTCGCAAGCTAATACTATTGTTATTGAAGTTGTCAGCATTACTTCTGTTCGGAGATATTTGAAGGTCTAAGAGTAGACCATTAATGTCTAAGTTACAACTCTTACAATACTTCTCAACAACTTCGTAGACATTGCACATTGATGACCATGCAAGTTTGCCACTATAGTGACTAGTTCTACCGCAACAATTATCTCCGCATGTCACAATCACCAACACATCACCATCATACTCCTCGCATTCAACATAACCACTTATCGGGTTAGCAGAAGTGCCAAACATTGGAATATTACAACATGGGGTTGCATCTCTACTTACATCCGAAAGTTTATACTTACACTTGTTTGTTCTACTGACATACTTGAACACTTCACCAAATTTGATGAACTTGAACTTGTTCACATCGAGGTTAGCAACAGTGTCAATCAGTTGAAGTTTACATGAATCTCTGAACCTCATTGTGACATACTCTTTCAAACATTCTCGGATGTCATTACTGTCATTCATGTGTTGTAACATCGGAATTGATTGCTGTGTGTAATCATACATTCTAAACCTTTGTTGTATGTCTCGAATGTGATGAATCTGTGTGTTGAGATATGTTTTGACATGTTCTGTTAGCATGTCATGCTTACATTCGGATTTGTAAGCATATATGTCTTCAACTTCAGTGTATTGAATTAGACTGGGGTCTTTGAGTTTGTTCACCAGTGATGTAACTAATGAGTACTTCGAAGCACCATGTTTGACCTTCTTGCGCATCGAAGTGTTAGAGTAGTCTGTTAAGTCATATACTTTGCATTTGGTTCGCGTTGTATGTGTAAGCTCGATGTTAGTCAGACATAGTATAACATAATCATTCACAGGGGTATGTTCGAAAGTGAGTCTACCAAGTTCAATGACAGCATCAATGTTACAAATATGTTTGAGTTGTGTGAGAGGTGCTTGGTTGACCTTCGATGTTAGTGTTGACTTTGGTACCAAGAATGTTGAATGTTTCGAATGTTCAGATATGTTGATTAGTGTCTGTATCAAATTCTTCTGCTTAAACTCTGGTTCGCATATGGACAAGTCTGTGATGTTGTCCGATGGTGTTAATGTGAAGTGGTTAGGTATATGTGACAGTACTGCATCGCATAGTATGTTTCGCAATATTGTTTGGTTTGAATCATAACCATAGAATGTTAAGTTTGGATATGTTGACCATAATATTTTTGCGAAGTTCATGTTCCCGATGAATGGCAACTGTATGATGAGAGCATGTGGGTCAGCATGTGGTGAGCATTGTGTGTCGACGTATGGGTCAACAGTGTTGCTTGCATACTCATCAACAACATCGGGGTGAGCATGTGTGTCAACAGTGTTGCTTGCATACTCATCAACAACAGTATCACCCACATGCATATGTTCACCATCCTGCGCATACCCGAATATGTAGAATGCAAATTTGCACATGAACTGTTGCAACTCATATGTCATACATATGTTGTTGAAAGTATTGTCAAGTATGTACTTCTTCAATATCGTGGTCAACCCGATGATGCTCTCATCATACGTCGAATATAGGTTGTACACAGATAACCATAACGACTTAAATTCAACATCTTCGAACTTAGCAACTATGTCCAAACATGAACTATAGACAAACATGTCAACCCTGTTGTTCTTGTCAATGAACTTCATCATTTCGATGATGAATGTATGTTTATCAGACATGTTCACATTCGTTAGTGAGAATGATATGAACAACAGTTGTAGAAACTCATTGTAACATTCGAACTGCGTACAATTCTCATCAACATTATTGTTGAAGTACTTGCTCAACATTCGAATGATATGGAACTTGTTCATATGTTCATTAACATTGACTGTAGTGATGTTGTGAGTATCTTCAACTTCTATATCGAAGAGTTTGAAGATGATGGTCGACAATTCACATGGTTTAGCAACTCTGTTGACATGTTTGAAACTGATTATGTCGAACATCTCATGATTAACAGAATTGATGAACATGTTCTGTTTCGTTACTTCCGTATCCTCGAGTGGATAGCAATACAGTAGATAATATGTGTAACTATCTAGTTTCTTACTTACACATGTCACACATCTCAAGAACAGAAGTTTTGCTTGCTTGAGTTGTTCAGATTCTCGACTATCACTACACATTATTATCAACATCAACTTCTGCGAATCAATCTTAACATATCCGCTGGGTTGTTCTTTGAATAACAATGTGTTGTTACTTTCAACTGTTAGCGAGTATGTAGTTCGAAAGTAGTTTGCAATAGTGTCGAGTAATTTCATTTGTCCACTAATACACTTTACATGCATGGTTCACATAGAGTGGCGAGCATTGTGTGTTTCGACATGAATGGTGAGCAATGATGGTGAACACTTGTATGTCGCAATGTGGTTAGCATACATTGTCAACCTATCCTGTCCGCATAGTATGCTGACGCACATGGTTCACATCGAGTAGTGAGCAATGTGTGTCGACACTTGTATGTCACAACATGGTCAACCTATCCTGTCCGCATTGTAGTCACAACATGGTCTACACTTGATGATGAGCAATGCGGCGCAACGAGCGTAGCTCGAAGAGACGAGCTTGCGCAGTCTCAAAAATATATATCTACATTCATGCGTTAGCATTGAAGTTCAACAATTGAAGTCTATAACAAGGCTTGCTATCATCTTGGTTGACATTGAGCATAGCCATTAGGTATAGCTTCGATTTGTCAAAGTCTGTAGGAATCTCAATCCCATGCATATAGTCAATTGCTTCTTGCATGTCTTTGAAGAATGAACTCTTCGAATCATATTTGTCTTCCTTGTTCATCAAGAAGAACTGTTCATATGACTCAATCTTGCACAACTCATTAGCAGTTCTGCGAAGGTCATTAGATTCACACAATATGCACATAGCATTGTCAACATGTTCATTGAAGCATGTTGTGCAAACTTCGACAGTTGATGAATATGTAGGGTTATAGAACCATGCATCTTCGGCATACCCAATTGTTGTTTGCAACTTAGGATTCTTCGTGAGGTGACCAATGAAGTTCTTGAGTTGGTCATCAATCTTCATAACATCACTGTCAGCATAAGTATTTTTGGGTCTACTGTTCGGGAAGTATGTTGAATCAATATGATTGAGTTGTGTAAGAACATACAACCTAGTCATATCATAATCACCGAACTCAGCAATATGTGAGAACCTATGTGTTGACTGAAACACATGACGATATGGTAAGCAATAGTCTTGTTCAAAGTTCTCGTCAAGATTGGCGAAGACATTGATGAATGTTGCTAATTCCCATACATAGATTGCCATCTGTGCATGAGTTTGCTCAACACTGTTCATACGATTGATTGCATAGCCAAATGCACCAAGTATGACTTTCATCTCGGTAGTGATTGGGTCAGTAATCTTCTGTTCATCAAGTTCTTCGTATATGATTTCATCATCACCTTCGTAATCTTCGTCACATATGAGTCTCGTAGTACGTTCAATTCCTTCATCATCAACATACTTGTGAAGTCTGAATCTTACTTCTTGCTTCTTTTGCATACGTAGCATGTTGGACAGTGCTGCGTAGAATAAGAAGACTGCAATCTCAGCTTTGACACACATTGTTCGAAATGCTGATGCTGAGAATGAGAGTTCAATGAGTTTTGAGTATGACCATTTGAGTGGTTTTGGAATGTAACCAAATTCTCTAGGTTGATACACAATTGTTCCATTGAACATTCTCGTATCGAGATGCTTACGATTCAATGGAACAATTTGGTGACAAAGACCAATGTAGTACAATGCTTGTCTATAATCATCAATCAAATCGGGGATGATAGGATTGATGTCAAGATAGCTTGCATTTTGATGATTGAGTTTAGATTCATCAACTGGTGGAAGATTCACGTTGATGAGTGCTGTGTTAGTCTTGATGTATTGGTCATGTGTTGGCAACAATGGAGTCTTCTCCGAATCGAAGTATCTAAGGTATACCTCTTCGAGTTGAGTATAGACTGTTCCATAATTTGCAAAGAAATTAAGTGTAACAGACATAGTTTGTTAATTAGGTGACGAATAAAAATCACCTATAATTCCAGCACTTCATGCGTGTATATACTCATTATCGCAGGAGAGGGTATGTGTGTAGGCATTGAGTGGTCGCAACATGTGTGTAGGCATTGAGTGGTCGCAACATGTGTGTAGGCATTGAGTGGTCGCAACATGTGTGTAGGCATTGAGTGGTTGACAGTATGGTCTACATACATATGTCGCGATATGTGTTGACAGGAGCTGTCAACATATGGGTCAGCATATGTACTTCGCATGGGGAGCTGTCGGAACATGGTCAATAACAAAAATATATTACATTACATACTTACTATTCTTGTTCGGAGGTTCAGTCAGATGGTACAAACACAGTTCCGAGCAAACCACCAATATCATCAGTTGAATCTATCAGAACATGGACAGGTCGGTCATCATCTCTTTGAATAGTGACGTCTATAACATTACGTCGTGGATTGAGCATCGCTCGCATTGTTGTATATAATAATGTGCTGACCAAACCATCTCGAAAGATGTCGTCTAACATAGCAGGGTCAACATAGTTTGTTCGCCTATCATGTTCAGCATCATCGTCAACAGCTTGCTCGCTAGTATGCTCACCAGTACTATGTTCACCAGCCTGCTCACTAGTACTATGTTCACCAGATTGCT
>CAMWNP010000049.1 GCA_947175645.1 uncultured Porphyromonadaceae bacterium
TAGATTACAACGATATTGCCTTAACCGGAGGTATATTAAATTGCACAACTTGGATTATAAATAAATAATAACATATTTATGATAAAAACTATTTTTTCAATTATCTGTATGTTGATGTCATTCTGTGCTATCTACGCGCAAAATAGTGTCAAATTTATTGATGTAAGGAATGACAAAATCCCAATTCTTGTAGATGGCGAATGGGAAATTATGGATCACTATAAAGTTTTAAATTTGCTTGAAGACAATATCTATTCTTTCTTTGGGTTGCATGATAAGTATCACTCGGCACTAAAAAAACAGATGTTTGAAAAAACATCTGAATATTCTGATGTACTTCTACCAAAGTTCCATAGGATCAAGGAAAATCTAAAGAACACTGACTACGCTATACTATATTATTTATATAACAATAATAATTATAACGTTGACCAAAGGAATTTTAAGTTTAAAATTTCCACTATATCTCCCGACAACTTAAAACTTCCTAATACATTTACATTTTCAAACTTCTATACTACTACAGTTCCTAATGCAGCTTTTGAACTTGAGACCGGCACATCTTTTGGAAGGCCATATGAAATAAGATATTTCGTAACACCAACTATCTCTGAAGAAATTGCAGTCGATGTGGAAGATGCAATGAGGATCCATCCATGCCCTTACTATCTCCTATTTGTTGTTAATATCCAAGGATTAAAGGAACAGCGCAACAGTATGGGATTTGATATGCCATACATTCTAACTAAACCCAAAAAAATATATCTTTACAATAAAGATACCGAAGATGTAGTAGTTGATATGGAATCTGTTTTTACAGCACCAAGCCCTGCCCCTAAAGTCAGTCCTAATCCTAAGGGCCGGACAAGTACAAAAACACAGAAAAGAACCACAATTCGAAAATAACTGCGTTCTTTCGCGCACTTCATAGAGATTACAATTCTATAGAAACGCTTCCTATCTTCAACACACAATCCTTATTCGCAGTATTATATAAGTTTTACATTGTACTTTCATTTTCTCATAATTTCATTCCTTTGCGGCGTTGTTTTGCTTTTTGTTCGTCTCGGTAGCGGTGGAGGGCTTCATCAATACTTAAACCGGGATGACGGATCAACCACAATTTGAATTCTTCGCGGGGCGAAGCGACAGAGCCGATGACATCCGATATGCCGCTGCTTCCTATTCCGAAACCTTGATCGTCTTGCACTCAGCCTATGAAAGAAGGCGAAGTCAGAGTGATTCCTGCTCTTTGCGATTGCGGAGTGAGGTAATTTTTGTATATTTGTGGGTGTTTATTTTTTAATTATGTTCATTGTTATTCTGACTTATAAAAAGCCTTTGGAGGAGGTTGACCTCTATCTTCAGGCACATCGTGATTATCTTTCGGAGCATTATGCCGCAGGTGATTTCACCATGTCCGGTCCTCAAACGCCTCGCTTAGGTGGCGTGATTGTAATGAAGGCTGAGAACCACTCGGTGGTGGACACTATCATCGCTCAGGACCCTTTTAAGGTAAATGGCATAGCCGACTATCAGATAGTGGAGTTCACTCCGACGATGTTTAGTACAGACAATTTGAAAATGATTCCCGGATGATAGAAACCTCTCGTTTGATACTCAGACCTTGGAGAGAAGATGATGCTGAATCTCTTTTCAAATACGCACAAGATCCCGACGTGGGTCCGATTGCGGGGTGGCTGCCACATACCTCCGTGGAGAACAGCCTGGAAATAATCCGGACAGTATTTTCTGCGCCGGAAACATATGCTGCTGTCTTAAAGGAGACAAATGAACCAATCGGCAGTTGTGGAATCATGTTCTCCAATAGCCTTCACACTGAGGATATGGTTAACGGCGAGGCAGAAATTGGCTACTGGATTGGTAAACCATATTGGGGACAAGGACTCATTCCCGAAGCGGTTAAAGTGTTGCTCTCACGGTGTTTTAATGAATTAAACCTTGACACTGTCTGGTGCGGTTATTACGACGGTAACATCAAGTCAAAACGTGTCTGCGAGAAAAGCGGATTCAGATACCATCACACCAATAAAGACATTACATCTCCATTTGGAGATAAACGGACAGAACATTTCCACATAATGACTAAAGAAGATTTCCATGCCCTATATATCGATTGAGAGCGGCAAACTGACCGCTGAACAGAAAAAGCAGTTGATTGAGCGACTGACCGCCACCGCTTCCGAGATAACACATATCCCGGAGCAGTTCTTTACGGTAACCATCAAGGAACTTCCGGACGAGAACTTTGGCATTGGCGGAAAATCCATCGACGAGATAAAACGCAACTATAAGCCATGAATCTTATATTGCGCCCTTACAAGGGTTCGGATGCCGCTACAATAGTATCGTGGATTAAAAGTGAGTATCTTATGCGCCAATGGTGCGCTGACAGATATGAGCATTCTCCTGTTACCCCGGAAGATATGAATTCATATCATGAGAATTACATTGACGGGGATAAATCTCGTGCATTGACAATGTGTGACGGTGATGAGATTTTGGGATATATCACATTGCGCATACCCGCGGACGATCCATCGGAACGACGTCTTGGCTTCGTGATTGTGGATGATTCAAAACGTGGTAGAGGCCTTGGGAAGGCTCTTGTAAATATGGCTGTTGATTATGCATTCTCAGAACTCGATGCCACAAAAGTATCGCTCGGCGTATTTGAAAACAATCCATCGGCCATAAATTGCTATGAGGCAGCAGGTTTCCGCCGTGTTTCAAGGCCTGAGATAGAAAAATATGAATGTCTCGGTGAAACATGGAATTGCATCGAGATGGAACGATAATCCTAAAATTGTACAATATGGTAAAATATTGAAACTTTTACCGCATTTTGTGAAACACGCAACTGATGACTGTTCATTAACTTTGTGCTGTAAAATAATAAAATAGATTGTTATGAAATTCAAACTTTTTAAACCTTTGTTTTTCGGGATATGCACTCTTTTGGGCATGAACTCATGTACGGCAAAGGTAAATGAATCAGAAGAAACTGACAAAAACACAAATACTGAAATGAACAGCGACACTAAATCATCGGAAAGCGCCATGAATGAAGATTCAAAGAAACTGGTGGTATTTTTCTCTCATACCGGTGAAAACTACAACGTTGGCTATATAGAAAAGGGGAATACCCACATCATTGCCGACATGATTGCCGATGCAACCGATGCAGACATATTCGAAATCGTACCGGAAAAAGAGTATCCGAAAGATGACTACAACGAATGTATAGAAATTGCTAAAACGGAACTCCGGTCAGATGCCCGTCCTGCCGTTAAGGGGGACGTGAATGTTGAGGATTACGATGTGATTTTCCTCGGTTACCCCAATTGGTGGGGCAATCCTCCCATGTGTGTTTACACGTTCATTGAAAAGCACGACTGGAACGGCAAGACCGTCATCCCCTTTATCACTCATGAAGGGAGCGGCATGGGTGGAACAGACCGGAAGATTGCCGAGGCATGCAAGGGCGCCAAAACACTGACAGGAAAAGGTCTCGCCATTCAGGGCAAGGTCGCTCAGGAGAATCAGTCTTCCGCCCGAAAGAGTGTGGAGCGCTGGTTGGATGGTCTGGATATGAATAAATAATTAAACATTGACAATATGAAAACCGTAAGACTTTCAAACGGCGTAGAAATGCCTCAGATAGGATATGGAGTTTACCAGGTTGAACCTTCTGAATGTGAACGTTGCGTGAGTGATGCCCTCAGCGTGGGATACCGCATGATCGACACCGCTCAGGCTTATCACAACGAGGAGGGAGTGGGTGCGGCAATAGCCAAAAGCGGAATACCGCGCGATGAACTCTTTGTCGTGTCAAAAGTGTGGATTTCCAACTATGGATATGAGAAAGCGAAGGCTTCGATTAGCGAAAGTCTGCGTAAACTCGGCACTGACTATATTGACCTTATGCTGCTTCATCAGCCTTTCTGCGACCGCTATGGCGCTTACAGGGCACTGGAAGAGGCTTACAGGGAGGGGAAACTCCGTGCGATAGGCGTGAGCAATTTCTATCCCGACAATTTCATTGATCTGGCGAGTAACGTGGAGATTCCCCCTATGGTCAATCAGGTGGAGACACATGTTTTCAATCAGCAGATTAAGGCTCAGAAATATATGGAGGAATATGGTTGCCGGATCATGTCATGGGCACCTCTTGCCGAAGGACGCAACAATTTCTTTACGAATCCCGTATTGGAAGCGATCGGTGAAAGATATGGAAAAAGTGTGGCTCAGGTGGCTCTGCGGTGGCTCACGCAGCGCGGTGTTATAATCATACCTAAATCGGTTCGCATCGAGCGTATGGAGCAGAATATAAACATCCTTGACTTCACTCTCAGCGATGAGGATATGGCTGAAATCGCAAAACTTGACACCGGCAAAAGCCTCTTCTTCGATCACCATGACGGTGAGGTGACAAAGATGTTCATGGGTTGGCGATAACTGCGCCTTTTATGTCTACAAAAATCAGTTCTTGACGCCTGCGGTGCGGAATTTTACGGGCGACATTCCAATATGCTTCACGCAGAAACGACTGAAGTAACTCAGTGATGAGAAATTCATTTCTTCGGCAATCTGGGAAATTGATTTACTGTCATCCTTGAGATATGCTAATGCAATTGCCGTGGCAGCATTATTGATATGGGAAGAGACACTTGTTCCGGTCACACGTTTGATCGTATCTGACAAATATTTAGGAGTGACATTCAACTGATCCGCATAATCTGATACTTCTCTTTGCGTTTTCGGTCTGCCGGCCTCTATAAGAGTGAAAAATTGTCGGGTGATATAACCCACACGGTCTGTTGTCAGGATATTGTCGTTGGTCTTTGAATGAAAATCGAACAGATCATAGACCATAGTCTGCAGCAGGCTCCCCATCAGTTCTTCATAGAACCGATGCCCTGTGTTGTCAATGCGGCATCTGATATTTTCAAGATCTGTCCTGAAACGGGAGGCATCGATTTTACACACTTTTATTATAGGGTTGTCAAACAGGCTTACGCAACCCTGAATGGAGTAGTTGTTGGCAGGAAGCAGATTGTGAAGAAATTTGTCCGGTGCGGCTATGAACTCACAGCGGAACTTTTCATCAGACTTGATATCCGAAACCAGCCGGGGTTGTGAGATAACTGCTATTTCATTCCTTGACAGATTGAAAATTCGCCCATTATATGTGAAACTTCCGCTGCCGTCCGTGCAAATCAGGTGAACGACACAGTCATAGAATGTCGGAGAGTTGATCAGGTTGAACTCCTCCGAGAAAACGATTGATTCATGAAGATGCTTTGTCATGTTGCAAAAATAACAGATATTGCAGATGTGTGCAAAACATCGAGCGATGTTTTCATCCTCGACTTTCCTTCAGGGTAATATTCCCTCTCTTGCGTTTGCTGAATATTTTCCTTACCTTTGCATCATTATGGAAAAGGGAAAATTCTACAGATCACGATGGGATGTATCAACCGGTGCCCTTCTGCTGCTTATCACGGGCTGCATAGTCCTGCTGTGTTTCGAGGATGACGGATTTTGGCCGGTGATTGTGTGCATAGGAGTACTTCTGCTTACCCTCGCAACGCTATCGGGAATATACTATAAGGTTGGTGAACGGACACTTACGGTTTACTGCTTCTACTGTCCCAAAAGATATGATATAATGAGTATCATCGGCATTTCACCCACCGTTAGCCGTGAGTTTGCCCCGGCGGCATCGCTCACTGAAAGAATAGCCATAACTTTGCGTGGCAAAGAAAAACCTCTCATAATTTCTCCGGTGCATCGTCAGCAGTTCATCCGCCAACTTCTTGAGGTGAATCCCGGAATCACTCTCAAGTGAGGCCACAGAAATCAGAATATCTCTGACAAAACAGCAGGAGAGTGCGTCAAAATTCAATTCTGACACACTCCCTGATAATGTTTATGAACTGCTATGCCGTCCTATCTACAGGACAGAGGAATCTTACTTACATTCGCAGTCACATCCCACTTTGCTCTTGACGCTCTTCTTGAACGCCTCGAACTGAGGTGCGAACTCTGCAAACAGAGGATTCTCAGCATTCTTTTTGATTACATGGTGCATGAACCGCATGGCAAGCACAAACTCCTTGGCATGTTTATCCTTTGCAAATCCAAGTGATTTGGCTTTCTCTACCATCGCAGCGATGTCGTGATGACCACCAAAATTGAAGTTCAGTACTTCGGCCATTTTGCCTTCGTTTGCTTCAATCATGTTAACGTAGTAAGATTTTTTCTCTTTCATAACAGTGTGTTTTTAAGTTGTTAGACAATAAAGGTTACTGAAGCCGGTTCGAGTCCGACTTCATCATTAAAACATATTTCATCCATTAATGGATTATTAATAAACCCTAAACTGTATGATTTTCCCTTAATCTGTCATCTGTTCGGATTATCTATCACCACAGGCTCCCGTCCCAGCAAAGCGAAAAGGTCACTGTTTGCTATGGCTATGAAACCGCAGGGATCACCGTCCGTGATCACGATCTTTTCCCGTTCCGCCACATCTCTGTCCATCACGAACGTCACATCCTTGGTCTCCGGACGAAGCAACCCGAACGGAGTGGCCGCACCGTGAGCCGTTCCCAGTACTTCCAGCATCAGTGCCTCGTCAGCAAACGACACACGCGGTATCTGTAAAGCCGCTCCGAAATCCTTGGTTATAAACGGTTTACGTGCATGTGTCACATATAGCCAGAACCGGTTCTTCTGACGGTTTGTAAGCAGAATGGTCTTTACCGTTTCTATTCCGAACGCCTTGTCGATATTCAGGCAGTCATCCATTGAAATGCCCGGGTCACTCTCAATCCTGGTATACTCCAGGCCTGACTCTTCCAGCCGTTCATAAATCATCCTCTGAGTCTCGTTCTTGAAAGTTGCCGGTGCTCCGGTCATAACCTCACTCGTATAAAATCCCATAGTCAAAAATTTTTCTTCTGCAAAATTACAAAATTTCACTGAAAGAGACCCTGTAACTTAAAAAGTATTATCATTGAAGACCGGTCTTCTCGATTATGGCCACTCTCGCGGTGGGATGTGAGAGGGTGACTTTTCCATTACATACGGTTGCACTTTGCCCGGTGTATAGTTCTCTGACTGACGCCCCCTCGGGGAAAAATCCGGCGGTGGGGATTGGTTTGCCCGGTTCAGGAAGAACATGAATCAAAACTGTGTCAATCTCATTGAAGCGGATGCAGGTGTGACTGTTGAGCGTGCGCTGAAGGCCGGATCCAATCACGGGATGAGCCTTTCTGATTTGTCCGAGTTTACGGTAGTGTTGCAGCAGTACGGTGTCGATGTCGTTCCAGTCCATATCAGAGCGGAACGCCTGATTGCTGTCAACATTCCGACGGGCATCGCTGAGTTTGCGGGCTGTTTCATCGCCGTAGAAAATCTGTGCCGCTCCCGGCGAAAGAAGTAGAGTTATTGCGCAGTCAGCCATATTTGTTGAGTCTGCATCGCGGTGGTAAGAGTTGTTCAGGTAATTGAATGGATGCCAGTGTGGGTGAACATTGACACTGTCAGCATACGCCTGCCAGGTGTATACAACACCATCCATATCACCGCGTTTGGGAAAACTGCAGTTTACAATACTTGAGAATCCGGCATCCGCGAGTTCAGGTCTCAGGTCTATTGATAAACCTTCAATATCGCCGGTCATATAAAATTTATCCCTCCAGGAACCTGCTGCTTCATCCTTATGTTTTTCCCTCCATCTGTTCAGTGCTGCGTTACATGCTTCGTTGAGTTCTTTCCATCGGCGTACGCTAACGTTCTCTACTATGTCGCATCGAAAGCCGTCAATGCCGAATTCCTCCACCCACGAGGCGATCCATGCTGTCAGATACTGCATGGGACTCCAACTGCGGTCAATGCGCAGAAGCCGCGCCGAAGGGTTCACCCACGGATCGTTGTCCTTACCCTCCATCCGCCATTTGCGGTGCATGAATTGAGGTATCGCCACCGGCTCATCTCTCTCATCCTTGAAGTCAGGCATACCGTAAAGAGTGGCCTCCAGAGGGTTGGACTGATCCCAGTCCTCATCAGGCATCCTTATCCATCCGCGACCATACCATCCGTTCCAACCGGGGCTACCCTTGAAGAACCTGTCGTAACTCCACTCACGGATATGTTCCGCTGCCTGTTGCTGAGTCAGACCTGTTTCTGCGAAGCCATACTGTACTGCGTCAAGCAGGGTGGGGTAGCCCGGGTCGTTGAGATTCGCCCCCAGCATTACCCTTATCCCTTGTGAGTGGAGGGTATCGACAAGTTTACGGAATTCATCCACGGTGCCATAGTTCTTGTCTATCTGTGTGTAGTCCAGAGGGTAATAACCGTGGTAGCCGTAATGGGGAAAATCGTTTATCTCACCGCTTCCCGACATCCATCCGTGGATTTGTTCGTAAATGTCAGTCATCCATACAACATCCACTCCCAAGTCAGTGAAATACCCTTCTTTCGCTTTTTTGAGCATACCCTTGAAGTCCCCGCCGTGGAATGTGGCGGCATTAAGGCGTTCTGACCCATAGTCGGTTTTACGTCCGTAATTGCAGTCGTTCAAGGTGTCACCGTTGCAGAAACGGTCAGTGATAACGAAGTAAACAGTAGCATTGCTCCAATTGAACTCTTGGTTGCCGTCATTGGCCCATGAGAAGATACAGATGACGAGTGTGACCACCGTCAGAATCAGGTTTTTCATATCCTTTTTTTGGGTACAAAAATACCTCATCCCATCATTTCATGCAATACTGATTTATAACCAGTAAAGCCTATAACAATTTCATGGCCTCCGCAGCCATTACGGCTTCATGTGAGTTCCCCACACTAAGTTTTGAAAGAATATTCTGACGGTGGCGGTTTACGGTATGTATACTGATATTCAGAGTATTGGCAATATGTTTGCTCGGTTTACCCTCTTTAATGAGATTCAGAATCTCCTTCTCGCGTTTCGATAGAATCGCTTCTCTTCTACGGTCAAATGAAACGGAGATTATTTCGCCTGAATGGTTATTTATGATATGTGGCGCAATCCCATCCTGACGGCTTTGGTCAGGCGATAGCACGTAGCAACAAAGAATCAGCCACATCTTTCCTGCCGGCGATGGCGCAATGAGTTGCGTGGAATTGTCAACGGTCACATATTCTCCCATCCTGTTCTTCATCCTCAGGCGGCACGTGGCCCTATAGTGCAGGTTTTCCCTGTTCCCCGGTCTGTCTATGAACCGGAAGAACTCATATTCCAGCATACGTTTGTCAACCAGATCCTCCGGATGTATACGGTTGTATATCAGATCCTCATCGCTTGAGTTGAGCGTAATAGATTCATTATTCCCCGTGGTCACTCCCAGCAACCGTCCCAGATTTCCAATATACAGATAACTGCGGTCACACGACGCATCCGTAATTACGGTGCACCCGTCTGTGGCCGTCATCACACCGTGAGCCACCTCACGGCATCGGTTAACTTCGTTCCGTGGCAACTGCTCGTCAGCCAGATGCTGCGATTCATATATTCCGTTAAGTTCTTTGCGCAGTATGTCCATGTCAGGAATTTGTCATTATTTCTTGCAAATTTAAAAAATATTTCTATTCTATGGAAATATTTCATACCTTTGCGTTGTAATAATGAAAATATTGTCACAATGAAACGCGCGGTTTTACTTCTTCTTGCTCTTCAGTTCACATTATTATATGTAAGCGCCCGTACGATTCAGGGAGTGGTCTGCTCTTCCGTTGACTCTACCGCTGTGGAGGGTGCCGACTGTCGGTTGCTCGCTTCCGGTAAGATGCTTGCCGGCACTTCCTCGGCTGAAAATGGCTCATTCCGTCTGGAATGTGACAATCGCGGACCTGTAACCCTCATGGTTTCCATGACAGGATATAACCCCACGGAACTGGTCATTGAGTCAGGGGGTGGAAACATAAATGCAGGCAATGTTTATCTTGACGTCAACTCTCTGCTCGGCGAAGTCAGCGTAGAGGCCGGTTCGGTGATAACCTCAAAGGGACGTACCATCGTGTTCCCATCCGCCGCCGACATGAAAGCATCCGCAACCGCCATAGGCCTTTTCCAGAAACTCCCTCTTGCTGGACTCATTGCCGACCCCATCAACCGCTCCCTTTCTGTGGACGGTGGCACTCCCGTTATCCTCATAAATGGTGTTCCGTCTACTATCGGTGACCTCAATGCTCTTCAGCCAAAGGATATAGAAAAGATTGAGTACTCACGCTTCACTCCGGCCAGATATGCCGACAAGGGTAACACCGGATTTCTTAATGTGATCCTGCGTAAACGAACCGATGGCGGACAAGTTTACATCTGGGCCCGCAGTGCAGTTAACACCGCCTTTGTCGATGCCGACGTAAAGGCTTCATATCATCAGGGCCCATCGCAGTTCACCTTTTCCTACGACCCCTCATGGCGAAATTATCAGAATGTCTATGACCACGAGCAACGCGATTACATAGCCGACGACTTTGATGTCCATCTTGTGTCATCTGACCGGAATCCGTTCTACTATCACTATCATAACATGAGGCTGAAATATGACTACACTCCATCCTCTAAAACCTTGTTCTCTGCCACCTTCCGTGCCACCCCTAACATTAGCGCACATCGGCTCATAGGTGACATCAGCGACACCGGATTGGGCGACTACTCTACTTGGCAGAAGTCCAAGGACAACAATTTCGCTCCCTCTCTCGACCTTTTCCTACGCCACGAATTCAATGACCGCAACTCCCTTGAGGCACAGGTGGTTGGCACACTCTCATCCAACGACTACTCCATGGAGCGCAACTATTATTTTAACGATGGCACTGACCTCTCATATCTCATCGACGTTGACAGCCGGCGCCGCTCTCTGATCTCTGAAATCAGTTACATACATGACTTCAACGACAATCTGCAACTCTCCGGCGGTTTCCAGAATTCTGTTTCTCACAGCACAAACCGCTATCTGTCAACTGACTACGAACCGGTCCTAACCGAGAACAACAACTATCTGTATGCCCGTCTAGGCTACTCCGTCGGAAAGTTCTATCTTTCTTTAAGTTCAGGTGCCAAACTTTTCTGGATACACAACGACGACAACCATCGCAACTTCGTGCGAAATCTGTCACAATTCTTCGCATCCTGGAATCTGTCGCAACGATGGTCTCTGCAGGCGGGATTCTCCTATTCCCCCGGCATTCCCTCGCTCTCCGCCCTTACTGACTATCCGCAGCAGGTGTCTCCCTATCTCATCTCCAACGGTAACCCTGATCTTAAGGTCTCTAACAGTTTCCTCTATCAGTTGATGCCCTCCTTCCGCTATAAGAAGTTAAATCTCTCGTTGCTGATGAACTACAGTAACATTACAAACTTTGTTATGGAAGATGTAACCTATCTCGGCGACGGACTTTTCCTGTCGCAAAGTGTGAACGCACGTAAATATCGCCGGGTGTGGGGTAACCTTAACATGCGTTTGACCGACATCGCCGGCTTCGGAGCAAGCGTGAACCTCGGACTCAGTCACTATGAGGACGGTGGAGACGGCTGGACCCATCATCTGACCTCTTTCAACGCCAACTTCAGCATCTGGTGGAACAAAGGTCCCTACACCATAAGTTACTGGCGAAAGATACCCGGCAAATCACTCTACGGGCACACCGTTTCCAAGGATGAGAACGGTGATATGCTCCAGTTTGAGTATAAACCTGACAAGCACTGGACACTCACTGCCGGCTGGTGGTACATGTTCGAGAGTAAAGGAACCCAATACCCTCAATGGAACTACTCACCAGTAAATCCTGGCACCTCCACACGGTGCATCCGCAACAATGCCAACATGATTGTCCTCTCGGTAAGTTATTCTGCTGACTTCGGCTCTATTTTCCGCACCGGCCGACGCAGTCTCAATAATTCCGACAGCGGCTCCTCTATTCTCAAATACTGATCCCCCTGCATCTGATTTATCTCCAGCCGATAGGGTAGGGCAGGGGACACCGGTTACGGGGGGCCCCGCCCCCCCCCCGGGCCCCCCAAAAAGGCGGGCCAGGGGGGCCGCGTTTTATGAGCACCAAAGCCCACACGCG
>CAMWNP010000050.1 GCA_947175645.1 uncultured Porphyromonadaceae bacterium
ACTACTCTCGCAGATTACAATAACTGATATATATGCTCAAACAACAAAAGATTTAATGGTGAAATTTTAACCTTCCCCGTACCAAGAAAAACATCAAGTATAAATGAACGGAGTCCGCGACGGGCTCCGTTCTTATTTTTACCGAGAAATCTGTTTGAATTCACACATTTTCCGAAAACACAGTGAAAAATTTTAACATTATATCACTAAAAATTCCACAAAAATTGCTTATCTTTGTTCCCTCCAATGTACAATCTACAATTTTAGGTAAAAAACCACGAGTCTCATTTACAAATCAAACAGTTACACATGACCCTCGAACAACTTACAGCCGTATCGCCGATAGACGGGCGTTACCGCTCAAAGACCGAATCACTTGACAATTATTTCTCGGAATTCGCACTTATAAAATACAGGGTAAAGGTTGAAATTGAATATTTCATAGCACTCACAGAAATACCGCTGCCCCAACTCACCGGATTCAATCCTGATCTGAAGCCGGATCTACGACATATTTACACTGACTTCTCTCTGGATGACGCGCGTCGTATCAAAGAGATTGAATCAGTGACCAACCACGATGTGAAAGCGGTTGAATACTTTATCAAGGAGCAGTTTGACCGTCTGGGAATCGCTCAGTTCAAGGAGTTCATCCACTTTGGATTGACATCACAGGATATTAACAACACATCGGTGCCGATGAGTATCGCTGACGCACTGACGGAGGTATATATCCCCGCCGCAGAGCAAATCATTTCCCGTCTGAAAGAACTTGCCGATGAATGGGCCGACGTTCCGATGCTGGCGCGCACACACGGACAGCCCGCATCACCCACCCGGCTCGGAAAGGAACTCAATGTGTTTGTCTACCGCCTGGAAACCCAACTTGCAGCACTGCGTAACTGCCCCATATCGGGCAAGTTCGGGGGTGCCACAGGAAATTTCAACGCCCACAAGGCCGCTTATCCCTCAATAGACTGGAAAAAGTTTGCCGCATCTTTCCTGAAGGAGAAACTTCACATTGAAAGAGAGGAACTCACCACACAGATCAGCAACTACGACAATCTGGCAGCGTTGCTTCAGGCTATAGAACGGGTGAATACAATCATCATTGATCTTGACCGCGACGTGTGGACCTACATCTCAATGAACTATTTCAAGCAGAAAATCAAGGCCGGCGAAGTGGGATCATCAGCCATGCCCCACAAGGTCAACCCCATTGACTTCGAGAATTCCGAAGGCAATCTCGGCATAGCCAACGCAATCCTGTGTCACCTTGCACAGAAACTTCCGGTGTCACGTCTGCAGCGTGATCTCACTGACTCCACAGTGCTCCGCAACGTTGGCGTACCCCTGGGTCACGGACTCATTGCATACGCGTCAACCCTCAAGGGACTGAATAAACTTCTGCTCAACCGTCAGGCAATCGATGCCGACCTTGACCAGATGTGGAGCGTGGTGGCCGAAGGCATACAGACAATCCTTCGCCGTGAAGGATACCCCAACCCTTACGAAACCCTCAAACAACTCACACGCACAAACGCCGAGGTCAATCACCGGAGCATTGCGGAGTTTATCGAAACCCTTGAAGTTTCAGAAAGTGTCAAGGAGGAACTCCGGACCCTTTCACCACATTCCTACACAGGTATTTAAGCCAATCCTTCCAAAAGGTACGTCAACAAAAAAAGTAAATAATTTGTTAAACATCAGAAACTAACCAACCATATTAAAACTTTTGCCCACATGCCGTGAGGCTCAGGACTAAATATACACAAACAACCATTATGGAAACCGAAGAAAAAAAACCTAAACGTCCCAGAATCGGACAGCGCTCCGACTCTTTCAACCCTGAAGCACCCCAGCAGCCACGCCGTTTTGAACGTGTAGGCTACTCTCCCCGCCCCCGTTTCAACAACAACACCGAATCAGCCGATCACGATTCATCATCGGAACAGACTTCCGGCTTCACGCCCCGCCATCAGCAACAGTCCTACGGAAGGTATCAGCAACCTTACCGCCCCAACAATTATCAGACAAACCGTCAGAACAGTTACAACACCGAGTCAGCCTATCAGGCTCCTGATTCTGACGAAACAAGCACCGGCGAAGCCACCACACCGGCTTACCGCCAGTACAACCAGCAAAATACCGGCTATCGATCCAACAACGGCTACCGCCCCAACAACAACCGTCAGGGTGGCTATCGCCCCAACAATCAGCAGGGTGGATACCGTCAGCATAACCAACAAGGTGGATATCGCCAGAACAATCAGCAGGGTAGATACCGCCAGAACAACCAGCAGGGTGGATACCGTCAGCATAACCAGCAAGGTGGGTATCGCCAGAATAACGGACAGCAGGGCGGATATCGCCAGAACAACCAGCAGAATGGTTTCCGCCAGAACAACCAGCAGGGCGGATATCGCCAGAACAACCAGCAGGGTGGGTTCCGCCAGAACAACCAGCAGGGTGGATTCCGCCGTCAGCAGGCTCCGCGTCCCGGCAAAAGTTTCGTTCCACGTCCCAAACGCATCGAGTATGAAATGCCCATACCCGATCCCAACGAGCAGATCCGCCTGAACAAGTTCATGGCCAATGCCGGAATATGTTCACGCCGTGAAGCCGATGAATTCATCCAGCAAGGTCTGGTGAAAGTCAACGGTGAGGTGACAACCGAACTCGGAACAAAAATCACACACAGCGACGTGGTTGAATACGATGGAAAGGTTGTGGCTCTTGAGTCAAAATGCTATATTCTTCTGAACAAACCCAAAGATTGCGTGACAACATCGGATGACCCCAACGGACGTCTGACCGTGATGGATCTGGTCAAAGGCGCATGCAACGAACGCATTTACCCGGTTGGCCGTCTGGACCGTAACACCACCGGTGTGCTCCTGCTCACCAACGACGGCGACCTGGCGTCAAAACTCACTCACCCTCAGTACGTAAAGAAAAAAATCTATCACGTGTGGTGTGACAAAGATATCGCCGAAGAAGATATGCAGCGCATCGCCGACGGCATTGAACTTGAGGATGGTCCCATCCACGCCGATGAAATAAGTTATGCAACCGAAACAGACCGTAACCAGGCCGGCATAGAAATCCACTCCGGACGTAACCGAATAGTGCGTCGCATTTTTGAACATTTAGGATATCACGTGACCAAACTTGACCGTGTTTACTTCGCCGGTCTGACAAAGAAGAACCTCCCCCGCGGCCGCTGGCGCTATCTGACCCAGGATGAGGTAAACTTCCTTAAAATGGGTTCGTTTGAATAAACAGTTCCAACAACACTGACTAATAAAATATAAACCGGTATAATAAAATGAAAAGAACCAAAATAGCCGACATATTCAATCCCGAACTGATCGGATCGGATGTATGCGTCAAAGGCTGGGTAAGAACAAAACGCGGAAACAAGCATGTTCAGTTCGTGGCCCTCAACGACGGCTCCACAATAAAGAACATCCAGATTGTCTTTGACATGAGCCGCTTCACCGACGAGCAACTCAAGCCTATCACCACGGGAGCATCAATCTGCGTGACAGGTAAACTCGTGGAATCAATGGGCAAAGGCCAGACCGCTGAAATCCAGGCGGATACCCTTGAGATTTACGGAACTGCCGACACCGAATCTTATCCCCTTCAGAAAAAAGGCCACACACTGGAATTCCTCCGCGAAAAAGCACATCTGCGCATGCGCACCAACACCTTCGGCGCAGTGTTCCGCGTACGCAGCGTCCTGGCCTACGCCATCCACAATTTCTTCAACCGGAAAGGTTTCTTCTATCTCCACACTCCCCTTATCACCGAGAGCGACTGCGAGGGCGCGGGAGCAATGTTCCAGGTTACCACACTCAACCTCAACGATCTGCCAAAAGCAGAGGACAACTCCGTTGACTACTCTCAGGACTTCTTCGGCAAACCCACCGCACTGACCGTATCCGGTCAACTTGAAGGAGAACTCGGTGCTACCGCATTGGGTCAGATCTACACCTTCGGTCCCACATTCCGTGCTGAAAACTCAAACACCCCCCGCCACCTGGCGGAATTCTGGATGATAGAACCCGAAATGGCATTCTATGACATCACTGACAACATGGACCTTGCCGAGGAGTTTATCAAATACTGCATCAAATATGCTCTCGACCATGCCGCTGACGACATCCAGTTCCTCAACGACATGTATGACAACGGACTGATAGAACGCCTCAACAACGTCATCAAGCAGGACTTTGTACGTCTTCCCTACACCGAGGGTGTCGAAATACTGCTCAAATCCGGGAAGAAATTCGAATACCCCGTCTACTGGGGTGCCGACCTCCAGAGCGAACATGAACGCTACCTTGTGGAAGAACACTTCAAACGTCCTGTGATTCTTACCGACTATCCCAAGGAAATCAAAGCATTCTACATGAAACAGAACGAAGATGGCAAAACAGTACGCGCCATGGACGTTCTATTCCCTCAGATTGGTGAAATCATCGGAGGCTCAGAGCGTGAAGAAAACTATGACAAACTGCTCAAGCGCATCGAGGAACTCAACATACCCATGAAGGATATGTGGTGGTATCTTGACACACGTCGATTCGGAACAGTTCCTCACAGCGGATTCGGTCTCGGCTTCGAACGTCTCATCCTCTTTGTTACAGGCATGACAAACATCCGCGACGTAATCCCCTTCCCACGTACACCAAACAACGCAGAATTCTAAAAAACACCAGGTGCAGAAGATGTTTGCAGAAATGCATCTTCTGCACCCTTTCACATAACCGAACATGGAAAAAAGTCCTCTCTACACACGCACAGGCGATGCAGGAACAACTGCACTGGTGGGAGGTAAACGCGTAAGCAAAACAGACCCGCGCCTGGAAGCCTACGGCACCGTTGACGAACTCAACTCTCACCTCGGAGTTCTCGCCGCATCACCTGTCATCCGTCACGATGACCGCGATACAATAATCTTCATTCAGAACAAACTGTTCAACATAGGCGCATATCTCGCAACCGACAACCCCGATAACGCGCCCACCGAATGTGTAGGTCTCGGTCATCAGGCAATCTCGCGCATAGAAACCGAGATAGATCGTCTGGACAATACAGTGCCTCCGCTGAATCAGTTCGTACTCCCCGGAGGATCACCGTTTTCGGCACAAGCCAACGTGGCGCGCACAGTGTGCCGTCGGTGCGAACGCCGGATTATAGCCCTGCAGGAAACAACACACGTTGACTCAGCCCTGACAAGGTTCATCAACCGCCTGAGCGACTACCTGTTCGTACTCGGCAGATATTATAATAATTTAACCGAGACGCCTGAAATTTTCTGGGACAAAAATTGTTAGAATCCAAAACCATTACTAACTTTGCACACCCAAACAAAAACAACCTCAAAAAACCAAAAACAATGTATTGGACACTTGAATTAGCATCAAAACTTGAGGACGCACCCTGGCCCGCAACTAAAGATGAACTCATTGACTATGCAATGCGTTCGGGTGCACCCTTGGAAGTTATAGAAAACCTCCAGGAAATGGAGGACGAAGGCGAAACCTACGACTCAATCGAAGAAATCTGGCCCGACTACCCCTCCAAAGAAGACTTTTTCTTCAACGAGGACGAATATTAAGGCGGTTAATTCATGTAATTAACTAATAATCAATGGTCAAGCAAATTATAATTTGTTTGGCCATTGGTATTTTGTAGCCTCAGTTGATCCAGTTTGTTTGGGGCTTTATTTGATGAAAATCCTAATGATAGAACCATTAATTTCGCAAAATTTTTGAGTATAAAATGCCTTGATTTTGCCGAGCGTCTGATACCGATCTCTATTTTTATGTCGGTAGTGTTCATCACTCCTGATATCTGATTGAGATAGAGTGGTCTGCTTATAAGTTTCATACAGCATGGTGTCCCAAACTTATTATATTTTTTGGGGGATATGAGACAATGATAAGTATTAATCAGCGTTCCATGCCGATTGAGGACAGAAATGCCGGGCGAAAAGTTATGGATTTTCTTGTTTTGATAAATTTGCTTATATTTGCGAAACGGATGTGGTACATCTTGTAGGGGATGCTTACCAATATCCGTGAAGTGCAGTTCAGTTTTCGCGCCAGTGAGTTGCTCACGATTAAAATATGGGTTGTAATTGATTGATTAAAATTTTAGTATATTTACCATGAAAAGACTGGTGTTAGTGATATTTGTTGGTGTGTTGGCATTGGTAGGATTTGCTACGGCGCAGTATTCCGAGGTTATGTATGATGGGGGTAGTCGTAAATTTCTGTGTACACTGTTACTTGAAGGTGACAGCACCTCCTTTCCAAGAATAAAAGAAAGGTTGCCTCAAGGAGTAACCAGCACGGCCTTGTGGAGAAACTATATCGGGTACTGGAAGATTAAGAATGACTCATTGTTTCTTGACAGTGTGTTGGTTATGGATGGGTCCGACAATTTCAGGCCTATCGATATTGATGACATTTATGCCCCGAAACAGACCCCATCAGGGTATTTTGCCGATTGGGTAAATGATTCGCTAAGAGTGGTGTCAGGTGAGATCGTTAATTATATCCACATGGGGTGGGCATCTCAATGGGAGAATGAGGAATTCATAACCGTAGAAAATGGCATTGTAAAGAAACGTGTCTGTAAGAACCACAGACAGGTGAATTGAGCCCCCGACCTTTGCCCTACAGCATTGGACCGGGAGCATTAAGTTTGCCAAAGAATTAAGGGATTCTCAGGGGTGCGGTTTATCATGTTGTTAAAGTGAAGAATGAGAACGGGGGATGAGTCAAACAAGAAGAGGATTGAACCGGATGACAGTGTGGCAACTGTAGGTCAGTGCTTCACCCAGATCAGTTTGGATGTATCGTAGCCTCTTTTGCCGACTTCGTTTAGAATAAGTTCCTTTACTTCATCAGTGATTTCGGGTGTACGTGACAGAATCCACAGATAGTTGTCGGTTCCGCCACCGATCAGAGCGTATTGATAGTCCGGGTCAACGAGCATTATGCGATAGTCAGAATAGAAAGGGCGCCAGAACGACACGCGCAGCAATCCCGGTGTGGCGGTCTGTATGGCGACGGCTTTTGCCCGGGAGTACCTACCGTTTTTTTCACCGGTATTAAGTACGTCTACCTTTCCATCCTTCCGCAGGGAATATTGAGCCTTAGTTTTCTGCAAACCGCGTTCGAAACGGTGGTCGAAACGTGCGGTTTCAAACCAGTCACCTAAAAAGCGGTTGAGATTGAAATTTTTTACTGAAGAATTGTCTACCGTCAGTTTGCTGCGTCCTGTCAGCAGGCGAAGCAGCATGGAGAAGATGTTGTGCTTTTTCATGTTGCCGTAGATATTAAGTTGGGTTTATCTATAAACAACTATTCCGTTGAAAAAAACGACTTCACAGAATTTTTTTAGTATTTTTTATGAACACCACGTTCAACAGGCCCTCATCATGGCAGGCTTAACGCATCAATTTCAATTATGGTACGCCGGAACAGAACTATTTCAGTGACTGGTGTGTTATGAAAATAAAAAAGTAATATTATGACACGAAAAGAACTCATTGACGTTATTGCCTCAAAAGTGGAAGAGGTTATAAACAATCCCGGATTTTGGGGAGAAGACCCCCAGATAAGCGTAATACCTACAACTCTTTTGGTGGAAATAGAGCGACATGACGATGCTGACCGCGCGATAGAATTCAGCGACTATGCCATTGAGGCGGATGCGGTAGAAGACGGTGACTATTCTGAGGATGCCGCTGATTTCCAGTCGGCTTCTGACCCGGATCTTTACCCGGCAGGAATTTTTATCGATTATGCCAATAAAAAACCTGACATGGTGAAAATCAGCAAAATTGTAGAGCAATACATTCCTCAGCAGTCTGAGAATCTTTACGCTGAATAACCAACACTGTCAAGCAGAAGTTGAAATTTAGTTATATTCCCGGCATCTGCTTCCCAGATTTTCATACCGTAAATCAAAAACTATTTATTATGAGAAAGATTTTGTTGACATTAGTTGTCATGGCAACAGCATTGGCTGCTGCGGCTCAGATTGAAATTCCATATCAGGAAATAGGTTATGATGTCAAATATCACTGGGGTTTCATGAATGTGAACATTGGTCATGGTAAGGTTACACTTCAATCCCAGAACCAACAGTTCAATGCTACCCTTGACGGAAATACCATCCCCTGGGAAGGAAGAGTTTTCTGTGTGAGCGACACTCTGAATGCAGCCATGCAACCGGGCACTCCATTGAGCAGTGAAACCGTTTCATATCAGAACGGATGGTATATGAAGCCAACTACGGCACAATACAGGGAGGGTGCGTTCGGCACAATGAATCCCTTTGATTATAAGAATACTCTGGGACAGGGTGAACTCGATGCCTCCGGTCAGACCATGGAAGCGATATCGATTTCCACCGATATGCTCGGGCTTTTCTACTATTTCCATGAGATAGATTTCGATAATATGGCTCCCGGGCAACAGGTCACCATTCCCATCGCCGTCAACGGAGGTGACAGCAAATCCGTAACCATAACCTATAACGGCACATCAAGTTATGAGGCGGCAGGATACATGTTTGACACATACGGGCTGACATTTGAATTCACATATCAGGGAGTTCCAAGCGGATACCCTGTTGAAGCACAGGTAGCGCAGAACACCCGTGTACCCGTGCTTCTCAGTACCAGTCTCCCTATCGGACATGTAGAAATGATCTACGCCGGAGCATATTAAGATCCGGTTCCCCAATATTTGTTAATGCTGAGGAACCGGGTCTTAGGTTCCATGTTCCGCTTGCATGTATTGACGGGATTTTGTAATTTCGCAGGTAATGAACAACCCATTTGACTACACCCCTGATGCCGCCTGCGATGAAGCGTTCGCCCTCCTGGTTGCCGAACTGGAGAAAAAGAGGACGAGCGACAACCCGGATGACATAAATTTCTACCGCGAACTTGAAGGCGGTAAAATGATTGGAGTGCTTGTCGCTGCTGATGACAGCGGCAGGCACCATACGCTTTATGCCTTTTCCGGTCAGTTGGGTAGCGGAGGATTCAACCACCGGGGATTTGTAGAGCCTGTATTCGATTATCTCCACCCTGAAGGATATTTCAAGAAAAAGGAGCGGGAAATCTCTGAACAGAACGCTGTCATCAGGCAGTTTGAGGAAGGGGAATATGCCGCTGCATTAACCCTGTATGATTCCGTAAAGGCACGTCTGGATGCTGTTATAGCAGAGTTCCGGGAACGTTGCAGAATATCAAGACTGGAGCGTCACATACGCAGGGGAGAAAGTCAGGTAAGCGCGACTGATGATGCTGAAATGATCCGTCAGAGCCAATATGAGAAAGCGGAACTGAGGCGAAAAAAAGCAGAAGCCGCTGCATTGCTTGAACCGTATGAATTGAAAGTAAGGGAGGCAAAGAGGCAGTTGGAGAAAATGAAGATGAAACGCCGCCACGACTCGGAGACGTTGCAAAACTGGCTTTTCAATAACTTCCGATTACTTAACGGACGGGGAGAAAGCAGAAGCCTGAGCGAGATATTTGCGGAAACCGCAGTGAAGATACCACCTACAGGGGCCGGCGAGTGTTGCGCACCGAAACTTCTGCAGGCAGCCTACCGCAGAGGCTGGAAACCGTTGTCAATGGCGGAATACTGGTTCGGGAAGCCGAAAGAGGGTGAGATCCGTATCCACGGGAATCATTATCCGGCGTGTCGCGGCAGGTGTCTGCCGGTACTTACATGGATGCTTCGCGGGATTGAGGTGACACCACCTCCGGAAAATGCGCCTACACAATTCGCAACGGAACCTCCGGAGATACTCTATCAGAACAACTGGTTCTGCGTGGTCAACAAGCCGGCAGGATGGCTGTCCGTACCCGGGAAGGAAAGCAATACATCCATACAACAATGGCTGACCGAATTTTATGGAGAAGAAAGCGAAGTTAAAGTGGCTCATCGTCTTGACCGGGACACTTCCGGCCTGCTCATAGCCACGTTCGGTTCCGAAGCATACAGAGTCATGCAGCGGCTGTTCGCCACCCGTGAGGTCAGCAAGACCTACGTTGCCGAACTTGAGGGAAACTATCTGGAGAAAGGGATTCCCGGGGAGGGGCGGATTGACCTTCCTTTATCACCCGACCTGCTTGACCGTCCGCGACAACGAGTTGACTTTGAAAACGGTAAGGAGGCAGTGACCATTTACCGTTTTACAGGAACCGCCGATGGGCGGAGCCGTATAATCTTCCATCCTCTCACCGGACGCACCCATCAACTGAGGGTTCACGCAGCATCCGACTCCGGCCTTGGAATGCATATATCCGGCGATCGTCTGTATGGCAAAAAGCCGTGTAACGGTGGGCGCATGCATCTACATGCCCAAAGGGTTGCCTTCCGGTTTCCTATTGACGGTCACGACTACTGCTTTGAATCCCCCTGTCCGTTCTGACAAAAACTTTTCAGTTAATAACCGTTCCGGCGAGGCTTGCGCAATAAAAATAATATTCCTACCTTTGCAATACCAGCCCGAAACTAATCCTAACATACTTGTCCGATCTACTACCATGCTGATGAGAATCCTCACTGTCATTGTCACACTTGCCGCTACTCTGCCATGCTTTGCCGTTTCTGCCGATGAAAGCGTCGCTCCACAAACCGAATTGCTCAATCTGCACATACGTGCACGCGCCGACTGGCAAGGAGATTGGAACGGTTCTGAAATGAATGATGACCATTCAGGATTCAAAGGGAAATATCTGATGCTCCGTCTTGACGGAGAGATTCTTCCCGGTCTTACTTATTCCTGGCGTCAGCGACTTAACAAAAAGATTACAGACGACAATCCGTTCAACGCAACCGACTGGATGTATGTGCGTTACTCGGTTGACGGATGGCACTTCTCCGCCGGGAAAGAACTGGTTGCACTGGGAGGATGGGAATATGACCGTAACCCGGTTGACCTGTTCTGTTACTCCGTATTCTGGCAGAATACCCCGTCGTTTGAATTCGGGGCCACCACATCTTATGACATCACTACCCGTGACAACCTGATGTTTCAGGTCACACAAAGCATCTGGCACCAACCCGGATTGAGCAACATCTACTGCTACAACCTTATGTGGACCGGCAATCACGGCCCGGTTTCCACAATGTGGAGCGCGAACCTCGCTGAATATTCCAAAGGACGTTTCATTTCATATATTTCGCTGGGTAACAAATTGGAAATGGGGCCATTACGTTTTGAACTTGACCTGATGAACCGGGCAACTTCACACCAGTCATTTCTGCTGCGCGACTGCTCAGTGATAGGCGACGTAGCCTACAGCACACCCGGCAGACGTTGGCGAATCCATGCCAAGATGACCTATGATGTCAACCGCACACATTCCACAGCCGACCTGGCAGTTCTGCCGGGAACGGAACTCAAGATGGCCGGAGGAGGTGTGGAATTCTTTCCCATAGTGAAGCAGCGCACCTCGCTCCGCCTGCATGCGACATGCTACCATTCCTGGGGACGCAACACTGAAGAATCAGACATCATGCAGGCAAGGACAACCTTTCTCAGTGTAGGTGTGTCGTGGGATATGAATCTCTTACGGCTCCACAGGAAGTGAGGTGTGAGATACATCTGACCAGTTCCGTGCGGTGTCATACAAAAAAGCGGTGAGTCATATTAGGCCATCTGTGTCGTTGCTTTCGGAAGCGGACTCAGTCACAACTTGTGTATGCTCCTATCGTCCTCATCCTCAGCGCCTAACATCTGACCTATTCCAACACACCTTAAGAGGCTGTGCCAAAATTTTGAATTTTGACACAACCTCCCGCAAGCCTTCCCTCAGAAATTGCACTAAGAAGATGAAACGTTTAAAAACTCTTTTTCTTATCTCTGTCTATTTCCCAGAGACAAACAGATTCACATCTGTCACTATCTCTTGGAAAGAG
>CAMWNP010000051.1 GCA_947175645.1 uncultured Porphyromonadaceae bacterium
TGACCGAAAAAGGTTACCGCACCGGACAGTTCCCTACCATGCAGCGCTGGCTCACCGAACAGTCATGGCGTGACAGGCTGCCGGATGTGGAATGATTAAAGACCGTGGGCTTTGCACTCTGATACCGGATGAAATAATCCCGTGCATTTCACCAAAATTTCTAAACCTCCCGTGTATCAAAATTTGTTATGATGCACCCGTTCAGGACGCCATTTATCCATGGGGGTATGATTTATGGCAGGGTGACCCACCGGAATAAGATTGAAAGGTATTATAGCATCACTGATTCCGAGTATTTCCCTTACAGATTGAATGCGGTCAGCATGCGGGTATAGACAGGTCCATACGGCACCAAGATCAAGTGCCCGGGCTGCTAAAAGTATATTTTCTGAAGCAGCAGAAAGATCCTGTTCCCAAAGGGTTGAATCTTCTCCCTCAAGAAAACGTTCGGGATTACCGCATACGATTATCGCCAACGGTGACTGAGCCGTCATTTTAGCATAGGGCAACGCATCAGCCAGACGTTGTAAGATTTTCTTGTCATCAACAAGGATGAACTCCCATGGCTGCTTGTTAACACCGGAAGGAGCGCTCATGGCCGCATGGAGGAGGGCTTGTTTCTGAAGTTCGGTAAGTGGTTCTTCAGTAAAACGCCGTACGCTTGTACGCTCAATAATATTTCTGTATGCGGGATTCTCTTGAATCAGAGCCTGTAATGTATTGTTTTCCATAGACTTAAAAGATATGACGGTGTGTCATAATGAGCCATCTGCGTCGTTGCTTTCGGCATATTCTGACAAACCTTAAGAGGATGTGCCAAAATTTTTGTTTTGACACATCCTCTCTGTAATAAATTTAATCATTTGTTATTATTCTTCAATTTTCCCGGGTTTCATATCGTAGGCTGCACCGGCAACGGTAAAGCCCCAGTAGATGAATGCGAGAGCGGTAAGGAAACTAACCATTGCCATATCCTGGAGGTAACCCGCTTCAATGAAGAAGAAACCGATAATCATCAGAAGAACGCCGTTGACCATCTGAAGCCACCAATAGCGGCGGGCACGGTTGTTTACGGCTGCAATAAGGGCTGCGATTCCCCAGTAAACGAATACCAATGCAAGGAAATATGGGAATACAACTTCAGCGAGAATCACACTACGCACCAGCATAAAACCGATAAAAATGTTGATTACACCTCCGGCCAACAGCCATCCCCAGCCACGAGGTCTGTTTATTCCTGCTGATACACATAGTTGTACTACTCCGAAAAGTATAAGAAGCCAGCCGAAAAGTTGTGATGCCACGGCATAACCTGCTGCAGGCCAAAACCAATAGGCAAAGCCTCCGAGAACTAATAGAATACCAACGATGAGTACTACCCACCATGCTTTTGATTTACCCCAGAAGGACAAGTTTAATGCGTTCATAATTTTTTCTTTTTTATTTGTTAGACATTTATTTCATTTTTATAAATATAACATAATTTTTAATTAAACGGTTCATGGAGTCCCATACAAAAAAGGGGTACCTGATTTGGCACCCCTGTTTTTCTCAAATGATTTTTTTATAATACAACCTTCACCGGCAGTTTACCGGGTATACATATAATATAAATACCACGTGGAAGCGACGATGTGTTGAGTCGCACCGAAGTTTCTGTTGTTGCCACCCGCTGCAGTTCTGATCCGGTAACGGAATACACCGATACATTACCCAGTGGTGACTGTGCAAATACATCAACCGAGCCATCCCCTACCCTTACGCTGAGTTTCTCTATTTCTGGGACTGTGACGGACTCCACCGAATCTTCACCTTTAAGTTTGATTTCATATACACCGTAGCCGTTACCCATAGTGTAAGTGTGGAGGTGGTAGACGTTATCCCTGATCTTCTCAGCCTTCATAAAAGTACCGGTGGAAGAATTACGCACGAATCCTCCGTCTCCGAGAGGTTCGAATGTGCCTACATGCTGTCCACCTGACGTGATATCCATAATTGAAAAGCCACCGTTATAGTTTAGACCGGAAGGGTATACCAGGATTTCATGATCACCCATGGTCATGTAAGCGCCACCCAGTGAAGAGTTGCGTAACGGAGGATTAATATTTGATCCGCCGAGCATAAGCCCCTGATCCTGGCCATTATAACGGTAAAATCCCTGGTTACGGACCATATAGATGAAATTATCCGGATTATTTTCAATAGGAATTATGACAGAAGCAGTTGATCCTTGAATGGAAAGTTTACGGGTCAGTACGCTTTCCACTTTGCCATTGACGATGTGAACAAGACTCATGACATCCTTCTTGTTGGGCAGGAAATAGAGGTAGCCTCCCTCAGCAGACAGAAGGTCTCCGGATGCAAATGCGAAATTATTCTGCCCACCTGCCTCCGAGTCCAGATTGAATTCAACCTCCACAGGATTACTTGTGGTTCCATATTTGAAAATGCGGACCTTTGACGGCGTCTCAGTGTAGGTTTTCTCATAACGCAACACAATATTACCCGCATCATCAGCGGTGATACCATGCACGGGAGATCCACCAAGTTCAGTGTCGCTCTGAGGCATGAGTATAGCCTCCTCACAATCACGGTCAAACATAAGCAATGTTTTTGTGCCATAGTCGTTTACATAGAATTTGCCATCGACCATAGCCGCCTGTTGTCCGGTTTTGTAAATAGGTTCGGACTTGTCAGGGAAATTAGCGGGAAGATTATCGCCTGAAAGAGAGCGTGTCCAGAGAATCTTATTGTCAAGTTCAACCGGATCCGGCATGGGCTCGGGTAAGACGGGTTCATCCAGTTCAGGCATATCGGAAGGGACCAGGTAGTCGCAGGTCATCATATAGGTACCCATTTTCCCGAATTTTCTGTAATTGGCTTCAGTGTTTACCGTCCATACCGCAACTTCACGTCCTGCACGGCGATATTTCACGGCGATCTCTTCAGTGAGGACAGTGCTGAAACTTGCATCCAGTTCGTAGTCCACGCAGTCCCTGACTTTCTGGTCACTGCTTGAGGTGAGAAGATACTGGCATTTGACATCGGGATAGTTGGCCCTGACATATTTCAGCGATGGAAGCATTGACGTGAGAAAGATGGCTTTTGAGCGCAACCCTCTTGCTTCCACCAGAGCCATGAGTCCAGGAAAATTCTTCATGTCATTGGAGTTGATACCTGTTGTCCACTTCAGTTCAATCACCGGAAATACATTTTTCTCCAAACAGATGTCAAGATACTCCTCAACCGTACAGATTTGTCCGGTGTATTTCACTCCACCTCTTGTCTGCTCGAATTTCAGAGCCTTAAGGTCAGCAAGAGTAGATGTGGCAACAGTAAGGTCGGTAGAGCACAGACTTCCGGTTGTCTCGTCATGAAGGATCACATAGTGACCATCCTTGGTCACACGTACATCACATTCCAGACCATCATAATGATAATAATCCGCACCGTTACGGTATGCCTCAACTGTGTTGGCCACACCCCTGTACGAACCACGGTGCCCCACAAAAAGAGGCTTCCATGCATAGACAGATGCGACAGCGCCAAAGAGCGTCAATGATAATAAAATGGTTTTCTTAAGCATTGAAAAGGATAAGTAAATTTTGTTAGAATGTTAGTTTCTGCAAATATAATCATAATAGGCGAGTTTCAGCACACTTTTTCAGAGAATGTTACTATAATTAATCCACCGTGGATTTTACAGGGTTAAAAAATATGTGTAATTTTGTGCAAAGATTACTCCGGTGCTGATAAGTAAGGGGTAATCTTATAAAATAAATCCAAAAAAATCAACTGTTTTGGCACGTAAACGAAAAGAACTTCCACTTCTGGAAGATATCACGATAACTGCAGTGGCGGCTGAAGGTAATTCCCTCGCCAGAGTAAATGATCTTGTTGTGTTCATCCCCTACGGCGCACCCGGTGATGTCGTCAACGTGAAACTCGACAAAAAGAAACATAGTTATGCCGAAGGCCACATTGAAAGTTTCATAAAGCCATCGGAAATAAGGATTAATCCGCTCTGCGAACACTTCACGGTGTGCGGGGGATGCCGTTGGCAACACCTGCCCTACGATTATCAGATCAAATGCAAGCAGCAACAGGTGCAGGACGCACTCACCCGCATAGCGCGAATCCCGCTTCCGGAAATATCCCCTATCATAGGTTCAAACAAGATATGGGAATATCGTAATAAAATGGAATACACTTTCTCAAATAAGTGCTGGCTGACCTTCGAGCAACTTCGCAGCGGAGAGGATTTCCCGGATCGAGATGCAGCCGGATTCCATATTCCCGGAGCATTTGATAAGGTTCTTGACATCAGGAAGTGCCATCTGCAGGATGATATTTCAAACCGCATGCGCCTGTTCGTCAAGGAATACGGTAAGAAGCACGGACTGACCTTCTATGACCTGAGGGCACAGCAGGGTTTGTTACGCACAATGATGGTCCGTATTGCCTCAACGGGGGAGATCATGCTTGTGATGGTTTTCGGTGAGGATAACCGTGAAGAGATAAATAAACTGATGGATGCCTTGCGCACGGAGTTCCCTCAGATCACTTCACTGCTCTATGTCATCAACACAAAGATGAACGACACCATAACTGATCAGGAGATTTTGCTTCACTCAGGAAAAGAGTATATCGAGGAAGAGATGGAAGGTCTGCGGTTCCGGGTAGGACCGAAGTCCTTTTATCAGACCAACTCGCTTCAGGCTTACGAACTCTATAAGGTTGTTCGTGATTTCGCGGGACTGAAGGGTGACGAACTTGTTTATGACCTCTACACGGGCACCGGCACTATTGCGAATTTCGTAGCACGCCGGGCACGCAAAGTGATAGGTATTGAATATGTTCCGGAGGCCATTGAGGATGCAAAAGTCAATTCAGCAGTAAACGGAATCGACAATACCCTCTTTTATGCGGGCGATATGAAGGATGTGCTGAACGATGATTTTGTCAGACGTCACGGCAAGCCTGACGTGATGATTGTTGACCCTCCGCGAGCGGGCATGCATGGTGATGTGGTTGACGTTATCCTGCGGACAGAGTCACCCCGACTGGTTTACGTCAGTTGCAATCCGGCAACCCAGGCACGCGACCTGGCACTGTTGGCCGCCAAATATAAAGTAACGAAAATCCAGCCTGTTGACATGTTCCCCCACACTCACCATGTGGAGAACGTGGTTCAGATGGAACTGATTCCTGAAGGAGACCGTCCGGCTGCGAGTGATGAATTATAGTAACGTGGATCTCCGGTCACCTCTTCTCCTACAAAGGGTGGCAGTGCCACAGTTTCATCAGTTGCGGACAATTCAACTTCAGCCATAACAAGACCTTTGTGCGACCCCAGGAAACGGTCAACCTCCCAGATATGCCCCTGAAAAGGTACCAGATAGCGATATTTTTCAATAACCGCACCCTCGGTCACCCGTTCAAGCATCTGCCTGGCGTCTGCAACAGGAATCCGGTACTCCCACTCATCACGCTCGGCTCCATGGCTGATACCTTTCACCGTAATCCAGGCAGTGTCATCTTTGACACGAATCCTGACGGTACCTTCCTTCCGGAGCGATACATAACCTTGCGCTATATGGTGGCACGACTCCGCCATAGACTCAAATAGATCATTGATAACAATAAACTTACGCTCTATTTCCTTAGCCATAATTAAAGAATTTGTCACAAAGATACGAAATATTACGAAACCTGCTCACGTTCATCCTGCTAATTTCCTGGATACCGTTCTTTGCAAATGCGGAATCCAGGATTGAGGTTGTTGATTCTGTTACCGGGGAACCTGTACCTTATGTTTCCGTGACAGTCAAAGGGTTTCGACACGGTTATCTGACTAATGAAAAGGGGCAGATTGACATAGCGTTGCCACGGTCTGCCGATACGCTCCGCCTTGATCTTTCGGTTCTCGGCTATGACAGGAAAAGCGTCAGTATCCCGGCTTCCGAACGTAGGGCGGTGATAAAAATGTCAGGAACCGGAATAAAACTGAAAGAGGTTGAAGTAAGGAACAAACGTGACAGATATTCCAAAAAAGATAATCCCGCCGTGGCTTTTGCAAGGAAAGTCCGTCAGGGAGATTCCATAACCGATCCCAGGCGCAACAGTAACTACAACTACAATCGTTTCGAGCGTATAGTGCTTGGACTCAACAAGTTTGAAACGGATACATCCGGCAAGGCCTTAAAGAAAAAATTCGGGTTCTTACGCGAATATGTCGACACAAGCGAAGTTTCAGGAGAACCCGTACTGATTCTGTCAGTAAAAGAAAAACTGTCGGAAATCCATTATAGGAAGAGTCCCGAAAGTGAGAAGATTTATGTGACAGGAATACGTCAGGAGGGGGTGGATGACTTCATTGATCAGAAAAGTATGCAGACTTTTCTGGAGGATGTACTCCGGGAGGTTGACCTCTATGACAACGACATAAATATCCTCCAGAACAGATTTGTGTCGCCACTGTCACGCATCGCTCCTGACTTTTATAAATTTTTCCTTACGGACACCGTGGAAATTGAGGGAGAGAGATGTGTTGAACTCTCCTTCACGCCACATAACCGGGCCATGTTCGGGTTCACCGGACATATCTATGTGCCCCAGGGTGACACCACAATGTTTGTGAAACGTGTGGAGATGCGCCTACCGCCAGGTGCCAACGTCAACTTCATAGATAACCTCTATCTGAGTCAGGAATATATCAGAGGGAGCGACGGATCACGACTCAAGACAAATGACGACATGACAGTGGAAATGTCAGTTATCCCCGGTATGCAAGGATTATATGTCAGAAGAAACACCCGCTACGACAGCCATGACTTCAACCCGTCAGGCCGTCCGGAACTTTTCGGTATGCTCGGACAAGAAATTATTGCCGACGGCGCATACCGCAGGGATTCGGTATTCTGGAAAGAAAACACCACCATCGCCCCTACCGGTAACGAACGGCGCGTCAGCGAACTCGTCAGCAGGATGCGGTCAGTCAAACTATACTACTGGGGGGAGAAATTCATAAAATATCTCTCAGTGGGCTACGTCGGCACATCACCGCACAACTCCAAGTTCGACATAGGGCCGTTGAACTCCTTCATCAGCGGCAACGACGTGGAGGGATTGCGACTTCGTTTCGGAGGAATGACAACCGCCAACCTGTCGCCCAACTGGTTCAGCAGGGGCTATGTGGCATACGGAACCAAGGATCACAAATTCAAATACAAAGGAGAACTGGAATATTCCTTCATTAAAAAGGATTACCATTCACGGGAGTTCCCCGTTCATTCCATTATGGTCAGCCATCTATTTGATGTAGACCAGATTGGGCAGCACTACATATTCACCAACATGGACAACGTTTTCCTGTCACTGAAACGAATGAAGAACACATTGATAACCTACCACCGTGTCAGCGAACTGAAATATACACTGGAGTTGCGGAACAACTTCTCGGTGGCTGCCTCCGTACAGCATCACAGACAGGAGGCCACCCCGTTCGTGCCGTTCACGAACGGCTACGGAGCGACGTTCAATCATTATGACATGATTTACGGCACTCTTGAACTGCGCTATGCTCCGGGAGAGAAGTTTTATCAGAACCGCACCAACCGTTTCCCCATCAATCTTGATGCACCGGTGTTCATACTCACCCACACCTATGGTCCTGACCGCTCCGGTGGGACCCGGTTCGGAATAAATAAAACCGAACTAAGCGTTCAGAAACGTTTCTGGTTCTCCACATTCGGATATACTGACGTCATCCTCAAGGGGGGACACCTGTGGGGGGGCACACCTTTCCCGCAGTTATTCACCCCTAACGCCAACCTCTCCTACACCATCCAGCCCGAGAGTTTCGCCTTGCTCAACCCCCTTGAATTCGTGGCTGACAGTTACTGCTCATGGGATGTGACCTACTGGGCAAACGGGGCGATTTTCAACTACATTCCCGTACTTAAAAGACTGAAACTCAGGGAGGTATTCTGTTTCAGAGGCTATACAGGCGAACTGAGCCAAGTTAACAATCCGGATTACAGCCCCTGGCTTCTTGAGTTTCCCGTACAGTGCCACACCACGGGGATGAACTGGAAACCCTACATGGAACTGTCTGCCGGAATCGACAACCTTTTCCGTTGTCTGCGTGTGGACTATGTGTGGCGCATGAGTTATCTTGACCGCCCTGACATTGACAAATCCGGACTCAGAATAGCGCTTCACTTCACATTTTAACAGCATTTTTGATTTCAGTTGAAAAATAATCGTTAAATTTGTACTCTCTATATTGAGAATGGCGCATGCCGTTTCATTTATCACGTAGAATCTTGCGAATAAACGTTCGACATATTACCATCGTAACCACACTGTTACTCACTGTTTTAGGTTTCAGGAACACTCTGGGAGCATCGCCCCTCACCCCGGACCCTTCGGAACAGACGGATTCGGTTGTTTCCCTGCCGGTTCCCGCTGACACTATTCCCGGAGCGACAATGACGGCTGACACCGTGACCGTGAAGCCTGATTCCGTTCCGCCGCGGGTTTCAAGAATACGCCGGCAGAAAGTAGACCTTGACAATATCGTAAACATCAAGTCGTCTGACTCCATGATCATGATAGGGAGGAGCCGCGCGCTGATCTACGGTAACGGCCAGGTTGACTACGGTGAGATGAAACTTGATGCCGATGAGATTGACGTTGACCTGCAGACCAGCACCGTCTACGCCGTTGGCCGACCGGACTCCGTGGGTGAAATAGTAGGTTCACCCGTGTTTGAGGAAGGTGGATCAACCTACGAGACCAAAACCATGAGTTACAACTTCAAGACCAAACGTGCGTTCATCACCGATGTTGTGACTCAGCAGGGTGAAGGCTACCTCACCGGTGGCCAGACCAAGAAAACCGAAGGAGATGAATATTATGTCCAGAACGGCCGTTACACCACATGTGACGACACGGAGTGCCCCCACTTCTGGTTTCAGTTGACCAAGGCGAAGGTCAAGCCGAAGAAGAATGTGGTTACCGGACCTGTCTATCTGGTGCTTGCAGGGCTGCCGTTACCGCTTGCACTGCCGTTCGGCTACTTCCCTTTCTCTGACAAATATGCGTCAGGAATAATCGTACCCACTTTCGGCGATGACTACAACCGGGGGTTCTACCTCAGTGACGGTGGTTACTACTTCGCCATCAACGACAACATAGACCTTGCGCTCACCGGCGAAATCTACACCAAGGGGTCATGGGGATTGAACGCTCAGTCAACCTACACCAAACGCTACAAATACTCAGGATCATTCCAGATCAACTACCTCACCACAATTCTGGGGGACAAGGGGCAGTCAGACTACAGCAAGCAGAACAACTTCCAGGTTGTGTGGTCTCACTCACAGGATTCCAAGGCTAACCCTAACATGAATCTGTCAGCAAGCGTCAACTTCTCCACAAGCGGATATTCACGTAACGACCTTAACAGTTACTACAGCAACTCCTTCACCGAGAGCACCAAGAGTTCTACCGTGAACATGACCTACCGCTTCCCGCGCACCAAATGGTCATTGTCAACCACCATGAACATTGCACAGCGCACTCAGGACTCAACGCTGACGGTGTCATTCCCCAACGTGACCGTGAGCCTGTCGCAACTGGCACCCTTCAAACGAAAAAATCCTGTCGGCGAGGAACGGTGGTATGAGAAAATCCGCCTCTCCTACTCCGGTCTGCTCCAGAACTCACTGACATCGCAGCAGGACGAATTTTTCAAGAAGAGTCTGATAAAGGACTGGAGAAACGGCATGAAACACTCCGTTCCCATCTCCGCCACCTTCTCGCTGTTCAAATACTTCAACCTCACTCCGTCAGTTTCACTCACTGACCGCATGTACACACGCAAGGTGCGCCGGCAGTGGGACCCGAACGCGTCAGCAGAGGTCTGCGACACCTCCTACAGTTTTTATAATGTGTGGGATTTCCAGGCCGGCATATCGCTTGACACCAAAATCTACGGTTTCTGGAAACCGATGCCGTTCCTTGGCGACAAGGTGAAGATGATCCGCCACGTGATGACCCCCACCCTTTCATTCTCGGGCTCTCCGGATTTCGGCTCATCATTCTTCGGCTATTACGGACAATATCAGTTCATGGGCACCAACGGCGAAATGCAGACACGCCGCTATTCCTACTTCCCCAACTCCATGTTCGGTGTTCCCGGAGAAGGAAAGTCAGGCACCGTGTCATTCTCCCTTGCCAACAACCTGGAAATGAAGGTGAAATCAGACAATGACAGTATCGGGGAGAAGAAAATATCACTGATAGAGAACTTTACGGTGTCACAAAGTTACAACCTTGCCGCCGACTCATTGAACTGGAGCAACATCAACACGAGCCTTATGCTGCGGTTGGTCAAGAATTTCAACCTTAACCTGTCGGCCACATGGGATGTGTACACTTACCAACTCAATGAAAACGGCAATCCGGTGAAAGTGAACCGCACTCGTCTGCAGGCGGGTAAAGGACTGGCGAAACTGTCAAGCACGGGAACATCGTTCTCCTACACCCTGAACAATTCCACCTTCAGCAAGAAAAAGGATGGGGACAACAACAAGAATGACTCCGGCAACGGCAATGACGGTAACGGCAACCGGACGGGCCGACCCGGCAGAGTATCGAAAGACAAGGATGAAACCGAAGTCGGTGAGGACGGATATGTGGCATGGAGCGTGCCCTGGAGCCTGACATTCAACTACTCAATCAGTTACAGTTACGGTGCGTTCAACAAAAAGAAGATGGACTACGACGGTAAAATCACCCAGAACCTGTCGTTTTCCGGCAACATCCGCCCCACCAAGAACTGGAGCATGGGATTCTCCGCAAGTTACAACTTCGACACCCACAAGATTGCCTACATGAACTGCAACATATCGCGTGACCTGCACTGCTTCACCATGCGAGCCAGTGTAATTCCCGTGGGTCCCTACAAGTCATATAACTTCCACATTGCAGTTAAATCAGCCATGCTCAGCGATGTCAAGTATGACAAGCGGTCATCGGCATCCAACGGCGTGACCTGGTATTAATAAGTCAAGGTTTCCGTCAACTGACCCGAGATTCAAGAGCGATTGATCAGGAGCAGTCCGAATAGTCCGAACAATCCGTAGCCCCTGATTGTTAATAAATCTAAGAGATATTGTATTTATTTAGAATTTGTTATATATTTGCCTATTAAACCATTGCGGATATCGCAGGTCAAATAATCATAACACATAAATAAGAAGGATTATGAATATACGCAAATCTTTGGTAATTTCATCACTGATGCTTGGAACGGCATTATGCTGCGTAGCGCAGGATTACTATGATGACGACATATATTACAACGCAGACAAGGCCAGAAAAGAGCAGGCTGAGAAAGCGAAAAAGGCAGCCGAGGCAAAACGGCGGGCATCGCAGCCTCTCCCCGGTTCCGACCAATACACAGTCTTCACGGACAATAACCGCAACGTCGACGAGTATAACCGGCGTAATCTGACGCGTGAAGTAGTCGACACCACAGTCAACGAACAGGGCGATTTTGTCTACACACGTCGCATAGAGCGTTTCTACAACCCCGATATTGTGGCAGGGAGCGACAATGACAACATAAAATACAACTATTACGAGACCATCGCCGAGGAACAGTCGGCCGATCCCGTGAATGTAAACATCTATGTCAACAATAACCCTTATGCATGGAACTACGGATGGTATTACTCCACCTGGGGCGATCCGTTCTTCTATGGACCCGGCTGGTGGGGTCCCTCATGGTCACTCACCTGGGGCCCGTCCTGGGCTTGGGGTCCGTCATGGTCGTGGGGCTGGGGTCCGTCCTGGTC
>CAMWNP010000052.1 GCA_947175645.1 uncultured Porphyromonadaceae bacterium
TACTGTTCGCACTTGTTGTGACACATATAGTCAACATGTACTGTTCGCACTTGTTATGACACATATAGTCAACATGTACTGTTCGCACTTGTTGTGACACATATAGTCAACATGTACTGTTCGCACTTGTTGTGACATATACATGCAAACCACATCGCGACACACAATGCTCACCATACATATGTTCGCATATACACATCGCACCCAACGCAAAAATAATGTTACGCTTATACTTGTGAGAATGGCTCGGCAGATGTAGTATGGAAGAATGAGACTTCTCTATCATCTTCGATGTTATAGTATGAAGTCTGCCTGAGCATCATGAAGATGGTGTACATTAATGTGCTGACATTGTCGAGATGCCTGATGTGGTTCATGAATCCACTTGGGAACATTTGGTACAATCGGTCGTAGTCCTTATATTGTGCACTATTCTTGTCTTTGACAACGATTGCAGAATCAGGTGCTGTTACAAAGTTCTTTGGAACAATTGTGGTCCAATTGACTATGTCGCTGAAGAAGTTGTTACCAATGGATGGTGCACTGTATTGGTTACCCAATGCTGCTGTAACATTTTGACCAGCATCACTAACGTCTTTAATCATCTTGTTGACTGTTTCGAAAGTTGTAGTCTTATCACGTTGGATGAGACTTGCGCCACCTCCTAATAGTTGCCAGTCCGGATTGCAAGCATAGTTGAATGCATTGGTGTAGCGATCGACTCCATCATTATCTTTATGCGAAGCATATTTGATGTAATTGAGGATGAACTTATAATTTTCAGCCTTACCATCGTCAACAGGCTTGCGTTCATCCTTGATTCCACCAACACGTTCGGACAAGATTGGTACAAATGCATTGAGAACAGTTGATCCAAATATGATGGATGGGAAGCATATCTTGTCATAGATTGGGTTGAAGCTAATGTTGTGCTTGTGGAAGTAGTTGATGACATAGATGAACATGAGTTTGTTCTTATCACTTGAGTCAATAGTTCCGAGTTCGCCAAAGATGGATTTGTACAATTTGTTACCATTGTCGTATGGCAATAAATCGGTGTTGACTTTGCCAAGTGCATCTGTTCGCAAATACGCTGTTGACAATAACTTGCTAGCATTGAACTCAGCATAGTCTGCGCTAGTATTGATGAATGACTTATTGAATGGCAATGTCATGTCAAGGTCCCCACCAATCATAATCTTGCCACCAAACAATCCACGACCTGATAGCGAACCGAAGTCGAAACCATATGGTCTTGAATTGACAACTGAATTGTCCAACTTGACCAGATTCTCGTTAATCAACTTCTGTAAGAATATATGGATTGGATTTAACTCAATCTTTCCGAAGTCAACAGATTCTTTGAAGTTGATGATTACGGATGTATCAACATATGATTGGTTGTTAGCAATTCCAGTCGTGTCGAATGTGTAGACTGACATGTCATTACTACTTTGAACTGGAAATATCAAGACAGGTATGTATGGCATTCCGTCAGTCAACGCACTGGTAATCTGTGTGGTAGCAAGATATATCTCACGTTGTGGTGAGAAGATTTGTTGTTCGAATCTTGAGTTGAATGCTCTATGCATGAGCATACGTTCGTCGAAGTTGATGTTACGTGGAACAACTCTCTTTGTGATGATGATGTTGTTGTTTGGAATCATCGTATGTGCGGTAGCAGTGAATAGCCTATCAGCTGGTAAGATGATTTCAGCTGCATCACTCTTGAACACACATGCCATCTCATTGATGAACTTAGTATTTTTGTCAAAGGCTTCTTCGTATGAGTTGTTTGCAGCTACAAATTGTTCATATGTGAGACCTTTGAATCCGAAACTACCCAATGGGAGAACATCATTATTTTTGACTGTGAACCCGTATGTTGTTTCTGAGTTGGCTCTTACACGTAGCGAGAGCTTGTCATGGAATAAGTTGGCAAACTTAGGTTCGACAATGAAGTTGTCACCAATTGCGAGGTTAGCAAAGACTGTGTGAGGAAGTCTTGTTCGATTGAATGGAGCAACAAGGTTAGGGTTGTACATATACTTGTATCTGAAGAAGTCAAGCTCGCATGAGATGTCTCTGCCAGTGGCGAATGGGATGTATAAGTCACTTCTGTTGATTCTAAGGTCGTGATACAAACCACGTGCAGATACGTTGACTGCAATTATCTTAGCAACATCGACAATACCATCAACGTTTTGGATGATGTCTGTAACTTGGTAACGTGTTGTCGGATCGAATCCACCCAATTGTTTGGGTGTATTGGTGACCTTACCAAATGCTTCAATAGCACTGCGGTCAAGATAAGACAATTTATCCGAAAGTACGAACAATGAGTCCGGAGCCTTGTATGGGAAGTACATTGCTTTGCCCTTGAATGCATTAACAAATGCGAGATAGTCTGCACCTCTGTCATGTCTGATTGCCCTAGCAACAAAGCCATTGTTCACAACCAATCTTGCAACACTGGTTTGCAAGTCATATGCAACTTCGGTATCGAAAGCACTCAATGGTATGCCACCAGCAGCTATGTCATCACCTGCCGCGAGGAATGCAGCATTATCGACTATGGTTCGGACATTCTTGAATGCTGACATCATCTTATTATTAGTGATATTACCATTGTAATTGCATAGTGCGAACCTCAGTGCATACCAAACAGTTTCACGGAAGTGTGTTGTGTTACTTGTGTTGTTGACAAGATATGAATCAACCTTGCCAGAAAGAATTGCTAACACAAATGTTCGCATCATTGCGAGATACTTATCTCCGTTAGTGAGTGTGACAGTGTGTCCGTTCATTGGTACTGCAGCACCTGGTGCTATATCGTATGTAGCATCAATATTTGGTATGTCTGCATGTCTGTCATCATCGTTGGCAATAGGAGCAATACCTGTTCCGTCACCATCTGCTGTATCACCATCACCTGTGTTGATGTAGTTGACAAATCCGTAGTTGATAGCGGTAGGTGATACTGGTGATACGTTGTAGTTGAACATCAATGTCTTGACATTCAAGATGTCTGAATTGAGGTGAACATATGCGAAGATGTCATATGGGTCATTACATCCTTGCACTAATGGTGAAGCATTGATTGCGACACATGACTTGAACAGTCCGTAGATGCTTCTAATCAATTGCTCAACACGTTCGGAGTTGAGAACATATTTGTCGGACATCTGATGTGGACTGATGGCGAAAGGAGTATCCCTGGTTGTCTTAGCTGCTTCTAGCATGATTTCAGTATAGCCAGGTACAATGAATGCCGGATTCATGACAAACTTACCAAGATTGACATACCATTCTTCGAATTTGTCCGGTGTGCGGAAGTATGTTCGCTTCTTGTATGAAACACCTGGTTCAGTTGTATTGGTTGTGAATGGAGTACCAATCAGTAATGGTAGATAGTTCGATTCATTAGCATGATTCTTGACCAGTTTGTCAGCAAACAAGTTACGTATTGAGTAGACCTCTCTGTTGAACTCGAATATGTGTGTACCAGCATCATCAGTAGGTGCTGAAATAATATCTCTACCCTTATTGCCAACAGTTGGGAGTCTTGCCAAGATTGCTGCTCCGAACAGTTCTTCTAAGAACTCGACTATGTATGAGTCTTCGAGGAATGAGAATCTGTTAAGGATTCTTTCAATCTTCTTGAATGCATACCATGATTGATATGCTGCTGCATACAAGAGTCTAGGAATGACTTCGTTGAAGATTTTGGCTGATGGGTCATCGTTGAATAGTTTGGAATAGTCAATTTCAACAGTAACGTCATCAATATTGTGGACTTTTGGAACAACAGGTCTTGCAGTACCTAATATGTCAGCACCGTAGTCATCATATTTGACTGCATAAATGGTCTTCTTATACTTATCGAGTGAGAAGCGTTCAGGTGTTGGAACACTACGATGTACATCAGTGCAGACTTGTGACAAGAATTGCGTAATAGGTGCTTGAGCCTTATTTTTGCCAACAACGGATTCGAGAGCATTGATTGCAGTTTTGATGGTTTGACTAAGTCTGAGTGAGCTGAGATTGTTACGAAGTTCAGACAAGGTCTTTGATGACGAGAATTGCTCAAATCTTGGGAAGTCATCCAATGCTGCAATGAACTTCTTGTAACTACCACTGCGAAGGAATGCTTTTGGATTGGATTTGAACTCAGTAGTGCAATCATCGAGAAGTTTGAGAATCTTGAAGTCTTCACACAATGATGACCACATTGGTACAATATTGAATCCACCAGCAGGTAGTTCCTTGAGTGCTGTTGCTATCGATGGTGATGGGTCAATCTTACCAATACCTGTTAGCAATCTGGTGATGTTTCCATAGTTGACTGATTCGGCGTAGTCATATGTGGTGAACTTGTTGCCTCCCGTCAATATTGGTGTGCCGACATCTTGAGTTGATACGAAGTTGCGCAATGTACCACCAGCAGCATCATTGTAGACAGTAACAACGTTGTCCAAGAATTGTTGAATGATTCCTTTGTCACATTCGCACATGATGTTCATGCATCGAAGGATGAGCGTATCGAGTTCACGATTGATGTTCTTGAACTTGACTTCAGTCGATGCACTCTTAGCAATCATGCAAGCCCATACGTTACGACCCAATGTGAGAATAGTGTTCTCAAACTCATTCTTGAACACTCCGTTGTCAATCTTGTCGCGAGCATACTCACGTATCCAATCGAATGGATCCTTGTTCTTGAATGCTGGGAAGACCAGTGATTCGATGGAGCTGAAGAATGCTGAGTTAGCCCATTCGAGCTTGATGAAGTCGTTGATGCTCATGAGTGTGACATTCTTCTGTTCAACGAATGCAAGCAATTCTGCGAACAAGTGTGGTCGCAACTTGTCACTATTAATCTGTATTGAATCAGTCATGAAGCCAAGGAATGGTGTGAATGCTTGAATCTCATCGAAGAAGAGTGTAAGAATCTCAATCAAGACATTGATTTCACGATTGACTGAGAAGTTGTTGTAGACAACACTGGTCTGCATTGATTCTCTCGCAGCAATTAAGGTATTTATGAGGTAAGGAGTAATTGAAACAAGCCCTGCGACCCATGATGAGTTGAGTGAACCGTAATCAGCTTTGGCTGCATTCTCTGCGAAGCATGAACGGGTCATGATGTTCTCAGTAACAACGTTGTTCGTAGTGTTTTGGAGATTGGTACTGTAGATGACCTTGTTGTTCTTGTCGATGATTGCCTCACGTGCGAACTGTGATATGTCAGCATTGTCACGAATCATTTGCGTAAGCTTGTATGGCAAGCAGAAGTTGACACGATCACAACGTGCAAGATTGTAAATGACCCAATCGGTCCACCTGTATGTGCAGAACTTGGGAATGATTGCACTGTCCAACGAACCTGCGAAGTATGATGTACCATCAATTTGCGAAGCGTTGAGTGAGTTGGGTGTGATGACGAATCCAGGAAGGATCTTTCCGCTGCTACTAATAGAAGGCACAGTGATCTCCGATGGTGAAGGTGGATAGATGTATGTTTCCTCCTTCTCAATTCTGATTGCATCAAATGCTTTGAATGAAGCTGTATCTTCAATGCCTTTCATAGCAAGCGAGCCAAACTTGGTAGCACCATCACGATTGTAACCCTTGATTTCAATGGAGTTGTGCATCTCTTGGGCAACACGTTGGATAGTTTTATCTGATAGCCCAGGATATGAAATGAAGTTGTGAACAAAGTGGTCAAAATCACTGTAGAACTCTGACAATGTTTGATTGTAGTAGTCACTGAGCTTGTTCGCCTGGACATTTGGATACAACTGCTTAAGCAGTAGGAGGTAGTCAGACTTGTAGAACACATCACGCTTCTTCTCAACGAGTAGCAATGATGGTGTAGTTGGATATGTTGATTCATCCATGACGAGCCAGAAGTTTGGTAGCGTGAACTTGTTGGTCTTATGAAGGTTGTCAAGAGCATTCTCCAACAAGATTTGGTTGTATTTGAGGACTGCCGGATGTTCGAACAAGACTGATTTCAAGTATCCGTCACCACCCTTGATGCGTTGTGCAATCTTCCAAACTGAGTCAGTACGTTGCATGTGTGTCTTATTGCCGCTGATCGTATAGGCAGAAACATTGCTGCTCCCGTGTGTGTTCAATTGTTCAACCATTGTAGTAGCTGCATTGAAGTTGTTGAGAGCCAATTGGTTGAAGATTTGGGTAGCAATTGCTGTGTAGAAGTCTCTGTATACAGGTGTGCCAGCAGCAGGTGCAGCAGGAGTAGGTGCATCCCTATCGCTAACAGATGTAGCAATTGCGTGGGTTGAATCAATAGCAATACTTACGTTGTTTTGATGAACAAAGTCCGGATATGTGAATTGAATCTTGTCAAGTTCGAGTTTGCGTTCATCCCTGCCAGTATCGATATGTAATCCATATGTGTTGTACAATGCGAAGATGTTGGCATATGATGAAGCACTGGTGAGCATTGGTGTGACAACCAATTCCATGAACTTATAATAGTCATTGAATCGGTCATTGACTCCGTGCGTATCAGTGAGGATAGCCTTGAATGTACTCATACGTTTCGACTCAGGTTCAGCCTTGATTCGTTGATATGCTTGTCCAAGTTGTTGCTCGAAGTACTTGGATTGCTCCTCCGGTGAAGCAAACTTGGTAAGAACTGATTCTTTCATAACATCCTTCATGTTGTTGACAATCTTGGTAATCTCCATTCCGATGACATCGTATGTGCCGCCGTTGATTGTCTTGGTGGATTTGATTAATTCATGTTGTATCTTGTTGGTGAATATCATACATGAGTTCAATTCCGCGAACACATAGTCGACAGATGCATTGAGCTTTGATGCCGAATCACCACTGGTACGATTCCAGATGGTGTTGAAGATTTGGATAATTGTCGAGAGTTGAGATGCTGTGAGCGAATCAACAGTTGCACCTTGCTTATGGAATATGTCGAAGATTGGGTACAACGATGAGAGTTTAGGAATCTCAAGGTAGAGTTCAAGGTCATCAGGTTGTGTTCGCAATGCTTCTTTAGCATATTTGCTGATGTAGTACTGGATTGAGTAGATGCCGCAGATGTAGAATGGAACTGCTTCTGGTATGATTGATGCTGATGAGTGGTCATGTAATATTTTTGAATCGAAGATTGAACCACCCATGTACTTCTCGGATGCTGAACCACCGCGAAGGACTGTTGAGACATTGAGAGGCAAACTATATATTCCGCGGTACTTGCTATCCCAGTAGTTGTCAACAATTGCGAAGACATTGGCAATGAATGCTTCGACTGTTGCAAAGATTAGTCCGTTCTCATATGGTGAAACATCAAAGATATCAAGAGAATATTCATACTCCGGATCTTCGGTGTTGGTGATTGACAGCTTGACTTGTTGAGGAAGCTTGAATGGACTTGTATTGCTAGCACTAACAGCAGCAGCATATATGTTTCTGAGTTCGTCGAAGTGTCTGACATGATATGGATTGCTATCAGCATTAGTCAACGACTTGGTCTGCATCGATGTGAGATGTTCATAGATTGAGTAGTCATTGTTACCAGTATTGTCGAAACTAATCGTGATTGACTTGTCTGTCGAACGTTGTTTGATATCACTGAGAAGGTCACGAAGGAAGACATAACCAGTATTGATGGGTGTAGTATCATTGGCGGTATGAACAATCTCTTCGAACTTGGTACACATTTCATGGCAGAACCTGTTGAGTGAGACTTTCTCATTGTTGTCAGAACGTGTGAATCGTTGTTGGACAACAATGGATGAGATGACAATGAGGTTGACCAAGTTGTTGCTGAACTCTGCCCAGTTGAAGTTTTGGCCAAAGATTTGAAGTTCACGATACAACTGTTCGAGGAACTTGATGTATTGAGATTTGATGAAGAGCTTCTTGAGCTTCTTGATGAACTTGAAGACGTTACCAATATGTGTGTTCTCAGGCTTGAGTAACTCAGCAATGCGACGCATCTTCTTCTCGAACTCAGGTGCGTTCTTCATGTTGCGGAATGCTATGTAAGCATTTTCGATAGTCTTGAGTTGTTCCTGAGTGAGTGATGACCCAAGTTTCTTAAGCTTCTCTTCAGCCATGTACTTGTCAACAACGTTGTTGAAGTAGATGAGTGCATCACGCTTTTGCTCAAGAAGTGCAATGATGACATCTCTCGCCATACCTGCGTTACGTTTGGCTGAGACCATTGTGTTGTAACGTGTTCGTTCGATGAGGATAAGGTCAGCATAATGGTCACGAATGATTTGGTCACGCTTCTGAACCTTCGAGATATATTCACCAACTTGTGTTTGAGTCTCTTGAATTGTTTGCTTGGATGTGAAGTTCTTGATTGCATCATGCAATCTACCAACTGCATCCGAGAGTGCAATGAAGTCTTGGGTTGTAAGTCTTGAACGTTGCTTGATACCTTCAGCAGATATGATGAACATCTCTGAGACACGCTTTGGTGCTGTGATGTATCTGTTACGAAGTTCAAGCATCTCCTTACGTGTGTTGACGAGGAGGTTATGAAGATTGTCTAAGCATCTGATGACCTCATTGAAGCAAGACATGTTGAGACCACGAAGATAAGCATTGACTGAGTCAACAGCAGCTGTGTACATCTTGTTGTAGTCTTTGGCACCATAGTATCCGGAGAGGTATATGGTTGTCATTGGGTTCTTAATCATAATGCCTTCAAACTGTCCGCAGATAGTGTAGAGCTTGGAGTAGTTACCCTGTCTGATGTTGTCGAGATGTACGCGTGCAAGTGCTTGTGTGATTTGTCTATATATCTGTTCGTATTCTCTGTTGAAACGCTTCTGGCCAGCAACGAATGCATCCAAGAGTTCTTTGCCTGATGATTTCTCAACAACTTGCGTACGGTCTTCACGGTCACCTCCATACATGCCGAGTGGGTAGACAGTATTGTAACGAATGACTTGTTGAGGTGTTGGTGTAGATGTTGGTGCAGGTGCTGGTTTAGGTTCATCGTTGACCATACCTGCGCCGAAGATGCGAAGCACCGGATTTGTATTGAATGAGTTGCTGATGTTTTGGAAGTCAATGCTTGAGTACTTGATTTTGCACTTGTTCGCAAATTGTCTCGTGATTGGCAAGTAGTCATGAACTACGAAGTCGATTGCATCACTGAATGACTTGATACTGCGAGCATTGTAGACCTTAGCAAGAGATTCAGCCATTGTTTCTGTGTCTGTGACGAACTCATTGCGGGTTTGAATTGATGAGTTGAGGTAGTTGGGCAAGACTTGTGTTGACCTAAGTTCGCGAGCAACAACACCTGTGCGTAGGTTGTTCTTGATGTTGTTCATAACAACTTCTGTAGCCTTCTCGAGTATCTTGTTGAATCTGAGTCTGTTGTTGATGAGGAAGTTTGAGACTTGAAGCTTGCGTTGTTGTGGCAATTGATGGAAGGCATTGAAGTTTGCAATCAAGTCCATATTGACTGATGAGCCTTGTGGGTAAGATGTATTGACAAGCTTGTAATTACCTCCGAAGATGCTAACAATGTCGGAATCAGTGTACTTTGCACCACCTGCGAGCGAGCCATTGGATTGCAATGCTTTTGGAATGGGTTTGTTACGAAGTGCTGATGACGCACTCATGCGATCCCATGCTGGTGCGAGAATGGCAAGCAATTTGACTGACTTTTGAAGCGAACCATCGAAGTTGAACCCTCTGCATTTGAGCTCTGCGAGCATCTGACGGTGAGCATCTTGCGGGGTTGATGGTTTGCATTGTGTGGCTGTGTTGATGAGTAGCGAGTAGTTGTTGAAGATTTGTGTGAACAGTTGGGAGAAGCTTGAGATGTCAGCCATGTCGAATTCGACATTAAGGTACTGCATCTTTGCGAGACGTGTTGCTGCAGTTGTATCGAATTGACAAATCAATGCGAGTGGGGAGAAGTTAGGAAGGTCCTTGAGCAATGAAGATTCACCTGATGTGTCAACAAGTTTGGATTGCCTCATACATGTCTCGATATAGGTTGAGATGTATTGTGAGAGGTATGTGCCAAATGCATTGTAGTAGATTCCAACTTTGTCGAACTCTGTTGACGCTGCGATGTAGAGATTGAATGGTGATGTGAGAAGGTAGAGAATGAAGTGCTGCAGCTTGATGTTGGAGGATGATGGAACAACAGATAGGTCTGCAAGATGTGTGAAGATGTTGGTCAACACTGATGTTGCAGATTGGAGTGAAATCTTCGGGAATGAAGAGAGTTGTGACAAGAATTGTTTGAGTTCGAATGTGTTCATTGCTTGGTCATATAGCTTGAGAACAAGTTCGTTGAATGATGTATCATCGGAATAGATGTTGAGAAGTGATGTGAGCTGTTCCTTAGATTCAGCATCGACTGTAGAGAAGTCGAAGAGTTGGTCTTGAACATCATTGCAAAAGCTAGCAAGTGTGTTGGACTTGAGCGTTGCAATATATTCAAAGAGTGTTGTTGATGTTGGTGCTGGAATGGCTGGAATTGCTTCACAATCATTCTCTGCGAAGTCATCTGCAGTCATTGTTGGTAGAGATATTGCTGGTGGCTCTTTGAGTTCATCAAATTGGTGGCCAGCAGTGGAGTGCAGCATTTAAATTTCATAAAAACCCAATCACGTTATAATCGTTAAAAATCAAAAATAATGTTTGAGTTTGGTATTTATTTTTCATAACTACTGACATGCTTATTATTTTTGACTTCGAAGGATGTGTGTACACTGTTCGCATGAGTTGCTTGCATATGTGTGTTCACATGTATGTGTCACAATGTAGGTTGAAAGTATATGCTGACATGGAGCTGTCGACATAGTGTATCGCAACATAGGTTGAAAGTATATGCTGACATGGAGCTGTCGACACAAAGGTTACATGACTGGTAGACATTGAGCTGTCGCAACATAGGTTGAAAGTATATGTCGACCTAAGTGTTCATCATCGTATGCTTTGCTTGAGTGTTAACATACGAATGCGTTCACACTCAATTTACATGTCTGGCTCGCCAGTCTCTTCAACGGTCTCTTGCTCGACAGTAGGTTCAACATCCTTCGTCTCGACAGGTTCCTCAACAGTCTCTTCAACAGTCTCTTGCTCGACAGTAGGTTCAACATCCTTCGTCTCGACAGGTTCCTCAACAG
>CAMWNP010000053.1 GCA_947175645.1 uncultured Porphyromonadaceae bacterium
AACATAGCTTACATGTATTGCTCATCAGGAGCTGTTGCAACATAGCTTACATGTACTGTTCACCAGCATCGCGACATGAATTGTTACCTATGTGTCGACATGTACTGTTCACCAGCATCGCGACATGAATTGTTACCTATGTGTCGACATGTACTGTTCACCAGCATCGCGACATGAATTGTTACCTATGTGTCGACAGCTCTATGTGAAGTACATGTGCTGACCACATCATCTCAACATGCATTGCTCACCCATATGTTGAGATGATGTGTGAATGCACAACGCAAAAATAATAATGTTAATACATTTCACGTAAGTCTTCGAGTCTAAGTAGTTCTTGTGTAACATTCTGAACTTCACTGATTTTGTTACGAATGTCCTGCTTAATATTTTTGATGATTGCATTCGGTACTTGCGTTGATGGGTCACGAAGTTTGATTATTGCAAGTTCATGAACACTCGGAATATAGATATGTTCAAACTCAGGATTGTTTGCAGTATTGTCGTCGAACCATAGTAAGAAATGATATGCTTGTTGATATGTCTGTTCATCAACGTCATAGAATTGTATGAAATTAGTGTCCTGTCGCTGTCTACGTATGCGAGGAAGCACGTCACAATTAGGTCCATTAAGATTGTAGTTAGGAACAACGTCAGCAAGGTCCTGTTCAGATTCGGGAATGAATTGAAATGGTTCATCTTCGGATGGAGATGTGGGCATAAAATCAGAGTCTTGTGAATCTGTTTGAAATGTATCTTCGAACAGTTGCAAACAATCAATTGCGAGAAGTAATTGTGACAAGCAATTTTGGTAACGATTCATGTTTGAGTGAATGCAAAAATATACAATGTTCGTCTATGTGTCGACACATATACTTCGCATGAGTATGTCACATGAGTGGTCAACACTTGTATGTCACATGAGTGGTCAGCAATGCATGTCGACACTCGGATGAGCAATGCATGTCACATGAGTGGTCAACAATGCATGTCACATGAGTGGTCAACAATGCATGTCACATGAGTGGTCAACACTTGTATGTCACATGAATCTAGAAATCAGAATTGTACTCCGAAACTGGATAACTAGCACTGTCACTATTCTCATGTAGCATAACCATGTTACTATTTTTGTTACTCCTACGGCAACAGCTATCTCTATTCATATGATGTCTACGTGCATGATGATCCAGTTGGTCGTCATATTCATATTCGTAACTATATCCGTCATGAACTTGTTTGAAATGCATACTAAGCATATGTTCTTCGCTGATATTGCGAAAATCATTATTTCGCCTGCGGTATGAACTACTATGTTCACACATATCTTCATTCCTTCTTCGAGATGAAGATTGTTGTTCATATTCATACTTACACTTACGTGATGACGTATCTTTCTTGCTAGATGTGTTGTCCTTGTATGAACTACTGTTTTTGTCACGTCTGAATCGTCCTTCGTTGATGACCCTTCTATGTCGATTCAAATCTTCACGTCTAGATGTATTACGCTTGTAACTATCAGAATATTGTGAAGAACGTTTTGCATACTTAGCATAAACCTCTTCTGGCAAATCATAATCGGAAGACTTTGAACTATATGAATGTCTACGATTTGATAGCCTTCTATCTAAACCATGTGAATTGTTGTTTCGATTGTAACGTTCAGATTCATAACGCATTCTGTTTCGTATCTCTCTGCTTGAACTCCTGGATATCTTATCAATATCATCACTTCGTATTGAATGTGCGGTTCGCAATGCATTGACATTCCTACTCGGTGAGCATGATAGGTTGACATCCCTATTTGAACTTCTGAGGTTTGCCTGGTCAATCACATCAACACTGCGCACGTGCGTTGACTCATCCATCTCTCTAGAACGTCTTGGTCGCCTAGGTCGTAATTCATTATTGTATCTATCTAGTCGTGGTTGCTCACTTGCGAAGTATATTTCATTATACTTCTCGGATATAAGGTCATCGTTTCGCCTGTAACGTTTGAGTCTGTTGTCTCTAGGTCCTTGGTCATATCTATTGTTCAACGAGCTATATGTGAACTGATTCTGTTTGAGTTTCGCAATGTTGTTTCTAGCTTTGTCAATGAATTCTTTCGATATTTTTGAGTTACGACGTGAGTAACATGTATTGTTGAAGATGTTGTTAATATTATGTTCAGGCATCTCTCCTGGATCACTAAAGTCATACTGTTTGGTCAATATACTCGGTGGAGTTATTGGTGTGCTATATTGGTTGACATTGAGTTGATTATGAGATTGTGAGAACTCATCGTTATTGTTTGATATTGTAATTGAATGTGGTTGTTTGAACTCTGCTGGCGGAAATGGTTCTTTGTTCTGGTTCGCAAATTCTGCTAACGACATGGTTGAAGCTGATTGTAATGATGAAGGTGTGACGTTCTGATGTTTACATCGTGATTCTGATTGTTGTGTGCTTGCAGTCGTTGATTGTTGTGAGGTTTCTAATGCTGGGTTGGGTACTGGTGTCATGACGGGTTCAGCAACAGTGTTTGACTCAGTTGTTTGAGTGTTGGGTTCTGATGTCTTGTGCTTCTTCTGTTTCTCGATTGGTTCAGCTGGAAGTTCAGCATTATTGTTCTCTGTAGAGTCACGTTGATAATTTTGACAGCAGAAGCACTTATGTTTGCAACACTTATTTTCACATCTACATCCGCAGGACATCTTATCGATTAGTTTATGCAGTGATTCTACAGTACCACTTACTAATCCATCCATTTTAATTTTGTTGATTAATTCGAATGGTTAACCGTACTGTATTGATGCAATTTGATTGCCGTAATATGTGAATCTGATTGGTATATCTGATGGTGGACCACACACTGATGCATGTGTATGTGAACAACATTCTTGCCACTCATGCGAACATACTTATGTGGACACATGGATGTGAACAGTACATGTCGCGATGTAGTGAACAGTACATGTAGACCTATGTGTCGACAGTGTAGTAACAATGTATGTCAACCCGATGGTGAACATGGAGCTGTCGACATATGTATGTCGACACATGGTGAACATGGAGCTGTCCGAACTCGTTCGGATGTGCTACGCACTCGCAACATATTGTCAGCATACATGGTCAACACACAGTTCCAAAAATATACTCACACTACTTATATCTGCGCATGATCGCTTCGCGCTCAGAGCTGTGCATGACACATGTAGCATTCCATGATTTGATAGTCATGCGAGAATAGATTGATGAACGTATCAATGGGAGCATTCTCGTCAACCTCCAACGGAGTGGACAACTTCATGAAAATATAGTTGTTCATGAACATGGTCAGCACATAGTAGACTCTATCGTTCGCTTTGATTGACTTAGTGTAACCATTCTTGAACAAGTTCTCGAAGTTGTACATGTCGAGCTTAAGGTTGTTGAGATTGTTAGAATCCCAATAGATTACATTCGGGGCAGACTCAGAACAGATAGGAACTTTGTTCGTCTGGTTGTGAATCTTGTAAACATAATAGAACTTGCTATCCTCGAATTGGAAGTAATGCTTAGCTTTATCATTAGACTTACCACTGTTGAACGTGAAGATGTTGCCCGGATGAATGCAAGCCAACATCTTGATACTCATTCGGTTGAACAATGTATAGTTACCAACATCGTCGCCAGTATTGTAAGGAATGTTCTGGCTTGCGAGATTGATGTCATACACGGTAAGTAGATTGTCAATGATTGTGTTGTTATCTCCCTTGATATCGTTGATGGTGATGCGGGTAGGTTCAGCATTGTTTGGATAAATATCATATACGAACTGAACTTGTTGACCATCATGTCGCCACATCATAAGATACATACAATTCTTGTTGAACTTGATGTCCTTACCTACGATGTTACCAATAGGGAATTCATAACAACTGTTGACATTCTTTGCAAATGCAAATTTCTTATCAATTGGCATCTTTATAATCATCAACGGGAACCCGTCAGGATTCTTCAGTATGCATGTGATGTAACCATATTCATATTCAACGAAGATGTAAGCAAGTAGAACCTTCTGATTCTTGCTGTTCATAATGACGTTCATGAATCGGTCATCATTGAAGATGGCAATGATTACGTTGTCATCGTTCTGGAAGTCATAAACTTTTGGCTGAGTCTTCTGACGTGTTCGGGTTGCAATCTGATGCTTAGGTGTATTGTTGAGCAATACCTTGTTGTACAATGCCTTTTCACGAAGAGCTGTGAAGGAGTAAAATGTATAATAGTCTTGGAAGTAAGTACTCAACATTTTGGGTAATGAAGAAAATTAACCTAAAATTTTTATATTTTAGACTGTTCGGACATGGTAGTGATGTACTGTCCGCACATGGTGAGCATATGTGTCGACATCGGAGTGGACATGAATGGTGAGCATATGTGTCGACATCGGAGTGGACATGAATGGTGAGCATACACTGTCCGCACTTGTGGTCGACACATGGTCAACAATACTGTCGACATATCGGAGTGGACATGAATGTTAGTGATATGGTGAACTATCAAATACAAAAATATAGTCGAACATGACGCGAGACATATTGATATAGTCATCTATTAAGACAACTATTTCAATATATGTCAGAGTCATCATATTCTGGATATCCGGATGTATCATCATCCGAAGGGTTATTATCATAGCAATATGACGTATTGAAACACTTCGAACAAGTGTTAGTTGAAAATGCTTGGTGAGCATCATGAAAAAAGCAGTCAGAGTAGGATTGCATATTTGATGCAAAAATAATTTTCATTTTTCAGTTGGTCAGCATATGGTCTGCATATGGTCTGCATATGGTCTACACTTGTACTTCGCATGGAGCACTCGCAACATAGGTCTACACTTGTACTTCGCATGGAGCACTCGCAACATAGGTCAACATGGTCCTGTCCACACGTATGTAAGCATGTCCTGTCAACATGAGTGGTCTGCAATACACCTACATATGCATCTTCACATATCACTCTTCGCATATGTGTAGAATGCAGGATTGACCTGATTCAGTACCTCGATGAGTGTTGAGCCAATATTTTTGACATTCTGAGGCTTAGCAATGAGTGCTTCGATATTGTCGATTACGAGACTATATGAAGCTGCAATGCTTGGAAACTCTGCAGCAATCTCGTCAATGAGTTTGATTGTAGGCAACCAGCATGTCTTGCCAGTCTCTAGTTCGTAGTAGTATTGAGTATATCCACATACCTCGAATAGTGAGAGTATGAGGTGAGCAGTATAGTTGTTCATACTGTCGAAATTGAACTCAATCATACCATGGTCATCAACGTTCTCTCGGAGTTTAGCGATGTATCTGTTTGAGATAGGCTTAGCATCAAACTTCAACAGAGTCTCTGCAGGTGGAGGTTGGTCATACACCTCAACATGAAACCTGATTTCGAGTTCTTCAACTACTTCCTCGTTCTCAGTGAAGATGAGTATGAATCGCTGCAGTATGATGCGACTATTCAACAGCTTGCCATTGAATCGCTCACATACGTATTCGACAAAGTCATTGGTCACCTCGTCGATGGTGTCAAGAATCATAACATCAGAATCTTCATCGATTTGGATGTCACATTGAAGCATTGAGATAGTGGCTGGAATTGTCTCTTTTGCGTATGGGTTGCAAATCACAATCATAATGATACGCTTAGAATAAAAATTACCTATCAGTGTCCACATGCTTGGGTGACCACATGCTTGCCATATGCGGAAAGCTCCATGCTTGCCATATGTGAAGTACATATGTTGACCACATGTCGACAGCTCTATGCTCATCATCGATGTAGAATCTATGTTGTGACAGCTCCTTGTGAACAGTGTATGCTCACCACTCATGCGGACAGTGTATGTTCACCACATCGCGACATACATTGTTCACCAGATAGCAAAAATATACTGTCATCCATATCAATCAAATATCATCGTGATTGTCAAGGTGAACATATCGGTCAGCAATCTCGTTCGTTCGACCTTGGTTGAAGAAGTTGGTACCAATATATCCACATGTCCTTCGAGCAACATTCATGCGAGACTGGTCCATGTTGCCACAGTGTGGACAGCACCATTTCAGCTTACCATCTTCGTCAACAATATCAATTTCACCATCATAGCCACACACTTGACAGTAGTCACTCTTTGTATTGAGTTCGGCATACATGATATTGTCATATATGAACTGAACAACACTCATGACTGCATCAATGTTCTTAGTCAGGTCTGCACATTCGATATAGCTAATAGCTCCACCAGGAGATAGAGCCTGAAACTCACTCTCAATTGCTAGCTTCTCGAATGGGTTTATCTTCTCGAAGACAGGTATGTGATAACTATTTGTGATATAGTTCCTATCCTTACCATCGAGCTTAACAAATACATCTTTACCGAATCGCTGTTTGAGATTCTTGGCAAACTTGTATGTGGTTGACTCGATTGGCGTACCATAGACTGAGTAATCAATGTTCTCAGCTTGCTTCCATTCATTGGTAGCATCATTCAGTAACTTAAGAACATACATTCCATATCCTCGACCTGTTGGTGTTGTCAATGATTCGTCAGTCATACACTTCACACATTCGTACAGACCAGCATAACCCAACGATATTGTTGAGTATCCATCGTAGAGAAGTGGTGCAATAGATTCATCTTTGTCCAATCTTGCGAGAGCTCCATTCTGCCACATAATCGGAGCAATGTTTGAGACACCTTTTGCTAACCTGTCATGTCTAGCACGTAATGCTTTGTGACATAGCTCAAGACGTTCGTTGAGCACTTCGGTGAATGGTATGTTGTTTGTCTTAGATGTTAATGCAACATCTGCAAGATTGATTGTAACAACACCCTGATTGAATCTTCCGTAGTACTTATGTGGTTTGTAGTTCATTGCTTTCGAGATGTTCGACGGTGTACGGTCAACAGTGAGGAATGACCTACAATTATGTGAATATATCATGTTAACTTCGAAATGGTCAGATTCAGTTTCAACATCATAGCTGTAACTAGTTCTGGTGAACGGAACTATTGACATAATATGTTCCTCATGATAGTCAAAACCATCAGCACTATCTCGAACTATAACAATATCATTAACAGTTAAGTCTTTCGCATATACGCGTCCGCGTTGTGTTGCAAATGGATGGTCATCAGTACATGTCAAGAAATAACCGTTACTGATTGTGACGTAGACCCAATTGCTACTAGTATTGCGAATGAACTTGCGAACCTTCACGAATGACTTAAGTTTGGTGTCATATATAGTGATGTCATGTTGTGTACATGCACTGTCCGCACATTGCTTACATTTGTGTATGCATGTCCTGTTGACAGATGGTGTATATGTATGTAAGCATGGAACTGTCAGAACATGTGGTGTACATGTATGTAAGCATGTACTGTCAGAACATTGTGAGCATGAAGCTGTCCGCATATGTGGTGAACATGTATGCTCACCAGTCTGTCCACACTTGTGTATGCATGTATGTTTACCTGTATGTTCACCAGTCTGTCCACATGTATGCTCACCAGATTGCTCACCAGCACACTCACAATCTATGTATGTATTCGATTGTACGCCAGGAACTTGTTCCATTGGTGCAATCAACTTGCTGACTCTATCCCATGCTTGCTCGAATGATTCAACATATATTTTTCCATCAATCTTGTAAACAATTACTGATTTGCCACTTACGCAACCCATACATGGATACACATCACCTTGTTTGAGTTGTTTCATAACCTTCTCGGATATGAAGTCTGGTACCATTCTCTTCGCAGTGCACTTGCATGCTAGTCTAGTCAAATAGTAATACTTACTCTTTGGATGCACATTGTCTTCTTCGAGGAAGTACAACAACTTTGGAAATGCTGGTGTTACATATACACCTTGGTCATTTTTGAAGCCCAATATGCGTTGATGTAAGAAGCGTTCAATGATGTAAGCCAAATCATCTTTCATATCCTCGTCAACCTCATTCAGGTACATACACACAGATAAGAATGGTGCTTGCCCATTGGTGGTAGTCATTGAATTAACTTGATAGTTGAATGTCTGCACTGCATCGTTAATCTCTTTCTTTACAGATTCCTCAACCAACTTCTCACGTTCAACATCATTCGTAACAAATTCTGTGTAGAAGTTCCTGAAGTACTTCCTAGACTCTTCAACGAATGGTGCTAGATGTGCAAGTGATATTGTGCAACCACCATACTGCGAAGATGAGACTGCAGTGATGATTTGTGTTGTAATGGTTGACGCCGTGATGAGACGATGAGGCTTGTCAATATGTACACCATTGATTGATGTACCATTCTGTAACATATCTTCGAGGTTGATGAGACAACAGTTAGACAAGACATTCTGTGCGAAGTAGTCTGCATCATGGAAGTGAATGATTCCTTCATCGTGTGCTTTGACTATCTTCGGGTCGAGCAAGAGTCGGCGAGTCAAATCTGTTGACGTGATACCTGCGATGTAGTCACGTTGAACATGTACGACAGCAGCATTCTTGTTTGAGTTCTCTGTCTTCCAATACTCATTATCACCTTTCAACATTTGGAGTAGAGTCTTATCTGTTACATTCTCTTGTCGAAGAATAGAACGCTTGTATCTGTAGCAGATATATGCTCGCGCCACATCTTTGCGATGTGATGCCATTAGTAAATCTTCAACCATGTCTTGAATCTGTTCGACTGATAGAGATGAAGGGTTCTGCGAGATGATTGTTGCAATAGAGTTTGCCAATGTGGTAGCGGATTGTGTAATAGTATTGTCAACATCTTTGAAAGCTGATTCGATGGCTGTAATAATCTTGTTGATATTGAATGTTTGAGTTTCTCCGTTACGCTTGGTAATAGTTTGCATTTACATTTGAATATAATTTTCAACTGGTAGCCATATCACAATGGCGGGAGTGCGATGTGGACAACATATTGTTCGCATGAGTGGTCAACACATGGTCAACAACACATTGTTCACATACGATAGTGAGCAATGTATGTGTCAACATATGTACTTACATGAGTGTGGTCAACAACACATTGTTCCATGTCGATGGTCAGCAATGTGTGTCAACATATGTACTTACATGAGTGTGGTTAGCATATAGTTCCACATAGTGTGCGAACAGCATGCAAAAATACATGTTTACACATGTAACTTCACACATCCATGTTCAAGAGTGTCTTCAATATCAATGACTCTCTGATTCGAAGAGCCACACCATTGTAAGTTTGGGTCTTTCTTATCATCTTCGAATCGACCATCGATGAGAACATCAACATTATCAACTATGTTCGCATATCTCTTCTTAACATCCTCGTAGAGTTGTCCTGTATACAACCATATCTTCTTACTCTTTCCGAACATGTTGCGAACCCTTCGAATCAACGATTCAAGTTGATTAATATTTATCTTAATCAATGGTTCTCCGCCTAGTATGGTCAAGCGTTGTATATAGTCATGACTCATTAGTTCTATAATCTTATCTTCATGTTTTTGTTCATACAATGTTCCACCATCGTAGTCCCATGTCTCGGAGTTGAAACAGTTGAAACAATGGAATGGACAACCTTGTGTGAACAAAGCAACTCCACAACCTTCGCCGTTCGATATGTCAAGTGAACGAATAGATGCGAACCTCATTTGTATCAACGATATTTTTCAACTATTGCGGACACGTATGTGTATGTGAACAGTACATGTTGACACACAAGTGCTCACATGGAATGGTCACCATCGGGTGAACAGTGTATGTAATTAGTCATGTTGACCATCGGGTGAACAGTGTATGTAATTAGTCATGTTGACCATCGGGTGAACAGTGTATGTAATTAGTCATGTTGACACACAATGATTACATATAATGGTGAACATAGAACTGTCCGCACATGGTGAACAACATATGCAAAAATATCCATATCAACGCTTATATCTGGCTGAATATTTGGTAAGCAACTATGTTAGTAATAATGTCGACATTCATTGTTTTCAAATCTTTGACAAATTGATTACCATGCTGAGCATACCAACCATTCAAATTGATAACTCGAAGATTGTGACATCCGTAGAACATTTCATAAGAACTATCAAGGTGTAATGGATTCCAATTTGACAAATCAATATTTCGCAATGCTGTGCAATCTTCAAACATACCATGCATATCCGTAACACTCAAAACATTCCATTTTGATATTCCATCAACATGTTGAAGCTTATTGCAATAACAGAATAGTCCACTCATATCGTGAACCAATGACATGTCACTATTCTCGAAACAGTTACATATGACTAGATTCGAACAGTAACAGAACATGTGAGAAACATTGAACAAATTTTGAGTATTCCAGTTACATTTTTGCACATGTGTCAACGATGAACAGTTATAAAACATTAGATACATTGTGCGAACATTTGAGACATCCAACTTCTCAAGTCCATACACATGTTTCAATGAGATGCAGCCACAGAACATGTAAGCAAATGTTTGAACATTCGATGTGTCGAACGATGTTAAATCAACTTCTTCCAAACATCTACAGTTCGCAAACATTGATGACATTCTGGTAACATGTGATGTGTTCCATGTGTTCAAACCAATGATATGTTTGACATTTGTGTAGTTCATAAATATCGTACTCAAATCTGTGATGCTTGAGATGTCCCAGTTTGTTACATCGAGCTCAGTAACAATTTTACGAGACTCATCGGTGCATTTTCCAAATGGGTATGTAGTATTGTTGACAGACATATGTAAGTGAAGCGTGAACAAAAATAATCTATCATTCGAATGCGAACAAGGTGGGTTGCTACACATAGGTGAATAGTATATGCTGACTGCTCCATGTGAAGTACATATGCTTACCAGTATATGTCAACCCGATGGTGAACAGTGTATGTTGACCTACATCGCGACAGCTCCATGCGAAGTACATATGTTGACCCATGTTGCGACTACTCTATGCTCACCAATACATGTTGACATACATATGTTGACCCATGTTGCGACTACTCTATGCTCACCAATACATGTTGACAT
>CAMWNP010000054.1 GCA_947175645.1 uncultured Porphyromonadaceae bacterium
TACTACCAAATCCCCATATATTTCCACTAACTGCTGGTGTGTTCCAATAACCACTGTTAATACTATCTAGTAACGATATATATGGTTCTAATTGTACTGGATTAACATACTCATTAAACATATCAGTCACCTCTTCATTCGTTGCGTTACTGGTAATATACATACATCTTCGACATAACTCTTTAATAATTGAGTCGTAATTAGTAATATTTTTGACCTGTTCGATATAAACGTTAGGTTTCGGATAACCAACACTACTAAACATACTATATAACGCAGTACTGCTAACATCAGATAGTAAATCATGTGGTTTACCGCTGCTGTAAACACCCTCAGTAACTGTCGCATGTTCACCGAATAGTGAACTATATGTTAACTCTGTTCCATCGATACTAAATGATTCACTAACTACATTACCACCAACAGCTACGATATAACCATTAACATAACTGTAACTAACACTAGTAGTTGCTCCACTTGCTAACAACGTAGTAACATCACCCTCAACAGTACTCATTAACTCTAATTGTAATGAGTAATTGTTAACCACCAATGTGTCAGTTACATCTTTGAACTCAACTAGTTCATCAGCAGTTACTCCATCGGGTAACCCCCCCCCCTGTTATATTTGTGTAATCAGTACCATTCTTAACATATCCGTTAACTATATCACCTTGAGCATATAACCATAAACTTGCAGGATTTAACATTGCAGTCGTAACATCAGTGGTAAATGATTTGTTAACCAATCCGAAACCACTACAATTTGTTGGATTTACATCTTCGTCAGTATTGGTTACGATTACACCTTTATTTATATTTTTGCAGTTGAAAACTGTAAACGGTTGTTGTTCTGTCATTTTTTTTTAATGTTATTATCACAAAAATACATATAACTATTTGATGTGAATCATCAAACTCTAACTACATGACATATATTTTTGATGCAATGACAGTGTCTGTTATCGAAAGTATAACAAAAAAAAATGGTAGATAAGCAACTAGTAACAAATATAAGTAGCAATACAACATTCACAATCGGAGAAGCAACATATAGCATATTAGATATGGCTACCAACATCAACGCACTTAAATCATTACCACAAGTTTATGTTATGACAGATGCAATTATACATGATAATGCTGGCAGTCAGATGTTCACATATTGGATGGAAAACATAGGTTCCAATAATAGAGGAATACTACTTGGTTCAAGTGCTAATCCACCAGGAACATATGTATTTGTTCAATATGAACCATTACGTAGTTTCGTAATGTGCGTTCGTAAGAGTCATGGTGTGCAGTTCATGCATATACATCCGAAAGGTCAAAATGAGCAATATGTAGAACAAGTATGGAGGGATGTTGTGTTTCAAAATGATACCATAATCATCAACAATAATGATGCAAGCCAGATATCAATAACAAATAATGCTACTACACTTAATAGCGATTCAGTGATAAAAATACTTCGGTCAAATCCATCGGCAGGTTCTACTGTTGGCATTATGATTGGAGAGTCTGATAACAAAAAGATTATACTTAGATTTCGTAATGATGGATTTGGTCAACTATGCACTGTAAATAAATCTGGCGAAACTGTATATACAATTGGCTTTATATATGACCATATATACTTAAACACAGATACTGATGTAAATGGAAATTTGATCGTACAAGGTAACATCAACTGTTCAGGTACAATTACCTCGAAAAATAGTAACACAATAACTCACTATGCACCTATCGCCGAAGATAGCAATATAAATGAGTTTATCGTTGGTAATCCAGTATTCATAACAGGGCATGCATACAAATATGTTAGGCAGAGATACTTAACTAAAGGTTGTGAGAATCATTTTATACCATCAATAGCTGACGATTCGACTGATTGCATCTGTTCAGTCAAGCCTAATGGTACAACATCTGAATACATAGGAATAGTTACAACAATTGACAAAGAGAACAATTGTATATCCTTTGCAACTCATGGTGATTATATATTCGTTGTTGATGATTCAAGTAAGTACGGAATTGGTGACACTATTGACTACAATGGTGATATCATATCTAGTGATACAATCCCGACGATCAACATACTACGTTCTATTGTTGGGATAGTCACTGCAATAATAGATTCAACACATATAGCTGTCTTCAAAGAGTAGTATATACTTATGTGAAGTACATCGCAACATACTATGCTCATCAGACTTGCGAACAGTATATGTTGAGTGCAGAGCACACTCAATCTTCGATTGAACAGTACATCGTGCCACACAATGCTCATCAGACTTGCGAACAGTATATGTTGAGTGCGGAGCACATTCAATCTTCGATTGAACAGTACATCACGACATACTATGCTCACCACACATCGCGACACACATCGCTTACAAGTCATGTGAACCATATGTCGACAATACACGCTAGCAACATATGTTAATACATAGATTCACCAGTCATGCGAACAATATGTGTCGCAACATAGGTTACAAGTCATGTGAACAGTATGTGTCGACAGTGTGTGTGAACCACATCATGCTACAGTGTATGTGAACAACTCACACAAAAATACATATTCACAAACTCTCAAACTCCTTCATCAACTCTTCCAACTCTCGATAGAATAGTTCGAACATTGAGTTATTACGAATCTCGTTGAGAGTAATGTTGGACTTAGTTTTGACTATTCTCTGAACTAGTCCGAGAATCCAGTATTTAGTGTTTAGCCTAGCACTTTCGAAAGAGTACAGCAATGACTGGTTAATATATTTTTGAACACCAACATCGCCCTTCAACATCGCCGAGGCATCTACACCATTCCTGTTCGTACATAGAATGTAGCATTCATCGTTCAAGATTCTACTTGTGAATGGTTTGCAAACATATACATTTTCGAAGTACTTGGTCAACTCATTCAGTAACGATAATGTTGGATATGTTACTAGCGAGTACATCTTAAGATACATTGCTCCGCCAGTATTGCAAAGATTCACTGCGAACGATGCTTGCCCATATTCGAGGTTATGTTGAACTTCTTCCTGTAGTTTGTCCCAACTATCGTCATGATATATGCCTATATCTCCTGTGACCAAATCGAACTTGCCTTTACATGTTTTGAGTATGTTCGCAATGTCTGTTGAGTTCATAACGTCACATGACTTGTAACGTTCAGGGTTTGCGGAGTAAAGTCCGTATTGGTCAATCAACGCAGTATTGTCATCCAACTTCTCGAGAGATGATGCTTGCCAGTCCAACTTCACATTCGGATGATACTTACGAAGGTATTGTTCAGTTGCAAGTACAAACATACCTGGCGCACCAGCAACGTCGTACATGCGCAATGCGTTAGATTTGAATAGCTTAGACAGTACATCAATCTTGTCGAGGTACATCAGACATTCATACATCTTCATAAATGCATTGGTTATCTTCATCTGCATACCTTTGGCATGACCCAAGCTTTCAGCTTGTGGTGTACCATCTGTGCGACTAGAGCTTTCAGCTTGCGGGATGAATGATGAGGTTATTGTTTTTGTAATTGACTCGAATGGGTGAGATAGGTACAAAATCTTTTTGAAGTTCTGTCGTAGGTCTGGAAGTCTGTCATACAACTTGGTCAAGTACATGTATTTGTCATACAGTATCGAAGAGTATATGGATGAGTCTTGTGTTGGGTTGTTCTGGTCAACATACTGTAGTTTACTTATGAATCTCATTTTCATTCGAGAAACTAATGTGCGGACATGCATGCTTGACATATGTATGTCGACACTCGGGTGAACATGTGTATGTAACAATGTATGTCGACACTCGGGTGAACATGTGTATGTAACAATGTATGTCGACACTTGGCTTACATGTATTGTTCGCACTTGTATGACGATATATGGTAAACCTAAGTGTCAGCAAATTCATGTCAGCATACATGCAAACAATACACATATAACACATACGATGACAAGTAGGTTAACCTACACAAAATGAATATATTGCTTGCAGTCATCATAACCATCCTCGTAATCATACTTATATTTATTGTTCTTCGCATGATACTGTCGACTAGATTCAGTGGAAGTTCAAGTCCAGATATAGAAGGGAAATATCGATCACTAGGAATATATAATGCTGACACATCGGAATATGAAGAAGAGAGTTACAGCTATGATGATGAAAATGAGTATAATTTCAAAACAATACCGAAAAATATAACTAATGAATCACATGAATATTATATGTATAACATCGAGACTAGTAACGGAGATGAAGTTATGAGATTTCTGATACTGAACTATTATGCATTTGCTATTCATTCCGATGGTATCAATAAGTTTGTGTATAAACTTGGTTCGATTACATCTGAGCATAGCGGATTCAATCTTCCATTAGAAGCATCAGAATTAGCATCACACCTTAGAGTATTAACATTGGACTACTCTGGTCCTAATTATATAACTCAACACTTTAGGATTGAACTACAGCCAACATATCTAGTGGTCAATATGCTTGTTCTTAATAGAGATTTACACTTTTGCACATATCAATTGTTTATGTTAGAACTGTATCTTCAACAAGTATTGTTTAACTACTTGTTCGAGCATATTCCTCCGAGTAGTACGTTATTGAAAGAAAGTGATAGTAATGATGAATTTCGTAACTCGATGGGTACAGTATACAACAATGACACATGTGAAATGTATTGTGTTTACAACATCAGTAATGAACAATTCACTGTAATGCACAGCGAAATCATCGAACTACTTAAAACAACAATCAACACTATAGTTCAAAACAAGTATGATATACCATCTTTCTTACAATACGATTGTGAACAACATCCTGAACGTAACAACTTACAATATCTTGCATTACATAGATATTTGTCTCATGGATTGCGAATTAATGATGTAGCATTACAGGCAAAGAAGATTAATGACAATGGTCTTATAATGAATTTGAGTAGTAACAATTACATCAAAAATATCACATATAATACATTAATGTTACCTCCTAATTTCGAGTATAAGAATTTAATTATCAAGCCTAATTTTAGAGATGTATGCGAATATGAATTTGATGATGTTATTAAGATATGCAATGAATTTGTAAAGAACAATCTGAAGAATAGTAACTCAAACACTTATGTTCAAAAAATACATAAGAGAATCAAATCGAACGATGTAACAGCAACCATTAAAGCATGCTATGCGGATCTACACAATTATGTGATAGCTGAGTATCGTACTAGGTTCTTTGATAAACACGTAAGTATTGTAATGCAACAGTATGAATTTTACAAAATTCCAGTGTTACAAACTGATGTTGAACATAAACTTAACAACATATTCAATAAAAATATGTTAGAGTTATTCTTTAATAATCCTAGTATCAAAACAATATATAAAGACATCAGCAACATAATACGTAGAATATCATAACATAAATATGACTAGTTCAACATTTCAAGTTAAGACATTGACAGAACTTGTTCGAGATAAGTATGGTAAGAGGTATATGAAATACTTCGAAGCAGATATTGTTAGATATGTATGTTACCATAGTTGTGGTTACAAACCAAATATGCACAACTATCTTGACTTTGATACGTTCGACATAGATTGTAATGTTGCAGTTAGTCATATTGATGAATACATCAGTTCCGAAAACATATTATACTTAATTCTATGTTTGAACTCATTACGTAAAGAGTATGAATGTATAACTGATGCAGACATGCATGATCATCAGTTATGTGAACCATTGACTTCGAAACATGAATTGTCGAATACTATTTTAGAACTCATTGGCAAACTACATTGTAAGTCCTTCGTTAATTGCATAATGTTGTATTACACTGTACTCACTATGCTTGCGAAACTTCATGATGACTATGATGTAAGTACTTATACAACACCATATATATTTGACGATTTTAAGACTATTGATAAGTTCACAACAAAAATACTACGAAAATACTGTAAAAATATTGATGAGATAATTGTATTACTAAAGGTAGGAATCAACAATCTACGCAAACATGTATTTGCTTGCAATATGCACAACAAAGGTAATAATAATATTGAACTTTTAGAACTTGATGCACCATCAATATATTCATGTGATTATGATTCATGTTGATATTTTTGAATAGTTAGTGAACTAATATACTGAATTGCATAAATATATGTAAATGACTAGTTCAACATTCCAAGTTAAGACACTGTCAGAACTTGTTCGAGATAAGTATGGTAAAAAGTATATGAAACATTTCGAGATGAACATCACTAATTACATGCGTTACCATAGTTGTGGTTACAAACCAAATATGCACAACTATCTTGACTTTGATACGTTCGACATAAAGCCACATGAAGGATATGCTCATATTGATGAATACATCAGTTCCGAAAATGTACTATACTTAATTCTATGTTTGAACTCATTACGTAAACATTACATGACAAAACGTCGTGTTCATATATTTGGTAGAAGAGTAGATGCAAAGCATAAATTGAAAGACATTATATTTAAGCTTATTGATGATATACAAAGTAAGCACTACTTCAATTGTGTATTGTTACAATACACTGTTCTAATTATGTTAGCATCATTATGTCCATCCGAAGATACAGATAAATACCTTACTAAAGATGTTCATATTCATATGGATGCATTTACAAAATGTATATTAAATGAATTTTGTGATGATGTCGATGAAATAATCATACTAATGAAAGTAGGTATGAATAACCTACGTAAACGTATCTACAATTATAGTGCTGAATATATCGAAGTTCATATGTCTGATATTGAACTTACCCCAACCAATTCGGATGATGAATGAATACCTTATATTTTTGGCATATGATGTCAACACCATGACACCATTAATGTATAATATTGTAAATAATGACTAATGAGTTTGAATTCAAGACATTGTCAGAACTTATCGATTCGAAACACATAAGATTGCATACGTTCGAACGCATGATGGTCAGATATTTATGTTATCATGGTCATGATTATAAAAAGCACCAGCATATTCAGTTCGATCTGGAATTGTTCGACATACATGAAAAATATGTATTCGATAGAATTGATTACATACTACATGTTGAAAATATACTATATGTGATTTTGTGTTTAAATTCATTGCTAAAGATATACATGTTGAGCACTCGAATCAAAGATGATTGTGAATTTGAGTATAGTAGACAGTTCAGAACAAAAGAAGATATATCGACATTCATACTCAACATACTTGATGACATCCAACGCAATCAGTATCTTAACTGTCTTATGCTTCGATACACATGTCTCATAGTTATTGCAACATTGTGTAAACACCATAATGTTCAAAAATATATCAATAATGATATTGAAGTTGACATGGATATGTTTACGAGAAGTGTGTTAAGATATTGCGAGAATGTATCCGAGTCAGAAATGTTATTGATACAAGGTGTACATAATATACAAAAAACATATTGCAAACAAATGCTGTAAAGATGTCACTAGTCTCAAACATGTTGACTCGAATGGCGAATGATGTAGTTATATTTTTGTTATTGACAGTCGTGCGAGCCATGTGTTGACACATAGGTCTGAATATACTTGGTGAACTGTACATGTCGACCATCGGATGAACAGTACAGTTCACCAGTACATGTCGAACATATAAGTGTGAACAGTGTATGCTTACATGTATGCCGACGCATATATGCTCATAATACTGCGAAGTACATATGTCGACACACAATGCTGACCACTCGTGAACCTATGTTGCGACACACTATGCTTACATATATGCGGACAACATATGTTGACCATCGGGTGAACAAGTGTATGCTTACATGTATGTTGACCATCGGGTGAACAATACATACTAACAACATATGTCGACACACAATGCTTACAAGTCATGCGAACATACATACCAACAACATAGGTCGACCTATGTTGCGACTGTTCCATACGAACAATACATGCGAAGTACATATATCCAACACACAATGCTGACCACTCATGTGAACCTATGTTACGACACACAATGCTTACAAGACATACGAGCAACATATACATCGCAATGCAAAAATAAAATCTTTCATTCTTGTTTCGGAGAAGCCAGAAGCTCCGCTCGCGGGTGTGTCTTTAGCCATCTCTTGATTGCTTCGATTTCAGCATAGTTGTGAGCAATACAGTCGTTGAGACGTTCGATGAGAACAATGTTTTTGACCAGTTCGTGATTGCATTCTGAACGTTCTTTGCCTTCAAGCGTCTTGATACTTTCTCGGCATTGTTCTTTAGCTTCACGAGCTTTGTCACGCATGTCTTTGAATTGATTGTTGACAGCAATACAGGCGAACATCCTGTTCTTGTTGTAATGGTAATAGTCCTTGTGAATCAATTCCGAGTCAGGAATGAGTTTGTAGTTAATCTTTCCTGTGAAGGATTTTCCATTCTCGCTGAACCAAGTTGCTTCAGACATGGCTTGTTTATTGTGTCGATAGTAAAATCTTAGCAATAAATTCGCAAGTGTATGGTTCACATGGGTAGTTACATGTATGGTCAACATAAGTGTTGACACGTGGCTTACATGAGTGGTTACATATATGGTCAGCATAGGTGTCGACACATAGGTCAGCATGAGTGGTAAGCATACACATGTCGCAATGTGTGTCGACACATGGATTACATGTATTACTCACATATGTATGTTCCGACATGAATGTTGACATAGGTAGTTACATATATGACTTGTATAGTATGTTCCGACATAGATGTTGACATACGATGGTGAGCAATGTGTGTCACTACATATGTGTCGACACATGTCCGCATGAGTATGTCACGATGTAGGTCAACATAGAGCTGTCACAACATGGGTCAACATACATATGTCCGCACTTGTTGCAGCATATACATGTTCACCATTCATGTCGACACTTGTTGCGACATGAGTAGTTACACATATAGCTAGCATAAGTACTTCAAACGTGTGTGTTCCGACATGAGTAGTTACACATATGGCTTGCATGTACTGTCCGAACTGTATGTCACATGAGTGGTAAGCATATACATGTCACAACATAGATGTCAACAACATACTCAAAAATACATCGTTCACAGTATAGAGCAGACAAACTCGCAAACAATCTCGGTCAAGTTCGTTGGTATAGTATTCCCTAACATCTTACGTTGCTCGGATATGTTGCCAACAAGTTTGAAGTCATCTTCAAATCCTTGCAACTTCTTCATGTCGTTGATGGTCAGCCGATACTCTTGTTCTTCATCGTTATCAGCATCAGTAACATAGTATCCATCCCAGTTCTGTTTCGAATCTATTGGTGACCCAACTCCTCCACATCGTATAGTTAGCGCAGTGTCTCGCTTGAATGTTAGCCCATTGTCGAGATACTCTGTGAGAGTTACATGTTCGCAATGCTTGTTGATTATATCATCGAAACGTTTGTTGTAATCAATACGTTGTTTCAACAAGTCATTACGAATACATATGATGAACACACGCTTACGATTCTGTGGTATGCCATAGTCTGAGCATTTGAGTATGCGATGAATTGGTGTGTATCCATGTAATTGTATTTTTGTCAATATCGTTTCAAACGTTCTACCACCAGCATTCGTTGTTAGTCCTACAACGTTCTCAAATACGAACACCTTATACTTCTTCATACTCATTATGTTGTCGAGGATGTAGATGAATATGTTACCTCTTGGGTCATCAAATCCGCGTTGATTCCCAATTTGCGAGAATGATTGACATGGATTGCCTGAAAATACAATGTCAGCATCAAAGTCATTATAATCGAGTTTGCACAAGTCTGTCAACGGTTCAATGTCATAATTAGACTTGTAAGTGTTTCGTGCACACTTGAGTATGTCACATGCCATCACGCATTTCGAGTTTGGTTGTACTGTTTGCATTGAATGGTGAAAGCTTCCTATTCCACAACATAGGTCTATGTATCGAAGAGTAGATGAATCTTGTGATTCTGTTGATTCAACTAATACATCTGACTCATCAGTTGACGTACTAAAGCAAGACTCAGGCGTAGTCTGCGACATTTCAATGTATGAAATTTCTGATAGCAATGTATCGATACCTTTACGCTTATCACCTTGTTTATTCACAAGTGTAATCAATACTCGTGTGTCAGTATCTACAAAGGTTTTCGGATAGTCGTTGCTGCCTACAAGTAAAATGTATTTCAATGGTGTATGCATATATGTCCAATCATCCTGTTTATAACGTTCTCGACATGTATATTTGCATGAAATGATAATGAATTCTGATATGTTTTGATTGACTAAGTTTTCATTATCAGAATGCTTAATTACAAAATCAACAACAGGTTCTTTCTTGCCAGCTCGGAAACAATTATTATTCAAGTCAATTGAGACTTGTTCTTCGAACGACACATGATTATTTCGCAAGAATTCAGATATATGTGTTTCAAATATTTTTCCCCTTCTACTCACTAGAGAGTTTCTGAAGCTATTGGTCGCATCATATATTTGTTTTGAATCTTCGTATGATAGTTCGAAACCCAATGATATAAGCTTTTTGTGATAAGATTGATAAATATATTCATCTAATGCATCAATTCCAGCTTTGATTTGTTCGAGTATTTGTTTAGTCATTGTGAATGGTATAATATTAACTTTTCATATCCATGATTCGCATGTATGACTGACATATATGCCGACATGAGTGTATTGACTTATATGTGTCGCAATATAGGTCAACATATGTACTTCGCACTTGATGTCGACATAGAACTGTCACAACATAGGTCTACACTTGTACTTCGCATGAGTGTGTTCGCTATATGCTGACATGATGTGTAAGCATTGTATGTCCGCATAAGAATGTTTCGACATGTACTGTTCGCACTTGTTGTGACACATATAGTCAACATGTACTGTTCGCAC
>CAMWNP010000055.1 GCA_947175645.1 uncultured Porphyromonadaceae bacterium
CTATGTTGCAACAACATACATGGTCAACATCAAGTACAACCTATGTTGCAACAACTTCATGCGAAGTACATATGCTGACCACATCGTGACAGATCCATGCGGACAACATCGTGACAGACTTATGTAAGCATGTCTGTACATAGACTGATGCGAAAAATATTAAGTACAACAAAATGAATGATACACGTCAGCAAATATTGTTATTACTTGATGCATCTAACAGCATTTCGAGCAGAACATTTGGTTCAATATCGTATGACACTCAGGATGTAACAAATTCATTATTAAACAGCATTTCGAGTATGCAATTGGACCTCTCGAATCTTTACAATACTCCGATACTATTCCCAGGTAGTTATAGTCATGTAGAACCACATTATGAATCAATTCCATCATCAAGTTCCGAAGCAGTTCGAGTGTTCAATACGTTGAGAAGTGATTCTGATGATAAACCTGTTGACACACATGCATATTATCATGCTCCACCTATGTATGCTGACCATTATGGTGAACCTATGTATGCTGACCATTATGGTGAACCAGAACCTGTTCCTGATATTGATGACACACATGCAAATATATCATCGGAACTACAAGATATTTACACAAAACTGGATGACATAGAACAGTCACAGTTCAATATGAACCAGAGAAATAACGAAATAACTGCTAGCATGTTGCAGTCTATCGGAGAAGGTAAGAATGTAACAGCACCTGATCCATACAATCGTTATGAGTTTGATGGATATATTGGTAATCAAGATATATACTCTCCGAACATACAATGAATAATATTTGTTTTTGTGTTGACCATGTTGTGGCATGAATATGTCGACATGTGTTGTAAGCATGTGTTTGTTCACATGACTGGTGAGCATTGTGTGTCGACAGATAGTTCACATTGTGTGTCGACAGATAGTTCACATGAGTGGTGAGCATCGACATGTCGACACATGGTTCACATGAGTGGTGAGCATCGACATGTCGACAGATAGTTCACATGACTGGTGAGCATAGTGTGTCGACATGTGTTGTAAGCATGTACTGTTCGCACTCATGTTCGCATGTATGCTTATTGTGGATTGTTCGTCCGTGATGGTAATCCGATATGTTTGACCTTGATGAGGTCACCAACATTCAAGTTGACTGTTTTACTACTATCCTTTACAGCAATGTTACCATTCGGATAGAGTTGAACTAAGTTTGTACTGTCACCAATTGAAATGCTAGGATTGGTGCTTGCATTCTGACTGTTAGGCTTGATGGTCAATGTTATGTTGTTACCAGTCTTCGAGTCTGAAATATCGAAATAGGTGAGGTTTGAGCTACCACCTGATCCGATTTGTTGAATTATCTCTTGTAATGTCTGATGGTAACTTGTACCGTTCTTAGTATAACTAACATATACATTGTTTGCGTTGATGGTTGTCTTACCTGTCGAATAATCGTATGTTATGAATTGGGTCTTATTTTCCAATGCCTGGATGCGATTCTCCAATTCAGTAGTGTCTCCACCTCCGCCAGACCTACTTAACAAATATTCTATAGCCTTCCATAGTCGTTGAATCTCGTAGTGATGCGTCTTGACTTCGAGATATAGCATCACAGGATTTTCACTATTATGTGCATTATTTGACATTTCAAAGTACGAAAAGGAATGACACAGCTACCTATAACGAGTGTAAATTAGATATGGGTGAACATGTACAATGTACCGCAAGATGGTGAGCATTGTGTGTCACGAGTGTGGTGAGCATACGATTGGTGAGCATTGTGTGTCACGAGTGTGGTGAGCATTGTGTGTCACGAGTGTGGTGAGCATAGAGCTGTTGTGATGTGGTGAGCGTACTATGGTGAGCATGTATATGTCACAAGATGGTAAGCATACGATTGGTGAGCATGGAACTGTTGCAACATGGTGAACAGTACGTACTTACATTATATGTCGACACATGCAAAAATAATATGTTTACGAAGTCTTTTGAAACTTAGTCTTCTCTTCCAATCGTCGGACTCTAGGTTCGAGGTCATTATATATTTGCGGAGGTGTTACAGTGTTGAATATGGATAAGTCAAACTTCTTACCCGAAAGTGTGTACATTAAGTCATAAGTAGCATATACCTTTTCGAGAACAGCAGCATTTGCCTGTGTTTGGCTTACATCAATATCTCTAACAAATAATGATGAATACGCAATGCTAGTTCCGACTGTTGTGAATGAACGGTCAAAATATGTTGAAGGCAATACATTCGAAGTAGATTTGCCTAGAATAGTAATAGGGTCTGAATGTTTTTGTGCATTGCCGAGAAGTATGAGGTAGTCACCATGTTTAATAGTTGTTGCGCCTGATGTTGAAACAACACCTGTAGCAAGTAATGATTGCGAATCAATGTTGATGTACTGTGTTGATGTTACTGCAACATATCCATCAACATTTGTAACGGTCGAACCATATAGGTTATAGTATTGGTTATTAACATAGTTTAGTATCGTATTGGTCAACGCATTGAACCAAGGATTTTGTAGTTGCACGATTGTGTAATTAGTTGTTGTTAACGTCTTCGGTACGAATGAATATGCTGGCTGTGCTGTTGGTATTGCTGTTGTTTGGTCAGTAATAACACCACCTGAATAGATTACCGATTCAGGCGAAAGAATAGTGCTGTCAAATGCTGTTGGATATAGACTTTCGTCACTCATTTTATTGTCATTATGTTTGCATTTCGTGAGCATTGTATGTCGCGATGTGTGGTGAACATTGTGTGTCGACATATAGGTTCACATGTATATACTTGACAGTACATGTTGCGATGTGTGGTGAGCATTGTATGTCGCGATGTGTGGTGAGCATTGTGTGTCGACACATGGTGAACGTGGAGCACTCAACCGATGTGCTCACTAGTATGCGAACAACATGTTGACAAGTATGCAAAAATATCATGTATTAACTTATTCTAATACAGCATTTTGAGCAAACTGTTCATACATATTTTTGCCTTGTGCATCGGTTGCGCTTGAACTGCCATAATAGACTCTTCGACATAGTTCATAAACAACAGATTTCAGTCGAGCAACTTCGTTTGTAACATCTGTGTTTGAGCCTGAATTTCCTTCATAATCTGCGAACACAAGTGATAGGAATGTTGGTGAAAGTTTTGACATAAGGTCACCAGAATTCTTACCAGTGTACTTATATGTACCATCGTTTGTACCATTTGATTCAATAGTTGAAGACTCTCCGAAGAGTGATGTATATGTAATAGTATTATCACTATTGATAGTTAACTGATCGCAAACTAGGTCATTACCAACTTGAACAACAAATGCTTGAGCAGAAGAATATGCTAAGAATTTGATTACAATAGATGCTGGTGTTGGAGTTCCTCCTCCAGGGCTTGCAACTAAAACTTGACCTGGAGATTCTTCGTCAGTCAGTCCAATAGCTAATGAATAACTATTAACGATTAACAGCTTACTCTGCGATGAGAAATTAACAATGGTTGCTGTAGGGTCAATAACAACTGGATTTGTTTGATTGAAGATTGTATAGTATGTTGCACTACCTCCTGAACCATTACGAATAAATACTTGATTGTTAACCAATACAAGGTTCGCTGTTGTAATAGTAGTGGTACCAACAGTTAATGTTGACTTGAGTTGTTTGCTCAAGATGGTCATACCCGATGCTCCATTTTGACCTGGAACTACTGTTTTGTCTGGTATGATGGTAACCGCATTTGTAGCTGTTCTTGAATCCCAAACGGTGTATGGAAATACTGATGTTGTTGTCATTTAACTTTCAAAAAGTCAACAATGTGCATCATAGAGATTATGTGTTACTAAGATGCTAACAGTATATGCTACTGTACTGTCCGCATGCGATGGTGAGCATTATGATGAACATAGGGCTGTTCGCATGTGATGGTGAGCATGTATTGTCCGCATGAGTGGTAGACCTATGTGTCGACATCACACGCAAAAATATATTTTTGACTTACAACTTGCAAGCACCACCTGCGCATCCCATATCTTCATCTTCGAATTGCTCATCTTCAGTTGTAGATATGTGTATGCTTATATTGTTTGCATCTCTCTTCACCGTAGTATCTTTAGCAATGATGCTTACAGATTGACTGGTCTTCATAGTATCAACTTCATGTTTGTGAGCATTATGGCAAATACCCTTGTTACTCATTACTGCGCTCACATCATTGTCAGTACCCTTGTTACTATTCAAGTAGTACAGACTCTTCAGCCCGTAACTGTAAGCCATTGTAAGTTCTCGAATGATATCACTAATACCAATATCATCGTCATGCATATAGTAGCTATTCGTGCTAATACCTTGGTCGATGAACTTCTGAATCACACCAATCAGCATGAAGTACTCTTTCATTCGAACATCTCGTTGAAATGTGTAGTAGTCCTTATGTTCGAGATACTCAGGTACAACCTGCTTAAATGTCCCATACTTACTCATCTTCGTGACTATTGGAGTGCGAGGTGGGTCAATTCCAGGAGTACTGTTTGAGATTGAACAACTCGAAGCAGTTGGTGGAATAGCTGACAAACATGTGTTTCTCAACCCATATCGCTTAATCATTGTTCTTAACTTCTCCCAGTCACATTCATACTTGACAGTGTATGGCTTACCATCCTTATCAAACATGATATGTTTGCCAGCATGTTCGCCCGACGTACTTGCATGAATGGCTTGCATGGTGTGTTCACATGTATGCTCACCACTATTCTCACCAGCATGTTCGCCCGACGTACTTACATGAATGGCTTGCATGGTGTGTTCGCATGTATGCTCACCACTATTCTCACCAGCATGTCCGCCCGATGTACCGACAATTGGTTCACCAGCACACATTACCTTCAATTGTTCGCTGATACAATCATCCACAGTTCGCTTGTATCTATCGATTGGCAAGACACCCTCGCTGTACTTGCTCTTACTGAATGCTCGACATCTACCCTTCTCCTTCGCAAGTTTACAACTACTAGTCAGCAATGCATATTGAAACCTCTCGGCGAGCCTATGAACGTAATCCCTACACTCAACAGTGTCATATCGCAGTCCATGCTTAGCCAGGTCGTGGAACAAGTCACTGATACCAATACCTAGTGGCCTATAGTCAATTGCACTTCGTTCAATCTGTGGACAGAAGTACTCTTGGTAGTCAATCATTACATCCAAGAATCTCACAATGATATCGCAAGCCTTATCCATGTCATCCCAATTGTCGACCTTTCCGACGTTGACACATGACAAGATACATACTGCAACCAATCCCTCGCCAGTATTGATGTCGACAGGCTTTGTTGGCAATGCAATCTCTTGACATAGATTCGAAGAGTAGATTGATTCTTTGAATACTCCGAAGTTGTTCATATTGTCCATGAAGTACACATATATTCTACCAGTCTCGAAGCGTTCAGTGCATATCTTCTTAAGCATCTCCAATGCGTTGACCTTCTTCTTTCGTATGTTCGGCATGCGTTCATACATCTCATATATTTGTTGAAACTCATGCTCCTCATATGTGTAGTCATTACTAAGTAATGGCACCTCTTCGGATGAGAATAGTGTTATATCTTGTTTGGCTTGCACTCTCTTGAAGAATAGTTTGTTCAACCCAATGGAATAGTCCATAGTTCTAATTCTATTCTCAGCAACACCTTTGTTGTTCTTCAATTCGAGCATAGTCTCAACCTCCCAATGCCAGAATGGAAATGATACTGTTGCACCACCTCCGCGAATGCCGTTCTGCATGAAACCTTTACTACTATCGGCGAACATGCGTAGGAATGGAACAACTCCTGTATGTTCAACTTTACCTTTCGAGATTGACGCACCAAGTCCGCGAATCTTGTTAATGTTCACACCTATGCCATAACGTTTCGTAACAGCCTTGCCAATAATGTAATTCGTTGATAGAATTGAGTCTGTTGTATCACCGCAATCAATCACACAGCAAGATGAGAATGATCGCAATGTACCGCGAACACCACTGTAGACAGGGGTTGACAATGATATCTTCAATGTCGATAGGTAGTCATACATGTTCAACACATCTGTCGAACGTTGTGGTTCAGCTTCGGTCATGAACATATACATAGCAATCAACATGTTTGCCTCTTGCGGAGTTTCAAATACGATGTGCTTGACTCTATCCTGGATTAGGTATTTGTCTTGAAACTGACGTATGCCTGATAGTGACAGAAGTAGATCGCGGTCATATTTGATGTGAGATTCGAAGAACTTGAAGTCGTTCGAGTTGTAGTGTTTGAATATGATTGGGTCATATATCTCCGGGTGTATGTTGACAAGATTGTTGAGATACTCATTGTATGTCGAACCTTGTGAAGGTGGTAATGTTTGCAAGTACTGGTCAAACGTTTGGTACTTGACATAGTACAGTTGAACATACTTATGGTAAGCCTTCTGTATGTCACATTCTTCATATAAATGTTTGCAATCTTCGCAACATGCCCCACCACATTTGATACATCGAGGTGCTTCGAAGTATCTGCGACCCATTATGTGGTTACATGTATTGTTCGCATGTCGGTATACAAGATTATCAAATGATTTAGATGTAGTAGCCTTGAATGTCGGGGCTTTATAGCTCTGCATATCTTGCATATCTTGTTGTGTGAACCTCAATGTTGACGATTGTCTTTTAATCAATGTTGGTCGCTTGTTGGTAACATGCTGTTCACATGTGTGGTCGACAGGTGTGTTAGCATGTGTGCCAGCAGTGTGGTCAACATGTGTGTCGACAGCAGTGTGGTCAGCATCCTGTTCACCATGTGTGCCAGTAGTGTGGTCAACAACATCATCACCCTTCACTTGTGCAATAGCGTTGTTGACAATGACGTTGACATATGATGTAACAGTATCATCCTCACCAAATCTGTCAATCTTCACTCGCTTACCAGTATCTTTATCAATAGTGATTACATCATTCGATTCACCAGGAACGGTAATGTGTCTTGTTCTACTATACTTGCTATGTGGAAGAGTAACATTCGTTGGTATTGGAATGTCTGACAATAGACTTGAGTCACAAGTATCATCTTCGGAACACGTTAGTGAGTCACATGATGATGACGGACATATTTGATTGCATTTGTGTCGACACTTGTCACAATTATTACACTCCGGACATAGTTGCAAACAGTCATTGTTCACAGTAAGATGTTTATACAATTCGGAGTTGATTGTGATTCTATTCCATACTAGTTCACGAAAGTCTGACAATGTGATTCTAGTCCTTTGTCTGATTCTAGTTTCGAATGAATCTGTTGGTTCATAAGAACCCCAAACATCTCTGTGAATCTTATTCACTAACAACCTTGCAGCTACGAATTGGTAGTCAGGTGCGTTGACACTAATAGCGTCAGAAGCTGTTCGAATAAGTATGTCTAAGATGAATGTTGAAGGTGTTGGTTTGTCCTTCGCGAGCACAGCTCGAGCCTCGCTTATGCGAGTCGAGTGCGAAAGATGTGAAACATCCCAGGACTCCGCAAATCTTCGATTTGGGTCTTTGCATAGCAAAGCCGTTGGAGTCTTAGCACACTCAGCCTTCTTCGGCTGAGATAGTGATATTAAGACTTGACGAATCATGTAATCAACATCAATATTGTTAAGGTCTGAAGATATAAGATTCAAGTACTTGCGTATCTTGTTAACATCGAATTCTTCAGTACTGTTGTTACGTTTGAGTACATATTGAGTTGATGACATTATTGTTTCGAAGAGAACAAAAATAATCTACTGAGACCTATTTTGCTGACCTCATGCACACAGGACATTCGTATGAGATGGATGCTGACATGTGTTGTTCGCACAAGTGTCGACATATGTTGTTCGCAAGTCTGGTGAGCATGTGTTGTTCGCACAAGTGTCGACATATGATTCACATGTACTGTTCGCACAAGTGTCGACATATGTTGTTCGCAAGTCTGGTGAGCACAATATGTCCACACTTGTATGTAAGCACGATGTGTCAGCATATACTTCAAATCAATGTCTACCAACAGGTCTTGCTACCCGAACATCATCATCATACCATTTAAACTTAAATACGAACATGAACCATAACAATACAATGATAATCAAGATAGTAATGACCAACGTCAGAATCAGTTTGTTTCTGCACTGCATGCTAGTCTTTGTTGAAGTGTTATGTATGAATGTCTCAACCTTATCATTTTTGAACTCATCATCTCGAAATATGACTTGTTTGTGTTCTTCATCATCAAGCTTCGAAACAACAATTTTGTACACATCTTTGACTCCCTCCTGCTTCAAATCGAATACACACATTATTGGTTCACATTCTTTCTTACCATTGATTTTCAAACATGCTTCTTCACATAACTTGCGACCATTCAGACTTATACATGGTTTGGCTTTCGGCAAGTATATGACATTACCATTTATTGTTGTCTGTGTTGGATACAGTTCATAGAATACACCAAAATATGACATATAATCAACAACATAATTATTATGATTCTTCGGTCGATATGTGACTAGCTTCGAATAAGGTTTGTATATTATGTCTTGCGAGTCGATGTTGGACTCAACCGCAAGCGAATCTGACTGTTTCGATGAGTCGACAGTACTGTTCGCGATGAATGTGAATGTATTACCACCTTTGCACCAGAATGTAACTCTAGTATTAGGCTTCATTATGAGTGTGTTCATTGTCTTCGCACGATAGTAGCACAAGTCATCGAGAAATGTAGTGCCTGCTTCAAGTGGAATTGGTATCGAGTTTATCATGAACTCTGAAGTTATACTGGCTGGAAGCTTCTTGTATGTCATCGTGTCGAGATACTTAAATTCTGCATCATATGGATATATAATTTCATACTCAGTTGTGGTAGTTCGTTTTTCAGGTTCACCAGCACCAATATATATCTTAATGTTTGTATCAGGCTCACCTTTATTAGGATTATTAGCTTCTCGCTTCGGAGGTTTAGTTGTATCAACAAGTATTGAGTCTACGCTTATGTTAGTCGCATACATGCATGCCAGTACTTTCGAACTAAATGTGTATGGACTACCCTTGTCAGCATTATTGAACTCTTGATTCTCGTCACATTTAGTTTTAGCTGATGTGTCAGCCTTACGTGTAAATGTAAGTGTCTCATTGATGACTATCTCATCGGATGGTGTGTTTGATTCACTTGATACAGATGGTGCGTCAGCAATTGATGGTGCGTCAGTCACTGATGAAGGTGCTGATGTATTCGCATTCGATGCTGAAGCTGTATTTGTTGACACTGAACCAGGAATTAGTGATGGTGCGCCTGTTGATGTCGATGAAGATGAGTTTGTTGATGTAAACATAGGAGTTTGCACATTCGACGATGATTCAGTTGTTGTATTGGAACTTGTCTCCTTAGATGTGTTTGTAGTATTGGAAGCATCTGTCTTGTTACTACTCGATGTAGTCTTTGCTTGTTCATCTGTCTTGTTATTCGAAGATGTGTTAGATGTGTCAACAATTTCGTTGTCTTCAGTCAGTGTATTCGAAGATTTCTTGATTTCACTGAATCGATTACCCATTTTATTCACATCAATCATGCACACAAATGGTTCACCATTTGTCGACACACATTGCTTACCAGGTACTGTCCGCACATAGATGTGAACATGTACTGTCCGCATGCTGGTGAACATGTACTGTCCGCACATAGATGTGAACATGTACTGTCCGCACATAGATGTGAACATGTACTGTCCGCACATAGATGTGAACATACGAGTGCGTACGGATGCTTGCATCCCAGAACACCTTCGGTGTTTTAGCACACTCAGGCGACTCGCTTATGCGAAGGATTCTACGAATCCCTGAGTCGTCTTGCGACGAAGGCTCAAGCTACGCTTGCGAAGCCTGCGATGGTGAACATACGATGGTGAACATAGAGCTGTCGACATACATATGTTACTACATTCATGACCATCGGTGTTGACATACATTGCAAAAATATAAGTTACTCATTCCTCTTCAAGTTCATATGCTTCCCATCCTTCTTCATCATACTCTTCTTCATATTCATCGTCAAAGTCCTCTTCTTCACCTTCATCATCAGCATCTTCTTCGAGATACTCATATTCACTAGGTTGTTCGCCATATTGTTGTGGTTCGATGTCGGACATTTTGAAATGAGAAAATATTAGAAAGATTGATGTCCACACGTATATGTTGATACAATATTGTTAGTACATTGTCGTCATGTACTGCATTGTATTGAATGAACAAATCTGTGCCCATGTCGGCATAGTATTTTTATGTGATGATTTAGGTTTGTCATTATCATTGCTTACATCATTGTTTGCATTATCATCTACATTCTCAATTAATGGAGATACTTGTGAATATGTATTTTTGTCCTTATCGATTTCGCTAAATGCATTACCCATTTATACATTACAAGTAATGCTACATTATATTTTGATACTTATGCTTGGTATTGTGTGTTACATGTATGCTTTGCGATGTTGTGACCATTGTGTGTTCATCGAGTATCGACATGTACTGTTGACCTAAGTGTCGACAGCTCCATGTTCACCATGTGCGGACTGCTCCTGGTCAGCAATGTATGTTCACATCTATGTGCGGACAGCTCCATGTTCACCATGTGCGGACAGTTCTATGCTGACCATTGTGTGTTCATCAAGTGTCGACAGCTCCATGTTCACCATGTGCGGACTGCTCCTGGTCAGCAATGTA
>CAMWNP010000056.1 GCA_947175645.1 uncultured Porphyromonadaceae bacterium
TGCCGAGGGTTTCTTGAAAATGAGATTTGAAATAGTCCGAGGCATTGACATCAGGATGAGCCGCCAATGCATAAAACTCAAACTTCTCCTTAAGCATATCCTGAACTGCGCGACGGAATTTGTCGCGAACGTTGTGTTTCCAAGCCGCTTTTGCTCCGGCATTATTGCGGGCATAAAGTGCAATAACAAAGAGGAAGTTGACATCATAATGCGACAGTAGCAATGTGTCACGGTCGTATAGCCGGTTCTTGAATTGACGGCTTACCGGTGGCTGATTGGGATGCGGTTCGGTGTAGTCTGCATACGACAAAGTCTTCTTATCTATAGAAGCTGAGATGAAGAAATTCGGAATAACATTGTATCCCTCGGTGACTTCATCAAACAACTGTATGCGCTCGAATGGGTCTGCCATATTAGGCTTGCCATTGAGCCATATATCAAGATTCCACTGAATTACATTACGAGCGTATGTGCGCTGTTTGTAGATGGTCTCTTTACCGAGAGCGTTGCCGATTTTATAATATTTCGAGTCGCCGATATAGTAAATATCATCGTCGGCTTTATCATCAATCAGCAGCCCGTCGTAAGTATAGAAGTGGTCAACGAGTTTGCCATCGTCTTGTTCTTTCAATCCACGAGGTATATTGGTATCTCCTATAAGTTCGTCAATCATAGCCTCGAAGACGATGTGGAAGGACTTCACAAGCAGATACTCACTTTGCGACGTATTTACACGGATTTTATATGCCTTATCGAAAAAGGCATAACATAATTCCCACAGTTTTACCGCGGTGTCAGAGAAATACTTGTATTTTATCTGACGTAGACGGGTTCGCCCGAAGCCGTCAATGTATTTCTTGAATTTGGCACCCGTAATGAGCTTATAGCCGAAGTTTATATTGGAACGGAAACCGTAGGTGTCCGATATGTATTGGAGAATCGAGAAGAAGATTATGATGAGTTCTTCATCGAAATTCACCTGTCGCTTCTTATTGACCGGATTAAGGTATGTAGGACTACCGTTCTGGACTATTGCCATAGTCCGTGCAATGGTCTTGTTCCAGTTTATCTTGTTGAATCCCGAGTGCAAATTCTTTAATATGAAAGTAAAGAACTGCTGATTTTCCTTGTTGAATCGAATAAGCGAGAGGATAACATCGAGAAGTGTATTACTCTTTTTCTTGTGCGATCCTTTGCTCTCATCCTGAATCTGACGATGCAGAACGATTTCGTTCTTCTCGTGCGATTCATTATATACCACAATGGCACGGTGAATCCACACCGCAAACTCATAGAGAAACTTGCGGTGCTTTTCATCCATCTTGGCTTCATCAAGATGGATCAGGTCTTTCGGGTCGTATTCACCAAAGACCTTGCCCTCCTCGTCAATCAGAACTTTCGGAAGAATGAAAACTACATCACGGACTTTCTCGTGAGGATTGTAATAATACCCGACATAACTGACCGACACTTTTTGCTCAACGTCCTGAAGGGTGAAAAGTCCGTCAAGCACGTTTTCAACGTCGGCCACATTATATTGGTATTCTTCAATCAATAGTTTCATTCGGATACTTTCTCAATGTGGATACCAAGATCGGAGTTATTTATAAGATCAACAAATCCACTCATTCGCCCCGCACCCCATTGGTTGGTGATATATACTTTTTCTCCATTACCTACTGTAACGGACCAATAGCGGTTGCGTTGTCCCGGCATTTCCGAAATACGGTTCTCAAATTCAGTCGTTGTAAGAATGAAGAATGGAATATCAGGATTAACACTTTTCCATTTTTCAATAACTTCGTGAGCAGTTAATTCCGGATTGTTTTCGACAAATTTTCTTAGGGAACGAAGCACGGTCTGACGCTTATTGTTCTTACCCTCTCCGTTTATAGAATATTTAGACCTGTCGCGTTGACCCGGATTACTTGAGGTAGATGGATCTTCGGGAGAATCTTCATCCTCAACTGTATCTATGTCAATGTCGACAACATCCAGTCCGAAGTTGTCAATGAAATTACCGAGGGCTTCTGAGTCCTCGAAGAAATCGGTGAAACGGAACGAGCGGTTGGCTTTCTTATTCTTGAAAAGCTCGCTTGAGACATCAAAGTCTTTGAACACGTCTGTCCAAAGATAGAATAGCACCTTGTTCAGGAATACGTCCTCAGAGATAATGCCGGTAGCATTATCAGGTTTGGCAAAGAAGTACCCCATCTGCTTGTCCGACGATTCAGTAAGCGTATAGATTTCGGGGTTGATCTTGCTAAGGAATTGTCCCCATGAATAAAGATTATCTCCGATTTTGAACTTCCAGTCAATCGGCTGATGAGTTTTCTTGTCAAGTGGGCTGTACTCGATAGGCATATACTTCCAGTTCCAACGACGCTTGAAGGCAGAATCGATGGGGAAAAGCGATTGGTCGCTTGTATTCATTGTTGCCCAAATATAGAGATTCGGCGGTAAGAGAAGAAGTTTGCCGTCGAGAATATCTTGTCCTACAGCCTGAGTTTTGCCATTATCCTTTTCAAGCGAGAAGGAGCGTATAGCATCTTTTTGGTCGTCAGAAAGAGAAGCGAAACCTTTGTTGTCGCCACTAAGGAACTGCGATATGTCCTCGTCAGCGTGGATTGCATACGAGGAACTGCCAGCATTGTTGCGGTCGAGCAGTTGGAATAGATCACCGAAAATCTGAGCGCAGTTGCCACGATTAATTTCCTCAATAATGAGGAAATAGGGTTTGTTCAGATTGCTCCATGCGGCTACATAAGCTTTCAAGAATGCTTGTGGCACATACTTATAAACGATTTTCTTTTCAGTGCCGGGGTGTCCGTTCTTGCCTGTAGCAAACTGAACGGACTCGCCATAAATTGAGTTAATCGGCACGTTCTCCATAGTCGGCTTATATGCGCCAACAAATGAAGCATAGTCACTATCTGGGTGAAATGTGGTACGCACCGAGTTTTTATCATCGGTTATATCATCAATGGTGAATGACTTACCTGTGCCTGGAGCCCCGTAATAAATTACTTGCAACGGCTCGTCAAGTGGGGATTTAATTGTTTTAGAATTGCTGTGTGGGACAAATGAATCTGCAACCGCATTGAGCTTAGTTATCGCATTTTCTAATGTGTCAGGAGTAATACTGATACGATTATCAGTGTTTAAGTTATTTAAGAAAGGCTGATTGGCCCATTTAATAATTTTGCTCAGAGTAGAGAAAAGAGGCTTGGTTTGCACCGTAGAATTAGCATTGGCAACCGGATCAGAAAAATAAATAGACCCATTATCACGCCAAGGTTTCTCGTCATAATCCTGAATACGAGAGAAGACCGCAATGTTATTAAGGATATCCTGTAGAGTAGAAAGAATGGAGTCTATACCAATTTGGAAATATTTCGTGTCGCCACGGCGTCCAGAATTACTAAACGTAATATAGCCACCGCGATTACTCAATTCCGCTCTAAACGGACTTGTAATAGATTCGTTATGTAGAAAGTTAAGTAGAGATTCCATATTATAATAACTGTTTGGTAATTTCAAGTGCAATTCTTTTTACAACAGGCACAGCGACACTATTGCCAAATTGTTGATATGCTTCTTTTTTCGACACCACAATATTGTAAGGCATTTGTTCAATAGGTTTATTGGACGTATCATTTTCCCAGCCTGCTCCCTCAATATTATAGCCTTGAAGCCTACCTGCTTCAACAGGTGTAAGACGGCGAGGATTGAGACCTAAGGCCGATTGATCGATAAGGATTTCGCTCCCATCTTTCCAGTATCGAGCTGAAATAGTACTACAATAAACACTATCATCAGTAAAAAGAGAATAACCGAATCCTTTGCCATTTTGACGATTTCGTTCTTTACGTACCTGATGACCGGCCCACATTCTATCACTGATAGTGAAAGAAGAATCAATTGTAGATTTAGGTTCAAAAATATCTGAGACATGAGTAGTCCGAGCAAGCTCAGCCACTTTGTCCTTATCGAAAATAGTTTTACCTTTGGAATCTATGCCGTAAGGGAAATTAAAGGTTTCCGCTTTAATTAAATCTTTGTACCAAGCAACGATAAAAAGTCGTTCACGATTTTGTGGAACGCCAAAATATTTAGCGTTCAATACCTCAATCTTATACTTGTAACCAAGTTCTTCTAATGTTGCAAGAATTACTTTTAGAGTTTCACCTCTTTGGTGATTTTTAAGTCCTTTGACGTTTTCAAGCAGTAGAACTTTTGGAGGACGCCCTACTTCAATTTTGGCTTTTACGATATTTACAATATTAAAAAACAACGTTCCGCGAGTATCCTCAAATCCAAGTCTATGACCAGCTATAGAAAACGGTTGGCAAGGAAAGCCTGCACAACATACATCAAACGCTGGGATCTCATCCGGATCTACATTGTTTATGTCTCCTGCAAAGAACTTATCATCATTAGCAAAGATTTCAGGTGAAATGGATTCATAATTTGCTTTGTAAGAGTTACGCGCGTGTTCATTCCATTCACTTGCGAAAACACAATTACCTCCTGCCGCGTGCATTGCCTGATGAAATCCTCCAATGCCAGCGAACAAGTCTATAAATGTGAAAGTTCTTTTTACCATATACAAAGTAGGAACTTCCGTGTAGGCAGACAGGCGACCAAGCCTTTTTCGCGACTACAAGGAAGTTCCTTAAATATGTTGAATATAAGTTATTACTTACATTGGGTGGTCTATTCGTCTGCGCAAGCGCGTTTTAGACTGCAAAGCTACGAAAATTTTTCAAGATTTCCTAATAATAAGAACAGGTTAACATGGCTGTTAACATTCTGACTATCAGAAATTGCGCTAATAACTACATCACAGCCCCCTCTTTAGCGGAGAATCTTTCGGTTCTCCATACGGCATGTTTGGTTCAGCCGCTACTGATCCATCGTCAATATCGTTGGATTGATAACTTTCAATATTGGATGATTGGGTTATGTGGGCATATAGGTGTTGGAGTGCTTCTTCGCGTTTAGACTTTGTTTTTATCTCACATTCCCAAATGCGTATCACCCTCCATCCGGCAAGTTTGAGATCAACATTGTTATCATAGTCGCGGGCAATATTCATTGCTATCTTCTGCCGCCAGAAATCGACATTGGATTTCGGCAATCGAAAATATTTACAGCCCTCGTGTCCATGCCAAAAACATCCATCGACAAAAACAACTGTCTTATATTTTCTAAGGACTATATCAGGAGATCCCGGCAGCTTCCGGTTGTTGACGCGAAACCGCAGACCCTTAGAGAAAAGATACTTCCGTACCATCATCTCCGGCTTGGTATCTTTCCCCTTAACCGCCGCCATGCAGCGACTCCGCTGCTCCGGTGTCAACACATCGGTCATCTAGATGGATTCTATTATTTTTCGAATTTTACCTATTCCACTTTGCCTTTTTAAGTATTCGGAATAGCTCTGCATAGATTCGAAAATAATCTGATCATAGGTCATAATACGAGCATCTCCAGCCAATTTTTGATTGGCCTCTTCTAATGTCATTTCGTCTGGTAGGATTTCTTTACCGATAATACAAATAGCTTCGATGGGTTCGTGTTCTCGGCCAATTGCCCTCAAGCATTTATGCAATGCTTTACGGTATTTATATATTTGGTCGTGTAAGCTAAATACATTTACTTTATAGGTCGGTATATAGCGTTTTAATTCGACAATTATGTGTTTGCCGGTTGAGCTTATATACCTAATGTCCAGACGAGCTTTTTTCTCTTCATCTGTAAGCCCTGCATTTATAATGTCAAATTCTTTCCCAACTCCTTGTTCTATTCTTTCTGTTCCCGCAACTGCACGCTCCCATGAAGGATTCAGCAACCAGAGATTGTCGAAAATGTATTTCTGAAGAACTTTTTCTTTAGCGTTTTGATCGCAGCTTTCTGATAGCTGTTTTACTATCTTTAAGCGTTCATTGGCAATTTCCCAATAGAGAGTTGCCTCAATATCTTGAAGATCCGCAAAAACGTCTCCGAATTTTACGATATCATCTATCATATTATCATTATTGTCCAACAATGATAACTTGTCTGTTAATTTTAATCGCTCAAAAGCAAGAATCCCATATTTCAATAATTCTCGTTTTTTTGAGTCATCATCGTCAAAACGCATAGATTCTATGGATGCAAAAAGTCTTTGAGCGTATTTTTTTGTGGAGGGTCTGAGGCTATCGTACCATTCTTTTATCGCAGGAATAGAAGATGTGACTTTATCTGTTGATTTCTCCTTACGCAAGTCCGTCCATTTTCCTTGGATGGATTTTAATAATTTATAAGTGTGCGATTTTAGCGCCTGATAGCGTTCGTCATCTTCAATATATTGTTGCCGATTGCTCGTGGATATGTCGCTCGCATTATCATCATCTAAAAAGTCTGCATGAATCTCCCCAATGAGATACGACGCATAAACTCCACCTTCTCCAAATGTCGCCAGCAGATCTTCTTGTGCTAATTTACCTCGAGTTATGATGCTTATCTTATTGTTACCATCTAAATCGCTGGGCTTTTCAGACGAGCCAATCCATCCGGATATTTTATATCTTTCAGAAATCTTCCCGTCTAAAGGTGGTTGGATACTTATATTCGGATATGAACTAAGTGCGGCAACATCAAATTCTCCAATTGGCCAAACAAATTGGATTTTTCTATAAAAATCCCTATCTTCAATAGAAATTGGAGTACCACAAAGAATAATATTGAAATCCTTGCCTATTACAGAGAAACGTCGAGCCAAACGTTTTCTCAAGAACTCCGCCGTGCGATTAATATTCTTCTTAAAATTACGGATGACGATTTTTGTTCCAGTTTCAAACGGGAAGTCCTCAAATTCGATCACTCTAGGAGCATAGGATCGATTTGTTGATGTTATTTCACGTTCAATGTCATTGCGAGACATGCAAAACGCATTCTTCTCATCATCTTTTTTGGAATAAATTTTTATGGTATCAGCAATAGATAATAATGAGAGTTTGCCAATACCTTTCCTACCCATGACAGCTCTACCCAGTTGTCGAGTCTTTGCTTCTCCATTTTTTCGTTTTTGGTAGCCTACACAAAGAAATTTATTATTTATATCCTCGGTGGTCATTCCGCAGCCATTGTCTATGATGGTTATGACATCTTCTTCTTGACTGCAATTAATTACAACTTCCGTGGCATCTGCATCCCATGCATTTGCAATTACCTCGGACAAGACAGCCGGAGTATTGCTGTATAAATTTAACCCTAAATGATTTAGTACATTTAGATCTAATGTCATTTTATACTTTTCCATATTCTTTGAGATGTTTAGAGATTGCAAGAGCGATAACTTCACCTAACTTAGGAGGAACTGCATTACCAATATATCTTGATGCCACGGTTAACGAAACAGATTTTTCATCTTTGAAGAATTTATAATCATAAGGGAACGTTTGTAATAGAGCTGCCTCACGCGCAGATATTGCCCTGTCCTGTGACGGATGTCCAAACCTCCCATTGCCAATCCCAGTACACTGGGTTGTCATTGTTGGAGACGGTTCATCCCATTTCATGCGTCCGTATACACTACCAAAACTTTTGCCACCTTCTTTTTTGTGACATTCCAAAATTAGTTCTTCTGGCCATGATTTCCATCCACCACCTTCTGGCGTGGATTTGATTCGTCTTAAATTCAGCTCATTTAATGCACGACATTTGTGGAGAGGGTCATTCGGATCTTTCTGTCCAGCTGACAGTGCCGGCAGATTGCCAATTGTATCTCTGACGGTAACGTAGTCTTGCTTGCTATGTGTGGCGATCAGTGGATCAACTTTCCCTAATTTTGATGCGATGAGAACTAATCTTTTACGAGTTTGAGGAATTCCAAAGTTTGGACAAAAAACTACATCGCACCATACATCATAACCATTATCTTCAAGGATACCTATAAAATCTTCAAGAACAGACTTTAGTTTAAATTTGCGAATAGCAGGGACGTTCTCCATCGTAACAATATCAGGTTTAACCTCCTTAACTAGTCTGCCAAATTCATACAATAAGTCATATTTGTCAGGATCTTTCTCCTTATTCTTGAACGCATAGGAAGAAAATGGCTGACATGGTGCACAGCCTGCGAGTACTTTTATTGCACCAGTTGAATAGCGTCTGGATATATCCGAACCAGTAACTTCTTTTATGTTTTTATAGATAAAATCTCCTCCGGTATTGGATTCATAGGCGTATTGACATGTATGATCCAAGTCAAATCCTGCAAGAATATGGAATCCAGCTGTTTTCAAGCCATAGCTCAAGCCACCTATTCCACAGAACAGGTCAACAACCTCTATGCGAGGTAGGCGCCCAGGGCGTTTATTCTTGAGCTTAGCCATGTTTGTTCGCTATTTATTCCTTTCATTAGTGCATATTATAGTGCAAAGTTAGTAATTTTATTTCATTCCCGAAAGTGTTTTGTCGTAAAACTTCGACATGAATCATTAAGTATAGTTGCTGAATTCGAGTTTATTACCAGTAAAGTCATGTACGTTAAGCCCCGACAAGAGGGGGAATTTCTTGTCGGGGCGATGGATTTGGGTATAGATTTGAAATGCCTGAGGCGCACCTGTGAGCTTCATCTAAGTTGAAACGCTGTAGAGACGGTAACAAGGAATTGCGGTGTCTTCGATTCGGTATTCTTTTTTTATGGCATCGTCAATTAGATTTTCAAATGCAATGTGGCAGAAGCCAAATCGACGACAGTTTACTATGAGGAAGTTGTAAAGCTCAAGCTTTTCTTCTTTCTCCCATATGGGATTATTGGTCTCATACTCCGAGATGATAATGATATCATCTGGGAGTTTGAGATAGTCATTGCTGTATTCCCAGACCTTAATTTGTAGACTTATATTATCAGAAAAATATCTGAATGTAGCTCCAAATTTGTTCCAATCGCAGATGACATTATCTTCGTTTGCATCAAAATGCTTTACGATATACTCCTTGAATCGCTCAAATAAAGAAATAATTCTGAACTCTCCGGATTTAGAGAGTAGGTTGAGCTTCTTATAGGAAGGATTGGGAGTGTCTATGTTTTCCATGACACATTACCAGATTGAATTAGATGTATTTTCGGGAGTCCATGAATCGGAAGGGCGAAAGTAGGAGTGTGTTCGCTCTGCATGTTTTTTACGCTCCATTCGGATCACAAGACGCTTAATACTGTCTTGTTCTGCTTTGGTTCCAACCATCATCGCTTCTTCTCTCAACATCATATTTCGGATGCCTTCTTGGTCATAGCTTACTCGTTCATAGCGATACAGCCATTCCATTTTTCTGAATTTCTCGTTATTTGAGAACTGGTTGAAAAAGCCAATCCCGAATCCGATTGAGGCAATGAGAAGAATACCGAGTGACACAGACACTGTCGTCTTTACCCAATTTGGGATGACAAGCCACCAATGTCCGTTACTTATACGTTTTACGTTTGAGCGTATATCGTCAACCGCAGTTTTGAGATAATTGATCGCATGAGCATAGGTTTCGGTAATACCTTCCTTAATAGTTTTATCCACATTTTTGTATAGCTCGCTTTTAACGGCTGAGCTTAATCCGTCAACGATTGCTGCGGATATTCCTTCTGAACTTATTTTGTAAGTGGGAGGGTTTTTTATCAATTCTTTGACCCGATTGACTGCTGGAATTACACCATCGGTCAAAACACTTTCCATTCGTTCAGCATGAGCTTTGAGGTCATCGGTGGTGGCAGCGGTGAGCTGCGCTTGTTTGATTTCGGTACATTCGCCGGAGATAGTTGTAAGTTCCTCCGCAATGTTTCTGAGGAAGTCCTCAGGAGAGTTGTCCAGTTCTTGAGACATAATAAGTGGGGGTTAAGGGTTATAAACTTCTGCCTTTTTTCTTCTTTCGGCGTTTCATTTGGCGGATGAAAGCCTCTTCTTCGGGGTCGTAGCCGGGTCCGACTTGGAACAGTCCACCGAGTGCATTGCCGATGTTTTCAGCAACTTCGGCACCAACTTGAACTACCTTTTCAATAGGCGACGGCGTGGGCTTCGGCACCTGAGACTGTGGTTTTGCCTGACGGTTTTTGTTTCTGTCGAGTGCGTTGCAGATTACATCGTAGGAGCACCGACCGTCGCGATCAACTAGCGATGCCTTGAATTTCTGGCCGTCTTTGATGTAAGACAGACCTTCGACATAAGTGGAGCCTCGACGTAATTTCTTCCTGACGGTGATACCTTTCTGAGCAAGTTCGCGCTGAAAAGAAATCCAGTCTTTGGCGGTTCGCTTTGCGGCTTGTACGGCGAGATAAATCTCCTGTCGGGTCTTCGAGCGGCCTTTCAGAC
>CAMWNP010000057.1 GCA_947175645.1 uncultured Porphyromonadaceae bacterium
CTCCATCCCTGGGCAATATCAAGGCAAAGGAGAGGAAGTCTCCGGCTTCCTCCATACACTCAAACGATTACCTGGAGCAGTATTGCGGAGGCCGGAGCCCTCCGCTCCATCCCTGGACAATATCAAGGCAAAGGAGCGGAAGTCTCCGGCTTCCGCCATACACTCAAACGATTACCTGGAGTAGTATTGCGGAGGCCGGAGCCCTCCGCTCCATCCCTGGACAATATCATGGCAAAGGAGAGGGTTAAACTTCGGGCGGAAGGGGTGGAGATGATGCGTGCTTGATTTAATCGGCGTCCTTTTCAGGACGCTCCGGAGATAGGTATGAGAGCGTCGGGCGGACCGGTCTGTCAGGGGGATGGTGGAATCGGTCACATGATGGCTCGCAGGCGTCCGAGGAGATCGCGTAGGATTTCCAGGGGGGAGTCGGTGTTGACCCGGGAGCCGCATACGTCGATATCGGGGTGGTGAATTGTCATGCCGTTACTGAGCAGAAATTCCATGGTTTCCTTGCTTCGGGCGAGAGCCGCACGAGTGGAAGGGTCGATAGCCGAGGGTTCAGAGGTGGAAACGGCAGTTGCCGCTTGGTAGGTGAGGGCAAGGAGGTACTCCATGATGATGCTGACATGGCTGCGCAGTTCGGGATCATCACTTCCGGGCATACGTTCCAGCAGATTGATGAAAGAGGTGAGCGCCAGGTTGCGCAGTTTCAGTAACTGAGTTGATATGAGCCGTCCGTCGATGCCGTCAAGGGCTGCCTGAAAATCGAGCATGACGGCCGTTTCAAGAGATTCCTTCCACTCCTGTGCCATGAACAGGGTAAGCGAGTGGATGACTCCGGCATCAAGCACCGTCAGTATAGCGTCGCCGCCCTGCTCCCCTGCATTAAACATCCGGCTCCAGACAGAGTCGGCATTTACCAGAGCCTCCCCTGACACCCTTACGGCATCAGGAAGGTTATCCTCATGAAGCAACTGCTCGCTTTCGCGGATCAGTTGACAGATATTTTCCTTTTTCATGGCATAAAATTATAAAAATTCACGCAGGCATGCAATTTTTTCCGATTTGTTGCGTCCAATAAATTGATGACACGCTCAGAGAAGGAAATAATGTTCACGCAGATGCTCGACGACAACCGGGCCATCATCATGCGCGTATGCTACATGTATGCCACAGACAAGGAGCATCTGCATGACCTTTATCAGGAAACGGCCATCAACCTGTGGCAGGGGATGGAGACGTTCAAGGGTGAGGCCAAACTGTCGACATGGATCTACCGGACCACTCTCAACACCTGCATCTCCTATTTCCGCAAGAACCACAGGCACACTGACACCGCCTCGCTCGAAGGACTGATGGAACTGCCTGACGAACCCTCCGAACGGACATCGCAACTTAAAGAGATGTATCGCCTGATCAGCAGTCTGCGGAAACTTGACCGAGCCATAATACTGCTGTGGTTAGACGAGAAGTCATACGATGAGATAGCCGAAATCACCGGTCTGTCACGCAGCAACGTAGCGTCGAGGCTCCACCGCATAAAAAACCAACTTGCGGTGCTCGCCAATGAATAAACAATCCACAAATTAACCTTAGAAATGCCACTGATATGAATTTAGATACCCTCCGCCAGTCATGGCAAAGCATGAAAATAGAAGTTGACGGCATCAAGGAACAGAACCGTCAGTTGACCCAAAGGATATTCAACAACCAGGCCAAAACGGTCAGGGACTATGTCAAACGCCGCTACCGTATGCTGGTGATCCTTGGTGTGGCCTACTCGTTCATAATGCCCTGGCTGTGTGTCAGGGAACTCCAGATGAGCGTGTTGCCCACGGTGCTGATGTCGCTTTTCTTCCCGTTCTCGGTGGTTATAAACGGGAGCGTGCTTTACATGACCTCGCGTATCCACCCGTCGAAGATGACGGTGAAAGAGATGCTGATAGCGTTCACAAACCTTAAGATCCACCGTTCACGCTGCCGCATCATAGGTTATACGGTGGCGATACCGGTGCTGATTGCGCTGCTGATCTACATGAGGTTTATTGACGAGGCTATGTTCTATGCCGGTTGCGTAGGAGGGGTCATAGGTGCATGCATAGGCATATACCAGGATGTCAAGATGTCAAGGGAGATACGCCAGATGCGAAGGTCACTTGCCGAGGAACTTGAGGAGTGAAGCAGGGGCGACAGGGTCCGGAGGCACAAGGGACAGGTGCGGACGGGATGCATGCGTGATATAATCGGCGTCGCTCCGGACGCCACCGCTCCCGTTAATTCCCTTACCCCGCACGCCTGACGGCGTACGGGGCTACGAAAAATCGGCGTCCTTTTCAGGACGCCCTACTCATGTATTCCCTCGGGACAGCACGCCTGACGGGGTGTGCCGGAGGCACATGATTGTTGGAAACCCCGGGTGAAACCCGGGGGAGAGGGAGATAATACAGCGAAAAGCGTCCCGGAAGGACGCTATTGTGCTGTAGTGAGGAGGAAAAATTATCCTAAAAATCCCAATTACAGGTCAAAAAAGGAAGAAATTTGATTAACAAGTGTTAAGCGGGCATCAATATTCCGTGTGGATTGTTATAATATTGGCAAGTAATGACTACCTTTGCCCAGTATTTCACCAAAAAGGAATATTATGCAGAATACATTAACAACATTAGTAAGCCGTCAGGCGGAGAAATATGGAGAGCGAGCCGCATACTCCTACAAGCGCCCCGGCGAAAAGGAGTGGTCCGACACCTCATGGGTCCGCTTTGAACAACAGGTTGAACAATGTGGCTGCGCACTTGAAACCATAGGCCTTCAGCCGCAGGAGATGGTTGCGGTGTTTTCCGCCAACCGTCCGGAGATTCTTGTAACCGACTTCGCCGCTTACGCCAACCGCGTAATCCCGGTTTCCATATATGCCACCGCCAGTGCCGAACAGGTCAAGTACATAATGAAAGACTCCTCGGCACAGATTCTGTTCGCGGGCAACGAGGCGCAATACATCATTGCACGCGCCATAGCCCACGAACTACCTTCGCTGAAGATGATCGTGACCTACGACGATGTCAAGCGTGACCATGACGACAGTTCCACCCTCACCTTCTCGCAGTTCCTGGCGTTAGGAGATCATGCGGGTGAGAATTGCCGCAAGGAGGTTGAACGGCGCACGGCAGAGGCGCGGCAGGATGACATAGCCACCCTGATATATACTTCAGGAACCACCGGAGAACCGAAAGGAGCCATCCTGACCCATCATAATTTCAATGAGGCCCTGAGGATACATCAGGAGACTCTGACCGAACTGACACCGGAGTGGACGTCGCTGAGTTTCCTTCCGCTGAGCCATATCTTCGAGAAGGCGTGGTGTTATCTGTGTCTGTGCAGCGGCATCAAGATAGCGATCAACAACAATCCGAAGGAGATCCAGCAGAGTCTGCGGGAGGTGCGTCCGTCATGCATGTGTACGGTTCCCCGCTTCTTCGAGAAGGCGTATACCACCATCATTGACAAACTCAACCGCATGAAGGGTCCGAGGAAGTGGATGTTCAAGTATGCACTCCGGATAGGGCGTCGCCGTAACATGGATTACAAGCGGATGGGAAAGAAGGCGCCGTGGCTTCTGGAGAAGCAGTATCAGTTCTTCAACCGCCAGGTGTTCATGCCGGTAAGGGGTATAATGGGTGTAGACCGCGGGGAGTTCTTCCCCACCGCCGGTGCGCCCATCTCCTCCACCATCGTGGAGTTCTTCCATTCCATAGGGGTGAACATAGTGGTTGGTTACGGATTGAGCGAGACCACGGCCTCGGTGACGGTTTATCCTCACGTGGGGTGGCAATTAGGCTCGGTTGGTGTGCCGCTGAAAGGTTACCATGTGCGCATAGGGTTGAATAATGAGATAGAGGTTAAGGGACCGAACGTGATGCGGGGGTACTACAACAAGCCTGAGGCTACGCGTGAGGCATTCACATCCGACGGATGGTTCCGCACGGGTGATGCCGGCTACATCGACGAGTCAGGTGCACTGGTGCTCACTGACCGCATCAAGGATCTGTTCAAGACCTCGAACGGGAAATATATAGCGCCGCAGGCCCTCGAGAGCAAACTCGGCGAGGACCCGTTCATTGACCAGGTGGCAGTTATAGGTGACCAGCGCAAGTATGTCACCGCCATCATAATCCCGGCCTTCGAGACCCTGATGGAATATGCCCGGAAAAAGAAAATTGAGTTCAAATCCATGGAGGATCTGGTGAAGAACTCTGAAATCATCAAGATGCTCGAGGAACGGATAAAGAAACTCCAGAGCGGGTTCGCCACTTTCGAACAGATAAAGAAATTCACCCTGCTGCCCCGCGAGTTCTCCATGGAGACGGGTGAACTGACCAACACGCTGAAGATACGCCGCCCGGTGATCAACTCCAAGTATGCCCGCGAAATAGAGGCGATGTATTCCTAAGACCCGGTTCCCCAAAATTTGTTAATACTGAGATATGCGAAGCGTCAGATATGGCGCTTTGTTTGTTATATATAAGGATGAAGGGTGAAAACCACTCCCCTTCACGATGAAATATTATGGAAATCACACTTATTATTGCCACGGCAGTGATTGTTGTGGCCGCCATAGCAGGATTATGTAACCGCAGGCGTCATGGCATGCGACTGATTGAGATAGGTTCGGAACGTGAGGAAATGTTTCTTCCCGGTGATCCTGATCCGAGCGGTGTCAACGAGTATGACGTGGATGAGTGACGCCGCTGCGGCGCTCGTTGCGGAAGTACAGGATCAGTATCAGGATTCCTCCCAACGCCACCAGAGGTATGCCGGCCAGGGTGGGAAGCCTGTAGTCACCTGTCATGGCAATGGCAAGTCCGCCCACCCATGCGGCTATGGCATTTCCGGCGTTATAGGCTATCTGAATGAGCGCGGCACCGAGCATCTCACCTCCGGCGGAGTATCCCACAATAGAACTCTGCAGTGGTGAGCCTGAGCCGAACAGAACGGCGGTTCCGCAGAACAGCAGGAGGACGGACACCCACCCTGTGGCGGAGAAAAAGTATATTGCCAGAAGCACCGGTATGCCAAGGAACATGATTGTGGAGGCTATGGCTGCCGGACGGAAATAGTTGCCGCACTTTCCTGAGACAAGATTGCCCACAAGCATCCCCGCTCCCCCCACTACCATCAGCCAGGAGAGGTCGGCGGTTGAGAATCCGCTGACGTTCACAAGGAGCGGATCGACATAACTGTACCAGCAGTACAGCCCGGTCTGCGCGAATATCACTCCCCCGAAAATCAGCCACGGAGGGAGGGTTGCGAGGAAACGGAACTGTCCCCAGAAACTGACTCTGCCGAGTTTCCCCACGTCAGGGACCCACGTACGGATGGCCACAAAGGTAAGCACCCCGCTCAGACCTACCACACCGAAGGCAATACGCCAGGAAAAGGTATTGGTGATGAACGTGGCGAGAGGAACGCCGCAGAGTGTGGCCACAGTCATGCCTGCGATTACCAGCGACACTGCCTGCACCTGACGCGAAGGTTCCACCAGACGCCGTGCCACAATGGCCCCTACGCCGAAATATGCACCGTGGGGGAGACCGGAAATGAAACGTGCCACCATCAGTGTGGAGAAGTCGGGAGCCAGTGCGGCACCTATGTTTCCCGCCGCTATGACCGCGGCAAAGAGGAGCATGAGGTGAGTGAGGGAATATTTCCGCATGAACAGCAGGAACACCGCTCCGAAGCATACCCCGGAGGCGTAGGCTGAGATCAGGTGGCCGGCGCGGGTGATGGAGATGTCCATATCCTGAGCCAGTTTGCCTATGATCCCCATCATCAGGAACTCGGCAATTCCGAGTGCAAAAGTTCCGGCAGCGAGCGCCAGCAGTGATTTTTTCATAAGAGCATGTCAAAAAAACGAGTCATGTAAAGTTAAGGCTGCCCCGGACTTCTTTCCCTGGCAGCCTTAAATCCGGTTTTTCCGGTAAAATGTCAGATCATGCTGTTGATGACCTCCTTGATTGAGCCGGCGAGTGCTTCAGCCTCGGCAAGCGAGTGAGCCTCGGAATAGATGCGGATGATAGGTTCGGTGTTAGACTTGCGGAGGTGTACCCATGAGTCGGCGAAGTCGATTTTCACACCGTCGATATCAGTGATTTTTTCATTTGCATATTTCTGTTTCACGGCCGCCAGAATGGCATCGACATCAATGGCGGGTGTGAGTTCAATCTTGCTCTTGGCAATGGCGTAGGCGGGATATTCTTTCTTCAGTTCCGACACTTTTTTGCCGCTCTTTGCGAGAAGAGTGAGGAACAGAGCCACACCAACCAATGCGTCACGTCCGTAGTGTGCGGCGGGATATATCACACCGCCGTTACCTTCACCACCGATTACGGCGCCTGTTTCTTTCATCTTTGTGACCACGTTTACCTCACCGACGGCAGCGGCATTGTAGGTGCATCCGCGGGCAGTTGTAACATCGCGCAGGGCACGTGATGAACTGAGGTTTGAAACGGTGGAGCCGGGGGTTTTTGAAAGGATGTAGTCCGCGATGGCCACCAGAGTGTATTCCTCAACGAACATCTCACCGTTCTCCATCACTATGGCAAGGCGGTCAACGTCAGGGTCAACCACGAAACCTACGTCGGCAACACCGCTTTTCATCAGGTCGGCTATCTGGGTGAGGTTTTCAGGGAGAGGTTCGGGTGTGTGGGCGAATTTACCGGTGGGCTCGCAGTTGAGTTCCACAATGTTCTTCACACCGAGTTTACGGAGGAGTTCGGGAATCACCACACCGCCCACTGAGTTTACGGCATCTACCGCCACGGTGAAGTTGGCGTTACGGATAGCCTCAACGTCGACCAGGTCAAGAGCGAGAACCTGATCGATGTGTCGACGGGTGTAGGTGTTGTTTGTGTATTCATGACCGAGGTCGTCAACCAAAGCGAACTGATATTCCTCAGCCTCGGCTATACGGAGCACTTCTTTTCCCTGGACATCGTTAAGGAACTCACCGTCCTGATTGAGGAGTTTCAGTGCGTTCCATTGTTTGGGATTGTGTGAAGCGGTGAGGATTATGCCACCGCATGCCTGTTCGCCCACTACGGCTATCTCGGTTGTGGGGGTTGTGGCAAGGCCTATGTTGACCACGTCGAAACCCATTGCACAGAGGGTGCCGACAACTATGTCGTTCACCATTTTGCCGGAGAGGCGTGCGTCGCGTCCGACAACGATGGTGTTGGAGGTTCGTGTTGTTGTCTTGCGGATGAAAGAGGCATAGGCAGCGGTGAATTTGACTATGTCAAGAGGGCTGAGACCGTCACCGGGTGCTGAACCGATGGTGCCTCGTATACCTGAGATTGATTTAATCAGAGACATTGGAATATGTGATTTATGTTAGTGTTAGTATATATGTTCAGGTTTTGTCAGACTTGACCTTTGAAGTACCGGATGTTATAGAGGAACGGAACGACGTATGCGATCTCCGATGTGAATCCGTACTGAGATTTCACCACAAGGTTCACCTCGGCATTGAACTGGAGGAAGTTGAGTGGCATCTGTATTCCGGCGCCGTACTGCGAAGAAGAAGTCAGGGTGAAGTTCTGGTATCGGAACCAGGTTGGTTCATATTCCATATCGGAACTGTTTCCTTGACCTTCCGGCAGGGAGTCAGTCTTGGCGTAGTTGTTAAGGTCATAACGGGTGTAACGGAAATAGACCTGCTGGTCAGGTTCCACCTTTCCACCGTCACCGGTGCTGAGGACCTGCATGTAGATGTTACCCTCCTTTTCAATGCGGTAGTAAGGTGCGTTTGGCCCCACTTCAAACACGGAGTCTTCGGGAATTTCGTTGACCACCCTCTGGTTTGCGAGGAAAGCGTTAACATTGTGATTCTCGTCAGTGAGCAGTTCCGCATAACTTTTGTTGTCGTCACAGGCGGCGAGTGCAATTATCGTGAGAACGGCTGTAAGAATCAGCAGCAGGGGGATACGGTTGGTTTTCATTTATTGTCAGTGTTAATGTATTTGTCAAAAGTCAGTGTTGCTTTCCGGAAAGTTTCTACGGCATCGTGGAGGGATCCGTAGAACTCGCCTCCGGCGGCATTTTTGTGACCGCCTCCGTTGAAAAACTGTGAACAGAGGATGTCCATGGGGATGTCGCCCGTGCTTCGTGCCGACACTTTCACGTAGTCGTCGCCCTCGCGCAGAAAAACGGAGTATCGGACCCCGGGAATCGCCAGTGGCTGATTGACAAGTCCCTCGGTGTCCCCTTTTTTGTAGTTGAAGCGGGCAAGTTCTTCTTTGTCAAGGGTTATCAGTGCGGCCCCATGCTCTGTCATGATTTCCATTTTTTCAGCAATGGCGTAGGCATTAAGTCTGAGTTGGTTCTCGCTTTTGGTGTTGAATGCCAGCCGGTAAAGGCGGTCCTTGTCGATACCGCACTCCATGAGGTGTGCGATGACAAGATATATTTCAGGGTCGGAGTCGTTGTAGGTGAAGTTTCCGGTGTCAGTCATCATACCGGTGTAGATGCATGAGGCCACCTTCCTGTCAATCAGTTCGGCCCACCCCATCTGGCAAAGGACACGGAAAAGGAGCAGACAGGTTGATGACTGCTCAGGGTGAGATATGATTACATCAGCAATGGGTTCCGGTCCTAAATGATGGTCAATCAAGACTTTAGGCGCAGTTGCATCAGCCATCAGGGGTGCCATACGGTCAAGCCTGTTCAGAGCATTAAAGTCCAGGGCAACAATCAGTTGCGCCTGGTTGAACAACTGCCGTGCGAACTCCTCATGACGGGTGAAAGGCACAATTTCCTTCACACCGGGGATAAAGCGCAGGGAATCCGGTGCAACGTCAGGGGTGACCACATGAGCCTGTTTGCCAATGCCGACGAGCAGGTGCATCAGCGCCAGTGAGGAGCCGAGAGCATCCCCGTCGGGCGATGTGTGACATGTGATTACGATATTTTCAGCCGCATCAATCAGTTCCGCAAACCTGTCGGTAAGTTTAGGGTCAGCAATCTGTTTTAGGTATATGTTCATTTTCAGTTGACCGAATTAAGTTGCAAATTTAAGGATAAATCAGCATTATTCATTCATGAAACCGTTAAAAATTTTGAATTTGATATCCGTAATGTCGTTCAATGAAAAAACAGGCGCCTATAGACCCGGTTCCCCAATATTTGTTAATACTGAGGCGGTCAGTCGTTATGTAGATGTGTTCGCGCAGTGAGAGAGCAATGCGGTTGCATTGTGACCGAAACAAGCGGACGCAGATGCATGACGATTGGCCGTGCCAAAGGTAACGTGGCAAAAATTTACCTTACCGCCGCATCTCACCGGCGCTTTTTGCCTTGTTCTTCAGTCACGTAA
>CAMWNP010000058.1 GCA_947175645.1 uncultured Porphyromonadaceae bacterium
GCAAAGGTAATATGGGAAACGGCTTTTCCGACGAAAAAATGTCAGAGGGGGTGAGATGGAAAGTCTGACAATTTCGCAGGCATTTGCTCCGGTGGGTCAGGGAGTTACGGAGGTGTTTCCGGGAACGAAATTATGCGGAAAAAGTGCAAAAAAATATGGGTCGGACGGGTCAGACTGGTCAGACTGGTCAGACTGGGGCTGATGGGGTGTGTGGGGAGTGTGGGTGCATGCGTGATTTAATCGGCGTCCTGAGCCGGACGCCAAGGAGTGATATGAGTTGCCGATCCCTGCACGCTTTGCTTCGCTGCAGCGTACAGTTACTGATAATCAACGTCCTCCGGACGTTTTTCCTTTGAGACAGATACCGGCAAAACATACGGGCGGGGCGTCCTGAATCGGACGCCTGGGGGATGGGCGGACTGGGTTGATATACAAGTCAAACGGGGTGGATGTGGCGGGTGCATATGCGATTTAATCGGGATCCTTGCCACCGGTAATGTGTTCCATGTTCCAGAAATTTTTCATCCGGAGTAAACCGGCTCAAAGATAATCACTCAGGCCAAGTTGCCGGTGGGCAGCAAGCGTTTTCATTTAATCAAAATGCACAGTATGATAATTTTTCCAGATTTATTTGCTCAATTATATATTTTTCCATAAATTTGGCAGATATTTGAAGCCGTTTGTATGTGAACGGATGACGATACCATTGTGAAACTTAACCCCGCGTTGGCTCTCCGCTATGTTTAACGGCCACGCCAAACCATTCATTTAACCCTGATTATGGAAACTCCCATTCAGCAATTGAATCTTGTCAACGATGATGCAGGTTCAACTCTCAATCACGATGCAGCAGCATCAGAAGTTCGGGAACCGAAGCCTGAACTGACTAAATCAGAAGTTTTGGAAAAACTGCAGGCTATTGCCGAGTCAGCGCCTGAGGAAATCTCTCGTGACGAGGTGGCCATGCTCAAACAGGTGTTCTATTCCATTCGCCGGCGTGAAACAGAGGCTGAACGGATAGCGTACACTGAAGCGGGCAACGATCCCGCAACATTCGCCGCAACGCCTGACCCCACAGAGGAGACACTGAAGGAGACACTCAATATCATTAAGGAGAAAAAAGCGCTACTGGCCGCCCGCACAGAAGCGGAACGCGAGGCTAATCTGGCACGCAAAACCGCTCTGATAGAGGAGATTACGCAACTGGGCAACGACACGGACAACGTAAACCGCAATTTCCCCCGTTTTCGCGAGATTCAGCAGGAGTTCAAGAACACGGGGGAGGTGCCCCCGCAGAATGTGACCGACATCTGGAAACTCTATCAGGATGCCGTGGAGCGTTTCTATGACCAGTTGAAAGTCAACAAGGACCTGCGTGACTATGATTTCAGAAAGAACCTGGAGCAGAAGGAACTTATCATTGACCAGGCAGAGAAACTCACCGGAGAAACCGATGTTATCACCGCGTTCCGCCGTCTGCAGGAACTCCACGACAAATGGCGTGAAATAGGCCCTGTGGCAAAGGAAGTCCGCGAGGAAGTATGGGGTCGGTTCAAGGATGCGTCTGCCATAATCAACAAGAAATATCAGACTTATTTCGAGGAGCGTAAACAGGCCGAACTGGCCAATGAAACCGCCAAGCGCTCCATTATAGAAGAACTGAACGCCATGTCGACGGAGTCACTGGCAAGCCACACCGCATGGGAAAACGCCACTAAAGTTATTCTTGACGCCCAGGTCCGCTGGAAAAAGGTTGGATTCGCGTCAAAAAAGGTCAATAATGAACTTTATGACACATTCCGAGCCATCTGTGACAAATTTTTCGAGCAGAAAGCGGCATACTTCAAGGCCGTCAAGGATGATCTTGACGAGAACCTGCGGAAAAAGACTGCAATATGCGAAAAGGCCGAACAACTGGCTGAGAGCACTGACTGGCGTGCAGCATCAGATGCCCTGATCAACCTCCAGAAAGAGTGGAAAACCATTGGTACGGTGCCCAAACGTTTCAGCGACCCGATATGGAAACGGTTCCGCAAGGCGTGTGACCTCTTCTTCGACCGCAAGAAAAACGCCCTCAACGGAGCACGGCAGCAGGAACAGGAAAATCTGCGTGCGAAACGTGAACTTACAGAATCTCTTGCCGCCATACCTGACGGAACGGAACGTCAGGAGGTTCTCAAAGCCATCAGGACGGCTCAGGAACAGTGGAACGCCATAGGTCATGTTCCATTTTCCGAAAAGGACAAACTCTATGACGCTTTCCGCGCTGCCATTAACAAACTCTATGAACGCTTTGACCTGCGCGAGAACCGTAGCCGGGCCGCCAACTTCGAGGCGTCAGTGGCAGAAATGGCAGGTGACGGCAACAAACTGATGCGCGAGCGCGACCGCCTGATGCGTGCCTTTGAAGCACGTAAATCCGAACTCGCCACCTGCGAGAACAACCTCGGATTCTTCAGTTCCAAATCAAAATCAGGCGATTCCATGCTGCGTGAAATGAACCGTAGGATAGCACGGCTCAGAGAGGACATAGCCTCAATAGAACAGAAGATAAACGTTATTGATTCCCACTTGTAACGGACAGATAATCCCGTCAGTCACACAGAAAGTGCCGGCTGACGGGATTCAATAACTAACCCTGAACCCCTACCCCTCCGTTGCCGGTTCCTGCCGCACGGAGTACTAACATCAAAACCATCATTGTTTTGACAAGAATATCTCGTTACGGCAAATTCATAGTCCCGACACTTATAACCATCGACTTCCTCATCATAAATCTGCTGTTTATGATGGTGATGCGATATACCCCGGGCAACAACGGACTGGCGATGCGCATAATGCTGGTGTGCATCAACATAGCCTACATTCCGGTTCCGCTGCTGTTCACCCGGAAGGTTCTTTCTAACCGCTCGATACATATTGACAGGATAATAGCAAAAGCGCTGACGGCCGTGTTCCTGACGGCATGCTGTTTCTCGGCCATACTTTTATATATAGATATCGAGCCTGTGCCTTACCGCAAACTGGGTCTGTTCTTTTTGCTTTATCTGGTAGTCCTGCCACTGAGTTGGACCATATTCCGTGAAATAATGAAATATTTCAGGCGACGTGGCTACAACTATCTGAAGGTGGTCATCATCGGCACCGGCTCGACCGCTGCGAAACTGGTGACGAACATGGAGGAAAACACCTCTTACGGCTACAGGATCGTAGGTTTTTTCTCCCCATATAAACCGGCTGACTTCAAAGGGAATTATCAAGGTACGATCGATGACCTGGAAGCGTTCGTGCAGGAATACGGAGTAGATGAAATCTACTACACCCTTTCAGGGGAGGACCGCGAGAGTCTTGCCAAAGTGCTGAAAGTAAGCGAGGACAATATGGTGAAGTTCTATTATGTGCCGCAAATCAACCGCTACTTCGACCGTATCTTCAACCTCACTGCCGTCGGCACTACTCCCGTACTGGCCACCCACCCCACGGCCGTAAGCGTATGGTACAACAAACTGCTCAAACGGACATTCGACATAACATTCTCATCGGCTGTGTTGATCTGCTCACCGATAATATTCGTGCCTGTGGCCATAGCCATAAAACTCAGTTCCCCGGGTCCGGTGTTCTTCCGCCAGAAACGCACGGGCTACCACGGGAAGGATTTCACATGCTATAAGTTCCGCACCATGAAGGTCAACAAGGACTCCGACCGTCTGCAGGCTACCAAGAATGACCCGCGTAAGACGCGCCTGGGTGAATTTCTCCGCAAAACCAGCATTGATGAACTGCCGCAGTTCTTCAATGTTCTTCGTGGTGACATGAGTGTGGTTGGCCCGCGTCCGCACATGCTGCGCCACACCGAGCAGTATACCGAACTGATTGACCAGTATATGGTACGCCACATAGTTCCGCCCGGTATCACCGGATGGGCACAGGTTACAGGTTTCCGCGGAGAAACCAAGGAACTGTGGCAGATGCAGGGACGTGTGGAACGTGACGTGTGGTACATCGAGCACTGGACGTTCCTGCTTGACCTCAAGATTATTGTTCTGACAGTACTCAATGCCATCCGTGGGGAGAAAAACGCATTCTGAATTCCGTTCGGTGACGTGACAACGAATATGCCGCCGGCGTAAATCCGATTTGGAAAAATCACAGGATTTTTATAATTTTGCAGGAAAATAAGTCAAAAATGAACACCACAGATAATCGTCCCGTACGTGTGCGTTTCGCACCGTCACCCACAGGTCCGCTTCACATAGGCGGCGTACGTACCGCTCTCTATAACTACCTGTTCGCCCGCCAGAACGGGGGAACAATGATTCTACGCATAGAGGACACTGATTCACAGCGATTTGTGCCCGGAGCGGAAGAATATATCAATGAGGCACTTAAGTGGCTCGGCATAGAGATAGACGAAGGAGTACGGGAAGGTGGCGCCTACGGTCCATACAAACAGAGCGAAAGACGTGACATCTACCGGCAATATGTCAAGCAACTGCTTGACAACGGCAAGGCCTATATCGCTTTCGACACCCCTGCCGAACTGGAAAAAGCCCGTGCGGAACATCCTAATTTCCAATATGATGCGTCAACCCGCGGAATGATGCGTAATTCGCTCACGCTTCCAAAGGAAGAGGTAGACAGACTGATAGCGGAAGGGACTCCATATGTTGTCCGATTCCTTATAGAACCCGGACGCGACGTGGAGGTCAATGACCTTATCCGCGGTAAGGTTGTCATCAACTCATCAATTCTTGACGACAAGGTCCTGTACAAAAGTGCCGATGACCTTCCCACATATCACCTCGCCAATATCGTCGATGACCATCTGATGGAGGTGACCCACGTGATCCGTGGCGAAGAATGGCTTCCTTCCGCACCACTGCACGTGCTTCTCTATGAGGCGTTCGGCTGGAGCGACACCATGCCGGGCTTCGTTCATCTGCCACTGCTGCTCAAACCTGACGGCAAGGGCAAACTCAGCAAGCGCGACGGTGACCGCCTGGGATTCCCCGTGTTCCCTATGGAATGGCATGACCCCAAATCAGGCGACATCTCCTCAGGCTACCGCGAGGCAGGTTATCTGCCTGAAGCGGTGATCAACTTCCTTGCACTGTTAGGATGGAATCCGGGTGATGACACCGAAATAATGAATATGGCGGAACTGATCGAGAAGTTCTCGTTCAGCCACTGCTCAAAGGCAGGTGCGAAATTTGACTTTGAAAAAGGGAAATGGTTCAACCACAAATATCTGCAGGAACTCCCTGACGAACAACTTGCCGAACTGTTCATTCCCGTTCTGAAAAAACATGGAGTCAATCCGGAGGCTTTCTCCAAAGAATACATCACCCGTGCGGTGGCAATGGTCAAAGGTCGCATCAACTTCGTGTCAGACCTCTGGGACCAGGCAAAATTCTTCTTTATCGCGCCTGAATCCTACGATCCGAAGGCAGTCAAGAAACGCTGGAGCGCAGAAACCCCGGAATTGATGAACAAACTCATCGGCGTACTTGAGGGGATAGAGGATTTCAGCAGCGCGGCTTCTGAACCGATTGTCCTCGGCTGGATAACCGACAACGGTCTGCACATGGGCAATGTCATGAATGCGTTCCGTCTGACTGTAGTCGGCGAATGTAAAGGTCCCCACATGTTCGACATCACGGAACTGATGGGAAAAGAAGAGACCATACGCCGAATCAAGGCGGGTATAGAGAATATCAAACCTGAGTAATTCCTCGCCATGAACTGGCTATACAACACAGGTATACGGCTTTATTCCGCTGCGGCCTCGGTTGGCGCATCACGTTCAAAAAAGATTGCCACAATGCTCCGTGGGCAGAAAGCCACACTGGAATCTGTGCTTCCCGAACTGCGTGAGTTGAATCATCCGGTGTGGGTTCATGCAGCCTCACTCGGGGAATTCGAACAGGGGCGTACACTGATAGAACGACTTCGCAGGGAGCAACCCGGGCGTCAGATTCTGCTGAGTTTCTTCTCTCCCTCAGGATATGAGGTACGCAAGAATTACGCCCATGCCGACAAGGTGATTTACCTGCCGTTCGACACTCCGGACAATGCGCGTGCCCTGGTGAAGGCCGTAGACCCATCCATGGCCATTTTCGTGAAATATGAGTTCTGGGGTAACTACATCGAGCAACTCCATGAACGCGACATACCGGTGTATCTGATTTCGGCGATCTTCCGCAAAGGACAGATTTTTTTCAGACCGTGGGGAGGTTTCATGCGTCATATCCTTACTCTGTACCGCCACATTTACGTGCAGGACGAGAACTCAGCCAAGTTGCTCGCATCGGTTGGTGTGACGAATGTAACCGTAGCCGGTGATACCCGCTTTGACCGGGTGACGGAAATCATGAAAACCACTGCTGAAATCAAAGGTATCGACCAATTCAATCAGGGAATGGGAGCAGATTTGATCGTTGGCAGTTCATGGGAGGCTGACGAGGAGAAATACATACCCTGGCTCAACGCCCATCCTGAGGTGACTTTCATCATTGCGCCTCACGAATTCAACGATAAACGGCTGGCCGCACTGCGCAAGTCCATTGACGGCAAAGTGATGTATCTCTCAGAATGGGAACAGATACATCCGGATGGTGAAAAGCCTTCCGAAGCCGAAGATGTGCGTGGCTTAATCGTTGACTGCTTCGGCAAACTCTCCACCCTCTACCGCTACGCACGGATGGCATACATCGGCGGCGGGTTCGGAGCCGGCATCCACAACATCAACGAGGCAGCGGTATATGGTATGCCCGTGATATTCGGACCCACACATAAGAAATTCAAGGAGGCGGCCGACCTAATTGCTCTGGGGGGCGGATTCAGTTGCCACAGCGCAGCCGATGTAACCGCAACCCTTGACAACCTCTACACCAACCGTGCCCTGCTTGCCTCATCAGGAAAAATCGCAGGTGACTACATCAAGCGTAACATCGGTGCCACGGACGTTATCTATCACGACCTGTTTAAGTGAGCCGGTTTAATCACAATTTCGTTCCGCGAGTTCAATAAGTACGAGACCATAAAACAAGAGCAGACTCCGCAAACTTGTATGACGCGGAATCTGCTCTTATCTGTTGACTATATTTAAACAGTTTCTTAGTTCAGGTTAGGGTTATATGGGGTCATGTGGTAGCCCAAGGCATTGAGTTCCATTGCCATACCAACGAGATAAAGTTGATGAAGAGCGGCTATGTAGCATCCCAGGGCAGTCGGTGTGCCGGGTTCCACATGTTCATGATTGAGAATACCGTAAACTCTTGCGGCACAGTCGGCGACAACCTCAGTGATTTTTTCGGCCGCCTCACCTGTATAGCCGAGCATCTCCACTACGGCCTCATCCATGTTGTCATAGCCCTTGATGTCACGCAACTTCTGATAGACCTCCTTATCCTTAGAATATTTTTCCCAGTCGGTGTCCCAGTAGAATGCCATTGACATTCCAATAAACATCATCCATCCAAGCGACACAACGGGGTAATCCTGAAATTCACGTGCACCATCGGGAAGATAGGCACGGGCAATCTCACCCCACTTTTCCTCCACATCAGGACATTCGGGCACGTGCTCATCAAGCGCCTCCTTTTTGTGGAGATACTCAAGCAGATCCTTACGTACTTTCTCTTCAAATTTTGCTACAAGTTCTTTATTTTCTTCCATAGGTAATATGCTTTAATATTTATTTTCAGAACAAATTACGGTTGAAAAAAGTTGTATGCGCGCACTGCATGATTGCCGGATATAACCCGTGAAACCGGGTATGGCATCTAAGCCAATAAGCATCAATCAGTCATGCAACAAAAAAAGGATCCTCTTCATCAGAGAATCCTTTTTTGTAGCGGGATCGAGAATTGAACTCGAGACCTCCGGGTTATGAATCCGACGCTCTAACCAACTGAGCTATCCCGCCATTCCAGACTTATCTTGTCTGTTTTGCGGTGCAAAGTTACGTAATAATTTCGGATTTGCAAAATTATTTGGGAGTTTTTGTTCGAGAATTTCACACCGACCGGCTAACGTGCTGTGTAACTATCATTTATCATTTTCACTTATTGGAAACTTTACTCATTCCGGATGCACTTTGTGAAGTTATGTTCCGGATATTGGACTTTACGGATGACATGCCTGAGGCATTGGCTTTTCCGTTAACTGCTTCTAATTTTGAGGCACTGATCTGGGATGCTCCGCTACATTCATAGATGGCCGAGGTTGCTTTTCCGCTCAACTTTACATTAGAGGCTCCGCTACAATCCACCTCAATCGCTTCCACATCAGCCACCATCGATGCGTTTGAGGCACCGTTGCACTCAAGGTCAACCACTCCGGCCTTAATATCGGCAATCTTCACGGAAGATGCGCCGGAGATTTCAGCATCAAATTTCTTACAATTTACATTCTCCACGGTTAACGAGGATGCACCGCTGAGGTCGATTTCAATCTCACTTTCTGGAGCCCGGAGAGCCTTTGTCACGAATCCGCTTGCGCCTGACAAGGTTATACCCGTAATCGATGGCGCCTTTATCAGCAATTTCGGACTTTGGATATCGCCTGGATAGTTTATGCTTACCTTTCCGTCAAGCCACACCTTGAGTTCGCCATCTTTCACCTTATATTTATAATACTCCATGACGTTATCAGGAGCGGTGAACTCAACCTCTGTTGTGGGTGATTCCACGTAAAGCACCTGGATATTTCCGGAGACCTTGACGGCGTTGAAATTTTCCACATCAAGGGTTTTGGAAAGTTGATTTGCAGAGGCTTCGATTCTTTTGCCACTACCTACCGTAACGGACTGTCCGGAGCCATCGGAATTGTCACCGTTGACATAAATTTTGCACCCTACTGCTGAAATGCTTAATGCCGCAAGGGCTAAGATCGAAAGGATAAATATCTTTTTCATAACATGTGAGTTTTTTACGTTAGACTCACCACTTAATGAAAAAGTTGCAGCGGAGATGTTAAATAATGTAAAAAGCAAAAGCAGCCGGGCTATAAGCCGGGTTATGTCAGCCACACACTTTCCTGGCAGGAGCCCGGAGTTATGTTGCCGGCCCGTCATTTATCTGTGACCGTTGTTGCCAACGCTCTATAGCAGTCTACCCCCCGACAATGGGCGAGCAACCCTTAAATGCCGGTATACTTGACCTTGCAACCCATAAGGC
>CAMWNP010000059.1 GCA_947175645.1 uncultured Porphyromonadaceae bacterium
TCTCGTTCTTATGGGGACGGTCAACACCGACAGCCTCTGCCGTGCGGTAGTCGGTTATCTCATTGTAGAACGCCGCCAGTTCCGGCACCTTGATGAAGTAGCGAAAACGCTCCTTTGCCACAATGTTATTCGTGACGTTAAACTCGAAATCGGTTGTCTTCTTGGCAAAGATAGCCGCCCATGCGTCAAAACAACGGATATCCTGACGCTCCAGCTCATTCGGTCGGAGATACTTGAACAGCAGATACAACTCAGTAAGCGAGTTGGAGATTGTAGTGCCACTGAGAAAGGTAGCACCCAAATCCTTGCCGTTACGCTCCTGAATGGTACGGATGGCATAGAGGAGGTTGAGCGCACGTTGGCTTCCCTCACTGTTACCCAGACCTGCCACACGATCGTGTCGGGTATTGAACATCAAGTTCTTGAACTGATGGCTTTCGTCAACAAATATATGGTCGATACCCATCTGCTTGAAGTCAACCACACTGTCCTTGTTCTGCTCCATCTGATACTGCAACGTGGCTATCTTGGCGGTAAGATTTTCTTTCCGCTTTATCAAGCCTTTGAGCATCCCACGGCTGATGTCGTGTCCCTGCTGCTTGACAACCTCCAGATTTTCCTCAACAGTGTCTAACTCCACCTGCAAAATCTGCTGCTGGATCTCCGGCGACTGCGGTATCTTGCCGAACTGGTCATGCGACATTATCACGCAGTCATAGTCATTGTTCTTGATCTGATTGAAGAACGCCACACGGTTGTCCGCCTTGAAACTCTTTTCATCGGCGAACAGGATACGGGCATTGGGATATGCCGTCTGATAGGTCATGGCTATTTCGGCTACATTGGCTTTAAGTCCGATAATCATCGGCTTGTGGGCAAGTCCCAGACGCTTCATCTCATGGGCGGCAATACACATTATCAGTGTCTTGCCCGTACCCACTTCGTGGTCGCATATTCCTCCTCCGTTCTGCTTCAGCATCCAAACACAATCCTTTTGAGATTGATATATTGAACTAAATCCATAGCGGTCTTCCAATAGCTTCATGTTGAGGTCGGGGAAAGTCTGGTGTGAGCCGTCATACTGGGGACGCACGAAACAGTTGAACTTGTCATTGTAGAGGTTGACAAGTCTTTCCTTGAACTCAGGCGACTGCTCACCAAGCCACTCGGAGAAGCCGTTGCGGATCTCGTCAATCTTGGTGTTGGCAAGCTGTATCGCCTCGGTGTCCGGCACCTTGATGTCGTTGTTGTTCTCATCCTTGCCGATAGACTTCTTGATGTCCGGCACGGTATTGTGCAGGGCGTGTTTAAGAAGGCTCATGCCGTCATAGACACGATAATACCCTCGAACACAGAACTCCTCCCAAATTTTCATGTTCTTTCTGCTTGCCTCAGCGGAATACTCGTCCATTGATGAAGAATAGGCAATCTTTATGTCGGTCTCATAGAGATGCGACATATAGGCGGAGTAAATGCCGGTCGGTATCCAACGCTCACCGAAGTTGAAGTCAAGTTCATCGAACTCAATACGACGGGGACGTGCCTCCTCCAACGCTTTGAGGGAGTCCTTCGATAATGCGATATAAGGCTCGATGCCGTCATATCCGGGAAAGTCCTTGATACGTTCCTCCTCACGGTCAATCCATGAACGGACTGCCTCGGCTTTCGCTACCACATTACCGGCGATAAACCTGTCCTTGATCTCATAGTTCTCCACAAGAGGGTTGTAGAAGATATGCCCGTTGAGGGTGTCAATCATAGCATCCTCCTCCATATCCATAAGAGAGGACATATATTCGAGATTGACTTCACCATATTTGTTGAGCGATGCGGTCAACGCCTCCATAGGTGTATCCACCGATGTAACCTCGTCAATGGCGAAGGACACGGGATGATCGAAGATGTCAGCCTTCACGAACTGACCGTTCTCCCCACGTTCAAGCGCGAGGGAGTCACGACCGTTGGCGTCCATGAGGATGAACCTTGCGTTCTGCTTCTCGTTGAGGTTGCCGTAACGCTCCACGAACTCATCATAATACTGGTTGAGGTGTTCGCGCAGGTGTTCCGATGGCTCGTGTGTCTCAGCCTCGTAGTGGTAGAGCTGCTGGTATGTTTCAGACAGGGTTATATACAGCATAGCCCGTTTTGTCTGCTCCGGTTTGAGAGCCAACGGATTGAAAGTCGCCCCAGACTTCCGTACATCAGAGAGGAAGCCAATCTGTCCATCCTGTGTTACCATCGTGCCATTATGGTGGAAAAACTGGATGTCCTCTGAGAAAGGACGCGGTGACATATCGGGTTCCGGCTTTTCTTCCTTCGGCTCTGCCTTGACAGATGAACGACCGTCGGGGACAAAGAAACCTTCGGTCTTTTCTATTGTCGGTGCTATCTCTGTATTCTCACTGCTTTGGCGTAACTTCGCCTCCGCCTCCAACTGAGCATGGGCGATGTTCATCATCGCCTCATAGAAACCATTGATAGGCGGATTGTCCTCCCAGTTGAGGGAGCCGTATAACTCCAGCTCCTTTTCAGACAGTTTACGGAATTTGTAAGGCTCGACCTTTACCTCCTGCTTTGGCTTCGGCTTGGGTGTCGCGTTCTGCTGCTGTCTCGGCTGGGTACGTTGGCGCGGTGCTTTCTCAACGGGTTCAAGCTCACCGAACAGATTGTAAGTGTATAGACGTGGGTCGGGATTGTTGGAGTAATCCGGCATACCGCTTGTGTCTATCTCCTGTGCTTTTGGAGATTGGGTTTCTTTCGGTGGCTCAACGGGCTGTGTAGGTATAGAATATTCAGTCTTGATCTCTGGTCGTGGTTCCACTTTTGGCTCAACCTTATAATCCTCTTTTGGCTGTGGTGATACCTTCTCAACGACTTTCATCGTCTGCTTCGGGTCTTCCAACTGCTCACATATAGCCACACGTTTTCCGGCACGGACAAGTTTGGGCAGATATGTGTCGAGGGCATGATGCGGAAAGCCGGCAAGTTCTATTGAGGCTGCTTTACCGTTCATACGTCTGGTGAGGGTAATACCCAATACTTCTGAAGCCTCAACCGCATCCTTGCCGAATGTCTCATAAAAGTCGCCCACCCTGAAAAGAAGAATAGCGTCGGGATGTCTTTTCTTCATTTCCTCGTACTGCTTCATCAGCGGAGTCTGAGCGACTTTCGACACTTTAGGCGTGGGCTTTGGTGTCGATTTCGGTGTAGGCTTAACAGGGTCCGGCGTAGGCGGTTTTATGCCTTGTGAATTATACAAATCCATATTAAGGCGCAGACGCAACGACTCGTCGAGAGCGTCACGGAGGTCATGGGCTATACCAGCCACACCCTCATTGTGGGTGTAGATGATAGCCGGTTTACCATATTGGTCAGTACCGACTTTGGCATCGGTGCATATCACATTCTGTGGAAACGCCTGAAAGAACTTGTTGCCCGGCACTTTTGTCTGGCGGTCAACGACCGACTGAATGAAAAATTCTTCGTCAGCCGATAATGTCTTCTTACCCGTATGCTTCTGCAAGATAATAAGGTCGCTCCCTGCATCAGTTCCGGCATTGTCGGAGAAGGTGTTGTTGGGCAGACGCAAAGCCGCTACAAGGTCAGCACGTTTGACTAACTCCATACGCACGAATGGCGAGGCGGAATTCATAACACCCTGCGAGGCGATAAAGGCAACCAGTCCTCCCTCACGCACTTGGTCGAGGGCTTTGAGAAAGAAGTAATTGTGTATCGCCTTTGTTGACTGACGGTAGCCTATATCCTTGCTTGTGGCGAAAATGGGGTCTGCCACAGAGAAATCACCGAAAGGAATATTTGAGCAGGCTACATCGAAATACCCGTTGAAATCATCATCTATTTTCTCAAAGCCCGTTATCTCGGTAGTGATTGACGGATGCAGTGCTGCAAGAATCTTGCCCGTAATCAGGTCTTTTTCAAATGCAAGAGCCTCCGAACCGGGATAAAAATGCAGGAAAGAGTCAACAAACACACCTTGTCCGGCAGAGGGTTCAAGAAACCTGTTAATACTGATATCCTTATCCTTGAAACTGTCGGCAATGGCATCGACAACAGGTGTCGGAGTATAGAACGCTGACAACACGGATGTTTTCAGCGAGTCCATATACTGGGCAAACTCACGGTCATCTTTCGAGTAGTCGTGAATAAGACGGCGCAGTTCAACGGTAGGAACAAACAGATCAATGTCCGATTTGCTCCATTTGGCGGCATCGGCAAGTTCGTTGGCATCGTTGAGGATACATTTCAGTCCACCAAAACCGGCGTATTTCCGCAAAATCGCCCGTTCCTCATCGTTGGCACTACGCTTCTCAACACCGAGACGAAAGGCAAGCCTAATCGCCTCGATGTTGTCGCGCATGGTCTGCAACTTATTGTAAGCCATTGTCGGAAAGATAAGTTACAATAGCACCTACAAGCTCGTTCTTTCTGATGTCAAGGTCAAGAGGGTCAACCCCAACAGCCATGCGGTCAAAGCCGACGAACAGGTCAGGAATATCGGTAATAATCTGTGGAGTCCAGTATTCCACGGCAGCCTCGCAGTCAAGGTCGATGGTGTCACGGAAATTCTCAAGTATGATTTCCGTAACAATGTTATACTCCGACTCCCCGATGTTGGTGAACAGCACCGACATGGCTTCCTCCTCCGCCTGAGTAATGTCCGAACCCTTGCGGCGTGCCTCCTCAAAGATGTCAAGGGCAGCGGATGCGTTGGCGACAATCTGCGGATGGTCGGCTTCCACCTGAAAGCGGTTTTCCTGAAGATAGTTGAGAAGATAGAAATAAAAGTAATTGAGGTCTGCAAGACCTTTGAAATTGTATGACATAACGGTTGTGGATTTAGTGGTGGTTTATGAAATTTACTTGGGCATGAACAGATGACGCAGAGCCGGGTCCGACATGATGCGCTGCTTCTCGTCGTTGATGATCTGGACTGCATCGTTCTTGACCTTCTCGTAGTTGCGCTGGATAATCGCCTTCATCTGACTGCGGTCGGGAGTGGTGTCCTGAAAGTCGGTAAGCACCGGGATAGGCTTGTAACGTGCCGTCTCCGCGCTAACCTGCTTGCTGTCGATTACAATCTCGGCATGAAAGATCTTCTGGTCTATGCGCTCGTCAATGTTGTCGCAGACAGCCCCGACAAACATACCCTGCGTGAGAGTGGAGATTTTGCTCGGAGGGATAAGGCTGTCCATCTGAGTATTGAAGGAATGGCTGATGTCCTGACGGTTGATTGAGATTGACTGACGTTTCTGGAGAACCTTGCCGAACCGCTCCGACAGTGTCTTTGCCGTCTCACCTACAACCTGCCCGGAGAAGATATTGCCGACGGTGTTCATCACCACGGCAGCTTCCTTGTCGCCGTAATCGCGTTTGAGCTGGGAGAAGTCCTGAAAGCCGAGACACACAGCAACCTTGTTGCTTCGGGCAGTGGCGATAAGATTGTCAAGCCCCTTGAAATATATGGTCGGTAGCTCATCTATCAGCACACCGCTTTTCAACTTTCCTTTCTTGTTGATAATCTTGACGATGCGCGAGTTGTAAAGACCGAGTGCCGCGCCGTAGATGTTCTGGCGGTCGGGATTGTTGCCGACACAGAGTATCTTAGGCTCATCGGGATTGTTGATGTCGAGCGTGAAGTCATTGCCGGTCATTACCCAGTAAAGCTGAGGGGAAATCATGCGAGACAGAGGGATTTTCGCCGATGCAATCTGACCCTGCAACTGTTCCTGCGCCCCTCCCTGCCATGCGTCCATAAATGGAGACAGGTAATTTTCAAGTTCAGGATAAGACGTGAGTATCGGGAACAAGTCCTCATAACGGCGGTTGAGCAACTCAATCGCATGGGGGAAGGTGCAGAACTCGCCACCCTTATATATGCGGAGAAACCAGATTATAGCCGCGAACAGCACAATCGGTGACTCCACGAAGAAATCTCCCTGCTTCTGCACCCACGTCCTGTTGAGATTGAGCATGATGGTATAGGCACTCTCGTAAGCGTCGGCAATATCCGACATGAAATCCGGACAGATAGGGTTGCAGCGGTGCGAATGTTCAGGATCATCGAAATTTATCACATAGAATTTCGGCTTTACCTTCCCGTAGCCGTCCTGATGCGTCAGCATGTGGTTGTAGGCGATGGTAGTCAGGTCGGGAAACTTGAAATCGTAGATGTATGCCGCAAAACCTTTCTCAATCTGCTGTTTGATAAAGGAATTTATGACGGCGTAAGACTTGCCCGAACCGGGAGTGCCGAGCACGATGCTTGCGCGAAAGGGGTTCACGACATTTACCCAGCCCTTGTGCCATTTCTTCTCATAGTAGAATTTAGTTGGCAGATTTACAGAATATTCGTTGTCAAGCCGGCGTGTCTCCTGCATGAAGCTCTCGTTCTCATCGTTGAAACGGTCGTCCATCATGTTGTTCTTCAGCCTACGGCTTATCCAGATACCACCCATCAGCAGGCAGACATAGCCAGAAATGGTGGTGGCGATATAGACGTAGCGCATACCGCAACCGGGCATCCACCAGTTGAGAAGGAACAGCACAAGTCCGGCTATAACGGCGATGATTATATACCGCCATGTGATCTTCTCATTCTTCACACCCTTTGTACCGAAGCACGATAGGGCAAGGAGCATGAGGGCGAACAGCTTTGAGTTGAAAGTGGTGGCGAAAAGTCCGCATGTTCGGTTGAAATTGGCGCATATCTTATAGACGGTATTGTAGAACCATCCGCTTTCAACGGTTTCCACACGGGTAAACCAGTATAGATTGGCGACGACAAGGACTATACTTACTGCCCGAAGGAAGTCCATAATCTTTGCCAACGCCCTGAGGTCATCTTCCTGTTGGCTCATAATAAAATTGGGATTTAGTGGTTAAAATTTCGGTCTGTGACCTTTTTTCTTCTTACGCTGCATACGACGGCGGAACTCCTCCTCGTCGGGATTGAATGACAGACCCGGCTGGAAAAGGTCAAGACCGGGAAGCGTGAGGTCGTAATCTCCGCCGTTGCCATTGTTGGCAGTTCCTCCGTTTTGGGTCTGTTGGGTTTGTTGTGTCTGCTGAGTGGCGGAAGCATTACCTGCACCGGATGTAGATGTGGACTGACCTTGCGAGGTATTACTGTTGGGAACAAGTACGGGAACAACAGGCTGGACTGGTGTCTGTGAAGGCTGTGGATCTGTCTGCTGCCCCTGATTGAACCTTGCGTTGAGTGCGTTTGCAGAATATTCCTTGCCGAGTCTGGAACCATTGAGCACGCTCATCGTGTTGTGGTCAATGAATGTCACTCCGTAGATGCGTCCCTCGTCGGTGTATCGGAAAACAACGTCGATGTTCTGAGCCTTCAGTTTCTCCACGAAATCATCCTTGCCGGCGGATTGGGCAAGAGCGTCGGCAACTTTACGTTTGGTTGGAGCAACGTCAATCTTATCCTTCGCACGCTCAAAGCGTCCCTCTATGGCATCCCTTCCGGCAAACTTGCCCAGCCTTGAAGCCTTGAACGGAGTGGCGATCGTATTGCCGTCGGCATCGGTGGCAAAATATACAAGTCCGTGATACTCCCTGCCGTTCACCCTGCCGTCAGCCACATCACAACGCACGTTGTAGAGTGACAGCACGGCATTATACTCTCCGAGGGTCTGGAACTTGTAGCGCATACCCACCATCTTGACCGTGTTGGCAACCTGTCGCTTGATGTCGCCTTCGGGGTCAATCTTCTTTATCGGCATATCGGGAGTGATTTTCTCTCGCTGAGCTTTGTGAAGATTATATTTTTCTTCCAGATCCGTTGTGATTTTTTTACTTCTCCTGAATAGAAAATCCTGATTGAGCCTTTTGCCTTCCTCATTGACGTTGACCGTCACAATATGGATATGGTGTCGCTCAATGTCCTCGTGTTTATAAATGACGTATGGCTGTTCTCCGAAGCCCAGACGGTCGAGATATTCACGAGCCAATATCTCATAATCCTGATCCGTAAGACGGTCATCGGGATGGGGATTGAGGGAGATATGAAGAACCGGCTTTTTTGTTTTACCCATTTTGGGCATACATTCACGGAAATTGTCAACCATATCTGATATGTTGACCTGACCGTTTGAAGGAATGATGATTTTGTTTGACCCTAAAATCCTGCCGTGCTCCTTGTTGATTTTCTCCCCGTTATATGCGAGTGCTCCGTATAGAGATGAGCCTATCGAGATTTTTGCAACCACTGTTCATCAAACTTTTCTGACAATGCCATTACATCTGTCGTGATTTTTACCATCTCCATTGTGGCTTTCTCCAATTTGTAGAGAAGCGTCATGGCTTTCTTTTCGGTAAAATTTTCTCTCAGTGTCTTAACGATGAGGTTATAGTTTACCCCGACTGTTCTGTACTGAGCGAAAAACTCGGAGAGTTTAGAACAATAACTTAGGAGGGATTTATCGGTAACAAGCACCTTGAAAGGTTTGCCGAATATGAGTTGCTTGATGAAGGTCGCCTTGACAGTAGCATCTGCACGTTCCATCATCCGGGACAAGTCGTCCCATTCGAGGTCGTCAAAGCTGACTTTGACGTGGTGACTGCACTTGTTAGCCACCGGCGGTCGTCCGCCTTTGTTGATGAAATCAGTCATAAGAGTGGATTAAAAAGAGTGGATAAAGTGGTGTTGCAACGCAGAACCAGTATCAACGCAGGTTTTAAGATGGGAAATTCGACTTTGGAGAATTTCCTTCATTGCAAGGTTGTTGAGGTGGAGCCTTCGGTGACCCGAAACCTTTTGGGAAACCCAAAAGACACCTTGCAATGTTCATGTGAACATCCTCCCTAATATGAAATATGGAATAGTCCGTAA
>CAMWNP010000060.1 GCA_947175645.1 uncultured Porphyromonadaceae bacterium
CAAGATGTTAGCATTGATGCTTAACACATATGCTTAACATATATGTCGCAAGCAATCAACGGCAATCCGAGGATAAACTTATGCTCAACGATGAGGATGTTGATGAGGATGTTGATGAACAAGATGTTAGCATTGATGCTTAACACATATGCTTAACATATATGTCGCAAGCAAAGCCCGAGCCAGGTGTGTTCATGCACTGTTGCAAGCAATCAACGGTAATCCGAGGATAAACTTATGCTCAACGATTAGGATGTTGATGAACAAGATGCTAGCATTGATGCTTAACCTATATGTTGCAAGCAAAGCCTGAGCCAGGTGTGTTCATGCACTGTCGCAAGCAAAGTCTGCGCAGTAAGTACAAAAATATTTTTTTTTACGGTCGTTCTATGGTAATATTTTGCTTCTTAAAAAATGGATCCCACCTTCACATATGGAGCTGAAACTTATAATATTGCATTGACTGTCGCAATGAGCGAGTTCGTTGACACATTGCCAACACTATGGCAAGACCTTGGTGGTTATAACCATACTGGGAATGACAATCTAGATAGATTTCTAGAGAATCTTAGTAATGTAATTCCGAACCCAAAAGCGAATATTGCGTATGCGATTGATTTGAACAAGCAAATTGCAAAAGAAGTAACAGATTCGAGATACGCTAACCTCGCAACAGCATTACGAGCAATGCCCGAAACCGCAGCATCACTTAAAATCAAAGAATTAGCAGCCACATTGTATGGTCTATTCAACCCTGATATCGATAGCGTAGCCAAGTTGAACACAGCAACAGGAGCAGTAGTAGCATTTACTCCTGTCGAATATGCTGGAATCACTGATGAATCTAAACAATTATTACTAGAATTGCAATCAGTTGTTCCAAGTGTTATGAGTGCATGTTCCAACTTCTCCGATCGAAGGCTTGACATCACTATAAAGCTCAAGGCTGGTGGATATGCGAGGTTGACCGGAAGGCTATCAGTTCCATTACAATGCAATGACAACCTTATTGTCAAAAATATCATCACGGCCGACCTTGGTGGAGGTGAGTACACAAAATTAAACTCGTTAGCAGCTACTTATCAAGCACTTCCATGCATTCTAGCTTTAGCTGCTGGCATCATCATGCAAACATCCGGAAGTATTGCTGATTTTATCAAAACTACTCCGAAAGGAAAGGTTGTTCAGGATTCTGATATTGCATATTTGTCAACAATTCGATATGCATATCCTAGTGAGCACTTCTTAGAAACAGCTCTTTCACTAATTATCTATCACTACTTGCAAGCTGTTGAAAGTATCACATCATTGGGAACAACAATGACAGCCAAGTCCGGACCATTCAATGTTGAGTTTGTCAATGTCTATTCGGATCTTGCATCATCGTTAGTAGCTCGTGCAAGCAGTGACACACACGTTCTACTTGACCGTGATTTGTTAGATATGTAAGTAACTAGTTTTATTTTTGCGCTGTATGCTCACGAGAATATACTAGAACATACTGCACGCATATCTGTTGACCACTGGGTTGACAGGTGTTGCTTACATATGTCCACCATATGTTGCGACAGCTCCTGGTCGACATATATGTCGACACTTGGCTTACATATACGCATGTACGAGTTGCTTTGCAACACTCAGGCTTTGCCTGCGATGATGGTGAACATAGAGCTGTCACGAGTGTGGTGAACATGTATGTCGGAACATACTGGTGAACATAGAGCTGTCACGAGTGTGGTGAACATAGAGCTGTCGACACATAGGTCAGCAACATAGTTACATACACTGTCCACCGCAGCCAAAGGCTGAGTGGACTCCGCGAGCTACGCTCGGCTCGTAGAGACTCGCACGCGTGCGCGAGTCTTGCTTACGCAAGTCGTCCACCATCGGGTCAGCATGAGTATGTCACGTTGATGCAGAACATGTATTTTGCGAAAGAAACATGCATAATAGTGTGATACATAATGCATCTGAGAATATTAATGACTATATCGAGACATTACCAACTAAACACAAATTTCTCAAAAATTATCAGTACATCATTCTGCAATACTTCCTTTCTGAACACTTCGCAGACAAGCAATTGTTACTTCTATGGCTTGCAGTAGGTAGAGGCAAGACATTGCTATCACTTGCATGTGCAATCGCAGGTATTGACAAAGGTATGTTCAAGCGTGTTGTTGTCCTATGTCCGAAAGCCATTATTGACGAGTTTGAGAAGAACCTCAAACTATACTTCGAACTAATGTACAGTACTAAGTTGCAACATAATTGCTTACAAGGAGGTGATGTTAATGAACTTCACAAATATTTGCGACCATTGGAACTGTCCGCATGTATAGACACACATACTCATGTCGACACACATCGTTCACACGCATATGAGCAAGACATGGTTGACCCAGATGTCGACACTACTGTGAACACAATGGTTGACACACATCGTTCACATCCATGTAAGCAAGACATGGTTGACCACGATGCTGAACATACTGTCGACAATGTGTGTTCACATCATCGTTCACACGCATATGAGCAAGGTATGGTTGACACACATCGTTCACATACATGTAAGCAAGACATGGTCGACATACATGTTGACCCAGATGTCGACAGATGTGCTTACGATGATGCTGACATACATCATCCACATGGAAGTGTTGACCCAGATGTGGACACTACTGTGAACACAATGGTTGACACACATCGTTCACACGCATGCGGACAAGACATGGTTGACAGATGTGCTGACTCCGATGTGTACAGTACCTCTTCTCTCGCAGGCGGCATGACATCCAAGTCTAAACCAAATGCTGAACAAGCATATCAAAAATATAAGTCTCACTTTCATATGATTGCATACAACTCATGGAAGGCTTACCATAACTTTCGAGACCTATACAAGTCAACCAAAGGACTTTCACAAACATTGTTCATCATCGATGAAGCACATCTGTTTATGAAGTCTATTATCAAAGTCAATCTTCGCGTTCAAGACGAACGAGATTCTGCGATGAAGTTCATAGGTAACGCCAAACGTATCTACGACATAATTCAATCAATCTCACGCAAGAAAGTCCTTGTCCTTACTGGCACACCATCTGCGAAGACCCCATTTGAAACTATTCCAATGTTCAACCTCGCATATAAGCAACCATTGTTTACATCGAACTATCAAGAGTTCAATGACAAATACATTGATTACGAAGAGCATAAGGTTGTACATGTTACAGAACTACGTAAGAAATTGGATGGTCTCATTGCATATGTACCAGCAGTGTCAAACAAGTCCTCGCCAGGTACCCCACATGCAACAGAACTTAAGGTCATCAACGTCGAGATGTCTAAGCCACAATATCAGCAATATCTCATTGATTACGAGAAAGAGCTTAACGAGGGTGGGTTCACCAATAAGCGTAACATATTTGGCTTAATGTTTGGTAGCATATCGACGTTCCACACTAAGACGTTCGAAGACTGTATCTACTTCAATCCTTACCTCAACAATCGCAATGGTGAGAATAGATATAAGGGCAAACTCATAGTGGATAAGATTCACTGTCCGAAGATAGTAAAGATGTACAATGATACCACCAAAATCAAGGGTTCATGCGTGTTCTATTTCAGGTTCGCACGTATGTATGGCATTGAATGTATGGAAGAGATGTTAAAGATGAATGGTTACACTAAGGTAGTATTGAGTAACTACGAGAGTGTGTTCGACAGTAAGGCTAAGCGTTACATTGTCTTTAGTGGTAATGAAGACATCAAGTTTCGCGATAGATGTAAAGAATCATTCAACGATTCGAGGAATAGGTATGGTGAATATATGAAGTATATGATTCTATCTCCGAGTGGAAGTGTAGGCATTACACTCAAAAATGTTAGGTACCTCGGGATTGGTAGCGTGAGTTTCAACTACAGTGAGGTTCGCCAAATCATGGGAAGAGTCAATAGGTTGAACAGTCATGCTGACCTACCTGCGAAGGATAGAACTGTCACAAACTATATCTACGTAATGGTAAAGAACAAGGAGTACTATGAGAAGCATCGCAAGTTTGTTGACGCATTGTGTGAACGTACTTCTGTTGGTATTACCGAGTCAGCACCAACAATTGAAAAGATTATATTGTACGATAGTTACGAAGATGACAAGATTAACGAGAGTTTTAGGAATGATGTTCTCATACCTGCTAGCATAACTGCGAACATATATGATGAGTTCTGAATGTGATGAGCTGGTGCAACGAGCGTAGCTCGGAGAGATTTGTAAAAAAATATATTTTTGCCTATTGCTTGACAAATGCATGCTTGGTTGTATCGTCAGTGAATCCTGTTAACAATCCTTCTAGAACAGACTTGTTCGCATCACTGTAATATACTGTTGATAACGATGTACAACCCTCGAACATATTTGTATGAAAAGATGCAATCATAAATTTAGTGTTAGATATATTAAGTTTTTGCAAGTTAGTGCAATTAATGAACATACCATCCATACGAGTAACCTTACTAGTATCGAAGCTGGATAAGTCTAATGCTATCAAACTACTGCAATTAATGAACATCTGACCCATATTATTAACACTACTAGTAACGAAGTTGGAAAGGTCTAATGTCTGCAATAAACTGCAATTAGCGAACATTCTATACATTGAAGTAACCTTACTAGTATCGAAGCTGGATACATCTAATGATTTCAAATTACTGCAAATATAGAACATACCAGTCATACCATTAACATTCCGTGTATTCCATCCAGATAAGTTAAGTGATTGCAAGTTGGTGCAATTAAAGAACATACTAGTCATATTAGTAACAGTTCCTACTTGCCATAGTGATAAGTCTAGATTTGTTATACCTGTGTTGCCACTACATAAATTGTAAAAGTTCTTATCCTTCTCCTGTAGCGAATACAACTTCATATCGAAATGTTGATATTCATTGTCAACCCATTCTTGTTGATTAGAAGTTCTGAAATTAAAGTCTCCAACAGGTTTGTAAACACTGGTCTGATTAACATAATCGTTGAACATCTCGTCAACAGTTCCAGCCGTAGCATTACTTGTAATGTAGAAGGACCTTTTACATAACTCTTTCAACAACGCATCGTAACCACTCAACTTAGCCTTCAACTCTTCAATACCACCGCTAGGTTGTGGGTAACCATTCGAGCTAAACATGTTGTATAGAACAGTCTGGTCAACAGTTGATAGTAAGTCTTTCGGGTTACTACCAGTGTAGACACCACTAGTAACTACTGCTGTTTCACCGAATAGTGACGAGTATGTAACTACTCCTTCATTAACACTCAACTGACTATTGACTGGTTTACCAGAAACTGTTACGACATAGTTACCAACATGTTGGAATGTAATAGCTACATCACTAGTTGAACCAGCCTCGCAGACCAACACATTAACATTCGGTTTACCTTCACTGACTAACTCCAGTTGTAGAGTTGTCATGTCGACCACAAGGTCATCACCTATACTTGTGAAGATCTTCAGTGCAGTTGGATCGTAACCAGTTGGTGGACTAGTCCCGTCAATAACATTCGTGTAATTATCTCCATTCTTCGCATAGAATCCGTTACCAGTATCAGCAACATACACATACAACGAACTCGGTGTGACAGTACCGTCAACAACACTCGTCGCAAATGACTTAGCAACTACACCGTAGCCACTACAGTCATTTACACTTACATCACCACTTGTAATAATCACACCGTTACTAATATTTTTGCAACTGAATCCGGTGAAACTCGTCTTAGCCGGGGGGGGGGTAACCTGAGTCATTTCAAACGTGTAACTACGCAATAAGCAAGTCAAAAATATGGGTCTTTGCTTCGTCGTATGAGCATTCGGAGTTAGATGTATATGATAGCTTATTTTTATATTGAAGTTCAATCACATTTATTCAAACATCGATATGTCTGATTGTGTTAGCCAAACAACTGTCTACCATCCTGTTCCAGATGATTTCAAATTTGATAGGTCCGATCAACAAAAATGGATTGCTGCTGATTATCAGCATTTTGATATGAGACTATATTCACAACAGAATGATGAACTCTTTATGGATTTATGTGCAGGCAACAAAAGAATAACAAACCTAGACTTGTCATTATGGCAAGTTGAAACGCTTGTTAGTATGTCTTGTATGTTTGCTGGTTGCAGTTCATTGCAAACACTCGACTTATCCGTATGGAATACACAGCGTATTTATAATATGTATCGTATGTTCGCTGGCTGTAGTTCATTGCAAACATTAGACTTGTCTAGTTTCAACACTAGTAGTGTTTTAAGTATGTATGGTATGTTCAATAATTGTAGGTCATTGATAGCATTAGACCTTTCCAATTTCGATACTAGTAGTGTTTATAGCATGGGTTATATGTTTGCTGGTTGCAGTTCATTGCAAACACTCAACTTATCCGGATGGAATCCAAGAAATCTTCGTAACACATATCATATGTTCGAAGATTGCAAGTCATTGCAAACATTAGACTTATCAGGCTTCACTATTAAAAATAATGAAGATATTTCTCCGGATATGTCTATGATGTTCAAGAATTGCAATTCATTGCAAACACTCAACTTATCCAATTTGAATACACCAGGTGTTAACAGTATGAGTTGGATGTTCGAAAATTGCAGGTCATTGCAAGCATTAGACTTATCCAGTTTCGATACAAGCGATGTCACCGATATGTCTTATATGTTCTTTGGCTGCAGTTCATTGCAAACAGTAAACTTGTCTAGTTTCAACACTTGTAATGTTACTGATATGTCTTATATGTTCTTTGGTTGCAGTTCATTGATAGTATTAGATCTTTCCAACTTCGATACTAGTAAGGTTAAATCTATGTTTAGTGTATTTGAGGATTGCACTAACTTGCAAACACTCAACTTATCCGGATGGAATACACAAAGAGTTCAATATATATCTTGTATGTTCAGGAATTGCATTAACTTGCAAACACTCAACTTATCCGAATGGAAAACACGAAATGTTACTGCTATGTCTCAGATGTTTAGGGATTGCACTAACTTGCAATCATTAGACCTTTCCAGCTTCGATACTAGTAGTGTTAATGATATGTCTGGTATGTTCGATGGTTGTACTAATTTACAAACATTAGTCCTTTCTAATCCCAACTTTATAATTCCATCAGCACATGCAAATATGTTCGAGGGTTGTACATCATTGACAACAGCATATTACAGTGATGCGAACAAGTCTGTTCTACAAGAATTGTTAACTCCTCTTGGCTTAACCGATGATGTAACCAAACATGCATTTATCAAACAATAATCAAAAATATATTTTTGACGGATTCTGCGAGTTTGTAAGACTACTTAGGCTTTGCCTACGCAACTCTTTGAGTCGAACCAAACAAGTTTGTCGACTCACCAGAGACTTCGAAACGTAGTTCAGTCAAGCGTTACTTGTCGTCGTACGAAGTCTCTGATAATAAGCTATAATCACTACGTGATGACGAGCTAATCTTCAATTGCAACGTAGTTACGAATACAAAATCATGATGATATTTATAACAATCATTATCACCATCCTAGTAATCATTCTACTTTACATGATATTTTCAACAATTACATCTTCACATCCAACGTACACACCTCCGTCACTACATGGAGGCAATCGAGCTCGTTTCGCACATGTGCTCGACAAGATAGACATCGCCGATATTGCTACCCAGTTCGAAGTTATAAAGAATGCGCCTGAGAACTACCTCGAGATGGTGAAGATATTTGTCCGCAATGCATTGTATGACTATGAAACAGTAACCAAAAATGCAATTTCAGACAGTCAAATATCATATGTTAATCAAGGGTTCAACAATATTGTTGTACGTTTTGGTAACCAACTCCTGCGCATTCGGAAGTTCATCAGGAAGAATATGTTCAAACATGATTACATACTTACGACACAACTCAAGCAGTACAGTAAGAGCAACCATCTGAATGTACTTGTCCCATATCAATATCATCGTAACGAATCTAGTGATGATCATGATTGGTTCATATATTGGACAATACCTGAACTTACCGAGATTGTTGAACCATTCAACTATGACAAGATTAGACAGACCATTACAACCATCGCAGACTTTCTCAACAGAGATGGCAATACATTCACATACATCGACTTTAAGCGTGAGAATTTCATGTTGAACAAGCGTGGTGAATATATACTGGCGGACTTCGACTTTACCTATGCGTTGGACCTGAAGATGGTAATGAAGAATCATAAGTATCCACCTGTCACCGATGAAGTGCTTGACTCTATTGTCGGCAATAAGGTTAAGTACTATAGTGATTACGAATTGATTAGGTACCCAATTGCTGCCACATACTTCGGAGTGAAAAAGGATGAGAATGGTGTTGACATGATTGATTGGGACAATATTGGTGAGGGATATGATACAAAAATATTAGTTGCTATGTTGGTCATCCGAATGTTCATGATACATATGCGAAGAGATAGTGTTAACAATCAATCTCTTGACTATCTCGAGCTTACGAAGGATGATGTACAGAAGATGATTACCATGAAGTCAACAAGAACTGCTGACGTACTGGATGCCGTGTGATGTTCATCATTAGTGTGAACAATGTATGATTGCACTCATGTCTACATATGGGTGACCAGTGTATGTCTACATGTATATGCTGAACAGTACATGTCGACACATGGGTGACCAGTGTATGTCTACATGTATGCGAGCATGGAGCTGTCGACACATGGCTTACATGGAGCTGTCGACACATGGCTTACATGGAGCTGTCGACACATGGGTGACCAGTGTATGTCTACATGTATGCGAGCATG
>CAMWNP010000061.1 GCA_947175645.1 uncultured Porphyromonadaceae bacterium
TGTGGTGAGCATTGTGGTGAGCATTGTGGTGAGCGTACATGTGAGCGTACAATGTACTCAACGAATGTAAGTGATACTGGTGAGACTCTTATGCTCACCACAAGCGGTTCACATATAAAGCCTAAGTCCATACTCAAACATTCATCGTCATCACTTCACTCTAACAGCTCCGTATCACCCAACACTATGCAGGCAAAGCCTGAGTGTGCTTTGCACCCAAAACATGTCAAGTTCATCAACACACTCGAACCAGCATCCACTACAACGAACTCAACCACCAATACCGACACTGATGCCTACATGAAACGTAAGCAATGTGTGTCGAACATATCCAAAAACATAATCAGCTACATCGAAACTGTTTGCCGTGAATCTGCACCAACATCTGTCGAAGAATGGGTTGACTGCATCATGTCAATCTTACCTGTCAACAGTAACAACCTACCAATACGCTACCCAAAAATCATCTCCGACACATCGTTCACACCATCGGCAATCAAATCATACTCAATCCAAAAAGAAAATCTATATATCGAGTATGACTTTCATGCGAAGAGTTATAAGTCTGAGAATCAGTTCGTTACTATGCTCGAAGATGCATTTGAAGACATGAATCGTGACATAGTTGTATACAACACATACAACGACATATTGCCAAAAATAATGAATGCCCTCGATGCTGCTAAGATTAAATACACAAAACTTAATGCTCACTCGATACGTACGAAGTTGAAGAGCATACGTGAGATTAGCATCAAGTACAAACTCACTGATTTCTTCTGAACGTTGCAATCATGTGTTTTCGTTAGCATGTAACAACAAAGTTTGCTCGTCTCGAATAGATACGAATGTTGAAATTTTTAATTTCGCGAATATAACAGATGTTATTTTTGATTTTTGATTAATTGAAATGGCTGATATAAAAACTATTGCATTAACATTTGGCTGTGTTTTAATGTTCGTCGTAATCATCGCACTAGTCATAAACATCAATCTTACTGTTAAGAATCATGGGCATCAATTGCAACTATTGATTTCAAGACAGAAAGAAGGTTTTCCGGTAGTACCCGGAACCTTGTATCAATATGCTTCCGAGTACAACAACTTACCAAACAATCTCATCACGACACAGCAAAATGCTGAATGGCACAAAGATGCTCAACCACCCATCTACCTCAACAATAATGACCGTACAATGACACCATTCTGGGCAATCCCAACTCCAAACAAGGATACACCACCATCGGGTGCTACCGATGACAAAGGTGCCAATGATGCTCCAATCAAACTCGAAGATACTGCTGGCAATCCAATCAGTACCCAAACCAATACAAGCGTTGATTTGTCACAAGCTGAAACATCTGTTCTCGATGTTACACCGGAGGATGCAACCAAGGCTGGAGCAGGTGCTATGGATGGACTTGGATATGATAACAAGTTAGTACCTGAAACACAAGGACCTGTACCAGTACAAACAGGTGTTGTTGACCAATCTAAAGAGAACTTCGGATTGTACAGTATGAACATGCGTGCTGGTGACGTACTTAAGGGTAAGTACATGGTTCACAAGGGATGGAGCAAGAGAAACAATTCACTATTCGGCAAAGAAGGATTCAAACCACGATTGAACGCTGTCTAATGTGAAGTTGTATTTTTGCATATATGTTCGCATATGCATGATGCTGTACTGGTGAGCATTGTGTGTAGATAATATGGTCAGCACTGTATGTAACTATTTATGGTTGACACTTATACTTACCATATGCTGACATATATGTTCACATGTATGCTCACCACACATGTTCACACTCCGATGTTGACATGAGTGGTCAATATCTCTATGCTCACCATATGTCGACACACAACAGCAACTAGGTTATTTTTGTCTGTTGGTCAATCATGCGTTGTAAATCAAAAATATCAAATCATTTGATATCGAAATTGAAAGACTTTATATGTGAACATCAATATGAACTATTTGATGTGTGTGCACATCTGTTCGATGATGATGCTAAACAAACGGTTCAAACATATCTGTTCAAGTTTAAGGTTCAGAATGTAGTATCCAACTATATAAAGAAGAATTCGGATGATGAAGAACTGAAATCCATGATTTCAACAACGTATAACAAAAGAAGTGAATTTGACATTTTGAACAATATCATAAACAAATTCATTGACGATTTGAATTTTCACCAATATGAACAACACATTCGCAAGTACGTTGACGAGCATACTGGAAAACTAGTAGATAGTTGTTTTGATGAAATTCAAGATTGTATAAGAGCACAACGTAATGCTGACTCTGATGATGAATCTGATTGCAAATGCTTTTTAGAACGTGGAATCGAGCATGAGTTTGAAGCAGATATTGGTATTGAATTACCAAATGAGCTTTCATTTGCATATAATGCGCAGTATGGTGGGATATATGATGACGACATATACGAATTATGGAGTGATGTAGGTCATGATGTTATCAATTCATATTTCGGAGATGATGGTGAAGAATATGACAATCTATGGGGTAAGCGTTCTTCGGATGATGATAATGATGATAATAATATGACAAGCATACAAGAGACAGCAGGATATTGTGACGATACTGATAACAATTAGTATATTTTTGCATATCATGTTTACATAATATGCTAACTACATCTGTCATTCGGATTTGTTGTGTAAAGACCTTGACTTGCTCATGTGAGAATCAACCAATAATTGTGTATGTACTTGACATACACTTGTTCACCATATGCTTTACATATGTATGTCGACATATGTGTTCACACTTGTATACGTCAGTCACATCTGTTCACCATCAATCTTTACCATCATGTTCACACTCCGATGCTGACCACATCGCGACATATCATGTTCACCATCAATCTTTACCACATGTTCCGACAGTTCCATGTTCACCAGCATGTTCCGACAGTTCCATGTTCACCATGTACTGGTCACATACATCGGCAAACCAATAGGTAAGCATCACATGATTTTTCTCGTTGATGTAATACAATAATGGTTGAACCAGTCATTGACCAGAACATGAAAGAAACTGTTGACAAATACATCAACACTATTCGGTTATCCAACAATCAATTACAGAAGAAGTCGAACCATAGTGTTAATGGTCTGTTTGCTGACACAATTCTCGTCAGAGCTGTTGATGATACATTTCTTACATTCGAATGTAAGGTTGAGATTATCAATGAATTTGACCTTGCGAAGTTATGGCGAACATTCGAAGAGAATAAGAACAAATGTAATGTCATCATTGACTCTCGCATGACTTGGTTGATACTCTTTGCGATACTGAAGTATGAGAATGATGTATTGATATATGATGTGTATCGTACTAGAATCATAACTATATACCGATACTTTGCGAAGTTGTCAGGCATATCTATTGATGAACTTAGCATCTCGAAGATTAAGCACATCACAATACTGAAATTGTTCATATCTCACTTCGCAAGAGAGTATGAAATACAATGGAAGATTACCGACATAATCAAGAACATGAACAAGTTCACAAACAAGTTTGTCGAAACTAGGCTATCCGATGGTAATCTTAGGTATCATGAACAGACAAATACGAACAAGTTCATCAACAACATACTCAACTACATGGGTATATTGCGAACAAGTAAGGTCAGACCCGAGAATGTTGAGATGCTGAAGAACTTAATCAAGAAGTACTTCTCGAAAGACATATTGTATGACATGAATCTGGACAACATCAATCCTTGGCACATCGATGGTAGCAACATATGCGAACTTCGGGAAGCATTGGAACAGTTGAAAGATAATGAATATGACCTTTCACTTGTATGTCTATTCGATGAGTAAGCATTATATTTTTGCACTGAGTGGTTATATATGTGGTTACATATGTGTATGTCGCGATGTGGTGAGCAATGTATGTTGATATGATGTGTCACGAGTTGCAAAGCAACGCTCAGGCTCCGCCTGCGATGTGTGGTTACATGTGTGTGTCGCAACATGGTTTGCACTGAGTGGTGAACAGTGTGTAGCAACATAGGTTAACATACACTATTCACATCATTGCGAACCAAAAATAACAGCATCACTTGGTGAACATGACTGTTTCAACCAATATTGCAAAATCATATGATTACATGAAATTGTAGAAATTCATCGTAATGTTCAAATCTTTAACTTTACCAATCAACAGATTTGCAATTTTCGAAATTGTAGATACAAAATGTTCAAAACTCCTGATATCTCGAAAATGGTTGATTAGGAAAACACAAAAATAAATTACTATGATTTTAAAATTTTGCACATTTAAAACAATGTCAGGAGTTGCAAAACTTGCTTCAGCTAAACGTTCATTAGCTATCGCTCAAAAATCAGTTTCAGCCGCATTACTCGCAGCACGAAGATCACCAGCTGCTCTCGCTGGTGGCAAACGCCGAAGGAGAACAAAGAAAACATGCACTGGTAAAAAGAAATGTGCTACTAAGAGAACACACCGCAGACGAAGAACAGCTAAGAAATAAATCTGTCAAGCATATGAATGATTATGTTTGAACAGTATTTATATTTTTGCGTGACATACATGTGTCAACACACAAGTGCGGACAGTACATATGAGCATATATGTTGACCACACATGTTAGCCATGCTGCGTCAACTCTATATGTGAGCAACTCATGTCAACACATGGGTGAGCCACTCATGCGGACAGTGTATGTTAACATACACTCATATTAATGTATATGCGAACGTCAGTATTACCAAATCGAAATGAACACAGTACTAGCATTATTAGTAACAATTATTGTTGTAGTACTACTGTTTACATTATTGTATGCATTTATACATAACTGCATCTTAATTGGAAGCAGTGCCCCACATCCAAAAGCTAAACTGGTCAATGACTCTAATCTCATCTATATAATGACTGCTGATGGAACACCTCAAAATACTGGAATGACATTCGAACAAGCGAGTAGTATATCATTACAACCTAATGAGTTCTTCTCATACAAGACCAAGTCTTTAAAGGACGACAATGATATAAAATACCGACCTTATAGTATCAATTTCTATAGTTTCAGATACGAAGCAGATGGATCAACAATCAAGAATGTGTTTAAAGTTGGTTCATTAACTGATAACAGTACATTCTCTAGATATAACTTAGACATGACTGCATGTGAAATGATTTCACACATCAAAAACATTATACCGAATTTATCTAATAAAACACCATGTAATTTCAAAGTCATATTTGCACCACGGTATTTGTATGTTAATATGTTGATTCAATCGAAGTGCATTGAATATTGTAACCTGAAACTGTTTGATTTAGAACTGTATCTACAACAGGTAGTATTTAGCTATCTGCAGACAAAATCGACTAATCTTGTAAAGGAATCTGATAGTGCTAAGAAGAAGGAAGATAATCCCAACTTCTGCTATGCTACTCAGCCAAAAACAAAGACTGAGAATGCTGAAATGTATGTTGATACTACATTCACAAGAGAACAGTTTGTGGATATCAGTAACGAATTGATAACATTACTTGAAGAGAAGATTAAACACATTATTGCGAACAATAACACCATACCATCATTTGTCAGAGAGTGTTTTGAATATAATGCAGATGGCATAACTAATGACAGGATATTAGCATATATGAATCTTCGATTCACTGGTAGATTCAAAGAGTATTGGAAATGTGCAACCAAAACTGTTAAGGCTATAAATAGAATAAACAACGCATCAAAGAATGCTATCGAGAATGATGATCCTAACAATGCAGACATAGATTCTAGTGACTCGGATGATACTGATGTAGATATGAATCTAAATGAAGCTGATGATAATACACAATTAGATTATTCTGTACTCATCGATGGTTACGATAAAGTGCTTCGTATTATCTACAAAGTCTGTGATATACCAGAAGTATTGACAAAAATATCAATAATTCCACAAATCGATATGAAACTGATCAAAAATGTTATGAAGCAACCTAACAAAGACTTTGAACAAAGTGCTATTGATAGCATAAAGAATAGAAAAACAGATATCATCATCGAGCTTGTTAATGGAATTGATAATGAAAGATATAGATCATTCGTAAGTTATGTTAACACACACAATCGATTACCAAGGTCAATTGATTCAAGCATTGTGGATACGCTTACAACATTATTAAATACACATTATAAGCACATCATAAGTGATAACAATGCGTATGGTGAAATAGTATTCAATACCATGAAAGGTATGCCGATGTATATAGAATTTGCTAAGTACTACACTGGCAAAAATGAAGAATATATCAAGCATAAATTCTTAAAACAGGTATTGAATAAGATTGGTAATCAGGTGAAGTGTGAACTAACTAGCACACAAGTAAAGAATATTATCACGGCTTTCAAGAAATAGATTATTTTTGTTTGTGAGTTCAAAATGGAAAAATGTTACAAATTATACGAGAATGAGACTTGGTTGTTTCTTACATCACTCATCGACAATACAGATATATTGATAAATGATGATGGAATCCTAGAATATTACAATCCATTCATATGCACTTGCTTATCGAAAGATATATTTAGAAAGATATGCGAACGATATGATATGTATTTATCTTACCACGATTACATTGATATAGCACACACATTGTATCATATGTATTATGTAATATATCATGATAACGATGATAGCTCAAAAGATTATTATAAGAAACACTTTTACCATATGCTGCAAGATGTATATGATCATAAATTTTATGGCTCGTACATAGTTAAGGTTACTGTGTTTAATATATGTTCGAATGCATGTCAGATGTTCAAAGACCAATCACTACTCAAGTACATACTGCAAGACACACATGTAACATTGAATAATCGTGAAAAGAAATATTTGATGAAGTACATTGATGATATTGATGTATCAGAGATTGTCAAGAAGTTCGATTACTACACAGAATTTATGTGTGAAAATGCAAAGATATGGATAACACTCGATAGTAATCATAACAGTCGAGAATACTGGAGTGTTCCGTTAGATGTTCTTAGAAGTGATAAGAAAATCAATTATGACAGTTCAGATAATTACTCATATTATAATGAATATTCAGATTGAATATGTTAGAACTATTTTTGTATGTTCGATGTGAACATAGTATGTCAACATACTGGTGAGCAGTACATGCAGATACGTGGGTGAACAGTATGTTCGCGTGGAGCTGTTGTGATATGGTGGACATGGAACTGTTGACACACATGTCTACCAACCTGATGTGGACATTGTATGCTGGTACATGTGCAAAAATATACAACGTGTGCATTCATTCGTCATCATCACCACCAACCAATGAATCGTCCGGATGAAATGATCGCCATCTTGTAATGAACTTCTTGTCATCAGTGGGTTCTTGCCCGGATATGGCAATGAACTTCTCGATATCATCGTTCAAGTATATGTTGATTGCAATCGAGGTCTGACTGAAGTAGTTGACAATCTTGTCGAACGTTGGTTGTGCAAACTTAGTTGAACCATTCTGGTAGAACTCCAACATCTTCTCGTATATGTTGAACTTCATTGCATCGAAGTCAAGCTTATCAAAATCATTAACATTGAATATGTCAAGTGCCTCGGTGATGCTTCGGATGTGCAACACAGGTGAGTCATAATTGCGATTGTAGTCTGTGCCCATCAGGATTGCAATCATCTTGATTACATCAATGTTGATACTGTCGTCCATAGTAATGGTTCGCCAGAATGTTTTAGGATTGAGTTGAATCATATTATTTTTGAACTGATTCGTGAAGCTATTATGTTGAGGTTGATATGCTCTCTGTCCGAGCGTAATCTTATTGATGTTGTTGAATCTATTGGACAGAGACACATTTGAATCATTGAACCGAACGACACTAATGTGGTTAGCTTCTGGCTTGCTATAACTTGCATATGATTCTAGCTTACCCTTACCTGTGTAAGTATCTGGTTTGCCTTTATATACATACGACTCAGCTTTGTATCTGTAGTAGTTGTCGCATGTTAAGTTTATGACGCAATCAACATCGGCGAGCAATACAACCATATCGGTATCGTTCGTGTATATGGTTGGATAGGAATGTTTGTTGTATGTGTGAATGTGCTTCGAGATTGCAAAGTCACTCTCATTCGAGCAGCCAAAGAATGAAACTTTCTTGCTCATCTCAGGTGCAAACTTATTGAAACGTTTCACAATATCCGGAACCTTATGCATGACCAACGGGAATGGAAATGATTTGATGATGTTCCCATTGTAGCGCTTAATCTTCTTGATTCTGTCGTTCATAGTGTTACGCTTACCCCCTCGTAACATGAGGTATCTGTAACGTCCATGATTGACACATGATGTTAATATGTCGAGGTAAGGTTTATACTTCTCACCAAGATTCTTAGCAAATTCAAGTTCATCGAGAATGTTGATAAAGTCATGTTCATCATCTGTAACGTTATAAACGCTTTCAACCTCATATTTGCATCGAATCTTCGGCAATATGCGAGACAATGCTATTTGCTTATCTTCTGTTAGCAGTCTGTCGATGAGTTGAATGTGAGTGAGCTGGTTGACATCGGTATGTTCACCATGCATGTCAACATCGGTGAGTGTACATGTATTGCTTGCATGTATGTCAGCAGTAGTGATTGCATGTGTGTCGACAGTGTGGTCAGCATAAGTATGTTTCGACATGTTGTTCGCATGTATGTCAGCAGTAGTGATTGCATGTGTGTCGACAGTGTGGTCAGCATAAG
>CAMWNP010000062.1 GCA_947175645.1 uncultured Porphyromonadaceae bacterium
GCGCATTCCTATTTTGAACGGTGAATGCGCTTTCATAGCATTGGATATTAGATTAATTAATAAATATGTGTAAAATCTTAATTGTAGATGCCTCCGACTCCGATCGTCGGCTGATGTCCGGTTTACTCACGCGAGCCGGGTATGAGCCAATCATCGTTGAGGAAATGGAGGCAGCAAAGCAGGAGGTGATGAAACTGTCACCGGGTGCGGTGATTGTCTCGGCTATGAAATTCCGAGGCGGTACTGCGCGAGAGTTAATTAATTGGCTTAAAGATGAGGGATATAAATTCCCGGTCTTAGCCGTAGTGGACAATCTGGTTCCGATGGAACTGATAGACGTGATGTGCGACTGGGGCGCAATCAATATCATTCAGCGTCCTGCCATTGACAAACAGCTCGTGGAGATGGTTGATAAGTATGCTCGCAGCGAGAACGTGATGTTCTTTCTCGACAACACGCTCATTCGCCGTAAGAGTGCAGACTTTCGTGGCATTGAGCAGTCAATCGAAAAGATAGGGGCAACCAACGCCAACGTGATCATCTTCGGAGAAATCGGCATGGGCAGGGAGCAAGTTGCAAGAGAGATCTACGAACATAGTTCGCGGACTCAGAAGCCCATCATCGTGATTGAAGCCGGTGGCGCACCGCACATTGGCAAGCATGACCCAAAATCAGACCGTAGCGAGACCTACAACCGAATAAAGGGCTACTTCACCAATGCCGACGGAGGAACTATCATTCTCAAGAACTTGGAGTTGCTGACTTTCGACAAGCAATCGGTATTGCTCCACATCCTTGAAACCGAACATCCCAATGTCCGTATCATCTGCACCGCAGACCCTCACATCCTCCAGATGGTGAAGGACAAGGAGTTCAGGGCAAACCTGTTCTATCTCCTTCGGGCGACGGACATAAGGATACTGCCGCTTCGGGATGTTACCGAGGATATACCCGGACTTGCCGACTTCTTCCTGACACGTCATGCCAAAGACAATGACGAGCCGAAGAAACATCTCGACTCCTCCGCCCTCAAAGCCCTGAAACTCCATCCGTGGCCCGGCAACATCAGGGAGCTGCACAACGTCATAATCCTCGCCGCCTACAGCACCGAAGGAGATACAATCTCCGAAAGCGACCTTGACATAAGTGAGTCAGCCCCGACTCCCGAAACAAGCCTGTTGCTTAAAGACCCTGACAAAGACCGCGACCGCATCATCGAGGCTTACCGTCGCGGAGGCTCTTGGACAGCGGCGGCGAAGCTGCTTGGAATATCGGAACGTGCTCTGCTTGAACAGCGTAAGAGGCACGGCATAAACAAGAAAGGTCAGGTTGAGTCTTGACACGAGCCAAAAAATTTGCTAACTTTGCAGTCGCAAAACAGCAAATATCTTGACCGAAGCGTCGGTCATATTGAAAATATAGGATAACATAACTTCCGCAGGAGTTCCCTTGTAAATCTGCAAAATTAACAAATGACGAACTTGGCGTGAGGCTTATGCTATGCTAATTGCATAGCGTATAGTTACTCAAGCTATCGTCAAAGGCTTTGCAGAGCCGTCAAGGGTTAGCGTAGGTTTCTATACGCTATTTTTCTACTTTTTAAGACCTTAATCTATTTCTCAAAAATCCCTCATTTTTCGGAATTTTCTTCCGCTTATCTTACCATTCTGCGAGTCTCTATTTTTAACAATTCAGCAATCAGTGTGTTTTATTTTTCATTGAATTAGGTACTTACAATTTTAACACTCGCTAAATCGACGTTTTCAGCAACCATAAGGTTATAATACCAAACGAGGCGCAAAACCTCAATAAGTTAAACTCAAAACACACAACCGTATGGATGCAACAATTACCCCAAACCCTAAAGGCTTCGACAGGAAGCCCAAGTCAAGAAACAGAAAGTCCAACCGCAAGCCCGGCAGAAGAAAGGGCGGTTTCAATCCGGCGGCGGCAATGCCCTCCGATGCGACCGCATGGCTCTACGGCTCAATGTTCCTCATGGCGGCGGCAAAACTTCTCGCACCCTTTATGGGTATCAATGTCCCGGCAACCCAGTCAGTAACCGTAAACAATAACTGAGCCGATGAGACAGACACATACAATGGATTTACCACAATCCGCACAGGCAGGAGTATCTCTCACTGAACAACGTGTAAGAAGTCCCTGCCGGAACCAATCGGGAAACCGTCCGCAGCTTCTTTTTCGCGGTGAGCCGATAATACTTCTCGATGATATTGTTTCAGGGCTGAATGTCAGTGAGAAGACAGTAAAGCGATACCGCGACGCAGGAAAGCTCGAAGTATATGAGAGCATAGATGGCAACATCAAGTTTGTCCTTCAAAGCGACCTCGACAGGTTTCTCGAACAATCCTTCATAAGTTCTTCCCATCCAGAATACAGAACCGTGAAGCGAAAATCCTAAACCCGGCGGAAACGCCAAACACCACCACTAAATCCCTTTATTAATTATGGACCAAACTCCCGATCAGCCAGAAGTGCTGATTGCCCGAAACAACGAGACCGGGCAGGTGGGAGCGGTTGTCGGGCAGAACCCCGACGGCACTCCCAAGATGGCAGACGCAAAGTCAACGCCGTTCAGCGAACTTGTAAAGTTCACCAAAGGGCAGAACCCCCTCGAAGCGTTCATGTCAAACTTCATCCGGCAGGCAAAGAACCCCACGCTGTTCAGTTTCTTCAAGTTGCAGGAAGAGAATTACAAGCTTGTCGGTCCGGTGATGGCAGACCTGATACAGAACCCCGGTGACAACGCCGATATGCTCAAACCCTACGAGGTTGAGGTTAAGGCTCCCGGTCAGTCTGCAAGTAAGGCACAGGAACAGACACCAGAGCAGAAGCCGGAACAGAAGACAGAACAGACTCCTGCACCCTCCGCAAAGACGGAGCCTATTGACCCCAACAGGATAGACTGGGTCAGGATAGAACAGCAGTGGGGCATAAAGCGCGACGACCTTGAAAAGTCAGGGGCATTGGATCAGATGGTATATAACCACAAGTCGCCGCAGCTGTTCACAGTAACGCCCCAATTCGGAGACGAGAAGTTCTCGCTTCAGGCAAAACTCTCGTTCCGTTCCAACCCCGACGGCTCATACTCACTTGTGCCTCATTTTATCCGCAGTGAGCCGCAGCTCGACCAAGAGTTCAAAGGGTACACATTCACGAAGGAGGACAAAGCGGAACTCCGGAAGACCGGCAATCTCGGCAAAGTCGTGGAACTTGCCGACCCCAAGACAGGGGAATTGCAGAAAAGCCTCGTGAGCATCGACAAGCTCACCAATGAAATTGAGGCGATCCCGGTCAGCAAGATTTACATCAAGCCCAAGGTCGCAAACATCGACCTCGACATGAAGGCTATTGGCATCCTCAAAAACGGAGGACTCATCAGGGAGCAGCACATCGAACTCCCCAACGGCGCGAAATTCACCGCCGACCTGCAATACAGCGCGTCGAAGCGCGACATCGTCTTTGTAAACTCAGACCTCTACCGCCACAATCAGGCACAGACACAGGCGCAGGGAGGACAACAGCAGGCACGCGACTCGTGGCACAACGAGGACGGCTCACTGAAGCGTCTTGAACGCTGGTGCAAAATACCCCTCAACGAGCAGCAGCAGGCAGACTACCTTGCCGGAAAGAAAGTGCTCGTAGGCGAAGGGAAGGACAGGTTCGGCAACGACTGCACCATCTACTTCCAGTACAATCCCCAAAAGGGACAGCCTGAGACCGAGCGGATATATCCCGACCGCAACAAGGTCGTGGACATCGCCGAGGAGAGCAAGACCCAGATGGCTGTCAACAACGACGGCAAGACCAACGAGGCCACCAAGAATGTCAAGGAGCCTCTCCAGCGAGGGCAGACAGCCCCCAAAGACGATAACCAGCAGCAGAAGCAGAGGAAACCGAAAGGTCCCAAGGTCTGAACGCTGCCGACACCACTGAAATTTAATTCCACAGTCAGAAACGACTGCGATTCACCGACACGACCGCCAATTATGACTGCCGTTCCGACCACTGTATCCGCAATCAAAGCCGCAATTATCCCAACGGCGTGAGTGTCACTCAAAAACAAGCATCCCCAACGGCACGGGGATGGGCAGACTGTCCCCGTGCTATTATAAAATCCACTAAACCCATACTAAATTATGATTTTAATTATCTGCGAGAACAATCGCACCTCAAAGACAGTAGCCCTCGCAATGGGCGCAGAAACCGAAACCGCAAAAGGCATCTATGTCAGTGACTCAATAACCGTAGCGACCGTTCCGGTAAAGTTCATCCGCCAGACACCGCTGGAGGAAATGACCGGGGAATATCCCTTCATTCCTGAGAAGTTCAGGATGGCTGTGACCATGAAGTCGCTGGAGCGCACGCTCAAACCACTTTTCCGTGATGCAACGGAAGTTGTGTTCGCCTCCGACGGAGGTGCCGACGCTCAGGCACGCTTCTTCAATATCTGCCGACACTTCCGCGTCGGTTGTCCCCGGAGCCGCATGTGGCTCACGCGCCTCAGCTACGGTGCAATCCGTGGAGCGTTCTACTACCGCGAGTCAGGACGGCAGCTTCACAGCCTCGCCCAGACAGGACTCGTAACCAAAGGAATGGACTTGCTTTTCTCATACAATATCCGCCGTGCATTGGCTGAAGGCTGGAACGCAGGCTTCAATCTCTCGCGTCATCAGGTGATGGCACTCGAATATCTGGCGGAGATCACCAATCCTGCCGATGAAAGTGACAAGCCGAGCAGTGGCTACTCAGTCCAGCTCAACGTGAACAACCTTGACTGCTACGAGTCATTATCCGTATGGGAAGATGAACAGGAAGCCGAAGCAATCCTCACCGACATTCCTCCCGGAACATCGGTGAATGGCAAACTGACAGTCGCAGAGACCACAGGTTACAATATCCGTTTCCACACGCTTCTTACTCTCCAGATGGACGCATACAACAACCTCGGCTTTATGCCTGACCATACCACGAGAGTCGCCTACAGCCTCTACACGAAAGGTCTTATCTCGTCGCCCCTTACAGCTTGCTCACATCTTCCCGAAAAACTGCGCGGACATCTTGAAACCGTTTTCGGCGATACCGACGGCTATCAGTGGGGAGAGAACGGAGCGACCCTCAACAACCACGCCATCATCACTCTCCGCACTGTCGAGAAGGGCATGACAGATGATGAATACCGCCTCTACTGGCTCATCTTCAACCGCATGAAGGCGGTGATGGAGCAACAGCCCACACGCAAGTTCGCCACTATCGAATTCAAGATAGGCGACACGGATTTCTCACGCGAGTGGGAACTGACGGGTGAAGCATACGAGGTAACAAAGACCGGTGTGTTCGACACCACAGTCAAGATCGACGATGCCGGAGTATATCCCTGCGACGTTCCGGCCGCCAAATCCAACTCACTCTCCGATGTTCTGTGCGCTCTTTATACGAAGGCGGAATGTGTCGATAAGACCTTCGGAGCGAACATCCCTTATTCAAGAGAAATAAACGACTGGGGCAGCGTAATCGGCTCACTCATCCGCGACGGTCTTGTATGCCTTGAAAATGGCAAGCTGTCTCTGACCGAGTTCGGAGGATATGCCAGTGAACCCTTCGCCGGGGGAGAGTATGGCGAGACCCTGCTCACATGGCAGACGGAAGCCAACTGCATATACACGGGTGCCACGACCGGACGCGCCACAATCGAGGGCTTCAGCAACTCGCTTCTCAGCATGGTTGAGCTAATCGACCCACAGACAGGACTCTAAAACGCTCCCGAATACAAATCTGTCAATAAATATTCGGCTGAACATAGCTGAAAATCCGATAGATTTTTGTAACTTTGCCACTGAATCGCAGTCATAATTTTATTTTGATTGTGGATTTAGTGGTGAGGCAGCGGGAGGGATACCCGCTGCCTTTTTCAAATCATCCACCCACCACCACTAAATCCAAACTACTTTTATGGAAGTATTACTCATAGAGAAAGAAACCTTTGACACGATTGTGGGTGAGTATGAAATGTTATGCGATACTGTCATAATGCTGGCATCTCATATTCGCAGGAAATTAGCAGATGAATTGCTGAGTGTAGCTGAAGTCTGCGGTTTTCTCAAAATAGCACCTACCACACTTTACAATCTCCGTATGAACGGTAAGATTGGGTTTGTCAGAGACGAGAACAATAAAATCTCATATCCCATGCACGAAGTTATGACATATCTTGAAGGCTGCGGAGTCCCCACTAAACAGATTGCCAATGGTGGATGAGATAATCAACAGAAATCATCCCCGTATTTTAGCGGCAAGAGATAAAAGCCAACAGGCATTTGTATCTTTAGAGGCAATAAGGGAGAGCCATCATATCATGTTAGGCGGTTTGAGTTTCCTGACTGACAAGGAAGTCGCGGAAAGATTAAGGGTAACCAGAAGGACAGTCCAGAACTACCGAGATGCCGGCATTATACCATATTACATGATAGGCGGCAAGTGCCTCTATGCTGAGGCTGATGTGATGGAATTGCTCAATAAGAACTATCATCCGCGCTATGACGACACAATAACCGTATGATTAAAGGCGACAGCCGAGCTTAAACTCGATTGTCGCCTTTTTCTTTTCATAGGTTACTGAAATTTTCTTGGACGTCCGCGTCTGGGCTTAGGTTCCGACACAAATGTAGTCGGCGGTTCCGGTATAGTCCTTATCTCCACCGGCATTGTATCAAATTTCGCCCTCATACGCTCCATATCCTCTGATACGGTCTTGTCAAGCATCCTCGCATAAATCTGAGTCGTGGTAATGTCGCTGTGTCCGAGCATTTTCGAGATAGTCTCAATCGGCACATGGTTGTTGAGCGACATTGTAGCGAAGGTATGCCGGGCGATGTGGGTCGTCAGGTGCTTCTTCACCTCTGCCTTTACTGCAATCTCGTCAAGATATGAGTTCATCCGCTGATTGGAAATCACAGGGATGACAACATTCTTTTCGGCAGCCTTGGGATGATTACGGTATTTCTCGGCAATCTTCTTGGGAATATCAAGGAGTGGGATAGTGCTGACTTCGCCTGTCTTTTGTCTGTTCTTCCGTATCCACATCTCGCCGTCGTTGTCAGTGACAATCTGGTCACGTGTCAGTGTGGATATATCCACGAAGGCGAGGCCACAGAAGCAGCAGAAGACGAAGGTGTCCCTTACGAGGTCAAGACGCGGAAACATCCGGAGGTCGAGATCCATAATCCGGTGCAGTTCATCTTCGGTTAGATGTTCACGCTCGGTCTTGGTACGGGTGTAACGCTTACCCACAAACGGATCATCCTCAATCCACTTGTTGGCAAGACCGACACGCACCACATTTTTGAGATAACGGATATACTTAACTGCGGCATTGTTGGCGCACTGCTTCCTTATACGGAGGAAATGCTCGAAGTCATCCACCATAGCAGGGGTGAGCTTCTTCATCGGTATGTCCTTCTCGTTTTGATTTAGCAGGAGAAACTCCTCAAGGTACTTCACACAGCGTTCCCAACGAAGTACGGTAGCTTCGACAATATCACCGCGCTCGAACTTGTCACGCATCTTCTTGGTGACGGTACGAAATCCCTCACACAGCATCATCGGCTTTTCAAGTTTACCGAGAAAGGCGCGTTTGAGAACCTCCGGCGTGATCATCTCGTCCTGTCGTACAAGCTGGTTGTGAATTTCGCAGATTTTCGTGCGGATTGTGTCAAGGTATCGGTTCAGCTCCTGATCCTTTTTGGATTTGCCTTTAGACAGACCTTTCGCTGCGTTCCAGTTCTCCGGTTTGACGTAGCGGTTCGTGTACATCTCAGTTCGCTGTCCGTTCATGGTGATACGGAGCAGCACAGGGATTTCGCCCTCTTTGTTCGGGCGGCTTTTCCTTGCCATGAAGTTTAAGGAAAAGTAGGCTTCGTTGGATAATTTCATTTGTCCTTTGGATTTAGTGGTAACCTAAATATAATAAAAGATTACCGGTTTTACAAATCGTAAATCCCCGAAGGCAATGAAGTCTCTGGTGTTTTGAGGTGGCAGAAACCTTGATTTTCGTCGAATTTCAATAATAGCCACCTGAATTTGCCACCTCGTCAGCATAGGGCAAAAGACAAATCAGTGCAAATTATTGAATAGGTTAAAAAATCCTAAGATTAAATAGCCACCGTTTTTAATAGGTATTCAAACTCAAAAAATGCCACCTCTCAGTTTATGAAAGGTGGCAATATTTAAGGCTGAAACCTTGTTGCAAAATGTTGAAATATAGCGAAATAAATCCGTTTGAGGTGGCAATGCAGAGACTGAAAATTGTTGCCCCCTTTTTGCACACCGGCTATTTCAATATTTTGCATCGGACGGATACCGAGGACAAAGAAAAAACCTCTGAAAATCAGTAGATTTCAGAGGTTTGCTTCGGTTTGATAAACCCTTCTGTGATCCGCCTGGGGCTCGAACCCAGGACCCCAACATTAAAAGTGTTGTGCTCTACCAGCTGAGCTAGCGAATCAGGTTTGGAGGGAGGTTGTTGCTTTCTTGTGATCCGCCTGGGGCTCGAACCCAGGACCCCAACATTAAAAGTGTTGTGCTCTACCAGCTGAGCTAGCGAATCAGGTTTGGAGGGAGGTTGTTGCTTTCTTGTGATCCGCCTGGGGCTCGAACCCAGGACCCCAACATTAAAAGTGTTG
>CAMWNP010000063.1 GCA_947175645.1 uncultured Porphyromonadaceae bacterium
GGTCAGCATATGTACTTCACATGGAGTTGTCGCAACATGGGTCAGCATATGTACTTCACATGAAGCTGTCGCGATGTATGTGAACAATGCGCGTCGCGATGTATGTGAACAACATATGTATTGACACATCGGTGAACAATGTACATCGACACATGGGTCGCACACATATGATAGGTTATTTTTCCAACCGTTTCAATATGTTACTATTACTGTTCGCATTCATCTTCACATCTAAGGGTTACAAATATAATCTTAACGATTCAACTATCACCGATGATTTTGAAGATAAGATTCTAGCAATAAGTGTCCTAACTACGATGTTAATCATTATGTTGTTAGTATGCGTTATTTGCTCCCATGATGCACATTCAGACATACATCCACTGCTCACATACTAAGCAAACATATTTTTGCATTGCAATGATAAGTTACAATTATGCTTGACACAATAATGTTCGCACATATACAAACATATCTTTCTAGCACAGATGTGAACCCGATACTAATACTAATATCTATGTTACTACTGTTCGCAATAATGCTTGTTATAATTCTGATATTGAATGGTGAGTATGCTTTTAATACATATGCGGACACCGACGATGTTTACGATGTTGTTGACCATACTGCTGACAATGTGTTGACACATAGGTTGACCATACTGTTGACGATGTGTTGACTGCTCCTGTTGACCATGTGCTTACATACAAGTGTTGACCATACTGTTGACGATGTGTTGACCACACATGCTACAGATGTTGTTGACCATACTGTTGACACATAGGCTAACGTATACACTGCTGACGATGTATTGACCACACATGTCCACCATGTGTCGACACACACTGCTGACCATATGTTGACACACACATGCTACATATGTTATCGACATACCACGTAAACAAATATGAGTACCATGTTATTTTTATTCTTCCGACAACTCAAAAATGACAGACCAAACTGCTACATATATATGCGAAATATGTATGGATGACTTTCCAATCAAAGACATTTATAAGTGCACCGAATGTGGACACACATATTGTTACGTATGTCTTGGTACACATATTATGCAATACTCGAATCTTGAACCACATTGTTTCGAATGCAATGTTAGACTTATGTTTGAAACCATATATCGAGCACTCATCGATTACAACAATTCGCTGAAAAAGCGAAAGTCTAAATCGGTGAAGGTCACCAAAGCTTTGAACCGAGAGATATTGAACAAATATATACTCGCATGTGCAAAAACAATGTGTGAAGTTGATATGCAGAAGATTCCACTTGTCATGCCTGTCTGCAAATTGTACAAAATTCTTTGTAAGATTCCATTCCGACTTGAACTGTCGAGAATAGTTGATATTGTTGAGTCGTACACACGTCGATGCTCGACAACACTTGACGATGATGTAGTTGGCCATGATGAAGCTAAAGAAGCATTCAACAATGCATTGACTACAATACTAAGTGACTTCGAAATGTCGAACCGTAGAATATATACATGTCTTGCGTCAGTAAGTCGATTCAGTTTGACTAGACAAGAAGCAATGGACTGTCTTGCTGAACATATCGGGCTGAAAGAGTATCTTGACGATATTCCTCACCATAGATATTGGAACTATCTCGGCAAGACTCCACTGTATGAGCATATGTTTAAGATTGTGTATCACACAGACTCGAATCAAGAACTTGGCCGAACTATTCAACAGAGATACTTATTTCGATGCGAGAGAGATGACTGTAACGGATATGTTAATAACAAATATGTCTGCGAACTATGTCAGACAAAGTACTGTTCGCATTGTTGGAAGCCATTACCTAGTAAGAGTGTTGGTAACAGTACATGTGAGCAAGCTGGTGAAGGTGTTTGCGGACAGTTTGGTGAAGGCGTTGGTGAGCAGTCTGGCGAGCATACAATGCAGTCACACGATGTCGGCACTACTGGTGAACAGTTTGGTGAAGGCGTTGGTGATCAGTCATGTGAACGGTCTACTCAGCATACATGCAAGCAGGAGGATATTGACACAGTTGAGGTAATCAAATCGTCAACAAGACCATGTCCAAAATGTGCATCTCGCATTCAGAAGAGTCAAGGATGTTCGCAGATGTTCTGCACGAATTGTCACACAGGATTTGACTACAATACTGGTAGAATCATCACAACAAACTTTCACAATCCACATCGAATGGAATGGCTCGCAACATTAGGTAGAGAACAACGCGAACAACATACTGGTGAATGCCTAAGTGTTGACAATAGAACATTCAACTTCTTTCGAGCATTGAACTGGTACATCAATCAACGTAATGATAGACGTGATTACATTCGAGGTTACGACATCAAGTTTGGACAGGCTGATGAACATAACTATGTTCGCAGGTGTAAGTTCGTCATTGGTAAGCTTACCAAAGAAGATTACGAAAAGGAGTTTGAACAGATGGCATTGAATCTAAAGAAGCTTGAGATGCTAAAAACAATATATACCGAATATGACACTATCATAACGGACATATTGAATGAAGCATTATATTACGAACAAGATGTTGAGAAGCATGTTCGACATGATATGTTTGAGAAGTATAGAAGTCATGAGTTGTTCCCAATCATCGAACGCTTCTTTAATTACTCAGGTATGTTCATCAATATATTGCAACGTCCTTCCAATCGTGCAGATCCTTACGCTTCGTATAAGCAATACGTACTAACAAACCATGGGTTGAAAGCATACATTGACAATATGAATCGTAAATATTCGGTTACAGAGTTTCAATCTAAGATTATGCGAAAGTCATATGATATTATCACAACTGAGATTATTCCATTGTTCGACAAAGAGTCAAAACAATATGAAGACCTAATTGCTAAGTTGGTCGAGCGAACCAATTCGAGATTAGATGACTATCGTCACATATTCGGGATTGCATCATTGAATAAGCTATGTATATACCAAAACAGTTTTGGCAGATATGTCAAGTAAAGATGCTGACATATATTTTTGCATGTGTTGCAGGCATACGAGTGCGAAGTACATATGCTGACCACACTGCTGACCATGTGTCGACATACATTGCGAACAACATATAGACCTATGTGTCGACACCTATTGCGAAGTACATATGCTGACCATGTGTCGACGTACAGTGCTGACCATTGAATGCGAACAACATATAGACCTATGTGTCGACACACGATGCTTGCAACTCATGTAGCAGTTGATTTTTATAATCATATCCAAACAATATGTCTATCACCGCAAACAACTTCAGATTCTCGAAGATAATGATGTTCAAGAAGATGCCAGAATTTGAACCTAACCAGATGGTAATCAAACCACTCAAAGCTGATAAGACTTTCGGAGTATTGTCACCAATGATTCACAAAGTCAATGTCAAGCATCATATCCCTCAGATTCGAAACGAAGCACCAACTCTCGAACAATACTGGCAAGAGTTGAAGGTCTTTCCTAATGAAGTTGACTCGAATGGCTCACCAAATATGAGACTCAATCCTTCGGATTGCAGTGAACCAAATACTCAATTCTTCGAAGCAGTCAATAATAACTTCAAATCTGCTGCTAACGTTCGAAGACGAAAGCAGAGAGGTGCACCATTGTATTGGTACCATATTGATGAACATGGTAATGTTGAACATCTTGGCTATCTCGAAGCACGAAAGTACTACTGTAAGGTGTATGAGCAAACCACAATGGTGGGCAAGGCAAAAACAACATTCGAGAAGCTTCGCAATGATATATTGAACAGAACTGATAAGAATGTTCCTGTGATCATTCGTGGTCATGATATTGTCAACAATCTCGAGACAGAGACTGATATAGTTGAACGTTATCATGACGGGTCAAAACCATTTGGTCACGAGTATTGTTTAGTTGAGATGTTGATACACTATCCGAACATGAATGAGTGTATTTGGAATGTTGAAGATGCATGAAAGAATGTATAGATATTCGCATATGTACAGACATGTATGGTTCGCATGTAGACGAGCATGAGATGTTGCCATGTTATTTTTGTTTCTTCGTTCAATCAAATGACGTTCACGATTGATGAACTAGAAACATTTACATATCAACAACTGATGTTTCTGTATAAACGTTGTGAATATTATGACATATTTCACTGTTCGCCGAGAAACTCAACACGAAATGAATGCATGAAAGATATGCTCAATATGTTAATCGATCATGCTTATGACATTCCGCACATCATTCGGGAAGAGTTGGATGTATTCAATACTATTCATGACGATTATGTGAACTTTCTGAATAATGAGTATAAACCACTAACCAACGAACGAAAACATCATCTTGAAGGTTATAATGTTTATATTCATCATTACCGTATTACTGGCGAGCCTATGATGTTACATCATATGGATATCGAGCTGTATGACACAGTTTGGTCGGTACTACACGCAAACCAATGTTGTTGAACACGATGATGGTGAACCATACATTTGAACCATGTATGTCAGCACATAGGTGAACAATATCATATTGATCAATCGAGGTGAACATCCATGTGAACAAACTCATCACTACACACATGCAAACACACAATGCCTTTCACAGAAGATTACATCGATAATCTCAACTCTGCGCAACTTCACTTTCTTCACAAACGTATTAACCATTATGGTACATTTGAATACTCAAATCCACATGCATCACTTGAGGATTACAATGCTGACTTACGAAAGATGTTAATCCAACATCTTGACAAACTTCCGAGCATAATTCGGAATGAGTTGAGACTGTTGAACTTGTTGGTTAAGCAATATGATGACGAACAATTCAAACAATTAGATTTCGAAAGTAGATACTACATTCTGACTTACAACATATTCAAACAGTACTGTGATACACACAATAGCCATCCATTTATGAAGTACATTGATGAGGATATGAAGAGCTTATACACAGATATATGGTTCATCGAAACTGTCGGACCATATGATTGAATAATATGTATTTTTGCATGTGCATGCTCACCTCTATACGTCAACAGTTTCATGCTCACACAGTTGTGAACATACCTATGGGGTGCATATTGGTTCGGTAGATAATTTTTGTTTGTGCTTTCAAAATGGAACTGTATTATCGTGATTACTATGACGAGACATATTACTTCTTAAACTCTCTTGTTGAACATATCATAATTTCAATTCCGAACGATGGAGACCTGAAATGTAAAAAATTCTTTATAGATACTGACTTGCCAGAAATTTCATATAAACATATCTGCGAAAGATATGAAGATTATTTGGAAATTGAAGATTATATCGATATTGCACATGCATTATATCATATGTATTTCGATGCATATGCAAAGCGTTGTATACATTCGAATGATGAACTGAGGAAATATTATAAAGAACACTTCGATAATATATTGCAGGACGTATATAATCACAAGTTCTATAACTCGTATGTGTTGAAAGTTGTTGTGTTCAATATATGCTCGAATCTATGTCAGCGATATAATGATTGCTCATTACTCAAATATGTTCTCGTAGATGAGCACGTTGAATCAAATGAATGTGAGAAGAAATATTTAACTGAATATGTTACAGCACTTAACATCGATGATATTATAACTAAGTTCGATTATTATACTAAACTCATATGTGAGAATGCAAAGATATGGATAACTCTTGATAATAGCGACGAATCACGAAAGTATTGGACTGTTTCTCTGGATGTTTTAAAAAGCAACCGTAAAATCAACTATAATAGTACTGATAGCAGTAACCCTAATAGTTGTTCAGACGATCCGACTGACGATGATTGGAGGATATTCTGATACTCATGTCAGACCTATGTAGTTAACATGTATTATGCATATACTCGTGAACAACACATGTTAGCACACAATGGTCAAAAATATATTTTTGCATATATGTAGGACAATCATAGCTCAGGGTGATTGTCTGCATCTACGTGCACATCGGATACGAAGGGCAATATGGTGTTTGCTTGATGTGGTAGCAACGACAGTTGAATTTTATTGTTTTTTCAAAAATGTCGCAATTACAGGAAACAAGATGCTTAACACCTGAGCAAATCAAGACTACTCTGACCAATTGGTTCAAGATTCTACATGTCAACTCGTACGAGGTACTCAGTGAAGGTAAGCCTGTCTTCTCGAAAGAGAATGAAGAGAAGTGGAAGCTTCCACACATTACCAAATTTGCTGACAGGTATACTCTATACCGATGCGTTACAGAAGTACCTAAACCTCATGATGATTACAAAGAGGTTCAACAACCAAAGGTGCTATTCATCATTACTCTTGAGACTAACAAGTTTGACAAGCTAAACATATCTGCTTGCATATGGTACTACCATCTGTTCGAGAAAGAGTTGGACCATACTCTTGAACGTCCGCAGGTGTTCATATGCCCGACGTTCGTTGTTACTGATACTATGACATTGCACGTTCCAACGAATGTGTTCCCATGCTTGTATAGATTCATAAGTCTATGTGAGATGTATCCTATGATTGGATCAAGAACAGGAATGTTCGGAATGACTTGGGACTATAAGAATGTCGTCAATAAGGATGGCAATAAGATTGTACCCGATAATGGTCGAGAATACTCAACCATATACAGTTTCGACTTGATTGTGAAGGTATTGAATGCACTACCGCATGATATCATTCAATGCAAGTCTGTTCGTAACGAAGGTACTGCTTACGGTCAATATGATCGCAGAGAAGTGATTGACACAACTAATGACATTAATATCATCTCTCCGAGTGGCATCTGTGACGGGCGCGAGTAACGCGCACCTTGCGGAGCAACGGGAGAGAATTTCATTCTCTCACTCACGAAGTGCGGGCGTGAATGAGTCACACACATCTTACGAGAGTGAAGCTTATTTTGTTGCATTGTGCTGTTGAGAGCTTGCTCTCATATGTTATTTTTGCATTCGAGTTTGTATTGCATGTTAACACTTGTGGTCACAAGATGGGTCAACATGAGTGGTAAGCATACATATGTCACGAGATGGTCTGCATCGATGGTTAATATACATATGTCACAACATGGTCAACACTTGTATGTCACAACATGGTCAACATCGATGGTTAATATACATATGTCACGAGATGGTCAACATCAATGGTCTGCATCGATGGTTAATATACATATGTCACGAGATGGTCAACACACATATGTCACGAGATGGTCTACATCGATGGTCAACACTTGTTGTCACGAGATGGTCAACATACATATGTCATAACATGGTCTGCATGAGTGGTCAACATCTCATCTCCACGTATGTGTGTATATCACACTGTTGAACATGAAATGTAGCTTCAGCTCCTAAGGTCTTTTACACGACTAACTGCGAGTCTGGCACGTTACGTCTAGTAAAAGCCAAAATGGATAAAGATGTAACTATCATAATCATTATAATAATCTGTACTGTAGCATTGGCAATCACATTGACTGTCATATATAAACATGCGAACAATAATGTGTTAGACAATCCTGCAACACTTCAACAGTTGCAGCAAATAGTAGACTCTGATGCATTCGATTCGGATGATATCATACCACTGTATCACAAATTTGATTTGAAGAATGTGCCAGCAACTGATGAAACATTACCTATCTTCGCAAAGATTCTAGCTATAGGTACAAAGTATCTCGAAACTACCAATATAGCAACAGACCCAAAAGCACTTGAACTGTTTCGCATCACTGTCGACATAATAGGTAAAACATCTGATAGGCTCAAGTCGACTAAGTTCAGTGGTGGTACAACTGTGGACATTACTGCGATGGTTAGAAATGCAATCCCAGGAATGCCTGCATTGAAGTCTGCAGGTGTTGACCCAAGTGTGATACCATTCATATTGTTCGCATTGAAACGTCACCGTAAGGACATAAATAAGCTTATAGGTATCTTCTTCAAGTTTGCGAAAGTATCAGGTGGACTTCCGATGAAGCTACTTGCATCCAAAGGGAACTTAGATACTAAAGTACAACAGATGATATTGCAAGTGTTCGACGCAGTCATCGATAAGTTAGATACATTGGTGCCCACAGTTGTAACTACAAAACCTGTTAGCTGGAATGATGTTGTTACATTCTTCACCAACTTGTTCAAACTCCTCGGTACAAAGATACCTCCACCACCTGGTCCTGTGATGATTGCAATCAGTACTGGTCTGCATGCTACTAATGGACTACCATTGCGACCATTCTTGTCGAAAGATATTAAACATTATAATCAAACATTGCATGGACAGCATTGATGTATGCTGTCATATATTTTTTGACCCGATGATGTTGACCTATGTGTGGACAGTGTGTGCTCACCATTGTGTGGACAGTGTGTGCTCACTACTCATGTCAACCTATGCACGGACAATACACGTCGTGACATATATTTTTGACCCGATGATGCAGACAGCTCTATGCTTGTCATTCATGCTTACTATCGATGTTGACCATGTTGTGACATACAAGTGTTCACCATCTTGTGACATACAAGTGTTGACCATGTTGTGACATACAAGTGTTGACCATGTTGTG
>CAMWNP010000064.1 GCA_947175645.1 uncultured Porphyromonadaceae bacterium
TTCCGACGAAAAAATGTCAGAGGGGGTGAGGTGGAAAGTCTGACAATTTCGCAGGTGTTTACTCCGGTGGGGCAGGGAGTTACGGTGGTGTTTCCGGGTGCGGAAATGTGCGGAAAAAATGCAAAAAAATGGGTCAGACGGGTCAGACTGGTCAGACTGGTCAGACGGGTCGGACTGGGGCTGATGGGGGGAGTGTGAGTGATGGAGGTGTAGGGCTGATGAGGTGTGTGGGGAGTGTGGGTGCATGCGTGTTTTAATTGGCGTCCGGCAACATATGAATTATCATTCACCGGCACTGCTTGCCACTGTACGTACGAAGCAGGCATCCCTGCCGTTGTCCAATACATTTATATTAATTGCGTTGACATCAAACGAGAAGTAGTTTATGTCAACTCCTCCTGCACCAGAGTTGGCAATTTCAGTTTCGCCATTCCATACAAGATAGCCCCCTATTGGAGTTTGGGTACGAGCCCAATAAATCGCACCCATACGTCTGTAAAGGAACTCAAATAGAGGTGATACGTTCTGGAAGTTTGAATACACGCCCCCATATTCATTGGCAGGAACTACACGTGAAACAGCATATCTGAGAATACCCTTACCGTTGTAGCCTTCATTTTTTTCTTCCCTGGCATTTTTCCTATGCCCGTAGCCTGACCTACCTAACGGGAGGAACATATTTCGTGCATTATACTGATTATTCGGATTATCCGAATCCCAATAATAAACAAACATGCCCCGCATACCTTTCTTATTCTTATCAGCGGAGGGATCATCACGATACCAACCGTTAACCATCTCGATTGATGACTGTGTGGTGGTGGCACCGTCGGCATATAGAACCCCGTAACCGAACTCAATATGCTTGGTAAGATACAACTGCTCGTAATCACGCATAGTTGCGGCCCTCGAGATTTCCATTGGAGTGTTGTCGTCGTTCTTAGCACCTCCGAATCCGGCCGTGTTCATTGTCACGTCAGTCCATTTGTTCAGATTTTCGATCACATTTCCTTCAGAATCAAGAAGAGTCATTGTTTCATGAGGCTTGAATCCCGTTCTTACTTGTTCCGAGAAAATGGGATTGCCCTCTTCATCCTTATAGATATTGTCGACCGAAGAAATAGCCCTTTCAGCACCACCATACTTGAACATGGAGCCTTCATCGCGCGGATCATCTGCCATTTTGTTACCCGCTATCATATTGAAAGTATTCCACGATGTGGGTGACGCATGGGGGTTATTGAAAATCGGACCTCCGTCACACAAAACCTGAGGTGCATATCCCTGACGTACGAAAATCAGGTGTGTGCAGGTATAGTTGTGGTACTTTATTCGTATTATGGCATTTTTATTTCCGGCACCGGCCATTCTGTTAAACCTGATATCGAAATCTATCTGGCTTCGTGAAGAACCGTTAACACGTTGTTTACCGTCAATGGTTATGAAGTTGCCATCACCGAGAATCTCCGCCATCCATGGGCCACGCGAGATAATTGAAGTGAATACGCCGTCAGCCCCCTCGGAAGTCAGATATTTCAGATTCACATGGAACGGCTCGTAGTTACCGCTGCTTCTGTAAACACCTTTGGGATTTACCACACGGCGCACCTGCACCACATTGACTCTGGATGTGAAATCTCTTGTCTGATTATGGTCTGATTTATTGCGAACCGTGGCCGTAAGTTCAATTTTTGCCACACGCTGGTAACCTACAAAAGGATTGTTTCCGGTGTATCCGGTCTGTTTTATCAGCGATTTCTCACGAGTGAAAAGAGGTATGTTGATGGAATAATTGTCAGACTGGCGTTTTACCGAAATCTTTTCCCTTTCAGTTCCATCCGTAACGGGATGAGTATCCTTAATAATTACCCTTTCACCATGATTCACGGGGGCCACGGGGTTTCCGTCACTGTCCACTCCGGCAGATACTCCATCAAAATATTTCTGATTCAACTGATTTGCTCCGGCGGTTCCATATCCTGACCATACCACACCGGCACGTCGGTCAGTCAGCACGGTCTCCCCACTGGGAGCACGCAAAGAAAGGAAACCGTTTCCTGTGTACTTATTGTCGGCAGTCTGATAAGGATAGTCTTCATCTCCGGCAGGAGTTTCAGGTGTGATAACATAGTCAGGATCAACCAGTTCTGAATCAAATCCTTCTCCGGAGGCGCTGCTGGTTGTCGGATACCATGGGTTGGTGACAATCTTTGCATTCATGTCCACAATCTCCCAATCCTCAGAGATATCGAATTCAAAGGGGAGATACGCATCGTGATTATAAACATAGGAAACATACCATGGATTCGGAACTTTGAAACCTTCCTCACGTGTATAATCTATGTGCCAGTGATATTCATTGGCATTTCCCATGAATTTCAGTGTAAGTTTGTAATGATAGTTTCTTTCGGCATCGAAATTGTCAGTCACATTTTTACCGAGCATGAACCGGTACTTTATATCCTGCTCACGGCTCTGGTTGTTAACTTCTGAAACGTAATGAGCCGTAACTTCCACAAAAGTTCCGTAAGGCACACCGTCTTTTACGTTGAAACCTTCCGCAACTCCACCCTGAATAAGGTTGGGAACCGGGGTTCTGTCATATCCTTCACGGACCCCCTGCATGTTCTCGTAGAAATAGAGGCAGTCCGAATCCTGAGTATGCAAATCTTTACGTGTCAGGCCGTCGTCATCAAGAATGTATGGATTCTCCTTTGTTATACATGGCCACTCCGGATAGTATTCACCTTTACCTATCTCAATGTATGTGCCATCCGAGGATATCAGGCTATCCTCATTATCGGGATGATTATTGAAATCCACCGCATTTTCATCATTTGTAGACGGATTTCCGAAGCCAAGGCTGCAATCACCGGCAAGATCACAAATTCTGACATCCTTGATGAATATACTGATATTTTCCGACAACGAGGAACCGTCGAAATCAACCGTTATCTTTGATGCACACCTGCGAAGCCATGCTTTCAACCGCATGTTGGGCTTGTTGACCGTGACTGTCTCAAATTTCGATCCGGCATAAGGGACCGACGCACCGGGAACAGTGAAATATCCGAGCATCGCACGGTTATTGGCATACTCCTCCGTATCCCACCCTACACGTAATGCCCTCAGGTCAGAAAGGGTGAACTCCCCTACTTTGAAACTACTGTTTTCACGCAATTTTTCCAAAGAGGTTTTTGTGGTTGCTATGGTTCCGTCTTCAAGCCGGTTGTATTCGCCATAATTAGCCACGGCAACAATATAATATGTACCCTGAGGAATTCTTACTGATATGTTTGACACCGATTTAGTGTCAGTTTCCGCTGTCGACTGGTTGCTGGCGTCAGCATCGGTCCTTCCTTCATCTTTCACATCGAAATAACGCGGCTCGAAGGCATCCAGAAGTTTTTCATCAGCAGCGGAAAATGTGAGTATGGCTAAATCTGACACCGTGTTGAATCCTCTTGCCGGCGCCACATTCGATGAGCGTGACAGTCCACCCCCGGCAAATGGAGAGAACGAAGCCTCAAGATCAACCATGACCTCGGGTCCGTCAGAATTACCGAAGGAGCCTAATTCATCATCCCGGCAACCGGCCAAAGCCACCGGAAGATATAACAGGATAATTATGTTGATTATTAACTTAAGTCGATTCATGTTTTTCCGGTATTACTCTATGGGAATAGCATTTCCCAGGTTTCCGTCAGAGGTAATTTCCTGAAATCCCACTTCCGTTCCATCTTCATTTTTGTTGACAATCCATCCGGTTTTGGACGCGTCATCCCAGGATTCTATCTCATAATATTTTCGCTTTACATTCTCGCTGCCGAAGTTTTCTATATAGCAGAAAAGCAGATTATCGTCCTGCGGGTGACGCACAATGGAATTGTGGTTGATGAAATGATAGACACGTCTGTAGCCGAAGATATCCTTAAGGAAAGTTTCAGCCTGATTGTTACCGTAGAATGACTCGACCCTACGTGCGCTGCAGTCCTGCCCATCATGTTCAGGTCCGAAATTTGAGAGAACATGGCATGCATCACGGTCCTTAACCCATATCACGGCATCTGACATTTCGTTATTCTCCCCTACGACTATGGCATAATAATCGCCGTCTTCGAGCCTTATCAACTCTCCTGTTTCATTTCCGTCATCATCGATAGCCTGAGGATAACTGTGGGTCTTTGCAAAATTCAGGAAGTACTCGGGATAATCGCCATTTTCATCGGGGAGTACCATAAGATCACCTCTGGCATCGCGCCTCAGTCCAAAGCCGAATGAGAGCGACAGGTTGGAGAACGGCTGAACGTCAAGATCAATTTCTTTTGCTCCGGTAATCACATAACGGTAGATGTTGTTGCGAAGTATAGGCATAGGTTCTTGCGGAGTACCGTCAGTGTAGGGAGCAACATCAAGCCGGAATTGAGTCGTCTCATCCTCACCCCACGGAGCACTCATGGTAAGGCGCATCCACATGGGTGATGCGGAACCGACTGCTTCGGGGTCGTATTCTGTCAGGTAACATGAATAGACTTTGCATCCGTCAGTACGCGCAGCAGTGGCATCGGCATCAAGGAAGAAGTCTCTCTCCGCTTGACTACCTGTGACGGATGTGCCGATTCCTGACCCCGGATCAGAACCGATGTACGCCGCATCGGACGGAACTGACGGAAGTTTCACATACTGAGTCTCCAGATCCCGTTCCCATTCTCCGAACAAAGGTAGTATGGAGCCTCTCGTATTATGACCGATGAGTTCAACGTGCTCAATGGTAAAGTGGTTGTTGTCCGTTGCCGAATATGCTATTTTGTCAACTATTTCAATCTTAGCGAGAGCACGCAACATGTTGATATGCTTCTGCGAGGGTCCTTCTGACAACTGATAAGGACTATCAGGAGAACTGGCACGCAGGGCGCCTGTGGGCACAGTGAAGGTCTGCATGCCGGACATGGGAATGTGGCCGGAATTCTGTGACGCAATCGGGGCTACTGCGGGAATCCAGGTATTTGCTGAATTATTGGACAGGGGCATTGCGAATGTGCCTACGATTTCCGGCTTAAAGATATCCTCGAGTTTCTCACCAGCCGAGAAATTGAACCTTTCGGGCGAAAGCCCCGCGAAGTTTCCCAATACAACAATGGTGAAAGTGATGTTTTCTGAAGTAGTCTTAAGGAAATAGTTGTCGTGGAGGAAGGTCCGTACTCTATATTTGACATAGGGACCGGTGGCTTCTTCTATCACATCCACATCGGGGCTGAAAGTTCTGAGCATCTTTCTGTTGTCATCAAAAAGAAGGAAGGTCAGATTACCCAGGTCGAGGTAATTTTCCGCACTGAAACCTGTTTCCGGTGATGGTGGCGGGTCAAGTGATCGAGACGCGGACTGAGCATTCCTGGTCAGCATGGTGAATTCTATTGTTATCACCTCGCCTACATTCTCCAGTTCTTCATTTTCCGGGCAATCCATTCTGTCATATATGCAACCGGTCAGCATCATGGCAACTGCCACAATCAGGCTCAAAATTATATTTTTATATGTGGCGGAGAGACACATGTAACCCAAAGTCAGATTTATCTGTTTATGTTATAAATCAAAAAAACATTATCATCCTATATCTTCCTTTACGATATCCTTTCAAAGGTCGACACTCCAGGTATTAGCCAGATTCCACGCCAGGATATTCAGGCGTGCGGCTATGAACTGATTCGCTTCTTCCTTCGCCGGTACAATGGGCTGATCGGGGTCGCGTAATGCAGTACCGAGCCCTGTTATGGAATTGATATGGAGATTGTATTCATGGTTGCGTACAACGCCAACGGAACCGGTAGTCATGGAAGCCCAGTCGTATGTTCCTGTCTTGCTTTCGCGTTCCACTGTAACGGTTTCACCATCCTGCTGCACCTCTTCAGTCCATTTTTTCTTCACATAGAAATCATCATTCCAGTTCAGATGGCGAATGGGTATGCTGAAGAATGCAAGTCCCTGAGCGAATTTGTCCATATATCCCACGGACAACATCTGAGTATTAACCTCAACAAGATTCTCGGAGGTTATCTCGACATACTGACCTGTGCCGTCAGCGTTCAGCGTATAGTAGTAGAGGTGGCGACCGGCGGGAAGAGAGGTAATCTGAAGTGTTACAAGGCGTCCGACCAGTTTTGTCTGTGCCTTTGCTCGCACATCTGCCTCAGGGTGTTTAAGGGTGAAAACTTCCGCACCGGAGGGGTTCTTGCCCGCAGCATCATCATATACTATAGTCTGACGTGCGGCAAGAGTAGCGGCTGCTGACGCGGCACTTCCATAATAAACTCCTTTATCGCTGGCATTACGGTCAATATAGAAAGTGCCGTTCTCGGTTGTAGAGCCGTCAACCGAGTACTTGCCTACTATGACAGCCGAAGCAACTGCTGCTGCCGGGTTACTGTTGTTGACATCATTTATCCGGGCTTTTGCCACCGTGGTCTCACGTGTGTAGATATAACCGTTGGTAACCTGACCCTCATACCCGATCTGGATACCGGTATATCCCGCGGCAAAAGATCCGGTTGCGGTTGCTATCGCCTGGCTTGCGATACCCTGTGTAGAGCGGGTTGCCAATTCACTATATGAATAGTACTTTGATTCAAAGGCATCGGCGTTAGAAGGCTCTACAAGGTCATTGACATCATCGGAAACATCAGGATAGTTATTGGCGAAGTAGGAAGGAGATGTGCCCCAGTAACTGCGATGGTTGGGTTCGTCATTCCAGTTCATGAATCCCCCGGCTGTCAGCGCACCGTTAATCTGCTCAAATGACGGCAGTTTATTTATGGTTGTTGTATTTCCATCGGCTGTCTCAACTCCGTAGCGTTTGGTCAGATAGGTGGATTTGGCCGTTGCATTCATAGCCCAGTATTCTGGAACGAACTTCAACTTGACTTCTGCGCCATCCTTTGTGTGCAGTTCATAATCTGAAATGTCATTTTTGTCCAAAGTGAGACCTATCTTTGCAGCCACACGCTCTACATATATGTCAACCACCGCATTTGTCGCAGACTCGCTGATAGCCTTTTTTGCATCTTCCTTTGTACCGAAGAGTTGGGTGTTGGAATTGATGTGAGTCGCACATAGCCTCTGGTTTGCCTGTCCGGTGACTATGTCTCTTCCATAATAAACAGAGTTAGTCATCACGAAGGAGGTCTGGTTGCTGAAATAAGTACGCCTGATGTCAATCAGTTCATCCAAAGGAAGTGACTTGATTTCGTTCACACCGCTTTCCACTCCGTTGACCACACATATCACCTGCGATGGCAGATTCTGTCCTTGGGTAAGCGCAACGGGAACCACCGATGCATATATACGGGTTACATTGCTTCCTGAAGGTTTGGGATCAGGGCTTACAAACGAACCCGAAGTACGTATGTCATTGTCCGTCATAGAGAGCGGAGTGGAGGTAGGGTTACCAACTGCATCGTAAAAGAAGAAATCCAGACGGTTGATGTAACTCTCGTTCTCAGCACCATTATTGAATGCGCGTGACACCGCATCCTGGGGAGCCCCGATCTGCACCGCAATGTAGCGCATCTGGTCGTACTCAACTTTACCTATTTCCGGAGTAAGATCATCTCCCGAACAAGCACAGAGACCAACGGCAAAAAATAAAGTGCCAAAAAATGTGCCGGTTTTCATGGTAATTAACCTTGAATTATCAGATTGTTAATTAGAATTCGGTATTATGTTTTTCTTTCAAAAATAATTTTGACTGCACAATTAATTATGAATCAAAACTTTCTTTAAGGTATTTGGAACACATAGCCACAAATTTATGTAATTTATTGCATATCTGCAAATTTAGAAAATCAAACCATACTAATTACAGGGATTTTTGCAAGTGGAAATTATAGTTTGTTCCGATTTTCTATAGATTTTGCTAATCTAATCAATGTATAACATATTGAATTATAGCAAGTTGACTTATCAAACAACTGATAAAACCCTCTTATTCGTTAATAAATATTAAATTAAAATATTAACATATCTAACTATATATCAACACATTATAATGCACATCCATTTAGTGACAAAGAACAAGAATAGCATTGAGAATATGAAATACTTTGAATAGACACATTATTTAATAAATAATAGAAATAACTGATATAGGATAATACAAGAATGACAACAAAAAAAATATCGAACCCGGGAGAATAATCCTGAAAAATGTAATTGAAACATGATTTGTAACACGCTGGAAACAAAAATTCATTATTATTACAAAATAATTAAAATTTTTGTAACACTCTTTATTCTCTATATATCAACGCTTTACATATTTTATAAAAATTTTCTTGAAATTTTTTGAAATATTTTTGCAAAATTATTTGGTAGTTTAGA
>CAMWNP010000065.1 GCA_947175645.1 uncultured Porphyromonadaceae bacterium
GCGGACATACATATTGCTACATATACTGTTGACCAATATGTCGACATCAAGTGCGGACATACATATTGCTACATATACTGTTGACCAATATGTCGACATCAAGTGCGAGTACACATATTGCTCACCACACATGCGAACATACATGCGAAGCACACATGTGGACATACATATGTTGACTACATTGCGACATACATGTTGACCAACTAGGCAAAAATATATACTTTAAGCAGGTGGTTTTGTCCATGCTGGTTTAGCTCCAGTAGTATCATTGTATGTTAACCCAAGTGATGCTAACAATGTTTGTAGAACAGCCTTGTTAGCATCACTGTAGTATACTGTTGTCAACGATGTGCAACCATTGAACATTTCGTTATTGATACTAGCAATTATGAAGTTAGGATTTGATAAATCAAGGGTTGTTAAATTACTGCAACCATAGAACATCCTACTCATATTATTAACAATACTTGTATCAAAGTTGGAAAGGTCTAGTGTTGTCAATGAACTGCAACCTTGGAACATATCAGTCATATTATTAACACTACTTATATCCCAACTGGATAAGTCTAATGTTTGCAAGTTAGTGCAACCAAGGAATATACCAATCACATCAGTAACACTACTTGTATCCCAACTGGATAAGTTAAGTATTGTCAAGCTGCTGCACCCATAGAACACACCAAACATATTAGTAATATTTTTAGTATTCCACAATGATAAGTCAAGATTAGTAATAGATTTATTGTTAGTACATAATCCAACCAATGGATTACTATTACTACTTGCATATTTTTGTATGTTGAACAATCTATAGTTGGCATCTTCCCACTGTTGTTGAGTATATGTTTTGAAATTGAAACCACTTGGTACGTCAACTAGTTCTGTGTAACCATCTCCGTATTTATCGTATCTATTATACATTTCGTTGATTTGGTTTTTGGTAGCAGTTGTGTTTAATGTATAGCATCTACCACATAATTCTTTAACAACGGATCGCAATCCATCAATTTCATTTTTGAGTGTTACAATCTCACTTGCCATAGTTGGTAAACCATAACTACTAAACATACGTTGTAATACACTTGGTTCCAATACGTTAAACACATCTCGTAACAGCACATTGTTGAATTCTTGATTACTATTCGTAGTTAGACTGAATAATGAATTAAATGTTAACTTACCATTAGTTATAGACATATTGTTATCATTAATTGGTTTACCATTCACTGCAACGATGTACTCATTAACATAGCTGTAACCAACAATGTTACTAGATGGTCTACAGAATAAGGTCACGGCGTTTGTAACTGTTGATGTTAAGCTTGGTTGTAATGTATAATTGTTTACAACCAATAGTTGTGGAATAGTACTAAACTGTTTTAAGTTACTCTCATCGGCAACAGTCATACTTTTACCAAATAAGTCACTATATGTACTTCCATTTTTAACATAAATACTAGACCCAGTAGTATCGATGTAAATACTTGTTGGATTAACAGTAGTTGTAACTATATCTGTTACGAATGATTGGTTAAACAAACCATAGTTATTAACACTTTCATCATTCGTGATTACCACACCTTCATTAATGTTTTTGCTACCAAACACGGTTATTTCCTGATTATTGTCAGTCATTTCTTACATAGTACACTGCTAATTACCTCATTCACACACATGCGAAGTACATGTGTTCACCATATCGCGACATGTATATGCAGACCTACATCACGACCACTTATGCGAACAACATGTCGAAACATACTATGTTCACCATATGCTCACCACTTATGCGAACCATGTTGCGACACACTATGCTTACCACTTATGCGAAGTACATGTGTTCACCATATGCTCACCACTTATGCGAAGTACATGTGTTCACCATATGCTCACCACACATGCGAAGTACATGTGTTCACCATATGCTCACCACACATGCGAAGTACACATGCGAACAGCGCCATGTTAGCATGAATAAATGACAGAATTGACTATACCATCAATTACCAACATAATCGACAATGTTTATGCTGGCAATAGGGATATGTTAATTGATACCATACTTATCAAACTACTATTACGTTGCGTTGAGTGTGTCATACATAATAGTGACATCGACACCGAAATAATTAATGTTTCGAAGTGGTTTGTTGAAATATATACGCCACAAATAACTGCTGACACATGTCAATCAAGCTTATCGTACAAACTACGAGGTGGTGGTATTGAGCGAGATATTACAGCCCGAATTGATGAAGCATATGCTGCGTATGCTGCACGCATTGCTCAATTCAACGATAGAACTCAAACAACATTAACCAACATAGTATACTCCGATAGGTTATTTCTAGGTCAACCATTAGACTACTATTTCGCACGTGTACATAATGCTCAAGCAATCCCAGTGAAAGATAAACTGCAACTATTGGGTTTGATGATTCTTCGCATGACAATGCGTTACAGGTTCAAAGGTTACGATAATCTTGCATACATATCGCTAATCAATCGTGATGAATATGATGCATACAATCCAAAAATAGACTTAGATAACTTTAGTTGTAAGATTGCGGTAATAATACTTGCATTCATAAGATTTTACAATGCACAGTATCACTTTAATGCTGGTATCTGTTTTGTGTGGACAATGATATATAACCGAAACATGATGAGTTGCACGTTGAAGAGTAAAGGAATAGACATGGATATTAACAACATTCTTGACTACAAACGTGCTAAAGGTATATTGTACAAAGATGTTATTGGTGATAGTACGCTCATACGAATAGATGAGAATATGCGAATACGAAATGATATCGAAAATGCGCTATCATTGAACTTCTTCAATAGATTGATATTTTCATATGAACCATTACCTCGAATGAATGTAATGAAAAATGACCTTGATGCTTTACTATATGCTATGGGTGTGTTGTGTGAATTGAAGATAAGAATCGTAGAAATGATTGGCGACAGAGATATGGAACTAATTTATGATGATAATTACTATGATTTTTTACGTTATTGCTGTATGTATAATGTTAACAATCCTATTATGTTGCGTACAAGTTTGTCAAATTACTTGGCGAACATACTATGGATGGATGACAATCAGCAAGATAGCTCGTTAGAATCGTTAATTGATAAAAATGCATGCATTGCATTATTCAACGATCGAGATTACTTGGTTTCGCTATCAGAGTATGCGAACCAATATATCTACATCGATGATTTGTATCCAAACTATAACCGCGATAGGGTGAAATATCAATGGTGCGCAGATCGAATTTATATGAATTTCGTTAACGATGGGCTGCATGTAGTATTGAAACCAGAGTTTGTAAGATACCTTAAGACATGTAGAGATTCACCATCCATTAAAGCATACATGTCACATCTAATTGCACATGTTGTATTTGATTACAAGTATCGGAAAGCAAAAATACCTTACATACCATTAGATGTAAGAATATTGATATTGAATGACGATGCAAATCATGAATGTTCAGAATTTTATAATGAGAACCATGAACTTATTATGGTTGACCCAAATATGATTATCAATCCTATTCGCAATCCATCAACAATATACATTGGAAATTACGGTGTTAATAGCCAAGATGATATGCTGAAAGCTGCAAGAAATATTGCTCCATTCATGGGTGCAAACAAGTATGCGATAATAAGAATGTTCACTATGATATTAACAATTATTGTGATTACAATTGTAATTTGCGTTATTGTTACAAAGCATAGTGATAATGCATTGTATGCAGATATGTATGATTATGCTTTATATCAAAACATGTTATAAATATGCTTACAGTATATGTGACAATGTAGCTGGCTGAGAAGTTGAATAACCCATATATTTTTGATGTGCTGGTGAACAACGTATGTCAAGCATATGGTGAACAACGTATGTCAAGTATACTAGTGACAAGCATATGGTGAACAACGTATGTCAAGCATACTAGTGAACATATGTGTGTCAAGCATATGTGTGTTAGCATACTAGTGACAGATGTATGTCAAACATTGTATGTCAATTCGAAGGTTAATGTACTAAAAATGAGTAAGGATTATAGTCCTACGTTGGTTGAGAAACAACTTCTCGGAATCAAGTGCAGACTTGAAATGTTAACAAGTGCGGTTGCTAATCTAACCAAAAATGTCAATAGCATAAGCACTAAAACTTCAATTCAGATCATCAACACATCAGGCATACCATCTACTAACAATGTATATTCTGCAAATGCAACCAATAATTTGATTGCAAAATCGTTGGATACTGCTAAAGCATACACTGATTCGAGCATCAAACCTGTTGAAATCATAAGCAGTTCAGGTACACCGACTGATAACAACGTATACTCAGCAAATGCTGTTGATAGTTTGATTAGTTCGAATGCAACTAGTATCATAAGCAGTTCAGGTACACCGACTGATAACAATGTATACTCAGCAAATGCTGTTAAGCAATTAATTGCTGATGCAATTGCAGGAATAGGAAGATAAAATCTTCAGTTACAAACTTCGGAAGCAATTGGTATGTAGACCCTGTTTCTGAATATACAACATTCAACATATCATATAAATCAAATGGTATTAATCATTCTAATGTTGTGTATGACGCAACATTTTTGTACATGTATCGGTCAGCATACATTGTTCACCATATGTCAACATATAGTGAGTATGTACTGCTCACATCAATGTCAACATGCACTCGTAACAGAAAATGTCAGCATATAGTTCAGCATATCTTACGAGTGCATGTTCAACCTATATTGCGGCATATACTTGTAACCTATATTGCGGCATATACTTTCAACCTATGTTGCGACTACTCCGTGCTCATCACACATTGCGACTACTCCGTGCTCATCACACATTGCAAACATATCATGCTGACAGTACATTTCAAAAATATATCGTGGCGCAGGTATGTCAGCACATGGCATACACATCACGAACAACGAAATATTCACGTCATATTTTTCGATTTCGTAAATGAGTAGAATCATGCAACCAAGAAGAGCGAAACAGTCTCGCAAGCAATCAGATTCTCGATCCGTGTATGACAGTCCATTCGACCAAAGAAGTTCAAACATACCAACGTTCGACAACTCATTCGAAGGTTTAAGGTTTGACGACTCAACCGCACAGTCGAGCTTCGCACAATATGCTAACTATTCATCTTTTGACCAAACTACAAACCCGAGCTATAGCAATCTCGGAGGTAAGTCAACATTGCACTTCACCGAGATGCAGACCGATCAATTCGGAAATGGTTCTGTTGATGTTAGTAACTCAGCATTTGCAAATGTTGACCAATCTGAGCTTCGAGACCTGTTGAAGATTAATACAGACACATCGGTCAACCCTCGAGATGAAGAACGATACACTGAACTGACTAACTACGATTCGAACTATAAGAAACAGCTCATACTTCAGAGTGTCAAAGATGTTCGCCGACATGCGAAGTACTTGAATGAACATGACGATTCGAATGAACATCGCAACTACGAAGCACAGACTTCAACACCAATACTCTCAACCAATGCCGAGCAATCTCGCAAAGAACATGAGATTCAGAAATTGATTAATCACAATGCGAATAGGTTCAACATATGAGTTAGATATTATTTTTGCGTGGTCACCAGCGTAGGCTTACATGAGTGGTGAACATTGTGTGAACATGTACTGTCCGCACTTGTATGTTAGCTATATGACGACATGTACTGGTGAGCATTGTGTGTCGCAACATGGTTCACTTGTATGTGTTGACATACATGTCCGCATGAGTGGTCAACATATACATGTTGCGATGTGGTTCACATGTACTGTCCGCATGAGTGGTCTGCACTTGTATGTCACAACATGGTCAACATACATGTTGCGATGTGGTTCACATGTACTGTCCGCACTTATGGTCAACATATACATGTCAACACTTGTATGTCACAACATGGTCAACATACATATGTCACAACATGGTCAACATACATATGTCACAACATGGTCAACATATACATGTCCACCATATGTAACCACTCATATTCATTCGCACATGATGAGCGAATCAAAAATATTATGATTTTGGCAAACATATTTCTTACATTATTTTTCAAACTCGAAATGTTCAGCAGGATTAGTGATGTTTCTGAACAAGCGAAACAGTCAAAACCCACTGCAATCGCACCTGTAAAGGATGAACCAAAGACAGAAGAAGTAAAGAATGAATCTAAGCCAAAGATTCAAGTTCCAAAACCAGTCATATACTTGCTTGTCATTCTGTTCGTCGTTGCAGTCATTGGTATTGTTGCAGCAGTCATGTACATCAATCATCGTAACGACTTAAAGAAGACCAAGAGTGACCTTGAGATTGCGAACCATACGCAGAAGGCATTAAAGGCTCAACTTGAACAACAAAATGCTGCTTACCAAAGTCTCTACGATGAGCATCAACAAGCACTTTCGGATTACTCCGATTTAGAGAATGCTGTAAGTAGGGCTTTGAATTTTGACCTCAACAATAAAGTTGAAGATGAACCAAACAATAACAAGCCACTCATTGATGTTCCGACATATGAAGTTGGTGATGGTGTCTACGATGATTCTAATCCTGATGCAGTCAAGCGAAAGGTTGACCCAAGAGTGCAAAAACGTGACTATGCTCGCAAGTTGGCTCAACAATATAGGCCAACAGTCGAAGATACACAAGAGACTATCAAGCAACGTCTCGAAGAACAACAGCAAGCCGAAGATGCTAAGATTCAAGCTGAGTTGAAACAGTTGAACAATGCTTCGCAGGCTTTGCCTGAGTGTGCTTCGCGCCCGAAGAGTGAGAAGAATCAACCTAAGGTTGAGCAAGTCGAGCCAAAAGCTACACAAGACTCTGAGGATGAACTTGTCGATGATGACGAACTCATGCAAGTACTCGGGTAAGTAGTTTGTATTTTTGAGACTGTGCGAAGCTCGTCTCTCCAAGCTTCGCTTGTTGCATATGAGTGTACATGCGTTGTAAGTATGAATGTGTCGACATTGAGTTGTTGCGATGTCTGTCAACATGTACTGCTCACACGCATGTCGCAAGATGGTCAACATATGTACTTCGCATGGAACTGTCACGATGTAGGTCAACATATGTACTTCGCATGGAACTGTCACGAAATGGGTTCACAGTGATATTGCTCACCGATGTAGATACCAAATGCAAAAATATACTCAACAATCTCAGTCAACTCTCCACTTGTTTCCGCAATTTAGACATGTGTAAATCTTACTAGTAGCTTCATCGGCAGACCTAATCTGTCGAGACTCACAGAAGACATCATCACTACCACACTTCTTGCATCGAATGCCAACAGTATTTTTGACCATCAGCTGTATCTTCTCTTGGATGAACGCTTCGAGTGGAATAGTCTTGCGAAGGTCTTCATTGATTGCATCTTGCAACGTTGATATGACATCATTCTTCGCACCACCCTCGCAAGTAGAGCCATGCTTTAGTGTGTCGCAATCACAATGCGTAGTATGTGTTTTATTCATTTACACACAACAGAAAAATAACCTATTACTGTCAAATAAACGGGCCTACATCGATTTAGCGATTAATAAATGTCAGGAACAGGTACTAGAGTTAAAGAATGGTTTAGAGCCAATATATGGAAGATAATAGCTGTTGGCATATTATGCGGAATTGTCATTGTTGCATTAGTCATCTTCGCACTATGCTCGAAGAAATGGAGTAACAAGAAGAGTATATCAACATCAGAATCATTCGCACCTAAGCGAATCAAAGAGGCTTACTTAGGTGACAACGGAATTGGTCCACGTAACACTTATGTCAATTCATACATACAAAGCGTTCTCGGAATTGGCAACTTCAACTATAATGGACAGGATGCTGAAGTTACTAATGAGAATGAAGATTTGATTCCGAATGTTACTTGAACAAGCATCTGCGAATCATTTGCTAAAGGTGTGGTGAAGCTCAACGTATTTTTGCATTGTATGTCCTACAACATCGGCGGATATGTATGTGTTCGCACATATACTCACATATAGGTCAACAATATGTTCGCATATGTACTTCACACTTGTATGTCGCGATGTATGTTACTATGATGGTCAGCATATGTATGTCAACATATGGTTCACATATGTACTTCACACGATGGTTCACATGGAACTGTCGACATATGTACTTCACACGATGGTTCACATGTAACTGTCGACATATGTACTTCACACGATGGTTCACATGTAACTGTCGACATATGT
>CAMWNP010000066.1 GCA_947175645.1 uncultured Porphyromonadaceae bacterium
AGATGTTAATGAACTTCGCGAACGAGTCAAATCATTACAGAATTTGAACAAACAATTGCAAACCATCGATGCGTTAACAAGAGATGTTAATGAACTTCGCGAACGAGTCAAATCATTACAGAATTTGAACAAACAAGTTTCATACGATTGCATTGTAACTGATGCAAACCTTAATACGATACGGCAATATAATGAACAAACATTAAGTATTCTAAATACTTCGAATGTCACCAATATGCGTAGCATGTTTCAGTATTGCGACTCGTTAACAACGCTTGACCTATCACGATGGGATACATCAAAGGTAACTGATATGAGTTTAATGTTCAATTATTGCACCAAACTGCAAACACTAAATCTATCAAATTGGGATACCTCAAAGGTTACCAACATGTCAAACATGTTCGCAGGATGTAAATCATTAATGTATCTAGATTTGCATGGATGGAATACATCCAACGTTAACGACATACATAACATGTTTAGTGATTGCAAATCGTTGACAACATTAGATTTATCAAACTTCGATATATCAAATGTAATTGATATGAACGGACTATTCAAGAACTGCACCAAACTGCGAACACTCAATCTATCACAGGCAAAGCCTGGGCCGCACTCTAGTGCGTCAAACTGGGACACATCAAACGTCACAGATATGAGTGACATGTTCAGTGGTTGCGAATCACTAGAGCATCTTGATGTGTCAGGATGGAATACATCAAATGTTAACGACATGCATAACATGTTCAGTGGTTGCGAATCGTTGACAGAGCTTGAAATATCCGAATGGGATACAGATGGTGTTGCTGATATGAGTAACATGTTCTGTAACTGCATCTCATTAACTACACTTTACATATTTGGATTGAGTACATTGCAATTTACAAATATGTCGAACATGTTCTGTAACTGTATATCATTAACCAAACTTGATTTATCAGATTGGGATACAATGTGGGTTACTGATATGAGTGACATGTTCTATAATTGCTATGCATTGCGAAACATCTTCGTAAACAACAAAGTAACCAAAAATATGTTTACCAAAGTGCTACCAGAATGTTGCCACATCATAATGACGTAATTTTGTGTCGACACAAATGTATCAAGCAATACTTACAAGTACAGTGCTGACATGTATGTTCGCATTCATATGCAATTTATATCGACGAATCAAAAGAATTGAAGAATATACATTTCACAGGATTTTCTAAGAAAGAATGATAAATATTTATATTTTTTGCATTTCGAGATAACAATCATGTCCGCACATGGTCAACATGGAGCTGTCGCGATATGGTCAACATGTTGATTCACCAGTATGTTCGACATGTATGTAAGCAGGTCATGTCCGCACTTGTATGTGAACAATTCATATACATACTGACATGTTATTTTTGTTCACCTCACAACATGACACAATAGATACTTGAGAAGTTAACCGATATTGCTAACAGAATCGCAGCATTAGAACAACGAATGGAAGATGTTGAAAATATGGTCTACAATAGAATGCAAACACATTGTGAACAGACTGATGTGGACATAGATACATCATCAATCGAACCAAACAAGTCAGTTACATATTTGGACCTATCGAATTTTAACACTGGAGATATTGAAGATATGAGTAACATGTTTCGAGATTACACTGAATTGGTGTCTCTTATTGTAACAAATTGGAGAACATACAATGTCACCACAATGGCGAACATGTTCCATAACTGCACATCGTTGACATATCTAGACTTATCAACTTAGGACACATTCGATGTTGAAGATATGAGTAACATGTTCAATAGTTGCATCTCATTGACAGAAATCAATCTCTCAAACTTTCGAACATCACGAGTTACATGTATGTCAAGCATGTTCCGTAACTGTAAGACATTAACAACTCTTGACCTGCATAGCTTCGACACATCCAATGTTACAGATATGAGTTACATGTTCTGTAACTGTACATCGTTGACTCATCTTAACCTCGCAGGATGGGACACAAGTAATGTTACAAATATGAGCTACATGTTCAGTGGTTGCAATGCATTGCAATTCATTGACTTGTCAGGATGGTATGTTACATGTGTTGTTGACATGTTCTTAGGTTGTGACTCACTTAGAACTATCATCGTAACTAATGATGTGACCAAAAACAAGCTTGCAAGAGTAGTACCCAATCAGTGTCGAATCATAATGAATTAATTTTGTGTCGACCCAAATGTATCAAGCAATCTTGCTGACATTTATATTCGCATCCATATGTTATCTATATCGGCGAATCCGAAGACTTGAAGAACGTACGCAAGCTATACCAATCTCGAAGTATTGTATCGAACATGATGGTGATACTAGAACTGTTCGCTATAGGGATGACAGTACATTTTTCAAGAATTGTCAATTCTCTAGTGACATCTCGATTCGAGAGTTCATATCTGACAACAATATCACGTGCATTGACTTGTCCGACTACGACTGTTCAGACATTGAAGACATGAGCTATATGTTTCACGGATGTACGACATTGAATCGAATTGACTTGTCGAACTGGGATGTTTCACATGTCTCGAACATGCAAAACATGTTCTGGAGATGTTCCTCGCTAGAGTATGTTAACCTCTCAGGTTGGAACTTCAAGAACATCGATACTGACAGAATAAGGGATATGTTCAATGATTGCCTGGCATTGAAGACAATCATTGTAACCAATGATATTGCTATGAAGAAATTGGTCAAAAGTGGTGTTGACTCGTCGGTCATCGAACTAGTGCGGCCACTGCAGGAGTCTTGCGTAAGCAAGACACACGGTAACAATACTGTGACCAAGTTGAATGCAGTCACAGAAGAGTGTGACAATGTCTTAGCTGTATTTGACAAGCTAAAGTATGCGAACATTACACATGAAGAGTCAGGCGAACATGACAAGTCAACACCTGAAACTGTTGACAGTCATATGTCATCCGATGATGAACATGCTGATTCTAGCCAATAGATGTGACATTATTTTTGCATGTCGATGCAACACACAAATGCTTCTCGAGATGTCCAACACATAGATGTGAACATGAGTGCAAGACATTCATGTCGACATATGACGAACACATATGCCAAAAATATATGGTAAGCATTCATGTCCGCACTTGTTGGTTCACATTCATATGCCAAAAATATATGGTAAGCATTCATGTCCGCACATGATGAACATGTTGTTTCGCATAGGTGTCGACATGTATGTAAGCAGTCATGTCCGCTATAGGTGAACAATTCATAACTATACATGCTGACCAGATTATTTTTATCGTTCGATGCAAACAATATGTCTTTCGCTGTTGATACGAAACTCGATGCAATTATTGATATGCTAACCAAACTTAGCAAACGGGTTGACTCATTAGAGAAGAAAATCAATAATCAACAACATGAATCAATACCACAGGCTTTCATAACTTATGACAAATCATTTGATTACGATAGATATGATTATACGAAGTGCGCATATTGGGACATATCTAAAGTTGATGATTTGTCAAAGTTATTCCAAATGTGCGAAACAGTTAAGTACATTGACTTATCACGATGGGATACTGCACATGTGACGGACATGAATTGCATGTTCGATATGTGCGAGTCTATTATATCACTTGATTTATCAAACTGGGACACGTCGAACGTCATAAGTATGCTGGGTATGTTCAACCAATGTAGTTCACTAGAATCACTTAACATTTCGAACTTCAACGCATCAAAGGTTACCAATATGAGTCACATGTTTTGTAACTGTGAATCATTGACACAGCTTGATATATCTAATTGGAACAACATGTCGAACGTCATAGATATGTCTTACATGTTTTATGGGTGTAGTTCATTAACACAGCTTGATATATCTTGGGATGTATCGAATGTTACAGATATGTCTTACATGTTCAGTAATTGCTATTCGTTAACATCTCTTGACATACGAATGTGGCGAACATCAGAGTTAACAAACATAAGCAGTATGTTCGGTGAATGCACATCATTAACATCTCTTGACTTATCCAGATGGAATACATCGAAGGTTACTGATATGAGTGCCATGTTCTATAATTGTTATTCGTTAACAACACTTGACTTATCAGGCTGGGATACCTCGAAGGTAACTGGTACGAGTTGGATGTTCTATGATTGCGAATCACTTCAAACAATCATTGTAACTAATCAAACAACATATGATATGTTAACCAAAGTGAAGCCTAAACAAACAACAATCGAACTTCGCAAATAAGGAATTAACAGATTATTTTTGTCATCCGATGCAAACATGAATGTTCACGAATGTATTGACAAACTTGTGTCACTATTCAGTCAAAAATTCAATGCAATCAACAAATTAATCAACAAACTCAGTGAACGTGTTGAACAACTAGCGAAGAAACTCGATGATGAAACAGTACCTATACCAGTAGCGTTCTTAAAATTTGATGAATCATTTGATTACGATGGATATGACTATACAAAGTGCGCATATTGGGATATATCTAAAGTTGATGATTTGTCAATTATATTCCAAGCGTGCAAGACTATTAAACAACTAAACTTATCCCGATGGGATACTGCACATGTGACAGATATGAATTGCATGTTCGATATGTGTGATTCTCTTATATCACTTGATTTGTCAAACTGGGATACATCTCAAGTTACAAACATGGCATATATGTTCAACAGATGTAGTTCACTAGAATCACTTAACATTTCGAACTTCAACACATCAAAGGTTACCAATATGAGTTGCATGTTTCATGGATGTAGTTCATTGGTACGGCTTAATATATCTAATTGGAACGTGTCGAACGTCACTGATATGAGTGATATGTTCAGTGATTGCTATTCGTTAATATCTATTGACATACGAATGTGGCAAATATCAAAGTCAACAAATATAAGTGACATGTTTCGTGACTGCGATGAGTTGAAAAATATCATTGTAGGAAGTGAAGAAGTCAGAAATATGTTGATACAATCTGGTGTAGATGAATCTGTAATCACTATTGCTAAGAAAGAATTGTAAGATGATATACTGATAGATTATTTTTGTCGTCCGATGCAAACATGGAATTGCTTATCAAACTTGTCGAAAAACAACAGTCAACAATCGAAGACATCAATGCGAAATTTGATATGTTAAGCACTAAACTTAATAATGCATGTGAACGTATCGAATCGTTAAAGAAGAATGATAAACATAAATTGATACCATTCCCTGATGACTTCATGATATATGAAGATGCAACATGTTATAATCAAACTCAATCATTCAACAAATATATTAAAACCGAACTGTATAAACGATTTGATACCTCTAATGTTACAGATATGAGTTGCATGTTCAGTGAATGCAAATCTTTAGTACATCTTGATTTATCTAATTGGGACACATCGAAGGTTACTGATATGAGTTGGATGTTCAGTGGTTGTACATCGTTAACTACACTTGATTTATCACAGGCAAAGCCTGGGCCGCACTCTAGTGCGTCAAGATGGAACACATCGCGAGCGGAGCTCGAGTCGTGCTTCAGCACGTCGAAGGTTACAAATATGAGTTTGATGTTCTCAGAATGTACGTCATTAGTGTATCTTGATTTATCAAATTGGGACACAAGTAAGGTCACCAATATGGGAAGTATGTTCTGTGATTGCGCATCATTAACATATCTTGATTTATCAAATTGGGACACATCAAATGTTACCAATATGAATTACATGTTCGATGGTTGCAACTTATTGCAAACCATTATCGTAACCAATCAAGTAACATATGACATGTTAACCAAAGTCAAGCCACTGCATACAATAATCAAACTTGTTACCGAATAAGGTCAACATATATATTTTTGCACATCTTGCATACCACCATTTCAGCAATAAAATGCAAAAATATCAATGTTTATCAATATTATTACTATTCGCATTAATCATAGTTGTCATCATTGTCATATGCAAACAACACCCAGCAAATACTTTCTCGAAATACAAAATGAGTAATACATCCACATATCTCAACTACGCATCAACCAACCCTTCGTACACAGGAAGGTTCAACTATAGTGACCTCGCATATGGTGAGAACATGGTACTTCGCAAGGATATTGACACGATGGAGGACAAGATAAAGCAACTAGTCAATGCACCCAAATCTGCGAAAGTCATAGTTAACTCAGGTGCAACAGAATCAATTGCAAACTGTATCTTGTGGGCCAAATCATACAATCCATATGGCATCGTTCTTGGTACCAACTACGACCACAGTGCAGTTAAAGACAATTGCGATAACTACGGTATTGCTTACCAGGAAATGCGAAACAATGCAATCAATGACAAATGTTCGATGATATTCCTCACACATGTCAATTCGAAGAATGGCGAAGTTATGGATGTTGAGCGTTTCACGCGAATACTTGAAACATACTACTTTGGCAACAATGTGCTTGGTACCAATACATTGCCATCTATATACTCTTCGCATGTATTGCAATACAAACCACTGCTAGTACTTGATGCAACCCAGTCTATCATGCGTGTTCCGATTGACATGAGTGGTTGGAAACTCAATGCGTTGTTCTTCTCGTTACACAAGATTGGTGGACCTGCTGGTGTTGGTGTGTTTGTCATCAACGATACGCAAGAAGCACCATTCAAACCATTGATTGCAGGCAAACAGCAACATGGATTTCGAGGTGGAACAATGCCTATGATTGACTTAGTTGAATATAGCTACATCTTTGACAACTTCGATGATTTCAACACACGTAAGAGCAAGTGGAATGATACATATAAGAAACTCAAAGGTGCTGGATTCAATGTGTATAAACCGAAAAGTAAGCATCTATACAACACATTTCTGATATCAACAGGTACTAACTGTCCATTGGGTTACATCAACGAGTTAGCTAAGAATGGTATCTATATCGGGAATACAAGTGCATGTAAGAATGAAGAGATTGCAGATGCGAAGAGTAAGAATGTCAAGGTGAAGAAGGTTGAAGGTGGAAATATTGACCCATTCGAGAATGCTGTAAGAATATCATTCAAATCCTCGAATGAGATTAATGACGAGGTTGTTGACAAGATTGTTCAAGTTCTTAGGCTGCCCGTTGAGTGAAGGATGTGTGTGGTGAGCAGCAGTGTGTCACAATATAGGTCTAGATGTTCGGTGAGCATTGTGTGCTGACATGTATTTTTGCGAGTGTAGGTCGACATATGTTGTTTGCATTCGATATGAACATATGTTGTTCGCATGGAGCTGTCGGAACATGGTTTGCATCAACACCTGTCCAGTACATGGTCAACTTCAAATTTCAAAATTCATCTCGAAACCAATTTTCA
>CAMWNP010000067.1 GCA_947175645.1 uncultured Porphyromonadaceae bacterium
ATGTCAGCAGTAGTGATTGCATGTGTGTCGACAGTGTGGTCAGCATAAGTATGTTCACCATGTGTGTCAGCAGTGTGGTCAGCGTTGTTGAATAGATAGCACTTGTTGATCATAGGGGTGAACATGATGTATTCACTTTCGAACTCTTTCACTTGTGGTTCATCTATTTGGTTGTGATTCATCAACTTAGTATGCTGCACTTCATCTGGTAGCAAGACCTTAGAATCAGTGCTGTTAACAGTATCGGTTTGCATGAAGTAGTTCTTATGAACATGTTCGTTAGTAGTCTCGCCAATTGGTATGATAAAGTCATTGAAATAGATCTTGCTCTCATTCATGTCAACATCGAACTTGTAATCAACAAATACGTAGATATAGTTGTTATATGTGAGAAGCTTACGAAAGTAGGTAATCATCTCTGCAACTATCTTGTTAATCAACTCATCTACATTCGAAACTGTTTCGATATGGTTGTAATAGAACTTGATGAGCTGTGATGTGTAATCAAGATAGACAATGTTTGATGTGAACACTGAGTTACCAACATGTACGCGTGTAATGTCTTCAGTCTCTGTTCGCCGTGACCTGTAATCTTTGATTAAGTTCAATAATCCACGGATACCCATTTATGTGTGTTCTAAATTCACTATATTTTTGGCCCGATTGGTAACGTCGGAGACTGCTAGAAGGATGTGCTGACAGTACATGTTCACCACATTGCGAAGTACATATATCGACACATGTTGCGACAGTTCCATGCGAAGTACATGCAAATATATGTTGCAACATATGTATGTTGACCTACATCGCGACATCATATGCGAAGTGCATATGTCGACACACATTGCTCACCACGAATGTAGACAAACTAACGTAAGCATATGTGATGTTATTTGAAGAGAAATGAATGAAATTCTGATGATAATCATAACAGTACTAATCCTGTTGTTACTATTCATATTCGTATATCACATCATTCGCATTCATATGTTAGGAGGTAGTGCTCCGCATCCTAAAGCTGAATTGGTTGATGAATCGAACTTAATTTACATAATGGATAGCAATGGAAAGGTTGGAACAAATGGGTTTACATTCGAACAAGCAAATGATATGCGGTTACAACCTAATCAGTACTTTGCATACAAGACTGCGTCAACGAATGAGAAGACAAAAGGAGAGATAATGTATAGACCATATAGTTTGAATTTCTATAGCTTCAGATATGAAGCTAGTGGCAAAACAATCAAAAATGTGTTCAAACTTGGTTCATTGACTGACAAATCTACAAACAATGAATATCAACTCGACATAACTGCTAGTGAAATGTTATCTCATATAGACAAGATTATACCGAAGTTATCGAGTAAAACACCGTGCAACTTCAAAATTATATTTGCTCCGCAATACTTATATGTTAACATGCTGATTCAGTCCAAACATATCGAGTATTGCAATCTTAAACTGTTTGACCTAGAGCTATATCTTCAACAGGTCATATTCAGTTATTTGCAAACGAAGTCAACTCATCTCGTAAAAGAGTCTGATAGCAATAAGAACAATGCGAACGATATAAACTTTTGCTATGCTGCACGAGAATCTACTAAAGCTGAGAACGCAGAGATGTATGTTGATACCACATTCACGAAAGATGAATTCTTCAACATCAGCAACGAGTTGATTACATTACTCGTAGAGAAGATAGAGGGAATCATTGCAAACAATAACATCATACCATCATTCGTCAAGGAGTGTTTCGAATATGATGCAAACAATATATACAACGATAGGATATTAGCGGATTTTAATCTAAGATTCTCTGGTAGGTTCAAAGAGTATCGAAACTGTGCAGATAAAGCTGTTGATGCAATAAAGGGTATTCATACTGATGATAACGAAGAATCTGCAGACAATTCAATAGTTGAAGATGAGCAAACAGCATATTCATTACTTATTAACGATTACGATAAAGTGTTACGCATAATATATACGATTTGTGATACGCCTGACACGATAGCAAAAATATCAGTGAGACCTGAGATTGATATGAAGACCTCTACCAATATCATAAAGGCTGCAAACAAATCATTCGAACGCTATGCTATCAGTGAGATTCAAAACAACAAAATCAACATCATCACAGAACTAATCAATCGAATCGACAATGATGCAAATAAAGCATTTGTACAATATGTGCAAATACATGGGAGATTACAATATAGAATCAGTCAGTCAATCTCTGAAGTACTTACGAATATACTAAATGAGTGGTTTAAACGTATTATGTCTGATATGAATAAGTATTATGATATTGTGTATGATGAAGTGAAGAAGAAAGCACTATTATACAATGCATTCACGACATATTACACAGACAAAGATGAAGATTATGTCAAGCGTAAGATTCTGAAACAGATGACAAATACTGAAACTAATAAACTAGTAACGCATGATTTATCCAGAAATCAAGTCAGTGCAATCGTCACGAGTTTCAAGAAATAGATTATTTTTGTTTGTGAGTTCAAAATGGAACGATGCTATAAATGGTATGAATTAAAAACTGGAATGTTCTTTATGTCACTCATAGATAACACAGATATACTTGTGAATGATAATGGTATATTGGAGAATCGTAATCCATTTGTATGTTCATGCTTGTCTGAAAATTCAACCAAGCACATATGTGAACAATATGATATGTATTTGGCTTATCACGATTACATTGATATTGCTCATGCATTATATCAGGCATATTATGTAATCTATAGCGATGATGACAGATATGTGAACAACAAGGATTTACGAGACTTTTATGAAAAACACTTTTACCATATGCTGCAAGACGTATATGACCACAACTTTTATGATTCGTATATCATTAAGGTCACGGTATTCAATATATGTTCAAACGCATGTCAAAGATTCAAAGACCAATCATTACTCAAGTACATACTCAAAGATACACCAGTAACATTAGATAAACGCGAGAAGAAATATCTGATGAAATACATTGACGATATTGATGTATCTGAAATTGTTAAGAAGTTCGATTACTACACAGAATTTATGTGTGAAAATGCTAAAATATGGATAACGCTCGATAATAATAATGAACATCGAGAATATTGGAGTGTACCATTAGATGTTCTTAAGAGTAACCGAAAGATTAATTATGAAAGTTCAGATAACTACCCATATTTTGATGGTTATGATTATTCGGATGAATCATGTTGAAAATGAGTATATTTTTGCATTTGATGGTTATGTACAGAACCAGCATCGACATATAGGTGAGCATTATTGTTTTTATCATATATGTCATCATATAGGTGAACCATCAAGTGCGGACATATGCATGTCAACACTCATCGCGGCATACACATGTCAACCTAACTCGCGACACATGAATGCTTACCTACGCATGTTACCAACACACGAGAACATTACCATAATCAAAAATATGGATATCCCGAATGTGTACAACTATCTCATTAACCAATCTTATGATCCTCACGCATTGAAGTCCGGATACTTCATCCTACTTCCTCACCAAGTCATTCCGAAGTACTATCTGTATTCATCTTCGGTCAACAAGCTCATTCTACACTATTCTGTCGGATCAGGTAAGTCAGCAGCTGCAGCATTTGCACTTCTACACAACTTGTTACTGTATCAGATGTACAAATTCAACACACAATACATTCCGAACAAGGCAGTCAAATCCGATGTAATTACACAAAATGTTATCGTAGTAGGTGGCTGGCAGACGCAAGCACAGATTGAAGTTGAACTTATGAGACCGGAGTTTGGTATCAATCCAATCGAGAAGTTTGATGAACTTAGTAGCTTACTCAACTCAACTATCACCGAGAATGTTGAACTTGGAGAGGCTAAGCGTAATGCGATGATTAAGACAATAGACAAAGATATTAAGTTCATGGGTTATCAATCATTCTTCAATGCTGTGTTCCCAAATCTGTCATCCGAGAAGTACAACCAGAACATTGACGCACTGATTCAGGAGTACAAGCGTGGCAATCTCAAACCTAGCGAAGAGTTCATTAACAAGTGGACTAACTCAATCATCATTGTCGATGAGATGCAAAGACTCTATTCCAATGAGGGGTTGAACACATATGGCTTTGCTGTTGCTTGCATCTCGAAGCTAGCATCGAAACGTAACATTAAGATGATGTTCCTAAGTGGTACAATGATTAATTCATCACTTGGCGAGGTTGCTGATGTTATAAACATTGTGAGTGACAATCCTGAGTTCATCGAACGTAGTGTATTGTGTGACCAAGAGACTATTCTCGGGAATGTGTTGGTATGGAGAATGAAGAAGACACAGGTTGAACAATGTATTGAACAACTTAAGGATTGCTTCATGTACTACAACCAAGCAGCTCGAGCTAAGAATGTCAAACCTTCGCTGATGAAGTTGAAGGATTTGCCTGACAATGTATTTGTTGCGAAGAGTCTGACAATGATTGGTAAGAATGAAGCTATTGATCCAACGAAGATAGCTAAGGGTGTTAGTGAAGAAGACCTACAACGCATCGCAAAGGATGAGAATGAGAAAGATATTGTTCAGAAGCTATGGCTCGCCGAACATGCTGACACACTGGCGAAGGATGATGGTGATGGTGATGGTGAACCCTTGTACTACCCCGATGATGTGAACACACATGCAAGCAACATTGGTGACCACACTAGTCAACATGATGATGCAAGTACTACTGTCAACAGCCTGGTGAGCAATAGTGCTGACGATGATGGTGAACATGGAACTGTTGACAATAGTGCTGACGATGATGGTGAACATGGAACTGTTGACAATAGTGCTGACACACATGCAAGCAACACAGGTGGTGCTATAAACTCATTCACATTGAATGCTTCTAAATCGGAACACCATACACATGTATACACAGACATGCAAGCAGTAGTATTCCCACCAAACAAGTACCTACCTACGGAAATCCATATTGGTAACTCAATCATCTCATCCATTGATTCGAAACAACCTATGATTATCATCTCCGTGCCAGTCGAGGGATTGCAAGCACAAAAATATAACGATTATATCAAATCAACATTGTCATCATCGACTCTCGACAAAGATATGCTAAACACTGAATCATCAGACTCAACTATCTACATACATGACGCATATATTCCGCCACCATCAGAATGGAACAAATACAGTATCTACGAAGAGGCGAACGGTGTGTTGTATGGCAAGTTTCTAGACCTGTCTAACATCCGAAAGTTCTCAGCACTTGGTTACGAACTGTGTAAGCTATGTCTATACAACACATTCAATAACGAAAAGACCATTGTGTACCACAACAAAATCAACTCATTTGGCATCCGACAATATGCAGCAATTCTTCAATACAATGGGTTTGTTCATTATGGTTCAACTCCGACAGACAAGTCACTCTGCAAGTTCTGCGGACATACATATAAGAAACATTCTGCACCACTTGAAGAGCGATTCAAACTCAAAATCTGTTCTAAGTTCAAGCCTCTCTACTACGAGATGCTAACAGGTGATTTGAACCAGAGGGAGCGTGACGATATTACTAACAGAATCTTCAACGGACCAAACAATCTCTACGGTGATATAATCAGTGTTATGTTTGTGTCCGATGTTGCATATAGTGGTGTGTCATTCTTCAACACACAGAACATAGCCATTCTGTCGAGAGTTCCGAACATATCCAAGTGGAAGCAGATATATGCTCGTATCATACGTACGCAATCACATGCGTTACTACCGAGTGATAAGAAGTATGCGAAGGTCTATACTTACGTGATTGAGTTACCAGATGAGTTGAAGAAGTACCCGCAACTAGGTGAGTACACAGTTGGTGAACGGTACTACAAAATCAGAAGTATCTTGAACGAAGATGTTGAAACATTCATCAACATACTTGCGGAGAAGTGTATCTCATCAACATTGTTTGTCAACCCGAATGACTACAAGATTGTGCCATCCGAGAAGAAGATACTCAATGAGTTGTACCAAGATGATTTGTATGATGAGTTGAAGCTCATGTTGCGCAGAATCATGGTTGACAATGCAACGTTGACCTGGACGAAAGACATATTCATCAAGCGATTGTTGGACAACTCAAATGATGTCTCGTATTTGGACATCAGTATTGTACCTGAGAATGTGCTAATGGATATTATTGTCCGAAACAAGCTTGCCACTATGTTCAAGTATGAACGTGATGAACGCATATACATTCGATACAATGCTGAAAATGACAATATGAACATGAAAAATATAGTACAATTGCCGACATTCACGTTCACCCAGTTCAATAGTATCGATTTGAGTAAGTCGAACGTTAACATCATGATGAACATGCTGGCCGAAGAGAATAGTTTGAGTGGGAAATTATCAATATTGTCGAACGTTCTGAAGTTGGTCGGACGTAAGTATGAACTGTTGAAAGATAAGGAAATATTCTGGAATGTCATGTACGATATTGGCAATGAGTTCTATCCGGATGATAAGGAGAACTTCGTAAGGAATCACTGTCGAAAGAATAGGAACAGAAGCTTGTTCACAGGTTGTTACTATGGTCAGTACATCATTCATAAGGATGGCACATATGATAACATCACATATTCATTCCCGATAGTGAACCCATTGGAGAAGATACCATACTTGTTCAAGGTCAGTAGTTACAATCAAAGCGAATCATCACCGTTCTACCTACATGTCAACATCATCAAGGCGAAGGGTAATGAGACCATCGAGGATCGCAGAAAGATCAGCAAGGGTATTGTCTGCACGAGTATGGACATTAATGAGTTACGGAAGTACTTTGATATTAATGCGAAGTTGTATAAGAAGACTTATTGCATGGAACTGATGTTCAGCATCTGCGAACTACAGATGGCGAGCAAGGTCAAGTTCATGTACACACCGTTCGAATCATAAGCTGCATGTTGTAGCATGAGTATGTTTGCGTCGATGGCAGACATGGATGTGAATGTGTTGGTGAACAGGACTGTTGACTCGAATGGTGAACATGTATGTGTGAAGGTGTTGGTGAACATGTATGTGTGAAGGTGTTGGTGAACATGTATGTGTGAAGGTGTTGG
>CAMWNP010000068.1 GCA_947175645.1 uncultured Porphyromonadaceae bacterium
GCATGTATGTCAGCAGTAGTGATTGCATGTGTGTCGACAGTGTGGTCAGCATAAGTATGTTCACCATGTGTGTCAGCAGTGTGGTCAGCGTTGTTGAATAGATAGCACTTGTTGATCATAGGGGTGAACATGATGTATTCACTTTCGAACTCTTTCACTTGTGGTTCATCTATTTGGTTGTGATTCATCAACTTAGTATGCTGCACTTCATCTGGTAGCAAGACCTTAGAATCAGTGCTGTTAACAGTATCGGTTTGCATGAAGTAGTTCTTATGAACATGTTCGTTAGTAGTCTCGCCAATTGGTATGATAAAGTCATTGAAATAGATCTTGCTCTCATTCATGTCAACATCGAACTTGTAATCAACAAATACGTAGATATAGTTGTTATATGTGAGAAGCTTACGAAAGTAGGTAATCATCTCTGCAACTATCTTGTTAATCAACTCATCTACATTCGAAACTGTTTCGATATGGTTGTAATAGAACTTGATGAGCTGTGATGTGTAATCAAGATAGACAATGTTTGATGTGAACACTGAGTTACCAACATGTACGCGTGTAATGTCTTCAGTCTCTGTTCGCCGTGACCTGTAATCTTTGATTAAGTTCAATAATCCACGGATACCCATTTATGTGTGTTCTAAATTCACTATATTTTTGGCCCGATTGGTAACGTCGGAGACTGCTAGAAGGATGTGCTGACAGTACATGTTCACCACATTGCGAAGTACATATATCGACACATGTTGCGACAGTTCCATGCGAAGTACATGCAAATATATGTTGCAACATATGTATGTTGACCTACATCGCGACATCATATGCGAAGTGCATATGTCGACACACATTGCTCACCACGAATGTAGACAAACTAACGTAAGCATATGTGATGTTATTTGAAGAGAAATGAATGAAATTCTGATGATAATCATAACAGTACTAATCCTGTTGTTACTATTCATATTCGTATATCACATCATTCGCATTCATATGTTAGGAGGTAGTGCTCCGCATCCTAAAGCTGAATTGGTTGATGAATCGAACTTAATTTACATAATGGATAGCAATGGAAAGGTTGGAACAAATGGGTTTACATTCGAACAAGCAAATGATATGCGGTTACAACCTAATCAGTACTTTGCATACAAGACTGCGTCAACGAATGAGAAGACAAAAGGAGAGATAATGTATAGACCATATAGTTTGAATTTCTATAGCTTCAGATATGAAGCTAGTGGCAAAACAATCAAAAATGTGTTCAAACTTGGTTCATTGACTGACAAATCTACAAACAATGAATATCAACTCGACATAACTGCTAGTGAAATGTTATCTCATATAGACAAGATTATACCGAAGTTATCGAGTAAAACACCGTGCAACTTCAAAATTATATTTGCTCCGCAATACTTATATGTTAACATGCTGATTCAGTCCAAACATATCGAGTATTGCAATCTTAAACTGTTTGACCTAGAGCTATATCTTCAACAGGTCATATTCAGTTATTTGCAAACGAAGTCAACTCATCTCGTAAAAGAGTCTGATAGCAATAAGAACAATGCGAACGATATAAACTTTTGCTATGCTGCACGAGAATCTACTAAAGCTGAGAACGCAGAGATGTATGTTGATACCACATTCACGAAAGATGAATTCTTCAACATCAGCAACGAGTTGATTACATTACTCGTAGAGAAGATAGAGGGAATCATTGCAAACAATAACATCATACCATCATTCGTCAAGGAGTGTTTCGAATATGATGCAAACAATATATACAACGATAGGATATTAGCGGATTTTAATCTAAGATTCTCTGGTAGGTTCAAAGAGTATCGAAACTGTGCAGATAAAGCTGTTGATGCAATAAAGGGTATTCATACTGATGATAACGAAGAATCTGCAGACAATTCAATAGTTGAAGATGAGCAAACAGCATATTCATTACTTATTAACGATTACGATAAAGTGTTACGCATAATATATACGATTTGTGATACGCCTGACACGATAGCAAAAATATCAGTGAGACCTGAGATTGATATGAAGACCTCTACCAATATCATAAAGGCTGCAAACAAATCATTCGAACGCTATGCTATCAGTGAGATTCAAAACAACAAAATCAACATCATCACAGAACTAATCAATCGAATCGACAATGATGCAAATAAAGCATTTGTACAATATGTGCAAATACATGGGAGATTACAATATAGAATCAGTCAGTCAATCTCTGAAGTACTTACGAATATACTAAATGAGTGGTTTAAACGTATTATGTCTGATATGAATAAGTATTATGATATTGTGTATGATGAAGTGAAGAAGAAAGCACTATTATACAATGCATTCACGACATATTACACAGACAAAGATGAAGATTATGTCAAGCGTAAGATTCTGAAACAGATGACAAATACTGAAACTAATAAACTAGTAACGCATGATTTATCCAGAAATCAAGTCAGTGCAATCGTCACGAGTTTCAAGAAATAGATTATTTTTGTTTGTGAGTTCAAAATGGAACGATGCTATAAATGGTATGAATTAAAAACTGGAATGTTCTTTATGTCACTCATAGATAACACAGATATACTTGTGAATGATAATGGTATATTGGAGAATCGTAATCCATTTGTATGTTCATGCTTGTCTGAAAATTCAACCAAGCACATATGTGAACAATATGATATGTATTTGGCTTATCACGATTACATTGATATTGCTCATGCATTATATCAGGCATATTATGTAATCTATAGCGATGATGACAGATATGTGAACAACAAGGATTTACGAGACTTTTATGAAAAACACTTTTACCATATGCTGCAAGACGTATATGACCACAACTTTTATGATTCGTATATCATTAAGGTCACGGTATTCAATATATGTTCAAACGCATGTCAAAGATTCAAAGACCAATCATTACTCAAGTACATACTCAAAGATACACCAGTAACATTAGATAAACGCGAGAAGAAATATCTGATGAAATACATTGACGATATTGATGTATCTGAAATTGTTAAGAAGTTCGATTACTACACAGAATTTATGTGTGAAAATGCTAAAATATGGATAACGCTCGATAATAATAATGAACATCGAGAATATTGGAGTGTACCATTAGATGTTCTTAAGAGTAACCGAAAGATTAATTATGAAAGTTCAGATAACTACCCATATTTTGATGGTTATGATTATTCGGATGAATCATGTTGAAAATGAGTATATTTTTGCATTTGATGGTTATGTACAGAACCAGCATCGACATATAGGTGAGCATTATTGTTTTTATCATATATGTCATCATATAGGTGAACCATCAAGTGCGGACATATGCATGTCAACACTCATCGCGGCATACACATGTCAACCTAACTCGCGACACATGAATGCTTACCTACGCATGTTACCAACACACGAGAACATTACCATAATCAAAAATATGGATATCCCGAATGTGTACAACTATCTCATTAACCAATCTTATGATCCTCACGCATTGAAGTCCGGATACTTCATCCTACTTCCTCACCAAGTCATTCCGAAGTACTATCTGTATTCATCTTCGGTCAACAAGCTCATTCTACACTATTCTGTCGGATCAGGTAAGTCAGCAGCTGCAGCATTTGCACTTCTACACAACTTGTTACTGTATCAGATGTACAAATTCAACACACAATACATTCCGAACAAGGCAGTCAAATCCGATGTAATTACACAAAATGTTATCGTAGTAGGTGGCTGGCAGACGCAAGCACAGATTGAAGTTGAACTTATGAGACCGGAGTTTGGTATCAATCCAATCGAGAAGTTTGATGAACTTAGTAGCTTACTCAACTCAACTATCACCGAGAATGTTGAACTTGGAGAGGCTAAGCGTAATGCGATGATTAAGACAATAGACAAAGATATTAAGTTCATGGGTTATCAATCATTCTTCAATGCTGTGTTCCCAAATCTGTCATCCGAGAAGTACAACCAGAACATTGACGCACTGATTCAGGAGTACAAGCGTGGCAATCTCAAACCTAGCGAAGAGTTCATTAACAAGTGGACTAACTCAATCATCATTGTCGATGAGATGCAAAGACTCTATTCCAATGAGGGGTTGAACACATATGGCTTTGCTGTTGCTTGCATCTCGAAGCTAGCATCGAAACGTAACATTAAGATGATGTTCCTAAGTGGTACAATGATTAATTCATCACTTGGCGAGGTTGCTGATGTTATAAACATTGTGAGTGACAATCCTGAGTTCATCGAACGTAGTGTATTGTGTGACCAAGAGACTATTCTCGGGAATGTGTTGGTATGGAGAATGAAGAAGACACAGGTTGAACAATGTATTGAACAACTTAAGGATTGCTTCATGTACTACAACCAAGCAGCTCGAGCTAAGAATGTCAAACCTTCGCTGATGAAGTTGAAGGATTTGCCTGACAATGTATTTGTTGCGAAGAGTCTGACAATGATTGGTAAGAATGAAGCTATTGATCCAACGAAGATAGCTAAGGGTGTTAGTGAAGAAGACCTACAACGCATCGCAAAGGATGAGAATGAGAAAGATATTGTTCAGAAGCTATGGCTCGCCGAACATGCTGACACACTGGCGAAGGATGATGGTGATGGTGATGGTGAACCCTTGTACTACCCCGATGATGTGAACACACATGCAAGCAACATTGGTGACCACACTAGTCAACATGATGATGCAAGTACTACTGTCAACAGCCTGGTGAGCAATAGTGCTGACGATGATGGTGAACATGGAACTGTTGACAATAGTGCTGACGATGATGGTGAACATGGAACTGTTGACAATAGTGCTGACACACATGCAAGCAACACAGGTGGTGCTATAAACTCATTCACATTGAATGCTTCTAAATCGGAACACCATACACATGTATACACAGACATGCAAGCAGTAGTATTCCCACCAAACAAGTACCTACCTACGGAAATCCATATTGGTAACTCAATCATCTCATCCATTGATTCGAAACAACCTATGATTATCATCTCCGTGCCAGTCGAGGGATTGCAAGCACAAAAATATAACGATTATATCAAATCAACATTGTCATCATCGACTCTCGACAAAGATATGCTAAACACTGAATCATCAGACTCAACTATCTACATACATGACGCATATATTCCGCCACCATCAGAATGGAACAAATACAGTATCTACGAAGAGGCGAACGGTGTGTTGTATGGCAAGTTTCTAGACCTGTCTAACATCCGAAAGTTCTCAGCACTTGGTTACGAACTGTGTAAGCTATGTCTATACAACACATTCAATAACGAAAAGACCATTGTGTACCACAACAAAATCAACTCATTTGGCATCCGACAATATGCAGCAATTCTTCAATACAATGGGTTTGTTCATTATGGTTCAACTCCGACAGACAAGTCACTCTGCAAGTTCTGCGGACATACATATAAGAAACATTCTGCACCACTTGAAGAGCGATTCAAACTCAAAATCTGTTCTAAGTTCAAGCCTCTCTACTACGAGATGCTAACAGGTGATTTGAACCAGAGGGAGCGTGACGATATTACTAACAGAATCTTCAACGGACCAAACAATCTCTACGGTGATATAATCAGTGTTATGTTTGTGTCCGATGTTGCATATAGTGGTGTGTCATTCTTCAACACACAGAACATAGCCATTCTGTCGAGAGTTCCGAACATATCCAAGTGGAAGCAGATATATGCTCGTATCATACGTACGCAATCACATGCGTTACTACCGAGTGATAAGAAGTATGCGAAGGTCTATACTTACGTGATTGAGTTACCAGATGAGTTGAAGAAGTACCCGCAACTAGGTGAGTACACAGTTGGTGAACGGTACTACAAAATCAGAAGTATCTTGAACGAAGATGTTGAAACATTCATCAACATACTTGCGGAGAAGTGTATCTCATCAACATTGTTTGTCAACCCGAATGACTACAAGATTGTGCCATCCGAGAAGAAGATACTCAATGAGTTGTACCAAGATGATTTGTATGATGAGTTGAAGCTCATGTTGCGCAGAATCATGGTTGACAATGCAACGTTGACCTGGACGAAAGACATATTCATCAAGCGATTGTTGGACAACTCAAATGATGTCTCGTATTTGGACATCAGTATTGTACCTGAGAATGTGCTAATGGATATTATTGTCCGAAACAAGCTTGCCACTATGTTCAAGTATGAACGTGATGAACGCATATACATTCGATACAATGCTGAAAATGACAATATGAACATGAAAAATATAGTACAATTGCCGACATTCACGTTCACCCAGTTCAATAGTATCGATTTGAGTAAGTCGAACGTTAACATCATGATGAACATGCTGGCCGAAGAGAATAGTTTGAGTGGGAAATTATCAATATTGTCGAACGTTCTGAAGTTGGTCGGACGTAAGTATGAACTGTTGAAAGATAAGGAAATATTCTGGAATGTCATGTACGATATTGGCAATGAGTTCTATCCGGATGATAAGGAGAACTTCGTAAGGAATCACTGTCGAAAGAATAGGAACAGAAGCTTGTTCACAGGTTGTTACTATGGTCAGTACATCATTCATAAGGATGGCACATATGATAACATCACATATTCATTCCCGATAGTGAACCCATTGGAGAAGATACCATACTTGTTCAAGGTCAGTAGTTACAATCAAAGCGAATCATCACCGTTCTACCTACATGTCAACATCATCAAGGCGAAGGGTAATGAGACCATCGAGGATCGCAGAAAGATCAGCAAGGGTATTGTCTGCACGAGTATGGACATTAATGAGTTACGGAAGTACTTTGATATTAATGCGAAGTTGTATAAGAAGACTTATTGCATGGAACTGATGTTCAGCATCTGCGAACTACAGATGGCGAGCAAGGTCAAGTTCATGTACACACCGTTCGAATCATAAGCTGCATGTTGTAGCATGAGTATGTTTGCGTCGATGGCAGACATGGATGTGAATGTGTTGGTGAACAGGACTGTTGACTCGAATGGTGAACATGTATGTGTGAAGGTGTTGGTGAACATGTATGTGTGAAGGTGTTGG
>CAMWNP010000069.1 GCA_947175645.1 uncultured Porphyromonadaceae bacterium
AACCCAGGACCCCAACATTAAAAGTGTTGTGCTCTACCAGCTGAGCTAGCGAATCTCCTTAATGCTCTCCGATGTCGTTTTCCGGAAAAGCGATGCAAAGTTAGCGGATTTTTTTTTATTGTGCAAGTTTTAACGCTAATTTTTTATTCTTTGACCTTTTATCCCCTTTTTTTGAATGAAAATGTAGAATGAAAATACTCTTCGATATCTCTATTTATATTATAAAAAATCTCCACCGAAGCGGAGATAATAGGTTTAGAACCTTCGGCATATAGCCTTATTGTGATAAGATATAGAAATTACTGCAAATTTCGTTATTTTATTTCAAACAAGCAAATTTTTCAATATATTTGTAAAAATTTTTTGAACTAACCAAAATTACCAAAATTATCAATATTTCGATGGCATTACAAACATTAGGGATTGACCTTGGAACTAATTCTATTGGCTGGGCAATAACTTCACGCAAAGACATTGCGGAAGAGAATGTCACCTTGCAGGACTATGGTGTTTATATTTTCCCACAGGGGGTGTTGGAAACTAAATCTGGTGAAGAACCTGCTGTCAAGCAAAGAACGGAAGCACGTGCTTCAAGACGTCGATATGCCCGCAGAAGATTGCATAAAATTCAGTTACTGAAAGTTTTAATCTCTAATGGGCTCGCCCCGTATTTATCTGAGGATGATTTGGACAACTGGCAAAAGAAGAAGGTTTACCCAATGAATCCTGATTACCTCAAATGGCAACGTACGGACGATAATTTTGAAAAGAATCCATATCGAGACCGACATGAATCATTAACAAGAGTTCTTGATCTGACACTTGAATCTGACCGTTTTACTTTAGGACGTGCGCTTTATCACCTTGCTCAGAGAAGAGGTTTTCTCAGCAACCGTAAAGATTTGGCCAAGGAATCAGATGGGGTGGTCAAAACAGGAATAGACAACCTCTCGGAAAAAATTAACGAAATGGGCATGTCCTTTCCGGGAGAGTATTTCTATTATCTTTATAGAACTGGTGAAAAAATCCGCAATAATTATCAGCACCGTATTCAACATGTGGAAAGAGAGTTCTATGCCATTTGTGAAATGCAGGGTTTGAAAGAAGATCTCATCGCTCGCTTGCACAAAGCAATATTTTTTCAGCGACCTCTGAAATCGCAGAAAGGGTTGATAGGCAAGTGTAAATTTGAGAGAAACAAGCAGCGGTGTGCAGTGTCACATCCGGAGTTTGAGGAATTCAGGATGCTCTGCTTCTTGAACAATATAAAAATAAAACACCCATCTGATGGTGACTTCCGGCCACTCTCACCTCAGGAAAAGCAGCAGATTATGCCACTGTTTATGCGTAAGAGCAAGGGGGCATCGTTCAACTTTGAGGATATTGCAAAAAAGATTGCAGGTAAGAATAACTATACCTTCCGGGACCTGGACTCTCAACTGGTGCAGTTTAACTATGCAATGGATCAGCAGGTACCCGCTTCACCAGTCACAGGTGCACTGAAATCACTCTTCGGTGATGACTATATTCACAGGATTAAGGAAACCTACGTCCTTGGCAAAAGTAAATCCGCTGAGGAAGCCGTTAATGACGTTTGGCACGTACTCGCATCCTTCGACTCTGATGAACACCTCATTAAATGGGCAGAAAAGAATCTCTCATTATCGCATGAAGATGCTATAAAATTCTCTGAAATACATCTTCCTCAGGGCTACGCCTCACTGAGTCTGAAGGCTATCAGAAAAATTACACCCTTGCTACGCCGTGGTTTCCGATATGACCAGGCTGTTTTCTCCGCTAATATCCCTTCGGTGCTTGACCGATGGTTTGAAAGAACCGAAGAGGAGCAAACGGAAATTATCAATGACATCTGTTGTGAGGTGGTGAACTTCACCCCCAGCGGCATTGCTCCCAATATACAAAGTGCGGTTAAGCACTATCTTGAGGATAAGGAAGATATTAATTTAGGTCATCTGGGCAAACTATATCATCCCTCCAAAATTGAGAAATATCCCGATGCGGAAGTTAATAAGAATGGTCAACTTCTGTTAGGCAGCCCCAGAACCGAGGCTATAAGGAATCCTATGGCCATGCGCGCGCTTTTCAGCCTGCGTCACCTTATCAACACCCTGCTGCGTGAAGGTAAAATCAACCGTACCACCAGAATAAACATCGAGTTCTCTCGTATGCTCAATAATGCCAACCTACGACATGCCATCCAACGTTATCAGCGCGAGTTGAATAAAGAAAAAGATGCAAACCGGAAGGAACTCATAGATCTTTATAAGGCAGAAGCGGGAGTGGAAATAGAGCCCACCGATACTGACCTGCTGAAATTCAAACTCTGGAAGGAACAGGGACGATGCTGTCTCTATACCGGCAAACAGATTGGCGTGGCGGAGTTTATAGGTCCGATGCCTAAATATGATATAGAACATACCGTTCCCCGTTCTTTGGGAGGTGATAATTCTCAAGAAAACAAAACATTGTGTGATGTCAGATTTAACCGTGAAGTAAAGCGTAACATCCTTCCCGCTTTACTGCCGGAAGCAGAGGTCATACGTGAAAGGATAAAGAAAGCGGGCTGGGAAAAGGGCATACATGATTTACGTGCACAAATTTCAAGGAAAATAACCTCTGGTTTCATGACCAAAGAGGAAAAAGATAAGATTATTGCAGAACGCCACTATCTGAAACTGAAATTGAACTATCTGCTCAATAAATATCGCAGATTTGAGATGACAGAGGTACCGGAAGGGTTCACCAATCGCCAGGGTGTGGACATAGGTATAATAGGCAAATATGCTTACCATTATCTGGCAACACTGTTCAAAAGCGAAAATCGTCAGATCTTCACCGTCAAGGGTGCCACAACTGCGGAGTTCCGTCTGATGTGGGGATTACAGGAGAAAGACACAACGAAAGGACGCGATAATCACTGTCACCATGCTATAGACGCAATAGTCATCGCCTGCATAGGTCGCAATCAATATCATCGTTGGGCTCAGTATAACAGAGATATGGAGGCGCACGAACTGGATAGCATGCCTAAACCCGTATTTCCCAAGCCTTGGAGCACGTTCACTCAGGATGTGAAAGGAATTGTGGACAGTCTTGTAGTGGTTCATCACACGGAAGATCGTCGGCTGCGCGATTCAAGAAAACTGCTTCGCAAACGTGGCAGGATTGAGAAGAACAGTGATGGTCAACCTGTTTATCTTCAAGGAGATACAGCCCGAATGAGGCTGCATCAGGATACATTCTATGGAGCCATCAGCAATGAAGGTACTATTAAATATGTTATCCGCAAACCGCTGTCAAATCTTGAAGTCAAGGATATAGCCAACATTGTTGACCCCGTGGTCAGAAAGGTTGTGCAGGAATTGGTGGATAAGGAAGGTATTAATGCCCTCTCATCTCCTGTATATCTTAACCGTGAGAAAGGTGTGGTGATAAAGAAAGTGAGGATTTTCGCTAACTTGAAAAATCCGCTGCTATTGAAATCACACACCCATCAGTCAAAGAAAGAACACAAGAAGTTCTATCACGTTGCCAACGACTCAAACTATTGCATGGGGATATATGAGGGAACCTCCGATAAGGGTAAACCGGAAAGATCATTTAAACTTGTCAATGCCCTTGAAGCAGTGAAAAGACGCAAGGCTGGGGAGCCGATCCTGCCACTGTCAGATGATAAGGGGCACCCGCTGAAGCACACCCTCACACCAGGCTTGATGGTAATCTTCTATGATAAATCGCCCAAAGAGATCTATGAGGCATCTGCTGAGGAACTTGTGAAGCGGGTTTATAAGATTAGTGGGTTAAGTATATTGAGAGTGGATAAGTATCAGTATGGCTTGATCTCTTTCAGACATCACCAGAATGCACAACCCACATCTGATCTAAATTTCAAAAAAGGAAGATGGGCGCAAGATGAATCATTACGACAGGCAATGGCTATGAACCACTCTCAGTTTAACGCCCTTGTGGAAGGAGAGGATTTTATCATATCGGAATCGGGCAAGATAACGTTCTTTCACCCTAATATTTAGAGTATGCTGAAACGAACCATTGCAATCACATCGCCATGCTCCCTCACCCAGCGTAACGCTCAGTTGATAATCACATCTTCTGATGGTACTTCAAAGTCAGTTCCGATTGAAGATCTGTCAACTGTTATCATTGAGAATCAGCGTGCTACAATCTCAATTCCCGCTATAAATGCCTTGACAGAAAGTAATGTTGCTGTTATTTTGTGCGATAATAAAATGATGCCGTCATCGCTGATATTCCCTTTGGAGGGACACACTCTTCAGGGAGAACGCTATAGGGTTCAATTGGAGGCTTCCCTACCACAGAAAAAGAATATTTGGAAGCAAGTCATTGAATCAAAAATCCGTAATCAAGCCGCACTTCTCAACAGGCAAGGTAAGAACGGCAACCTGCTTAAACCATATTATTCAAGCGTTAAAAGCGGCGACTCTGACAACCGTGAGGGAATAGCAGCCGCGGCATATTGGAAAGAACTTTTTGGACATGAGTTTGTCCGTACACCCAAAGGTGAACCACCGAACAACCTTCTCAACTATGGATACGCCATTCTGAGAGCCGCCACTTCTCGCGCCATAGTGAGTGCCGGAATGTTGCCCTCATTAGGGATTCATCACAAAAATAAGTATAATCCCTTTCCGTTAGCCGATGACCTGATGGAGCCGTTTAGACCATGGGTAGACGAACTCGTTTTTGAACTTTGGAACGACAATCAGATGGAACTGACCGTTGACGTTAAACAAAAATTGATACAGGTTGTATACGAAGATGCTCAGGTCTCCGACCGACGACATCCTTTATCCATAGCCTTATCAATGTTATGCACATCAGTGGTTCAGGTGATGAAGGGTGAAGCAATCGATCTTAACACACCTTCAATGCTCAAATCCACGCTGAAATGACACAACTGATATTAAATGCATATCACATCATGTGGCTAATAGTGTTCTTCGATCTTCCGGTTCAAACAAAGAAGCAGCGTAAGGATGCGGCCCAATTCCGGAAAATGTTGGAGAAATGTGGGTTTGTAATGGCTCAATACTCGGTTTACATGCGTCATTGTCCATCAAAAGAAAGTTGTGTTGTTCACACCAACAGAGTGAAAGGTCTCGTACCCGTTGAGGGGAGCGTATCAATTTTAAAGATTACAGATAAACAATACAGTGACATTATCAATTATTGTGGCAAAGAACGTGAATTACTTCCCGAAACACCACGACAATTAGAATTATTTTAGTTATCTTTGTAGCGAAAAAAAAATACCCCAAATTTATCAACCACTTCTTGAGATACCTTTTTTTCTTTGCTTAAACAATACATAATTATTTAATTATTAGTATTTTATAATGCTTAGGTTGTGGTTTGATATAGAATTTATTACCTTTACAACTGTAAAGCATTCTCCTGCGTCGTCTCAGAGTTGTGGTTTGATATAGAATTTATTACCTTTACAACACGATTCAATAAAAGAAGCGTTAATAGGGGTTGTGGTTTGATATAGAATTTATTACCTTTACAACAGGAAGATAAAAAGGAGCAGGGAAACAGGGTTGTGGTTTGATATAGAATTTATTACCTTTACAACCTCCGGACAAAAGGGACGCACCTCCAGTGAGTTGTGGTTTGATATAGAATTTATTACCTTTACAACTGGAGACCACGGGAACAGCGGTCGTTCCGAGTTGTGGTTTGATATAGAATTTATTACCTTTACAACTCACCTTTTACTGTATCACGTCCAGTCTTGGTTGTGGTTTGATATAGAATTTATTACCTTTACAACGAAATAAGACAACAGAAAAGGTCATCAAAGTTGTGGTTTGATATAGAATTTATTACCTTTACAACAGCCTTAGCGGTAAAGCGAACACGCTCACTGTTGTGGTTTGATATAGAATTTATTACCTTTACAACTTCATTACTTCGCAAATTTCATCAGGACAGTTGTGGTTTGATATAGAATTTATTACCTTTACAACATTAAGCAATAAGTTACTCTACAAAGTAAGTTGTGGTTTGATATAGAATTTATTACCTTTACAACAAGTTGAGCAGGAGAATAAGCGGGCGTAGAGTTGTGGTTTGATATAGAATTTATTACCTTTACAACTACCAGTTGATTTAATAGGGGTTGAGGTTAGTTGTGGTTTGATATAGAATTTATTACCTTTACAACATTGTTCTGGAATTTGATTGTAAATTAAAGTTGTGGTTTGATATAGAATTTATTACCTTTACAACATTTTTTGATAAATTTATTTTTGATACATAGTTGTGGTTTGATATAGAATTTATTACCTTTACAACATTACTGAGGATGAACTAACTGAACTATTGTTGTGGTTTGATATAGAATTTATTACCTTTACAACAGCCTTAGCGGTAAAGCGAACACGCTCGCTGTTGTGGTTTGATATAGAATTTATTACCTTTACAACATGGTGTAAAAGTATAGGAAGTCTCTATAGTTGTGGTTTGATATAGAATTTATTACCTTTACAACAAGGTGCTGAATGAAATTGCAGTCGTTATGTTGTGGTTTGATATAGAATTTATTACCTTTACAACTTGCGAAAGGTCTACTACGTTTTGGTTGAGTTGTGGTTTGATATAGAATTTATTACCTTTACAACTGATGCTTCACAATACGTTACAAGTTATCTGTTGTGGTTTGATATAGAATTTATTACCTTTACAACGGAAAGAACGTGCGGTTCATCTTGAAGAAGTTGTGGTTTGATATAGAATTTATTACCTTTACAACCTTCGTGAAAAAAAGAAGCGAGTTGAGAGTTGTGGTTTGATATAGAATTTATTACCTTTACAACCTGGAACGGCAAGGCAAACACCGCGTCGAGTTGTGGTTTGATATAGAATTTATTACCTTTACAACAAGCACACAGACACACTCAATATGGATTTGTTGTGGTTTGATATAGAATTTATTACCTTTACAACCCGCTGATGAAAGATGATCTAAACAAAATGTTGTGGTTTGATATAGAATTTATTACCTTTACAACCTCTCATCCCACTTGTTT
>CAMWNP010000070.1 GCA_947175645.1 uncultured Porphyromonadaceae bacterium
GTCAACACATGGTCAGCATATGTACTTCGCATGAGTATGTCGCGATGTGGTTCACATGAGTGGTCAACACATGGTCAGCATATGTACTTCGCATGAGTATATCCACACACAGACCAGTATATGTATACTACACACTTCGGGATACAAAAATATAAGCAAATACAACGAGCGTAGCTCGAAGGTGCGAGCTTCGGCCGAAGGCCTCAGGTCTTGCGAAGCAAGCCGTTGCGCAGCACCAAAATAATGAATGGAGTTTATTTTGTTTTGTTTTTCTTTTTTGTGTATTCGGATTGTGATAAAGCTAGAAAGCTATTGAGGTTCTAGCAATACTGGTTAAAATGAAACTTTCATGCAATTGCGTTCAACATAATGCTGTTCTGTGTTTGAATGATGAATGAGTCGTTGAAATGTGTGATATGAACTTCATCCATCTGACTTTCGACAATTTTGTATCGTACAATGTGTGGAGCATTAAGATTCAGGATGCCAATAAACAAAACTTCTTCGTCTGATTTGTCCAGTTTGAAGATTAGCATACCGTTGTTCTTAATCACAAGACTTTCGATATTTTTGCAATGTTCGATTATACAAATGTTTTGCAACTGTTCATTCTCGTATTTGAACAATGAGACATTACCGTCATTGATTGAGCTGAAAATGAATGCGTTGTGGTGTGAAACAATGTCTGTAATAGTATGAGTATCACCCATTACTAACATCCATTTACCATCGCAACCGAAGGTTGAGTCTTCGTCGCAAGACGACTCAGGGATTCTCCGAATCCTTCGCATGAGCGAGTCGTCTAATGTGTAGAGTGAGTTTCTGCCATTCTGTTCGAAAATCATTAATACTTGGTCATTTGTGCATGCAAGCTTAACAAGATGTCCTTCACCGAGATTGTCGGATGAGTTGATTAACTGAAATTGGTCACCAAAGAGTTCATAGGTATAGATTGTTTGTATTGAATCCTGATATGCAAACAAGAGTCTATTACCATAAACTGCGAATCTAAGGTTTGCACAGTCGTAATCAACTTCATGCATTGTTAGAAGGTCAAATCCTGTTTCACTCACATTCGATTCATACACTCTGATGTAATTGAATGTCTCACCACGTATAGTGTAGTCACATAGTTCGGCATATATGATGCTATTGTTGTACGCAAAGCAGTATTGTTGAGATGAATCTGTTATGTACATGACTTCCCAGTTGTAACCATCATGTGATGTCTCGATTTGGAAGGTATCATCATTCTCCTTACATCGAACGAGTGTGTTGTTGCAGGTGAAGACGTTTGTGATGTTGAGCTCTTCAATGTTCTCCTCTACGAAAGCAGAAGAACTTGAAGCATGCTCAACGACTGGTTCCTCTTCGTCTGAGTCTGAGTCTGAGTCTAATGAGTCACTGTCGACATTGATGCCTCTGCGGAATTGTCTGGTGAACTGTATGAAAAGGTCATCGAGAGTCATGTTGTTCGGAAGTTCTTGGTCACGAGCATTGTCTTCTCGAATGCGGTCAAGTACTGATTCGTGTTGTTCTTGGAGCATAAAATAAGCAATAATAGCGTTAAGTTCTTTAGCAGCAACCATGCGAAAAAGAGGGTATGTAGCGAATAAAAATAACGTATCAGTTGGCCATTGTATGGCTACATGTATGTGTCGCAAGGTGTGAGCATATGCATGTTGACACTTGGTCAACAGATACATGCGAACAGTGTATGTCGACACATGGTCAACAAGTATGTTTCGACAGCTCCTGGTGAACATATGTGCGGACAAGTCTGGACAGCTACTGGTGAGCCATATGTATGGTCAACATATATCTACCTACAATATGATGTGTTATTTTTATACCCGAATCATCTACAATATGGTTGGCGCATATGAACGTCACTCAATTCTTCACACATTCAAGCTCGGCAACAAAGTCTTTACCATCGAAGCTCAATCACAACGAGATATCAATAACAATCTCGAAGTATGGGAAACCATCAATAACTACAATGATAATGTGTGCATCATGTCATCCGAGAAGGTCAACAGATACAATGTTTATGAATCGTTGATTGAATGCGATGTATATAACACTGGTTTAGTTGTATGTCGAACATCTCACTCCGACGAAGGTAAGAGATTGGTGATTAGCATCACAAGAGATTTGCAACATTGGAATGAAGTTGCTCAAATATCACATCTATTCTTAAACGAGAATAGTCTAACATATCGAATCATAACATCAAATGATTCAATACTTCTCTACATCACAGAGCGAACCGAGAATGGTGATGTTACAAATTACACATATATCGCAGACATTGAAGATATGCGATTCGAGTGCATTGATAATGAAGACATTGAACCTTCATACGGCTTTGCAATCATATCTGCGAACAATACATTTTATAAACTTCGTCAAGATTGCATTTCGACATTGCGCAAACTTGTTAGCAATCACTGGGAACCAGTTGAGATTCCTTATCTATGTTTCAATAACATGTTCTACTTCGAAAATAAGCTGCACCTATGTGGAACAGAAATTGTTAACCATGTATGTAGAGCTGTAATGTACTCAACAGTTGATGACCAACATTGGAATAGAATTGATGTTGGAGATTATAATTCAATCTCGATTGTTGGTAAGTTTGATGAACATCATTATGGCTTGATTATGATTGGTGACAATGACTTTCATCTCCGACTGTTTCACAATAACAGGTTCACTCGAAACATTAACATTGATGTGTTAACATACAGCATCTTCGAATTAGTTGGATTCCATAAGGTGAACCGACACTCGTTGATGCTAGTATATAGCAATGAATGCGTACATCGTAATGTTTAAGTATGATATAGATGTATATTTTTGCATGTGTTGTTCGCATGTGTGGTAAGCATGATGTGTCACGAGTTGCAAAGCAACGCTCAGGCTCCGCGAGCAAAGCTCGGATTCCTATGGAATCCTGCAGAGCAGAGCTCTGCCGAGTCTTGCGCACGCAAGCCGCCTGCGATGTAGGTTACATTTGTTGTTCGCATACGATGACATATGTATTGTAAACATAAGTCTGGACACACTATGTTGACATAGAGCTGTCGCAACATAGGTTAAGACTTGTGTGTCGCGATGTAGGTTACATGTACTGCCCGCATACGATGGTAAGCATATAAGTCTTGACACACTATGTCTGCATAAATCTAGACATGTGTTGTCCGCATGTATGTCCAACATATGTACTTCGCATGAGTGGTGAGCATAGTGTGTCGCAACATAGGTTACATGTGTTGTCCGCATGTATGTCCAACATATGTACTTCGCATGAGTGGTGGACAGGTATGTCAACATGCTTTTGCACAAGCCACCACACATTATTTTTATCCTCGAGGTAATCCAATTATGTCGAAAGTTTCAAGTAGAAATTCAAACTCTAAACCTTCTGAGTATCAGAAGCTTGAAGAGATTGACCACATTCTCAAGAGACCTGACATGTACATGGGTGAGAATAAGATTAAAACCAAACAGATGTTTGTCTACGATATTGATACAGACACTGTTTCGCAACAGTCAGTTACATTCTCAACTGGTCTACTCAAGATTTGCGACGAAGTTGCAATGAATGCTATTGACAACCTACAACGCAGACCAGTATTGAAGAACATTGATGTAACCATAACGGATTCAACCATAACGATTCGCAATGATGGTAAATCAATACCTATCGAACTATTTGATGGCACAAACGTCTACATTCCCGAAGTGTTATTTACACAACCGCGTTCAGGTTCGAACTTCAATGACAAAGAAGAGCGAACAGTTGGTGGTAGAAATGGAATTGGTTGCAAAATCACATCCATATTCTCTTCACGTTTTATCATCAACATCGTAGATAAGAACAAGCATTATGAACAAATAATCACAAACAATGTCAAAAACATTAGTCCACCAACAATCTCAAAAGTCAAGTCACCCAACTATGTAAGCATATCATTCTCACCTGACTTATCGCGATTTCAACTATCGTCCATAACTGACGACATGAAGAAGCTTATATACAAACGCTTTCATGACTTGTCATATCTTCCAGTAACAATCACTGTCAACAACATTACATTACCACGATTGTCATGGGATGACTTTGTTGCATCATATGGCTACAACAACCTAACCACATATGTAACTTCGAAAGGTTACAAGTGGTATGTATCATTTGGAATAGCTGACAAGCCTTGTGAAGTGTCATTTGTTAACAATATCCGAACATACAACGGTGGTGAACATGTCAAGTACATACGTGAACAGATTGCAAACCAAATCATCAAACAAGCTGGTAAGAACTCAGGTATTACAACACAGATGATTAAAGCCAAGCTTGTCCTATTCGTGTCAGCAACGATTGTTAATCCAGCGTTCGATAGTCAGGCAAAAGAGAAGCTCACTACACAACCTAAGGACTTCGGTGAGAACAATACATGTAACATACCTGTCAAGACCATCAAGGCATTCATCGATGAGAACAATGTGGTTGACATCATGATGAACAAGATGATGAGCACGATGAATAACAAGATGAAGAGGTCAAGAGTCAAAAATATTGAGAAACTAGTTGAAGCCAACAAGGCTGGTGGTGCTGAAGGTTACAAATGTACTCTATTCATCTGCGAAGGTCTATCAGCTAAGACTATGGTTGACTCAGGTATTTGCATACTCGGACATGACTACTATGGATGCTACCCATTACGTGGTAAAGTACTCAATGCTCGCAATGCAAGTGCAAAGCAGTATCATGAGAATAGAGAGTTAACAGATTTGAAGTCAATCATTGGTCTCGAGGATGGTAAAGAATATGAGTCAATAGAAGGTTTGCGTTATGGCAAAGTCGTATGTGTAAAAGATGCTGATAGCGATGGTGCTGACATCATGGGGTTAGTCATAAACTTCTTCCATACGAAGTTCCCATCATTGTTACAAATAGATGGTTTCTTTGCAGAGTTCATCTCTCCGATGATACAAGTCATTGTGAAGAACACTGACGGACTGAATGGTGTTGAGAATCTGCTGCCAAGAACACCTATGCAACCTGCATTACGCAAGAGGGGCAAGCGTAATAAAGCTGACACTCCTGTGCAGAGCAAGAATGTCAAGATTCCATTCTACAATGAAGTTGAATATGCTAGATTCATGGATGCAAACAAGGAACATCCAAGCATCAAATCCTCGACAGTGAAGTTCATCAAAGGGCTTGCCACTAATGAGGATGATGATATTACCACATACTTCAACAACTACAATGACAATTGTATCAACATCGAGTTTCCTGACGGAGTTGATGACTACATTGATAAGTCATTCAATGGCAAACGTACTGAGGATCGCAAGGATTGGCTTACAACTATAACGCCTGACACACATCTTCCGCGTGTTCGAGGTGAACCAATTAGTTGCATCGATTTTGTTGAGAATGATTTGGCTCTTTATGCGATGGATGCATGTGTGCGAAGCATTCCGTCATTAGTTGATGGTCTTAAACCTTCGCAGAGAAAGATATTATACACATTGTTTGGCTTGCCAGATACACAATCACATAAGATTATGAAGGTGTTTCAGTTAGGTGGTCTTGTTGCAAAGACTAGTAACTACCATCATGGCGACCAATCAATGAATGCCACAATAATCAAGATGGCTCAAGACTTCCCAGGAAGTAACAATATTCCGCTACTAGAACGTAGCGGTCAGTTCGGTAGTAGACAAGAGAATGGTGATGATGCTGGTCAACCGAGATACATAGGTTGTTGCTTAGCAGATATTGCTAGATTGATATTTCCGAAGATTGATGATGTACTTCTTGAGTACCAAGAAGAGGATAACCAGAAGGTTGAACCAAAGTATTACATTCCAATCATTCCGATGGTGTTGGTCAATGGATGTCGAGGTATGGGTATGGGTTGGAGTACACTCATACCGTCATTCAGTCCTAGTGACATCATAGAGTTTGTGAAACATAAGCTTGAATGTGAAGATGAGAATCACATTCGAAGTTGGTACAAAGGCTTTATTGGTGACATTGTCGAGACACAGAATGGTTGGGAATACTATGGCAAGTTCGAACGCGATGCAAAGGATAGTAAGAAAGTACATGTGACTGAGATTCCTATTGACATATCCATAGCTGACTTCGAACAGTTACTTAAGGATCTTCGAGATAAGGATAAGACTATGAAGATCAACATCGGTGGTAAAAATCAAACTGTTAGCGGTATTGTCAAGAACTTCAAAAATAACAATACGAAGAATGCCAATAGTGTCAACTATCAGGTTGAGTTCTTCAATGAGTATAGTGATGATGATTTGATTAAAATACTTAAGTTAGTATCGAAGAAGGGTAATGGTAACATGGTGCTGTTCAACAAGAATTGTCAGATTCAACGTTACGGAGAATTGGAAGCCATTATTGATGAATGGTTCAGTGTAAGATACATGTTGTATATGAAGAGGATACAGTACATGATTGACTGCCTCGAACGTGACAAGATGGTTGCGAGCAATAAGGCAAGGTTCATCAAGGAGAACATTGATGAAACCATCAATATTAAGAACGTCAAGATCGACGATGTTGTGAAGTTGTTGGAGAAAAGTGGATATGATAAGGTTGATGATAAGTTTGATTATCTCGTTGATATGAAGATGAGATACTTAACCAAAGAGAAGTATGAAGAGTTGTTGAACAAAGTTGATGAGTTGAATCAGGAAATTGACAGACTGCAGAACACTACTGTCGAAGAAGAGTGGCTTGCAGATTTGGCGAAGTTAGAGGCTAAGTTGTAAGTGTAAGATGTATATTTTTGCGTTCATGTTCCGACACACACTGTTCGCAGTACATGTCGACCACTCACGTGAACCATGTTGCTACATGTATATGTCGACCACTCACGT
>CAMWNP010000071.1 GCA_947175645.1 uncultured Porphyromonadaceae bacterium
ACGTGAGTGGTCGACATATACATGTAGCAACATGGTTCACGTGAGTGGTCGACATATACATGTAGCAACATGGTTCACGTGAGTGGTCGACATGTACTGCGAACAGTGTGTGTCGGAACATGAACGCAAAAATATACATCTTACACTTACAACTTAGCCTCTAACTTCGCCAAATCTGCAAGCCACTCTTCTTCGACAGTAGTGTTCTGCAGTCTGTCAATTTCCTGATTCAACTCATCAACTTTGTTCAACAACTCTTCATACTTCTCTTTGGTTAAGTATCTCATCTTCATATCAACGAGATAATCAAACTTATCATCAACCTTATCATATCCACTTTTCTCCAACAACTTCACAACATCGTCGATCTTGACGTTCTTAATATTGATGGTTTCATCAATGTTCTCCTTGATGAACCTTGCCTTATTGCTCGCAACCATCTTGTCACGTTCGAGGCAGTCAATCATGTACTGTATCCTCTTCATATACAACATGTATCTTACACTGAACCATTCATCAATAATGGCTTCCAATTCTCCGTAACGTTGAATCTGACAATTCTTGTTGAACAGCACCATGTTACCATTACCCTTCTTCGATACTAACTTAAGTATTTTAATCAAATCATCATCACTATACTCATTGAAGAACTCAACCTGATAGTTGACACTATTGGCATTCTTCGTATTGTTATTTTTGAAGTTCTTGACAATACCGCTAACAGTTTGATTTTTACCACCGATGTTGATCTTCATAGTCTTATCCTTATCTCGAAGATCCTTAAGTAACTGTTCGAAGTCAGCTATGGATATGTCAATAGGAATCTCAGTCACATGTACTTTCTTACTATCCTTTGCATCGCGTTCGAACTTGCCATAGTATTCCCAACCATTCTGTGTCTCGACAATGTCACCAATAAAGCCTTTGTACCAACTTCGAATGTGATTCTCATCTTCACATTCAAGCTTATGTTTCACAAACTCTATGATGTCACTAGGACTGAATGACGGTATGAGTGTACTCCAACCCATACCCATACCTCGACATCCATTGACCAACACCATCGGAATGATTGGAATGTAATACTTTGGTTCAACCTTCTGGTTATCCTCTTCTTGGTACTCAAGAAGTACATCATCAATCTTCGGAAATATCAATCTAGCAATATCTGCTAAGCAACAACCTATGTATCTCGGTTGACCAGCATCATCACCATTCTCTTGTCTACTACCGAACTGACCGCTACGTTCTAGTAGCGGAATATTGTTACTTCCTGGGAAGTCTTGAGCCATCTTGATTATTGTGGCATTCATTGATTGGTCGCCATGATGGTAGTTACTAGTCTTTGCAACAAGACCACCTAACTGAAACACCTTCATAATCTTATGTGATTGTGTATCTGGCAAGCCAAACAATGTGTATAATATCTTTCTCTGCGAAGGTTTAAGACCATCAACTAATGACGGAATGCTTCGCACACATGCATCCATCGCATAAAGAGCCAAATCATTCTCAACAAAATCGATGCAACTAATTGGTTCACCTCGAACACGCGGAAGATGTGTGTCAGGCGTTATAGTTGTAAGCCAATCCTTGCGATCCTCAGTACGTTTGCCATTGAATGACTTATCAATGTAGTCATCAACTCCGTCAGGAAACTCGATGTTGATACAATTGTCATTGTAGTTGTTGAAGTATGTGGTAATATCATCATCCTCATTAGTGGCAAGCCCTTTGATGAACTTCACTGTCGAGGATTTGATGCTTGGATGTTCCTTGTTTGCATCCATGAATCTAGCATATTCAACTTCATTGTAGAATGGAATCTTGACATTCTTGCTCTGCACAGGAGTGTCAGCTTTATTACGCTTGCCCCTCTTGCGTAATGCAGGTTGCATAGGTGTTCTTGGCAGCAGATTCTCAACACCATTCAGTCCGTCAGTGTTCTTCACAATGACTTGTATCATCGGAGAGATGAACTCTGCAAAGAAACCATCTATTTGTAACAATGATGGGAACTTCGTATGGAAGAAGTTTATGACTAACCCCATGATGTCAGCACCATCGCTATCAGCATCTTTTACACATACGACTTTGCCATAACGCAAACCTTCTATTGACTCATATTCTTTACCATCCTCGAGACCAATGATTGACTTCAAATCTGTTAACTCTCTATTCTCATGATACTGCTTTGCACTTGCATTGCGAGCATTGAGTACTTTACCACGTAATGGGTAGCATCCATAGTAGTCATGTCCGAGTATGCAAATACCTGAGTCAACCATAGTCTTAGCTGATAGACCTTCGCAGATGAATAGAGTACATTTGTAACCTTCAGCACCACCAGCCTTGTTGGCTTCAACTAGTTTCTCAATATTTTTGACTCTTGACCTCTTCATCTTGTTATTCATCGTGCTCATCATCTTGTTCATCATGATGTCAACCACATTGTTCTCATCGATGAATGCCTTGATGGTCTTGACAGGTATGTTACATGTATTGTTCTCACCGAAGTCCTTAGGTTGTGTAGTGAGCTTCTCTTTTGCCTGACTATCGAACGCTGGATTAACAATCGTTGCTGACACGAATAGGACAAGCTTGGCTTTAATCATCTGTGTTGTAATACCTGAGTTCTTACCAGCTTGTTTGATGATTTGGTTTGCAATCTGTTCACGTATGTACTTGACATGTTCACCACCGTTGTATGTTCGGATATTGTTAACAAATGACACTTCACAAGGCTTGTCAGCTATTCCAAATGATACATACCACTTGTAACCTTTCGAAGTTACATATGTGGTTAGGTTGTTGTAGCCATATGATGCAACAAAGTCATCCCATGACAATCGTGGTAATGTAATGTTGTTGACAGTGATTGTTACTGGAAGATATGACAAGTCATGAAAGCGTTTGTATATAAGCTTCTTCATGTCGTCAGTTATGGACGATAGTTGAAATCGCGATAAGTCAGGTGAGAATGATATGCTTACATAGTTGGGTGACTTGACTTTTGAGATTGTTGGTGGACTAATGTTTTTGACATTGTTTGTGATTATTTGTTCATAATGCTTGTTCTTATCTACGATGTTGATGATAAAACGTGAAGAGAATATGGATGTGATTTTGCAACCAATTCCATTTCTACCACCAACTGTTCGCTCTTCTTTGTCATTGAAGTTCGAACCTGAACGCGGTTGTGTAAATAACACTTCGGGAATGTAGACGTTTGTGCCATCAAATAGTTCGATAGGTATTGATTTACCATCATTGCGAATCGTTATGGTTGAATCCGTTATGGTTACATCAATGTTCTTCAATACTGGTCTGCGTTGTAGGTTGTCAATAGCATTCATTGCAACTTCGTCGCAAATCTTGAGTAGACCAGTTGAGAATGTAACTGACTGTTGCGAAACAGTGTCTGTATCAATATCGTAGACAAACATCTGTTTGGTTTTAATCTTATTCTCACCCATGTACATGTCAGGTCTCTTGAGAATGTGGTCAATCTCTTCAAGCTTCTGATACTCAGAAGGTTTAGAGTTTGAATTTCTACTTGAAACTTTCGACATAATTGGATTACCTCGAGGATAAAAATAATGTGTGGTGGCTTGTGCAAAAGCATGTTGACATACCTGTCCACCACTCATGCGAAGTACATATGTTGGACATACATGCGGACAACACATGTAACCTATGTTGCGACACACTATGCTCACCACTCATGCGAAGTACATATGTTGGACATACATGCGGACAACACATGTCTAGATTTATGCAGACATAGTGTGTCAAGACTTATATGCTTACCATCGTATGCGGGCAGTACATGTAACCTACATCGCGACACACAAGTCTTAACCTATGTTGCGACAGCTCTATGTCAACATAGTGTGTCCAGACTTATGTTTACAATACATATGTCATCGTATGCGAACAACAAATGTAACCTACATCGCAGGCGGCTTGCGTGCGCAAGACTCGGCAGAGCTCTGCTCTGCAGGATTCCATAGGAATCCGAGCTTTGCTCGCGGAGCCTGAGCGTTGCTTTGCAACTCGTGACACATCATGCTTACCACACATGCGAACAACACATGCAAAAATATACATCTATATCATACTTAAACATTACGATGTACGCATTCATTGCTATATACTAGCATCAACGAGTGTCGGTTCACCTTATGGAATCCAACTAATTCGAAGATGCTGTATGTTAACACATCAATGTTAATGTTTCGAGTGAACCTGTTATTGTGAAACAGTCGGAGATGAAAGTCATTGTCACCAATCATAATCAAGCCATAATGATGTTCATCAAACTTACCAACAATCGAGATTGAATTATAATCTCCAACATCAATTCTATTCCAATGTTGGTCATCAACTGTTGAGTACATTACAGCTCTACATACATGGTTAACAATTTCTGTTCCACATAGGTGCAGCTTATTTTCGAAGTAGAACATGTTATTGAAACATAGATAAGGAATCTCAACTGGTTCCCAGTGATTGCTAACAAGTTTGCGCAATGTCGAAATGCAATCTTGACGAAGTTTATAAAATGTATTGTTCGCAGATATGATTGCAAAGCCGTATGAAGGTTCAATGTCTTCATTATCAATGCACTCGAATCGCATATCTTCAATGTCTGCGATATATGTGTAATTTGTAACATCACCATTCTCGGTTCGCTCTGTGATGTAGAGAAGTATTGAATCATTTGATGTTATGATTCGATATGTTAGACTATTCTCGTTTAAGAATAGATGTGATATTTGAGCAACTTCATTCCAATGTTGCAAATCTCTTGTGATGCTAATCACCAATCTCTTACCTTCGTCGGAGTGAGATGTTCGACATACAACTAAACCAGTGTTATATACATCGCATTCAATCAACGATTCATAAACATTGTATCTGTTGACCTTCTCGGATGACATGATGCACACATTATCATTGTAGTTATTGATGGTTTCCCATACTTCGAGATTGTTATTGATATCTCGTTGTGATTGAGCTTCGATGGTAAAGACTTTGTTGCCGAGCTTGAATGTGTGAAGAATTGAGTGACGTTCATATGCGCCAACCATATTGTAGATGATTCGGGTATAAAAATAACACATCATATTGTAGGTAGATATATGTTGACCATACATATGGCTCACCAGTAGCTGTCCAGACTTGTCCGCACATATGTTCACCAGGAGCTGTCGAAACATACTTGTTGACCATGTGTCGACATACACTGTTCGCATGTATCTGTTGACCAAGTGTCAACATGCATATGCTCACACCTTGCGACACATACATGTAGCCATACAATGGCCAACTGATACGTTATTTTTATTCGCTACATACCCTCTTTTTCGCATGGTTGCTGCTAAAGAACTTAACGCTATTATTGCTTATTTTATGCTCCAAGAACAACACGAATCAGTACTTGACCGCATTCGAGAAGACAATGCTCGTGACCAAGAACTTCCGAACAACATGACTCTCGATGACCTTTTCATACAGTTCACCAGACAATTCCGCAGAGGCATCAATGTCGACAGTGACTCATTAGACTCAGACTCAGACTCAGACGAAGAGGAACCAGTCGTTGAGCATGCTTCAAGTTCTTCTGCTTTCGTAGAGGAGAACATTGAAGAGCTCAACATCACAAACGTCTTCACCTGCAACAACACACTCGTTCGATGTAAGGAGAATGATGATACCTTCCAAATCGAGACATCACATGATGGTTACAACTGGGAAGTCATGTACATAACAGATTCATCTCAACAATACTGCTTTGCGTACAACAATAGCATCATATATGCCGAACTATGTGACTACACTATACGTGGTGAGACATTCAATTACATCAGAGTGTATGAATCGAATGTGAGTGAAACAGGATTTGACCTTCTAACAATGCATGAAGTTGATTACGACTGTGCAAACCTTAGATTCGCAGTTTATGGTAATAGACTCTTGTTTGCATATCAGGATTCAATACAAACAATCTATACCTATGAACTCTTTGGTGACCAATTTCAGTTAATCAACTCATCCGACAATCTCGGTGAAGGACATCTTGTTAAGCTTGCATGCACAAATGACCAAGTATTAATGATTTTCGAACAGAATGGCAGAAACTCACTCTACACATTAGACGACTCGCTCATGCGAAGGATTCGGAGAATCCCTGAGTCGTCTTGCGACGAAGACTCAACCTTCGGTTGCGATGGTAAATGGATGTTAGTAATGGGTGATACTCATACTATTACAGACATTGTTTCACACCACAACGCATTCATTTTCAGCTCAATCAATGACGGTAATGTCTCATTGTTCAAATACGAGAATGAACAGTTGCAAAACATTTGTATAATCGAACATTGCAAAAATATCGAAAGTCTTGTGATTAAGAACAACGGTATGCTAATCTTCAAACTGGACAAATCAGACGAAGAAGTTTTGTTTATTGGCATCCTGAATCTTAATGCTCCACACATTGTACGATACAAAATTGTCGAAAGTCAGATGGATGAAGTTCATATCACACATTTCAACGACTCATTCATCATTCAAACACAGAACAGCATTATGTTGAACGCAATTGCATGAAAGTTTCATTTTAACCAGTATTGCTAGAACCTCAATAGCTTTCTAGCTTTATCACAATCCGAATACACAAAAAAGAAAAACAAAACAAAATAAACTCCATTCATTATTTTGGTGCTGCGCAACGGCTTGCTTCGCAAGACCTGAGGCCTTCGGCCGAAGCTCGCACCTTCGAGCTACGCTCGTTGTATTTGCTTATATTTTTGTATCCCGAAGTGTGTAGTATACATATACTGGTCTGTGTGTGGATATACTCATGCGAAGTACATATGCTGACCATGTGTTGACCACTCATGTGAACCACA
>CAMWNP010000072.1 GCA_947175645.1 uncultured Porphyromonadaceae bacterium
CGATATAGTTACCAACATGTTGGAATGTAATAGCTACATCACTAGTTGAACCAGCTTCGCAGACCAACACATTAACATTCGGTTTACCTTCACTGACCAACTCCAATTGTAGAGTAGTCATGTCTACCACAAGGTCATCACCTATATCTTTAAACATCTTCAATGCACTTGGATCGTAACCACTTGGTGGACTAGAACCATCAATAACATTCGTGTAAGTATCTCCATTCTTCGCATAGAAACTGTTTGTAGTTCCATCAACATACACGTACAACGAACTTGGTGTAACAGTACCGTCAACAACATTTGCAGTGAACACCTTCGCAACTACACCGTAGCCACTACAGTCACTTACACTTACATCACCACTTGTAATAATCACACCGTTACTAATATTTTTGCAACTGAATCCTGTTAAAGATGTGGAGGTCTGAGTCATTTCAAATATGCAACACCAAAAATATATAACCTTAGACCCTTATATCCTTGACAGCTTTGATTGCCCGACTGTCGACACTCTTGAATTGGTCAACATTTCGGAAACTATACTTGAATCCCCTAACACCTGACATGATGTTGGCAAGCTCATTCTGGCAAGCAAGTATGTTCTTACACTTGGATTCCCATTTAGCTTTACCATCAGCACCAGCCGATGGAGTTCCAACAGAACCAGTTTGACCTAAGAATGTCTTGATTTTGGCTTGGAATGTATCTTTCCACAACATCATGTCTTTGACCTTAGCTCTACTATTCGAGTCGAAGAAGTGTATGTCAACGCCATCACTAACAACATTGAGTTTGCATGGGATGTTACCCAATACTACAGACAAGTACATTGCAACTGTTTCTTTGTTAGCATCACCTGCTAGTACTTTCAATGTTGCATCATCACTTGAACCATTCGAGATTGCCTCACGACTTGCAACTTTCGACTTAGTCATACTGTCCAACATGCGGGTGAACTTAGGACTGTCAGCATTATTCATGTTAGCAATGAATGTCTTGCATTTGCCTGTAACAATAACATTCATTGTCTTGATGTCGTTCGCAAGTATGTTGTAGTTACCACTCTTGACCAATCGAGCTTGTTGAGCATTGAGCTTAGTCTTGGTGAGATATGCATATAGTAACGAGATGTTTTGAGTAATCTTGTTCTCAGGCACCATCAACATGACTGATGTCTCGCCACTGATTGCCGAGTATGCACCATTGTTCATGTTGATACCTGTGCGTAGAATCTTCTCCATAGTGAATTTATGTAACAATCCTGCGAGAAGTTCAGTCTGTCTAGTATCGAATTCAACATACAAGATTGCACATTGAAACTTACTATTATGTGTAGCTTTGATGTTGACTGTAACACCGTCATCAGAGAATGTTTTCGAGTTGGATAGCGTTGCCATTTTCACATATGGCAAAAATACAATATCACATGCATATGCTACCTCGAGTAGCTATCACAATGGGGTGAGCATGATGTAGACATGATGTGTCACATGTACTGTTCGCTCGAGTATGTTACAAGTGTATATGCTGACATAGAACTGTCGACAACATAAGTCAACAGGAGCTGTCGACAACATAAGTCAACAGGAGCTGTCGCAACATAGGTTATAAGTATATGTTGACATACTCATGTAAACCAAGTGTTGACATGATGTGTTAACAACATATTTTTGACATGTATTGTTCATACTTGATGTTGACACATAGTTGACACACATATACTTCGCAATTGATGTCACAACATAGTTGACATGGAGCTGTCCGCATATGGTCTACATATGTACTTCGCAATTGATGTCAACAACATAGGCTTGTATATGCATGTGTGTCTAGTGTGCAAAAATATATGAACCACACTCAGCTGAACTCAAAGGTAGACACAATATGTTCACTAATATTTCTGAGATACATGTTCCTATTCGAGAATGCAATTTCGGAAAGGTCTCTCTGTTTGATTATATTGCTAACCTCGAGCATAGACTCATTCAGTGACTTAATTCCATGTATAGTTTGTGGGTCTTCATTGACAACCACTTTAGTATCATCCTTCGGTTGATCCGGAAGTGTAAGCGTTCCATTCTGAGTTGATTGGTCGACAGTTAGTGTACAATTGGCGTACGATATGATTGAGTTCGGAATGGTGAAGATAGTATCAAATACATTATCACTAGTGAACTTCGGATCGGTAAAGAACCTTTCAACGTACTTCGGATACTCGAAGAACTTCATATCCTGCTTATCAATCAAGTTCAACGGGAAGCCATCTGTTGGGTCAATGTACTTATTTTCATAATTGGTGTAACTAACAGTTGGAATCAGTTGCATTGTGAATGCTTCTTGTTCGCCATTAGTGTCAACAGTCTTGGTAAACTTATATAAGTGGTCAACAACTTCTGTCACACTGATTTCAAGATTGTCGAACATACTTATGTCATCAGTCTTCTTATCATGTTGTGTAATCAATATCGTTAGCGATCCAATGTTGAATGGTACGTTGATAGGTATGTTGCAAGTATTGATGAACTTCGGACCTTGTACAGTAGGTTGGTCAGCAGTTATGATTGCATTTGTATCTAACATATTCACAGTTGCAGTATCGTTGGATATTGTTCTTCCACCATATTGTGCATACGGAACCATGTAATAACTTGTTTGATAGCCAATGATTTGGCTATGTAATGGTTGCTGTACTGTATCACTCAAAGAGGTCAACGTATTTTGTAGATTCTGATACACATACAACGTGCAAACATAATCTGTGTTAATAGCATTGCTTGCACTGAACTTATTCGGATTCTCTGTTGGCGTCTCCATCGATGACTCTTGCTGCATGGATGGTGACGACGTAGGTTGCTGCATGGATGGTGACGACGTAGGTTGCTGCATGGATGGTGACGACGTAGGTTGCTGCATGGATGGTGACGATGACTGTGCAAGCTGTACTTGTTGTGTAGATGGCTGTGTAGATTGTGTCGACATCGATGACTCTTGCTGCGTCGATGTTGTCGACCGTTGTACCTTGAAGATGAAGAGGAACTTAAGCTTCTGGTCAGTCATAGATGCAGCATCAATGTCAAGCACGTTATTGTTGATAACTTCGTAAACAGAATAGTGAACATTACTGTCATTACCATCTAGTTTATAATCAATGCCTGGCACTTCGAAGTTGACCGAATAGTCATTATGTGTATGCATTCCAATATATATTTCATTGTACTGCGTAGTAGTACCATTGAACAATATACCGTTAGCATTACTAATTGACCATAATCCGTTAGGAAGTGCTTCCATGTTCAAGCCAGGAAACACTTCGATACCATTGTTCGAAGAATCAATGTTGAACTCCAAGCTATTCAACGGAAGTTGCGCAGTTGTAATGCCAATATTGGCATTGATTAAGGATTGGATAATCATATTCTCATTCCAATACTTGTTAACATGGTCGTAGTGAGTTTCATATGCTGACGATGAATTTGACACATATTGGTTGATATTATTGTCATAATCATTGGTGATATAGAAGTCTGACACATTTTCATTGATGACTAATTGCTTACCATCCGAGCTAGCAGTTTCGATGACAGTCATAGTGTACTTCTTAATAGTACCTTCCGATGTTCCGCCATTGTCTTGCTCGATAGTGGTCAAAGTCAATATGATTGACAAACCATTTTCAACAGATATGTCTAACTCTTCAATTGTTAAATCTGAGTCCGGACCAATTTCGACCTTCAACCCAACAACAGTGTGTGTGTCATCGTACGTGCAATTGATTATGTAAGGTATGTTGTTCACCATATATTTTTTGCCATAATCATAGCTCGATACGCTAGTCTTGATGGTGAGCATTCCATTTGTGCAGGTGATTGTATAAGTATTTTTGAACATATCGGTGATGACACCATTGTTGAAATAGAAGTTGACCAATTGGTTACGATTTGTGTCAAGACCTGCGAGCTCTCTATCTATAACCAGCTTCGAGAAGAAGAACTTCGAATTGACTTCGAACATGTTATGACAATCATAGTAGTTGTAATAGAGCTTGTAATTTTCATATGATGGTGGATTGGTTGCATATATAGTTCCATCCACATTCGGGTAAGCAGTATATTTTTGCGGTATTGATCCAATATCACTTTTGACATTGAGTATTAGCATTATCGGGTTAGAATCAAGTAGCAATGATTTGTTCGCATTCATGTAGTCAATGATGTTGTTATTATCAGTACCTGCCAGCCTCTTGACCGTGAGGAAGTCATTATTGACTTCGTAGACATCATTGCTATCCGTAGTAATAAGTGTGATGTTCGCCATAAGTGAACATGTTGGTAACTCCTCATTCGGATTGAATACACCGATTGTATAGTTGGCTTGCTGTGGGGTATCTGCTATTGGATTGCCAGCAATGCTACCACCTTGTTCGAACAATGCATTGTCATCATCGTCGTTGATACTCAAGTCATTGCTATATTTGAACACCATCGGCTGACTTGAAAGGGAATACTTACCACTGTTAAGCTTCAATACAACATCATTCTCGTGAGAAATATGTGGATCCGTTGAACTTAAGCAGACCATGTTATAAATATTGTTGAACTTGAAACGTCCGTCAGTGTAGTAGTATATGTTCATTGTAGTCAGTGGAATGTTGACATTCTGAATCATGTACTTTGTTGGTGAAAAGTAGTACAAACCATTCTGTATTTGATTGATTTGTCCAAGCCTGTATGTGTACAATAGCATCTTCACCAAGTCATTCTCATCATCTTGGTACATGATGTAGTTTGCATCGGGTGATGTCAATGGAATCTTGACAAATGGGTTCACAATCACTGTAGGCTCTTTGTAACCAAATTCTGCGAACGGGTCATAGTCATCTTCAATGTCTTCACCATAATCTTTACTGATGTTGGCAATCAGCTTCTCAATAGCATAGTTGAAGTTCATGTTTGCTCTTTCGAATATGTTGTTGATACTTGGTGACTTATACTGTCCAACAGTATGTTGAGCAGGTTCATCAGCATATTGCATAACCATTTGTAGCTCAGGTGTGTTGATTATTATTGGATCGCCATTGACTGTTATTGCATCAACTGAATCAATGTTTCTACCCATTGCGGTTTCGTACATTGGTTGTGGAAGTGATGGCCATACAAAATCGCCAACATCTGGATGTTCTTTTCGATACTCATCCGAATAGTTCAAGTTATATGTGTATGCAACACCATTGTGAACTCTGAAGAAACTACTATCGTCGAGAGTTCCATCAGTTAGGTCAATAGTTGCATCTCTACTAGTACCGTCATCAAAGAATGCTCGAATTGTAAGTGGAAGTACTTTCTGAGCATACTTGTTCACCACCGGATGTTGATATATCATGTTGGCCGTGATTGTGAGCGGATTCTGGTACGGAACAATTGTGTTGTAAGTGTTCGGGTCAGTTGTGATGTAGAACTTGAAATGCTTGACTCTGGTCTGCGTTGATTTGTAAGTAATAGCGTCAACATCCTGTACGAATGAGTAGTTACCATTTGTGTCTATTACGAATTTGCCACCAATCATCAGATTCGATGAGTTAGCATTATTGTAGACATTACGTTCCGAACATGTGATGCCATCAAATACGATGAAGACTTGGTTGAAGATGTTGAGTGAAGTTGAGTAGACATTTGGGGTAACAACGAAGTTTAACACCTTGATTCGCGAGTACATGTTAAAGATTTGTTCAAGCTTCTTGGTTGTGATTCTAGATTCAACAACATTGCTAATTTCGACGTCGTTGAGCTTCTCGTAACGAGCATTGATGTTCTGTTCTGTTGTATCCCCGAGGTTGACGTTCTGGCAGTCAAACACAAGATTGTTTTTGGTATCAATCTCCATGCTTACATCTTGAGATGTGTTGATACTGATGTTGTACTTCTTAGCTTCATCAGGTGTCTTCACGAAGACATTTGGATTCTTGATGAGGAACTGGAGTACATTGAGAAGGTCTGCCGAGATTGTTTGCGTTGTTGATAGTTGTTGATAACGTGTGATGTCAGTAGTTGTTTGCGTGGGTGACATCAATGATTCGTAACGAGAGATGTAGTTAATATCGTAGTTCTGTGAGTCTTGCGGACCAATGAGCATGAACTTGATGTTTGGGTCTCTCCTGGTAACAATCCATTTCACAGCATCATCGAAGAACTGAAGAGTGGTTAAGTCTTCGTCTTCACTATGCTCGTCAACATAATTGATGTAAGTGATGAGGTAGAAGAATCGTTGATAGAGTCGAAAGCCATCAGTTGAATGGATGAAGTTGTCTGTGAAGTACTTCGGCGCATTGTTGTATATGTTCGTGAGGTTCGACATGAATGTGCGAAGATACTCTTGGTTGACTGCTATCATAAGTTGGGTAATGTTGGGTATAGTGCGTGCATCTGTGATGATTTGATTGTACAACGTTTCAGGGTTCTCGAACAAGAGGTTTGGAAATTGTTCTTGAAAATTGAATGTTGGTTGTAGGTTTGGTGTTCCGTTGAAACCGGAGATTAAGAATGTATTGCGATCCGAGAATGATTGATTAGATTCGGTTACAACTCTAAATTCCGAATTGATTTGACCTGTATTGTAACGGATTGTATTGTCAAACTTCGATAGTGAAGTTTTATTGACATCATCAATCTGCTTACTCAACATTTCGAAGAGTTTAAACATGTATGAGGAGAGCAAGATGGGGATTGCCTATACTTGTGAGCATGTGATGCATGGGTGTGTGCATGCATGTGTGTCGACAGCTCCATGCTGACCATGTGTCGACAACATATGCTAACCATGTGTCGACTGCTCCATGTGAAGTACATATGCTAACCATGTGTCGACTGCTCCATGTGAAGTACATATGCTAACCATGT
>CAMWNP010000073.1 GCA_947175645.1 uncultured Porphyromonadaceae bacterium
TGCTGAGCAACAGCGGTTCCTTTGCGAACTTCACGTTGAACGTGTAATATGAGCCGTCCTCGGTGATTACCGACAGGTTTGTCTCCTGCTTGAACGACTTGAAGGCGGATTTGACACGAAGCACGTTCTTCGCACCGTCGGCGAGTCCGGCGACAAGGTTCTCGTTGCCGAGGTCAACATAAGTTATTTCCGCCGGGAAGATGATGTGCGTTGTCTTGTTGTAGCATACCTCCAGTGCGTGTGGCGGTATCATTCGGTCGAAGCCGACCTTTCGGGTAAGTCCCTCGAACTTGTCCCCGTCGGTGAAGTTGCCGCCGTACACGTTCATGTCGTGTTCGGCTACCTGTTCCGTGTCAGGCGACACATTGTTTTCGGTGTTTTTGACTGTCTTTGACTTTGCAAAGACCGGGGTTGTCACGCCTGCTACGGCGATGAAAGAAAGGAAAAAGAGTTTGAACCTCATGTAATTGTGGATTTAGTGGTAAAATAATTTATGGATTTTCTGGCTGGTGGAGCATAACGCGGTAGCCTGCTTTCAGATGCACCTTGACAGTACGCATCTTCTTTGTGAGATACTGGCTCACTCCATTGATGAGCCCTCTGCCAACGTCTGACGCTATCTGCGCCCCCGTATTGGTGGAGATGTTTATGGAACTACCCATAGTGCTGCCCATATTGGCACCTATCTCGTGCAGCGCGTCGCTCTCCATTGAGTTCGGGATATTGATGCCCTCCTGTCCGTCGGAGTCATACACCTGCAACTCCACGTCATAGACCGAGCCTTCGCACTCGACGGAGGAAATTTCAACCTCCAGTCTCTCGCCCTGCAAGCGTGCCGCACCCACTATCGTGGTGTTCCGTGGGATAAGGCGGTTGCCTATCCACATCGGTTCGGTGATCCTCAGCCTCACACCTTGTCCGTTAGTTATGGTCTGGTCACCGGCTACGACTGCGGCGATGGTGTTCTTTGGAGCCGATTGCCTTGCACCAACCGAAGTGTTGAAACCCCTGTCTGAAGACGTGCCTAAGGTTGACACCACCGAGCGGTTTACCTGCGCTACAGGCTGGACGTTGCGTTTGCCCTTTTCTTCCTCAGTCTGTTGGGGAGCCTGACAACCGCCTCCGTTTCCGTTGCCCATATACTGAGCCGCCAACTGGTAGGAGCGTTCAAGTATCTCCATCTGGTCAGGCTGCTGGGTCTGCTGCTGTGCGAGAGCTTTCTGAGTCTCCAGCTCGTCAATCCTCGCCTGTAACTCAGCCATGTCAGCCGATTGCGACGTTTCGGGAATGTAGAAGTCATTGAGCGAAGCCTGAACTTCCTGATATGTCTGCGCTGACTGCTCGATAGCCGAGGTCTGCTCGACCGTATCGGTGGACTGTGTGGCAGTGAGGGTGTCAAGCACTGCGATAGCCTGCTGCTGGTTCTCACGTTCACGGGCAGCGTCTGCCGCCGCGTATTCCTCTGCCTTGCTCTTTATCCCGTCGTTCTCTCCTTCGGGGATTTCGGTGTTGAAGGCTTCGCCCACCTTGTCGTCGCTCTTGTCAAGGCTGGAGCAGAGTATCCAGACCACGACCACGCCACAGAGGACTGCCGCCGGCATCACGACGAGATATTTCATCATCTTCTGCCGCTCTGCCTGTGACTTCGGCTGGAAGAAGCCGTTAATCCTCGCTTTCCATTCCTGCATCGTCATAGGCGGAGGTGGTTAAGGGTTTGACATCGTTTTTGGGGAGGTCAAGCGAGCGGATATGCTCCACTTCGACCGCATGGCGAGCCTGTCCGAGACCGATACGGTAACAGGCGTGTCCGAACACGAAGAACGCTGTGAGGACGAAGACGCAGAGCATAACGCTCACTACCGTCAGGCGTTTCCTTCGGGGCATCGCGTCGCACTCCTTGCGGAGTCTCTCTTTCAACTTGCCCCAGTAATGAGATAAGATATGTTTAGGATGCTTCATCGTTTGGTTGTGATTATGTCCTTGTTTTCAAGGATGGTGAAACCTTCAATAATAAATCCGTTAGGATTGTCGTCGGAGCGTGAGGCGTTTGACAGTCGGCATGTCGTTACCAGACTGCGCTGTGTCACGTTGCTCTCGCGGATGATCATCTGGCGTGCATAGGTCTTGGCAGTGTAAGGATAGCTGTTGAAATCGCAGACGACGCTGTCAACCTGTACCACCTGATTGATGTTTCCGGCTATGATACGGTTGTAGTATCCTTTCTCGGAGAAATCAGTGTAGTAGTTATATGCGCTCTTGTCGGAGAGTATCAGCGCACGGTTTATGTTGTGCTCGATTGCCGACTTGTCGGGCGAGAGGTTGAAGAACAGCTCGTGGAAGCGGCGGACATGCTCACGCGCCTCTGCCGGGCGGTTCTGCGCCATGTCCTGCGAAAGGGCGAGCATCAGGCTCTTGCCGTTGTCAAGGACATATATCTTCTCCCTCTGCTTCTCGGCGAAGCTGAAGGCACATACCAGTGCCACCGACACCACCACAGCGCACATCGCCACGAACACTATGCCGAACATACGTATCTGGCGGAAAGATGACTCGATGTTTCTAAGTGACTTGAATTCCATTGAAATACAGTTTGAATATCATTTGAAATCTATTTGAGGAGCTTGCCGATGCGACCTGCGGCGTTTCCGGCTACCGCACCTCCCACGCTTGCAGCTCCTGAGCCTACCTGCATGGCGGTGTTGTTGATTGCACGGTTGTAGTTGCCTGCGCCTCCTGCCTGAATTATCCACCCTGCCACAGTGGGGATTGTGAAGTATCCGACTATTCCGATAATCATGAATATGATATAGCAGGTGTTCGAGCTGTCAAGGTTCGCATTGGGGTTGTTCATCAGTTCCGAGATGTCGTTCTGCAACATCAGCACCTGTATCTTGGCGAGTATCGTCGAGAACAGATCCGCGACAGGCAACCAAAGGTAGGTCTGAATGTATCGGCATATCCACTGGGTCAGGGTTGACTGGAAACCGTCCCACACCGAGAGCGCGAAAGCGACCGGACCGAGTATCGCAAGAACTATCAGGAAGAAGGTGCGTATCGTGTCTATCGTGAGCGACGCAGCCTGAAAGAGCATCTCCAGAAGTTCGCGGAAGAAATCCTGAATGGCTTTCTTGACCTTATACATGCCACGCTCGATATACATTCCGGCGGCGGTGCCGACCTCCGTAACGCCTAACTCGTCTATCTGCCGGTCAAACTCAGCGTCATCCACAAGGTAGGCGGTCGAGGGGTCACTCATCATCTTCTCATACTCCAGCCTGTCTTTCTCCTCACGGTACTTCTGCATGTCGAGCGTCTGACCGTCGAGCATCGAGGCGGTTCCCTGCACAATCGGCGACATAACGGAGTTGATTGTGCCGAGCACGACCGAGGGGAAGAACATGATGCAGAAACCTATCACGAAAGGACGGAGCAAGGGGAACACATCTATCGGCTCAGCGGCGGCGAGCGACCTCCATATACGGTAGGCGACATAGAACAGCGCGCCTAATCCGGCAATACCCTGAGCCACACCTGCCATATCTCCGCAGAGAGGCATCATCTCGTCGTATAGCGACCGGAGTATTGTGTGGAGGTTGTTGAAATCTATCGCACAAAGCATAGGCATTACCAGTATTTTTCACTGCCGTCCCCGTAAAGGCTGACAACCCTCTGTGTGTCGGCTTTCTTCTGGGCGCGGAGGTATGAGACACTTATGTTCTTGTTGGTGTAGTAGGCGGTCAGGTTCTTCAGACGCTTCATCTCCTTGTAGCAGTCATCTACCACGTCCATACGGTCTTTGTCGGTCATTGACAGAGTAGTGATATTGACAACCTGTTTGAGGTCACCCAACACTCCGTTTGCTTCCTCCAGTATCCGTGTGTAGCCGGAGGCGATCGCCGAGAGTTCAGAGGCGGTGAAGTTCGGGTCAGTGAGCATCTTCTGAAAATTATTGACATAATATCCGGAGATGTTGCCGAGCATCAGGATTGTCTGCTGCACCTTTCGCGCGTCGCGGACGAGGTTGTTTACAGACTGGAGAGCGTCATAATATTTTTTCGCCTGCTGGTAGATTTTCACGGTTTCCTGAAAATTTTTCACCATGTGCGTCGCCGTCTGCGACTCCTGCACGAGCGATTTGGAGTTGTTGACGATGCTCTGGGCGATGTTCGACGGGTCAATCACCGTCCACTGGGCGGATGCCCTGCCGGTTCCGAGGAACAGGCACAGGGCTATAAGGGGGATTAAAAACTTGATTTGCTTCATTAAAAAGTGATTAGGGGGTTATCGACTTTTCCCGGCACAGCCGGAGATTATCTGTACTGTCGCGTAGAGCAGCACGAAAGGGAGGGAAAAGAGGGCGACAAATCCGATGCAGATGCCGAAAAGTATCGCCCACAGGACATATAGAGCTTTCATCATAGATATAGCCATTCTGGGATTGTGATATTGTCAAGAATGTCAAAGGTGAAATCCTTTGCGTAGTCAAACGCCTCGACTGCGGCGACAAAGACGGTGGAGAGGACGAGCATACCGATGAAGAAAAGTATCAGGGCTGTCAGCACTCCGAGCATCGGGTGGAAGAATTTGGGTATCTTGATTTTCATTCCGCCACCTCCCTTCTTTCGTTGGCAAGCAGCCTTATCGCACTCTCGACACTTCCGCCGCATTGTGCGGCTTTGTTGAGTACCTGCACCTTTTCGGTCTCTTCGGTGGTGTAGCATAGGTATTCCTCCGTTGACACCTCAGTAGCATATACAGCCGACTGTGTTCCTCCGAGTCCGATCCACACCTCTTTATATAGGCGGTTCGGGTTGTTCGCCATGTTGATGCTGAGTATCTGAGCCTTCTCCTTGTCGGTCAGACCGAGCAGCTCCTGTATCTGGTCGAAGCGGTTCATGTACTTGCGCTGGTCAAGGAGTATCTTGCAGTCGGAGTTGTTGATGATGGTCTCCTTCACGATCGGCGACGATATGATGTCGTCAACCTCCTGCGTTACCACCACTGCCTCCCCGAAATACTTTCGTACCGTCTTGTAGAGATACTTCATGTATTCCGCCATATTTGCCGAAGACAGGGCTTTCCAAGCCTCCTCGCAGATAAGCATCTTGCGTATGCCCTTCAATCTTCGCATCTTGTTGATGAAGGCTTCCATGATGATGATCGTTACAACCGGGAATAGTTCCTTGTTGTCCTTGATAGAATCTATCTCGAAGACTACAAAGCGTTTAGACAGCAAATCAATGTTCGCTTTTGAGTTCAGAAGGAAGTCGAAACGCCCTCCGTGATAATACTGGCGGAGCGTTGTCAGGAAGTTGTCGATGTCAAAGTCCTGTTTGTAGATGGGTATCGGACGGTTCGCCATTTCCTGACGGTAGTCATCTCGCATAAACTCGTAGAAGGAGTTGAAGCATGGAACGATGTTCCGGTCTTTAGCCATCTTTTCAAGAAACATTGACAGTGCCGAGCCAAGCTCTCCCGATTCAGTCTTCGTAACCTTGTCGTCCTCTGATTTCCAGAGGGTCAGAAGCAGCGTCTTGATTGAGTCCTTCTTCTCCACATCGAAGATACCGTCGTCAGTGTAGAAAGGATTGAACGATATAGGACTGTCCTCGGTATAGGTGTAATAGATACCGTCTTCACCGTGAGTGCGGTTGTGGATAAGATTGCAAAGACCTTCGTAGGAGTTGCCGGTATCAATGAGCAGGATATGCGTGCCTTGCTCGTAATACTGCCTGACAAGGTGGTTCGTGAAGAACGACTTGCCGCTACCTGACGGACCGAGGATAAACTTGTTACGGTTGGTTGTGATACCTTTTTTCATCGGTTCGTCTGAAATATCCAAGTGGATGGGCTTTCCGGTCAGTCTGTCCACCATCTTTATCCCGAATGGGGAAAGTGAGGAACGGTAGTTGGTCTCGGCTGTGAAGAAACAGGCGGCAGGCTCGATGAAGGTATAGAAACTTTCCTCTGCCGGAAAATCCGCCTCGTTGCCGGGCATCGCCGACCAGAACAGCGTCGGGCAGTCGATGGTGTTGTGCCTCGGCATACATCCCATAGTGGCAAGCTGCCCTCCGACATCGTTCTTGATCCTCCGCAGTTCCTCGGTATCGTCGCTCCACGCCATGACATTGAAGTGGGCCCTTACAGAGGTCAGTCCGTAGGAATGTGCCTCGTTCAGATAGCGGTCTATCCACTCTTTGTTGATAGCGTTGCTTCGGCTATACCGTGAAAGGGAGTTCATGTTTCTCGCGGTCTTCTCGAATTTCGCAAGGTTCTCGTCGTGGTCGTCAATCAGTATATACTGGTTGTAGATATGGTTGCAGGGCAACAGCAACCCGACGGGACTTGCAAAACTCAGTCGGCAGTCGCTGCGGTCAGTGGATAACCGCTCATAGCGGTTGTCGGTACTGACCTTTGCCGGGAGATCATCGGTATCGGACAATGTATGCAGACATAACATCTTGTCTCCGATTCTCATCTGCTGTGCCGACAGGTCTATGTCCTCCAGACACGTTACATCTTCCATTGACAGCGACATATACTTCTCGATAAGCCCTGAAGTCGTGTCTGTTCCGACAATCTCATCGTCATTCAGACGTCGCAGCCTGATATAGCCGGTGTCGTTGATGATCCTTTCGAATTGCTCCACGCTTTCCATAAACTTTACCACCATCTCGTGATTGAGTTCTTTCGGCAGTATCTTTCCTCGGCAGAGGGTGGAGAAGTTTGACTGCTGGCGCATACGTTCCTTTGTGGTCTTTGTCAGGAAGAGGTAGCACCTGTGGGCGAGATAGGGACGCTCGTTGAAGTGGCGGTCAAAGGAGCGGTCAAGGAAGGATAAATCATCTTTTTGAAGTTCCGGCTTGTATTTCTCGCTGA
>CAMWNP010000074.1 GCA_947175645.1 uncultured Porphyromonadaceae bacterium
CCTGATGTCAATGCCTCGGACTATTTCAAATCTCATTTTCAAGAAACCCTCGGCAAGACGTTCCGACCATACGAGAATCAGAATCTTTTCTCGCTTGCACTTGACAAGGATTTCAAGGAGGATAACGATCGTTTGTTGGCCTCTCTTGGCGAGAACTTCTATGTCGTGCCAGTTAAGTTAGGTGAAGATCCATCAGCCCGTATCGAGACAGAGCGAGCAGCTAAAGGTTCAGTCGAAAGCTCTAGTGGCATGGGTAAATTCTTGACGTGTCTTGTTCGCAAGGAAGAAATGGGCGAAGACGGACGAAAGAATATTACAAAACTTTATCAGTTGTTTTATAACCACGAGGCAGAAGGTGCGACTTATGTTATGCTCAATATGCCTAGTGGAGACATATCAGAGGCAAAATATTTATTGCCCATTATCGACAACTCCATCGATGGTTATTATGATATCGAACGAATATCATTCGGCACACGTACGAAAGAGACAAAAGACGGTCTATCTATCCCGAACTATCCCACACTCCGCATTAAGATCGGCTCATACCATCCGCTCGAACACCGATTTGCAGAAGGCATAGTTCCAAGGATGGCAAACCAGATATGGAGCTATAACCAACTCCAGAATATAATGGTTAAATCTAATGGCTATAGGAACGTTGACACCGATATTTTAACAGCCGAAGAGCCTGAAGAACTATATGGGAAGTATATCCATACGATTGAATCAGATTTTATTGAGAACTACTTAGATTGAAAATTATGTGGTCAGATAAAGATACCGATAAAGACTTCTTAGGCTACGCCATACATGCATCTATGCTTAAGGATGTTCTCCGTGAGCCTAATAACCTTCCGGTTACTATAGGCTTGTATGGCGATTGGGGATGTGGGAAATCTAGTGTGCTTAATCTTCTTAAGAAACAGATTGAAGATGACAAGGATTTAAAGGATCGTTCCATTGTGATATCTTTTGACGGATGGGCATTTGAAAGCTTCGACGATGCAAAAGTCTCTCTTATCAATGGAATTATAACCGCCTTAAAGGACGAAAAAAGATACTCGAAGGAAGTTAAGGAAAAAGTTACAGGATTCTGCAATAAGCTAAAGAGTACATTATTTTCAATGCGCGCCTTAATTTGGGGCGTAAAGAATATCGGTCCTCACATTGGGATGGCAATAGCGACCCATGGAGCCTCAATAATTCCTACTGCGATAGAATTAATCAAAGAGAATAAGAGTAAGGCTCTCAAATATCTAGAAGATACTCTCCAAAATCTTAATCAAGAAGAAGCTTATGAAGCAGTTCATCAATTTCGCAATGATTTTGAGGAATTGGTGAATGCTACTGGCATGGATAGGATTGTGGTGCTAATTGATGATTTGGATCGATGCCTTCCACGCCATATTATTGAAAATTTAGAAGCAATTAAACTTTTCTTAGATGTGCCTAAGGTAGCTTTTGTGATTGCGGCAGACGAAACCATTGTTTCTTCTGCTATCCGTTCTGAATTACCTACAATCTATGAGCAACCAGACAAAGAGAAGAGCAGTGTTGAAAAAATAGGAAGATACTATATGGAGAAGTTTATTCAAATACCGTATCTTCTTCCCAAATTAGGAGACTCTGAAGTTGTAACATATATCACTTTGTTGTTCTGCCAATCATTATTGCCCAAAAAAGCTTTTGATAAAGTTTATGATGCCTATCTTCAATTCTCATTGACAAATAAAAATGAAGCATTTGATACTGCGGCGATTCCATCATTAGATGAAAATAAACAGGAATATGATGAAGTAATTCATACAACAGCATTTATTTCCCAATTTGCACCGATAATTTCATCAACCTTACGACGTAATCCCAGACTTATAAAACGCTTTTTGAACGCATATGAATTGCGAGTGAGATTGCTAAATCAATTAGATATTACAGATGCAGCGTCAAAATATGCACTCTTAAAACTAATGCTCATAGAACTCAATAATGAGGATCTCTTCAACCTTTTGCATTCTTACGCAATGAAGACCAGAAACTCTTCTGAAGAACTTCTACAGCTTGAAGCTTATGCCCAAAATCGTACAGGCACAATTCCTGATTCTAAATGGGATGAAGTAATCGTTCTGGATGTAATTAAACATGAGCCTTTATTTAGCACCGTCAATTTGCGAGAACTATTCTGGGTATCAAGAGATAAACTTGTGAATGGGATGAATAGTCAGACCTTAATCCCTAAATGGATTAAAGATGCTGTGATCCTCATGACACAAGAAGATATAACACAAACGGAAGTAGAGGCCGAGTGGAATAGCATTCAACCCAAACTGGGTGAGAATGGACTTCAGGATTTCATTGCTGAGCTAGAGAGACATATCTTAGTCCATCCTGATTCTCATGAAACACATTTAACTTATTTAATTCTATCTGATAAAGATGATAAATTCTATTCTTCTTACATTAAAATGTGCACAAGAATAGATTTTCAGTCATTGATGCTTTTCTCTCTTAAAAACCAATTTGGGCAACTTTTGAATAATCACAAAGACAATGCCGAATTGCTTGAGATTATTAAATCTAATGAGCAATTGCGTAAGGCTCTTAAATTAGGTAAGTAATATGGGCACATCACAAAGACATAACCCATCTGTAACGGGAGATCCCAATTGGGGACAGAGTTCTCAGGCTGTTACTCAAACGGCAAAAGATGTTGTTGAATTAGAGTCTCTAACTTCCTTAGAAACTCTTTCCAATACCCAAATAAAACGTATTGGTATTCTTGACAAAAGGATACATCGGAATATTTCTAAGACTATTTCCAGACTTGTAAAAGCTTCTGGAGGGAAAGATAATGTCATAGGTGGAAAATCTAATTCCTTTGGAAAACGAGGAATCTCTTATGGAATCGGACTCTATGATGTTTTTCGCAGTATTTCAGAGAAGGGACTTTCAGCATGGTTGGAATCGAAAGGGCATGATCTCCGTTCTTACAACACATCAGAAATATTGGATATTCTATTCGATTATATCTGTGAGCCTGGAACAACATTAGATGATACAGCGGCTAATGATGCGTTGCGACTTTTGTTCAGAAAAATTGAGAATGAAGCTCTCAAATTAGAAATCTCTCTAGAAAAACTTCTCAAGGGCTATCCAGGACTAGATCGAATAAGAATCTACATCGATGAATTTTTTGGTAACTACATTTATAGCCATCTATCGCAAAATTTTACCGAGAAACTAGAGAAAGAATATGGGATTAAAATGACCAAACAGATCAAAAATGAAATCCGTAGAACAATCATAGAGGATATAAAAGCCGGCATCAACGGCAAAAATGTATCTGAAGTAGATTGGAAAGGGACTGAAGGGAGAATGTTTATAGAAAAAGAGTTTTCCACTATCCTAAAAATTTTGATGCCAGATGATTAAAATATTTGTTGGTGATATTAAAATCGAGAGTTCAGGAAAAAAGAACCATGAGATATACTTGATGAGGATTCCCCTTTTCATCAATGGAGCTATTAATATACGAACATATGCAGAAATCGACATTTCTGAGATACGTCAGTTTAAAGATTTAGTTCCTAAAGCTTTATTCGACCTGCTGATAATGTCTGGTATCATATACTCCGTAGATAGAATTGTTTCTAGGAAACGATTTTCCATTAATGGCTTGACAAGGGAAATGATAATTAATTTGCCAACGTCAAATCATACGTTATGGAATCCCCTGACTAAGTCTTTGAACGAATTGCTGTCATTTATGACAGGTGATTTATGGTCCGTAAAATTCAGTGAGTCCAACAACTACGACTTACCGTCAGCACCTATTTCCGAAAAATGCAAAGAGGTTACTGCTGTATCTCTTTTTTCTGGAGGAATGGACTCGCTAATTGGAGCTATTGACCTTGCCCAAATTGAGTCTGGTAAAATCTTTCTTGCTTCTCATTATGATAGTACTATGGGAGGTCCCAAAGGAGACCAAGACAAGGTCTTTAAGATGTTAAATGAGCATTATCCAGAGAAGTTCATCCGATTCAAAAAAGCGGTTAGAATTCAGCCACAAAAATATAAAAATTCGGAGTTGTCAAGTCGCTCTAGATCCTTGATGTTTTTTGCTATTGCAGCCATAGTTGCCGAGGCTTTAGGTACTGATATAATTATTCCCGAAAATGGTTCGGTTTCATTAAATTATCCTTTGTCAGATTCCAGAAGAAGCGCATGTAGCACTCGTACCACGCATCCCATTATGGTAAATCAATTCAATGATTTACTGTTAAAGTTAGGAGTGAAAACGAGAGCGCATAATCCATATGAATTTCAGACAAAAGGTGAGATGGTTCAAGAATGCAAAGATCTTTCGACTCTTATGAAAATTGTTCCTCAGTCTAATTCCTGTGGTAAAAGAAGTCAACATCAATTCATGTTAGACAATCATTTTGCTTCTCATTGTGGACGATGTATGCCATGCATGTATAGGCGTGCATCTTTATTAAAATATGAAGACCTCACGACCTATGGTATTGAGCCTCTGACATTATATCATAATAAAAACGGCAAACTTTCTAATGATTTCTTCGCAATGCTGAATTTTCTAAGGAGAGACTTAAATAAAACAGACATTGCCGAAGAACTTAAAATCATAGGGTTCAGCAATTTTCCGAACTTAGAGAAGTATGTCGAATTGGTCGTTCGAACCAGAGAAGAACTAAAGTCCTTTTTAATTGATAAAGGGATGAAAGACATCTTAATAAACACAAACTAATGCTTATAGATTGTCATTGTCATTTCGACAGATTGCAGAATCCACAAGCCTTTCTATACGAGAATGAATTGAGAGGTAACTATATTATAGGCATGACTAACACTCCACGTCATTTTCAGATTGGTTTCCCGTATGTAAAGTCTTGTCGGTTCATTCGATTAGCTCTAGGCTTCCACCCTCATGCTATAGAAGAAATCTATTCCCAACTTTCATTATTTAGAGAACTCATTAGTGATACATCTTATATTGGCGAAGTTGGACTTGATTTTAATAAATATTTCATCAACAGTAAATCTATTCAGTTAGAATCATTCGATTATATCTGCGCTTGTTTATCTGGTCAAAAAAAAATCATAAGTATCCATTCACGTATGGCAGAGAGAGAGGTTATAGAGAAATTGGAGAAATATAACATCTCTACACCAATTTTTCATTGGTATACAGGTCCTCTTGGTCTTATACCACAGATAATAGAATTAGGAGGTTATTTTTCAGTCAATGAGGCTATGACTCTTTCGGAAAATGGTAGAAGAATAATTAGTAAAATACCATTGAATAGGCTTCTTACAGAAAGTGATGCTCCGTATAATAGGAAAAGTAACATCATCTCAGCCTTACATAATCTGCATATTGATACTACGATTATCTATAACAATTTTAAGACACTTTTGAATACAATCAGGTAAATAACTGTAAGTAGCATTTGCGTTACAACTATTCTATAGTATTTCACAATGAGTAATCTTTTATATAAATATTTAGACATTAACGGTGCCAAAATGATGCTATATCATAACACCTTGATGTATGCAAATGCGACTACATTCAATGATCCATTTGATTGTCACCCATGTTTAATCGATTTTTCGAAAGTTCCAGATGATAGGTGCAAACTTTGGGACGCAAAAATTATTGAAGACTTAGAATCTAACAGATACATAAATAATAGGGACGATTTATGGATTTGTTGTTTATCTAAGGCACATGATTCGCTATTGATGTGGAGCTACTATAATAAACATGCGGGTGTCTGTATAGGACTTAATATGGAGCATGTAAAAAAATATATTCATGTCGGATATGGGATGATGGTAAGTACAGAAGGGCGAGATGTTAAATATACTGACATAATAAGCAAACCAGATTATTACCGTGGCCGCGAAGATTTTTTCACATATCAAGTATTTACAAAAGCAAAAGCATGGGAACATGAACAGGAAGTGAGATTGTTCATCTTCAAACCTTCACCAATGTTTATGGCTTTATTACCTTTTCAACAAGATAAAAGTGAGTTGAATTGGAAAGAAGTCAGATCATTTGTAAAAATTGGACCGGAATGTTTTGATTCAATATATTTAGGTGTGAATATTGATACGACCGATAAGGAAAAAATAATCAAGCTTGCCAAGAAAGTCAATCCTGAAATAAAGGTCTATAAGATGATTCCCGATACAAGTTCATTTAATCTAATAGCAACTAAAGAAGAGGAAATATTATAAACAAGATTTATGACAACTCTTTACTATGGCGAAGAAGTTTGAGATACGAAATAGCACGGCGGAATTCCTGATCTTTCAGATTGAGGGGAAGGAGGACGGTGTGCAGGTTGTGTACCGAGATGAAAGTATCTGGTGCACGCAGAAGGCTATGACGCAGCTTTTTGATGTGGGTGTACCGGCTATAAGCAAGCACCTCAGCAACATATTTTCTGAAGGAGAGCTTCAACCGGAGGCAACTGTTTCCAAAATGGAAATAGTTCAAATTGAAGGAGATCGAGAAATCAAACGCCAGTTAGATTTTTATAACCTTGATGCCATTATATCGGTCGGTTATCGTGTGAATAGCACACGAGCTACGCAGTTCCGGCAGTGGTGTACTTTCGTACTGCGTC
>CAMWNP010000075.1 GCA_947175645.1 uncultured Porphyromonadaceae bacterium
CACATTGTTCACCATCATCTTCACATATATGCTTACCATATGTCGACACACATTGCTCGACATGTTGCTCACATATATACTCACATGTATGCTCACATATATGCTTACCAACATCTTTACATGTATCATCTTCACATTCGAGGATAGCATTCATACCACACATTCCACCTTCACCATATATCATCCGCATGAGATGGTCATCATTATTGATAAAGTCTGTATGTCTAACATACATGTCAGCATTAGTTTCGACAATCAATTTCAATGCATCTTGTTCGCACTTACTCGGTTCACTCATTCGTGGAAATAGTTGGTAGTCATTGAATCTAACATTTGGACTCAACACATACACATCTTCTTTCGAGTAGTCAACACCTGTTAACGACCTGAATAGTTTCAATGTGTTTCTTACATCATGCTCGTCAATGAAGTTCCAAAACATCTTGTAATCATAAGTCTTACCCTTCACCTTCTGCATGTATTCTTTACCATTTCGAGGTAATGAGTTGTTGTTGACAATATGATGTACAATCTTCGGGATTGTATTGTTGGGTTTACCAGTTATGACGATAGTACTGTCAGCATCATAACCATCAACACAATTGTTTTTATAATCGATGCTTGGTATGAACTTTCTCAACTCTTTCGGAACATTGTCTATCTTAACATATGAGTCTTTCCATATGTCTAGATGAAACTTGTTACTACACAACATCGCCGAACATGCGAATGAATCGATCTTCATCAGTTTCTTGACTACAGTGGTAGGTAGTCTTTGAGACTTAGCCAATTCGGTGATGAAGTCTGTCAATACTTGTTTGTTATTGATATTGTCACATATGTGGTAGTACAACTTTCGAAACGTAGTATGTTCATCATCATGAACGTCAAAATCATTGTTCGCAAGTAATGGTTCACTACATGCGAGCCTTAACTTAAACATATGTTCTCGAGACTTGAGTGCACAGCATAGAATGATTATAATTCCTTGTAACTGTTTCATTGTAGCATCAAGTTCGGAGATGCCTTTGAACTTAAGCTGTATGTCATTGATGTATCTTGCGAGATTGAAGTTTGGTACAATATTCATACATATTTTTGTCAGCGAGCTCTTAAGTGTGTGATATGAGTATAAGAATCCGTAACTAAGACATAGTGCTAGATTGGTGTCTGCCTCTTCGATTGCTTTCTCGAGTAGTGGAACATATCGCGAAGTTTCTCTTGGTCGCATTTGGTCAAAAATACATTGTAACGTATGTTGTTAGTGTGTTGTATGTAGTACATGTCGGAACATGTTGGTGAACATGGTATGTCAACACATGGTTAGCATGGAGCTGTTCAATCGAAGATTGAATGTGCATGCACTCGACACATAGGTAACATCACGATGTCAAAAATATAGATGTAGACCATCTTAGAATAGATAGTCATCAACATCACTGCGAGCATCATCACTTTGTGCTATGTCGCTCGAACATCCTTCATTACCATAATGGTCTTCATCGGAGTCAGCAATGTATCTTTCACTATCATGGTCACTATCACTTTGTGCTATATCACTGCGAGCATCACTGTAATGTTCTATGTCGTTCACATCATCGCAGACTATGTCTGAGTCAAGCTTTAGCTTGTCATCGTTGCAAGTATTGCAGACATAGTGTGTTATACACTCGACAACATCGGGCTCGCATATATAGTCATCATTCATATGCACAGCATCATTTTCATCAGTCTCAATGCTCGCAGGTTCATCTTCAACAATCTCTTTCTTACCAGCTTTCTTACCTCTCTTCTTAACAACTTGTTTAGCCTTTGTTTGCTTCTTCGGCTTTGCATCAACATCATCATCATTCTTCGCCTTCTTACTACGCTTCTTCTTATCACCACAAGTTGAATCATCACCACCACTCGCAAGTGTGTTAATCATCGAAGTATAAACACCATCGTCATCCAATGTTTCTTTGCTATACTTCTTACATATCTCAGGATTCTCGCACATGAACTTGAACCATTCACCTTTGATATGTGCCGACGTATTCTTATCCTTCGATGGAATGAACTTAAGCATGTTCATGTACTTTGCGAAGTACCTGAAGTGCGTAAGTATGCTAATCAATGCACAGCAGAACAATGGTGCGTTACATTCATTGCCACTTTTCTGGAATGAGCTCTTCTTGTAGAACTCGTTGAACTTCAGTATCAGGTCAACAATTGCAGCTTTGTCAGGAAGTGATATATCTATGTAACTAACATTGAATGTCTCATGCGTGATGTAGATATATTCCTGTGTGAAGTTGTAACGTTTCGGAACATTGTCACTTTGAGTGTAAACATCTCGAAAGTTGAACATGAGTCCAGGCATTGTTACGCTATGACCAAACAGCTCATCAACGAATGCTTTCATACTATCTTCAACAGTCTCGGCGATCAAGCTGAGTGAATTGATGTACAAACCAATCTCGTAATCAACTCCGTTGTAGTTGTATGTGTCATTGATGTTTGGAATCTTGACAAGATGGTCATTGATTCTATTGTCGTCCGCATATGCTGTTAGCACATGTTTCAACGATTCAATGTTGAGAGATTCCATGTTTGAACTCTTCATCTTTGACAATCTCTTTGCCTTCTCGAGTAGAGCATAGAGTTCATCACTAATAAGTTTGTACAACTCATACTCCCACATATTGTCGGGTATTGGTTCAAACTTGAGTGTCTGGAATGTTGCAACTGAGTATGTTGAACTCTTCTTGCTGTTGAACTTCTTGACGAACGACTGAAGCTTACCTTCACTGTTTAACCACGCAGAGATATAAGACATGTCTGTGAGCCATAGTGAAACATGTTTGATAATTTTGAGTATGTTCGCAGGCGCTTTCTTTGTACCACTCAGTGCATCGAGGTGTTTCAGTGTGTGTTTTGTTGAATCAGTATTTGAACGATAGTCAGGTGAACCATCCTTTGTTGATGTAGATGTGTAACCACATGATGAACATACAACTGAACCACTCGATGATGACAGTACTGCGTGACACTCCGGGCAACGTTTGTTTTTACGTCTGGCTCGCAATAGTTTTGTACGTTCATTCGAACCCTTACGCAATCGAACAGCATTGATGTCGATATTGTACATGTAATTGGTGAACGAATCGAAGTTTGATATTGCTAGTGACCTATACTGGTCAACAGCAATGCTTGAGTTATGATGTGCAAGCTCGAGGATGTCAGACAGTTCTGATTTGAGTTTATCATAATCATCACGCCACAAATCTCTGTTCTTAGAATCGGCGAGCAGGTCTTGTTTGACCTTAGAGATTTCAGCAATAAGGTTCGTCAAGTCTCTGATGAACTTCGATGATTCCATCAATGTAGAATTGTGCTGTGTAGAGTACATTTTAGCGATGGGTATAAAATTAACCTTTTGTATCCCGTGCTGGCATGTGTGTATGCGTGTACGAGTGCGTATGGATGCTTGCATCCCAGGACTCCGCAAATCGAAGATTTGGGTGTGAACTACGTTCACCCGTTGGAGTCTTAGCACACTCAGGCTTCGCAATCGCACATCTTCGATGTGAGTCAAGCCTTTGGCTTGTCGTAGCTCGAGCCTTCGGGACGTAGTCCAGCCAAGCTTCGCTTGTCGTACGACAAAGTCGCGGGATTGTTTCACAATCCTTCGCAAGACGACTCAGGGATTCTCCGAATCCTTCGCTTATGCGAGTCGCCTGCGATAATGAGCACTACTGTCGACAACACTGCTCATATGGATGGTGAACACTACTGTCGACATGCATGCGAACAGCTCCATGTGAAGTACATATGCTCACCATCTCGTGACACACATTGTGACATGTATATGTTCCGACACACTATGTTGACACACATTGCTCACCATCTTGTGACACACATTGTGACATGTACATGCGAAGTACATATATTTTTGTAATTGTGAGCCAGCAGCCTTCGCAAACTTGTAGATAATAAAATGAACCAATCTTCGATTGTAATAGTTGCACTTATGATTGTGCTAGCCGTGATTGCAATAATGTTCATACTAACATTGATATATTACACTCATTCATCACGAAAGAGGTTCGCAGGTGCAGGCAAACATATCAGTGGAACAGATAAACTCAAAGAACTATTACTTAGCAATGATTACGGACTAGGAAGGGTGAAGAATGAACTGATGAACATACCAACGAAAATCGATTTTACAAAAACATTGTACAGGTCAGCCCCATACATTGGCGCATCAATAGCTAATTGTTTCGTAATTCTCTCATTCCTCTCAACATGCATAGGTAACAATCTACCTGATATTGGTATGTTTACCAATCTTAAGTCAGAATTGCAGAAAGTATCTGATAATGACATTATCGACGAAATTGGTATGCGAGTATGTATGTTTGCAATGGATAGTGATACTATTTCGTTCTTCGAAGATGTAATGATGACTGGTGACTTAAGTGCAGCATACCCAATGTATAATACTTCGCTATCAGACGTGTTTAAAACAGTCAGGATACCATCGAAACACATTGTTATAGGAAAGCCCAAATTTGTCAAATTTATGAAAACTGAGTACTACGCCAATATGGTGAAACATATGTGGATATACATTATTTACTCAACAATTCGATATGGGAATCAGGTCACAGAACTGTTGAAATTGATTGGTAACATTGAGCAAATAATCAAAAAGTTGGGTAACTTTGGTGGACTCGAAGTTGATGATGAAGATGTGCAGTTTTTACATGATGACTTGGATAGGATAGCTAAATCCAACATACTATTCCTACAACTCGATGAGAACATAAAGTACTCAAACCTCATATTCAAAGACAGTATTGACTGTACTATTCCAGCCAATATGAACACATACTTCTTCAACACCGATGTATTTGAACCTATAATGTTCACCGAAAATGACCTATTCAATTTACCGCAAGATGAGTCAGGCCTTAGGTCAAAAATATTGATTAACAATCGATATGATTCCAAGATAGATGTAGACCAGACATGCATTCATTCATTTAAATCCGTACCTGAATCAATCCAGTATGTTCAACTAAAAGGTAAGAATCAATATGTATGTTCGAACCTGTGTACATTCAATGGCTACATATTGATGAACGATGATAAGGCTGAGCATATGCTGAGCACCGAAAAGTTAATAGATGATATTACAAAACTCAGTGTGTTCTCAGTTGATACTGTCACATATCCGTCAATACAGAAGTTCAGAATTGGTACATCGAATGAGTTCGCACTAGTATTGTTCAAAGATGCTGATGACCATATTCCGATACTATACTATAACACCAGAAAGGCGTCACCGGATACATATATGGTCGGAGATGTGAACAAATATGTTATCAGTCGTGTTGATATCATAACATCACAATATGGATGTAATTATGAAGAAGTTGTGTACTTCATGGCTAGAGCTAATGGTAAGATATATAAGTATAACAGAACTGCTCACACTGTCGAGCGATGTGGAATTGTCGGGTTCAGTAATGTTCGATTTGGTAGTGACAGAGTGTTAGCATATGGGTTCAAAACTGGCAAAATAGTCACCACAAACATCGACGCTTACATATCTGTCGACACATACTACGGTGCTAGATTGCTGATCGGTGCATACATTAATAAGATGCAGAAGTTCATACTGTTCAACAACACCGAAACTGAAAGCATAAGGAATGTTGATGCTCTCATTGCAGACTCATATCTTATACCAGACATATCCGCAGACATGCTTATGAAACTAGCGAACATTGATTTCACGAAGGATGTCAACACTATTCAGTCACAACTTCCGAAGGACCTTGATGCAATCTATGATGATTCGAACTTTGATGTTAGCAGCTCAATGTCTACCAGTTTCATGTCAACTTTGACTGCTACTGCGAAACGTGCAGGTAGTAATACTGTCACTCTTGGTAAAGATATTCGAAATGAATCTAAGGTAAAGTACAGTGCAGCATCAACTGCAAGCTTAGATTATAAACATCTATCATCGAGCAATAGAGTGGTTGCATTCCCTAAGCGTACATTCAAGACGAAGAAAGTCATGCCAACTACTCCTGCGAAGACTACAAGTGTAACAACTCCTGCGAAGGTTACAACCTTTGTGCCAATTTCACATGCTAAGCCAGTCAATACTGCAACTCCTGCGAAGACTACCAGTGTAGCAACTCCTGCGAAGGTGGATGGTAAGCCTGATACTGCACCAACTACTCCGTCAGATTCTAATGTTGATGATTTTGATTACAACGTCTCATTTGACGATACTACAACCATACCTTTCGACATACCTGATGAACAACCAACACCAAAAGAAGATGATGCAAACATTCAAGGTATGCCACACCCTGAATCACCTGTAACTGCGACAGATATTACTGCTGCATCGGAGGTTATTCCAGAACCAATTCCAGAACCAATTCCAGAACCAATTCCAGAACCAATTCCAGAACCAATTCCAG
>CAMWNP010000076.1 GCA_947175645.1 uncultured Porphyromonadaceae bacterium
ATGTCAACATGTATTGGTGAGCATAGAGTAGTCGCAACATGGGTCAACATATGTACTTCGCATGGAGCTGTCGCGATGTAGGTCAACATACACTGTTCACCATCGGGTTGACATATACTGGTAAGCATATGTACTTCACATGGAGCAGTCAGCATATACTATTCACCTATGTGTAGCAACCCACCTTGTTCGCATTCGAATGATAGATTATTTTTGTTCACGCTTCACTTACATATGTCTGTCAACAATACTACATACCCATTTGGAAAATGCACCGATGAGTCTCGTAAAATTGTTACTGAGCTCGATGTAACAAACTGGGACATCTCAAGCATCACAGATTTGAGTACGATATTTATGAACTACACAAATGTCAAACATATCATTGGTTTGAACACATGGAACACATCACATGTTACCAGAATGTCATCAATGTTTGCGAACTGTAGATGTTTGGAAGAAGTTGATTTAACATCGTTCGACACATCGAATGTTCAAACATTTGCTTACATGTTCTGTGGCTGCATCTCATTGAAACATGTGTATGGACTTGAGAAGTTGGATGTCTCAAATGTTCGCACAATGTATCTAATGTTTTATAACTGTTCATCGTTGACACATGTGCAAAAATGTAACTGGAATACTCAAAATTTGTTCAATGTTTCTCACATGTTCTGTTACTGTTCGAATCTAGTCATATGTAACTGTTTCGAGAATAGTGACATGTCATTGGTTCACGATATGAGTGGACTATTCTGTTATTGCAATAAGCTTCAACATGTTGATGGAATATCAAAATGGAATGTTTTGAGTGTTACGGATATGCATGGTATGTTTGAAGATTGCACAGCATTGCGAAATATTGATTTGTCAAATTGGAATCCATTACACCTTGATAGTTCTTATGAAATGTTCTACGGATGTCACAATCTTCGAGTTATCAATTTGAATGGTTGGTATGCTCAGCATGGTAATCAATTTGTCAAAGATTTGAAAACAATGAATGTCGACATTATTACTAACATAGTTGCTTACCAAATATTCAGCCAGATATAAGCGTTGATATGGATATTTTTGCATATGTTGTTCACCATGTGCGGACAGTTCTATGTTCACCATTATATGTAATCATTGTGTGTCAACATGACTAATTACATACACTGTTCACCCGATGGTCAACATGACTAATTACATACACTGTTCACCCGATGGTCAACATGACTAATTACATACACTGTTCACCCGATGGTGACCATTCCATGTGAGCACTTGTGTGTCAACATGTACTGTTCACATACACATACGTGTCCGCAATAGTTGAAAAATATCGTTGATACAAATGAGGTTCGCATCTATTCGTTCACTTGACATATCGAACGGCGAAGGTTGTGGAGTTGCTTTGTTCACACAAGGTTGTCCATTCCATTGTTTCAACTGTTTCAACTCCGAGACATGGGACTACGATGGTGGAACATTGTATGAACAAAAACATGAAGATAAGATTATAGAACTAATGAGTCATGACTATATACAACGCTTGACCATACTAGGCGGAGAACCATTGATTAAGATAAATATTAATCAACTTGAATCGTTGATTCGAAGGGTTCGCAACATGTTCGGAAAGAGTAAGAAGATATGGTTGTATACAGGACAACTCTACGAGGATGTTAAGAAGAGATATGCGAACATAGTTGATAATGTTGATGTTCTCATCGATGGTCGATTCGAAGATGATAAGAAAGACCCAAACTTACAATGGTGTGGCTCTTCGAATCAGAGAGTCATTGATATTGAAGACACTCTTGAACATGGATGTGTGAAGTTACATGTGTAAACATGTATTTTTGCATGCTGTTCGCACACTATGTGGAACTATATGCTAACCACACTCATGTAAGTACATATGTTGACACACATTGCTGACCATCGACATGGAACAATGTGTTGTTGACCACACTCATGTAAGTACATATGTTGACACATACATTGCTCACTATCGTATGTGAACAATGTGTTGTTGACCATGTGTTGACCACTCATGCGAACAATATGTTGTCCACATCGCACTCCCGCCATTGTGATATGGCTACCAGTTGAAAATTATATTCAAATGTAAATGCAAACTATTACCAAGCGTAACGGAGAAACTCAAACATTCAATATCAACAAGATTATTACAGCCATCGAATCAGCTTTCAAAGATGTTGACAATACTATTACACAATCCGCTACCACATTGGCAAACTCTATTGCAACAATCATCTCGCAGAACCCTTCATCTCTATCAGTCGAACAGATTCAAGACATGGTTGAAGATTTACTAATGGCATCACATCGCAAAGATGTGGCGCGAGCATATATCTGCTACAGATACAAGCGTTCTATTCTTCGACAAGAGAATGTAACAGATAAGACTCTACTCCAAATGTTGAAAGGTGATAATGAGTATTGGAAGACAGAGAACTCAAACAAGAATGCTGCTGTCGTACATGTTCAACGTGACTACATCGCAGGTATCACGTCAACAGATTTGACTCGCCGACTCTTGCTCGACCCGAAGATAGTCAAAGCACACGATGAAGGAATCATTCACTTCCATGATGCAGACTACTTCGCACAGAATGTCTTGTCTAACTGTTGTCTCATCAACCTCGAAGATATGTTACAGAATGGTACATCAATCAATGGTGTACATATTGACAAGCCTCATCGTCTCATCACGGCGTCAACCATTACAACACAAATCATCACTGCAGTCTCATCTTCGCAGTATGGTGGTTGCACAATATCACTTGCACATCTAGCACCATTCGTTGAAGAGTCTAGGAAGTACTTCAGGAACTTCTACACAGAATTTGTTACGAATGATGTTGAACGTGAGAAGTTGGTTGAGGAATCTGTAAAGAAAGAGATTAACGATGCAGTGCAGACATTCAACTATCAAGTTAATTCAATGACTACCACCAATGGGCAAGCACCATTCTTATCTGTGTGTATGTACCTGAATGAGGTTGACGAGGATATGAAAGATGATTTGGCTTACATCATTGAACGCTTCTTACATCAACGCATATTGGGCTTCAAAAATGACCAAGGTGTATATGTAACACCAGCATTTCCAAAGTTGTTGTACTTCCTCGAAGAAGACAATGTGCATCCAAAGAGTAAGTATTACTATTTGACTAGACTAGCATGCAAGTGCACTGCGAAGAGAATGGTACCAGACTTCATATCCGAGAAGGTTATGAAACAACTCAAACAAGGTGATGTGTATCCATGTATGGGTTGCGTAAGTGGCAAATCAGTAATTGTTTACAAGATTGATGGAAAAATATATGTTGAATCATTCGAGCAAGCATGGGATAGAGTCAGCAAGTTGATTGCACCAATGGAACAAGTTCCTGGCGTACAATCGAATACATACATAGATTGTGAGTGTGCTGGTGAGCAATCTGGTGAGCATACATGTGGACAGACTGGTGAACATACAGGTAAACATACATGCATACACAAGTGTGGACAGACTGGTGAGCATACATGTTCACCACATATGCGGACAGCTTCATGCTCACAATGTTCTGACAGTACATGCTTACATACATGTACACCACATGTTCTGACAGTTCCATGCTTACATACATATACACCATCTGTCAACAGGACATGCATACACAAATGTAAGCAATGTGCGGACAGTGCATGTACACAACATGACATCACTATATATGACACCAAACTTAAGTCATTCGTGAAGGTTCGCAAGTTCATTCGCAATACTAGTAGCAATTGGGTCTACGTCACAATCAGTAACGGTTATTTCTTGACATGTACTGATGACCATCCATTTGCAACACAACGCGGACGCGTATATGCGAAAGACTTAACTGTTAATGATATTGTTATAGTTCGAGATAGTGCTGATGGTTTTGACTATCATGAGGAACATATTATGTCAATAGTTCCGTTCACCAGAACTAGTTACAGCTATGATGTTGAAACTGAATCTGACCATTTCGAAGTTAACATGATATATTCACATAATTGTAGGTCATTCCTCACTGTTGACCGTACACCGTCGAACATCTCGAAAGCAATGAACTACAAACCACATAAGTACTACGGAAGATTCAATCAGGGTGTTGTTACAATCAATCTTGCAGATGTTGCATTAACATCTAAGACAAACAACATACCATTCACCGAAGTGCTCAACGAACGTCTTGAGCTATGTCACAAAGCATTACGTGCTAGACATGACAGGTTAGCAAAAGGTGTCTCAAACATTGCTCCGATTATGTGGCAGAATGGAGCTCTCGCAAGATTGGACAAAGATGAATCTATTGCACCACTTCTCTACGATGGATACTCAACAATATCGTTGGGTTATGCTGGTCTGTACGAATGTGTGAAGTGTATGACTGACGAATCATTGACAACACCAACAGGTCGAGGATATGGAATGTATGTTCTTAAGTTACTGAATGATGCTACCAATGAATGGAAGCAAGCTGAGAACATTGATTACTCAGTCTATGGTACGCCAATCGAGTCAACCACATACAAGTTTGCCAAGAATCTCAAACAGCGATTCGGTAAAGATGTATTTGTTAAGCTCGATGGTAAGGATAGGAACTATATCACAAATAGTTATCACATACCTGTCTTCGAGAAGATAAACCCATTCGAGAAGCTAGCAATTGAGAGTGAGTTTCAGGCTCTATCTCCTGGTGGAGCTATTAGCTATATCGAATGTGCAGACCTGACTAAGAACATTGATGCAGTCATGAGTGTTGTTCAGTTCATATATGACAATATCATGTATGCCGAACTCAATACAAAGAGTGACTACTGTCAAGTGTGTGGCTATGATGGTGAAATTGATATTGTTGACGAAGATGGTAAGCTGAAATGGTGCTGTCCACACTGTGGCAACATGGACCAGTCTCGCATGAATGTTGCTCGAAGGACATGTGGATATATTGGTACCAACTTCTTCAACCAAGGTCGAACGAACGAGATTGCTGACCGATATGTTCACCTTGACAATCACGATGATATTTGATTGATATGGATGACAGTATATTTTTGCTATCTGGTGAACAATGTATGTCGCGATGTGGTGAACATACACTGTCCGCATGAGTGGTGAGCATACACTGTTCACAAGGAGCTGTCACAACATAGATTCTACATCGATGATGAGCATAGAGCTGTCGACATGTGGTCAACATATGTACTTCACATATGGCAAGCATGGAGCTTTCCGCATATGGCAAGCATGTGGTCACCCAAGCATGTGGACACTGATAGGTAATTTTTATTCTAAGCGTATCATTATGATTGTGATTTGCAACCCATACGCAAAAGAGACAATTCCAGCCACTATCTCAATGCTTCAATGTGACATCCAAATCGATGAAGATTCTGATGTTATGATTCTTGACACCATCGACGAGGTGACCAATGACTTTGTCGAATACGTATGTGAGCGATTCAATGGCAAGCTGTTGAATAGTCGCATCATACTGCAGCGATTCATACTCATCTTCACTGAGAACGAGGAAGTAGTTGAAGAACTCGAAATCAGGTTTCATGTTGAGGTGTATGACCAACCTCCACCTGCAGAGACTCTGTTGAAGTTTGATGCTAAGCCTATCTCAAACAGATACATCGCTAAACTCCGAGAGAACGTTGATGACCATGGTATGATTGAGTTCAATTTCGACAGTATGAACAACTATACTGCTCACCTCATACTCTCACTATTCGAGGTATGTGGATATACTCAATACTACTACGAACTAGAGACTGGCAAGACATGCTGGTTGCCTACAATCAAACTCATTGACGAGATTGCTGCAGAGTTTCCAAGCATTGCAGCTTCATATAGTCTCGTAATCGACAATATCGAAGCACTCATTGCTAAGCCTCAGAATGTCAAAAATATTGGCTCAACACTCATCGAGGTACTGAATCAGGTCAATCCTGCATTCTACACATATGCGAAGAGTGATATGTGAAGATGCATATGTAGGTGTATTGCAGACCACTCATGTTGACAGGACATGCTTACATACGTGTGGACAGGACCATGTTGACCTATGTTGCGAGTGCTCCATGCGAAGTACAAGTGTAGACCTATGTTGCGAGTGCTCCATGCGAAGTACAAGTGTAGACCTATGTTGCGAGT
>CAMWNP010000077.1 GCA_947175645.1 uncultured Porphyromonadaceae bacterium
AAACATACAATGCTCACCACACATGTGACACCTATTGCGAACATACATCGCGACATGTATATACTTACCACACATGTCGAAACATACAATGCTCACCACACATGTGACACCTATTGCGAACATACATCGCGACACTTGTTGTGACATACATTGCTGACCAGTACATGTCGAAACATACATATGCTCACCCACATCGTGACAGCTCCATGCGAACAGTACTATGCTCACCACACATTGCGACACACCATGCTGACCTATGTTGTGACATCTATTGCTTACCACCTCGTGACACACAAGTGTTGACAATGTATGCAACCAACACATATGCAAAAATACGAACTTAGAATATAGAGTTCTCATCGCAGGATGTAGTCATTGGATGCTCTTTGAACTCGTCAGGAATGTTGTCAATCTCAGGTGTTCTCGCAGATTCGAACGATGCATCGCTAAGAAACGCTTCTTCATGTACTTCATCGAGAGGTTTAGAATCGCTGGTAAAGTTCTTAGTGTTGTCACTGTACTTTGCGATGTTGAACATCTTGTTCATAAAGTCATTATCAATTCGATTGATAAACTCAACCTTAATAGGAGTTTCAGCATCTAGCTTGAATGCCTTCTTAGGCTCAACCTTCTTGGCAATCGGTCTTGGTGGGTTGAGTGGTTTGCTCTCAACTTCTTCAATCTTTCCTTCACTCGATATGGTTCGCTGTGATGGGCTAGCATGATGTTGAATCTCAGTTTCGACAATGAAGATTACTCCTGGTTCTTGTTCATCATTAGGAGTTACTCTTTCGAATAGACTCTTCTGTATCTCGTTGATAGTTTCATTGTAAGTTGACCTTGAATCAACGTCTTGCCCAAGCAAGTCACAATCGGAGATTGAGCCTTGCGCAAGCAAGTCAAATGGTTCACTACTGTCAGCATCTTCAGTTATACTCTCTATGTTCTCGAGATTTGGCTGTGATTCAGGTTTGACCTTCTTCCGATTGATTAGTTCCTTAATCTTTCCGCGAAACACTATTGCTAATGATACAACAGCAGCAAGAAGTACAAATACAATGCAAGCAACTGTTGTGATTGCTATATTTTTAACCTTCGGATCGAGTTTCATGATTTCGAAATGGTTAAAGTTGTATGTAGGAATTGTTTATGAAAATGCACTAGTGTGACTGATGTGTGTTGCTATATGTCAGCATGATGCTGCTACATGCATATTTTTTACCGAAGTGCGTATTTTGCGTGTTACACGTTTGAAATGACTCAGGTTACCCCCCCCCCAACTAAGACGAGTTTCACAGGATTCAGCTGCAAAAATATAAGCAACGGTGTGATTGTTACAATTGGTGATGTAAGTGTAAGTGACTGTAGTGGCTACGGTGTCGTTGTTAAGTCATTTGCGACGAGTGTTGTTGATGGTACTGTCACACCGAGTTCGTTGTACGTGTATGTTAACGTTGGTGGTAACAGTTTCTATGCGAAGAATGGGAATAATTATATGAATATTATTGACATGTCTAGTCTACCAACTGGTTACGATCCAACTGCACTGAAGTTGTTTAAAGATATTGGTGACGACCTTGTGGTTGACATGACAACTCTACAATTGGAGTTAGTCAGTGAAGGTAAACCGAATGTTAATGTGCTTGTTTGCGAGGCTGGTTCAACTAGTGATGTAGCTATTACATTCCAACATGTTGGTAACTATATCGTAACAGTTGCTGGCAAACCTGTGAATAGTCAGTTGAGTGTTAACAATGGAGTAGTTACATACTCGTCACTATTCGGTGAAACATCAGTAGTTACTAATGGTGTCTACGCAGGTAGTAACCCGAAAGACTTACTATCAACTGTTGACCAGACTGTTCTATACAACATGTTTAGCTCGAATGGTTACCCACAACCTAGCGGTGGTATTGAAGAGTTGAAGGCTAAGTTGAGTGGTTACGATGCACTGTTGAAAGAGTTATGTAAAAGGTCCTTCTACATTACAAGTAATGCTACAGCTGGAACTGTTGACGAGATGTTCAACGATTATGTTAACCAAACAAGTATTTACCATCCTGTTCCGGATGATTTCAACTTCCGAACTTCTAATCAACAAGCATGGGTTGCAGCTGAGTATCAACACTTCGATATGAGGTTGTATTCGTTGCAGAAGAAGAATAAGAACTTTCAAGCGTTATGTAAAAATAACGAAGAAATCACCAATCTAGACTTATCATTATGGCAAGTAGGAACTGTTACTAATATGGCTGCTATGTTCAGCGGTTGCGCTAACTTGCAATCACTCAACTTATCCAATTGGAACTTACGGAATGTCACTAATATGAATAGTATGTTTGCTAATTGTATTTCATTGACAACATTAGATATATCCAGCTTCGATACTAGTAAGGTTAGAGATGTGGGTAATATGTTTTATAGCTGTGTTTTATTAGCAACACTAGACCTTTCTAACTTCGATACTAGTAGTTGTAATGATATGTTTTATATGTTCAATAGTTGTGAGTCATTGACAACATTGGATGTATCTAACTTCGATACTAGTAATGTTACTGATATGTATGGTATGTTCGGTTTCTGTACTAACTTGCAAACATTAGACCTTTCCAGCTTCGATACTAGTAGAGTTACTAATATGAATAGTATGTTCGAAAGTTGCAATTCATTACAAACATTAGACTTATCCAGCTTCAATACTAGTAAAGTCAATATCATGACTGCTATGTTCACTGGTTGTAGTTTATTAACTACATTAGATTTATCTAACTTCGAACTTAGTAGTTCTGTGAACATTGAATACATGTTTACTGGTTGCATGTCGTTAACAACAGTATATATCGATAACTGTAACGATACTACTATCGGAATATTAAAGGATTTACTTACAGGATTAACTGAGCAAACTGTTAACGGAAGAAAGTGTTTACAAGGAACGTTTACATCTTCTAGAATTGACGTACCTGATGATTTTGAATTTAATAACTATTCTCCCTTCAACATTCTAGGAAGGTTCCTTCCATACTTCGATATGCAAAAATACATTGCAGATAAAGGTCCAACATCATTTGCTAACCTATTCGAAGGTAACACACAGGCATACGCAACTACCCTTGACTTACAATGGTGGCAAACAGGTGATGCTACAGATATGAGTAATATGTTCAAAGATTGCAGATACATAACTACCATCAACTTATCTAGACTGTTCACCATATCTGCAACAACGAATGTTACTGATATGTTTGCTAACTGTCCTAAGTTAACCACCGTATATTACGGTCCAAATAGCAAATCCAAGTTACAATCATTGTTAACAGGATTCACAGACAATACAACGTTACAAGCATTCGTCAGACAGTAATATATTTTTTATGTATCTCGCACTTGTATGTCACGACTCGCGAAGCCTGAGTGTAGCTTTTGCGAGTCGCCTGCGATGTGGTCAACATATACTGTCTGAATATATGTCACAATATAGGTCCACATGAGTGGTCAATACATGAGTCAATATGTGCTGCTCGCACTGTACGTAAGCATGACCAGTCACTACTCTATGCAAAAATATAACTTAGTCACTACTCAGTTCCATCAGTTCCTCGTCACCATTGAACTGTTCATGTTTGACTCGAGGCACAGGATTGGTTTCGAGTGGAACTTCTGTTGGATCTTTAGGCTCAACTTTCTTAATCTCAACCTTCGACATACATATCTCACCAAATGCAACCAGTGTTAGTAACTCATCAGTAACATGAATATTATTTTTCCTAATGATGTTCTCGAAAGCAATACCCGTAGTTGTAGTAGTGTTGAACAATGTGGATAGCAACTCTTTGCCAATACCTTTGAACTGTAACCTTCTACCTTTACCGAGTGGTATGCCCTCCGGAAAGACCATGTCATAAACAATACCACCAGCACTGAATCCGCGCTTAAACATCTCTTGAGTTTTAAAGTGTTCCTGGTGTGCTTTGCATTGCTCGAGAGTTGTTTCAAGTTGTTCTAATGACATACCAGAAAGGTCACCTTCTACGAGCGGACCAATGAGTTTGTTATTTTTGTATCGCATGATTTCGTTCGTCAGTTCTTTGCGCTTAGTGCGTTCAAGTGCTTCAACTGTTTCATCCTTCGGAATGCCACTCTCAACTAACTTCGCACGAGCAATACTCAAGCATAACTTACATACATCTTCGTAACTAAGACTGCGATCAGTTGAAATGTCATAGTGCATGCCTGAGTTAAGATTCTGTGCAAACTTCGGAGTTGGAAGTGTTGGAATCATGCTTGGTGTGTAGTTGAATCCAGGCTGCTCAGCATCTCCGCCAGTCATTGGAGCAGCATCTTCTTCAGGCCTGGTTATGACTGATGTTTGTGCTTGAGGTTGTTCATCATTGTTCGTAACAGTTGATTCATTACACCACTGTCGAAGCTCTTGTGAGACTGATGGAACAGTTAGAAGAAATGACTTGACCTTTGCAGTCAACTTAGAATTTGAGTATCCGTTAACAGATACACCGAACAATGTGTCGAGATCGGGTCGCAGAATCAAGTATCTTGAATCTTCATACCAATCAATCTCTGTAAACTTCGATTGATTGCTTGCTAGGTAACGCTTTAGCTTAGTCAAGTACTGCTTATTAGCGTCGTTATCGAAAGGGTTATCATGATTGAAGTTGAACCTAGAATCGTATATGATGTCCGTCATTTGCGAAACAGTAAAATGAGCCAATTGGAATAGTAAAAATTTACGATGTTCTGATTGGTAACATATATTGGTTACAATGTAGTTCACATTCGAGCATGTATGCGTGTGTGAACATGGAGCTGTCACGATGTGGTGAGCATGTACTGTCCGCATCGTATGTATCACACTTGTGTGTCGCAATATGAGTCAACATAGAGCTGTCGCAACATAGGTTACAATGTATGTGTCGACATGGAATTGTCGCAACATAGGTTACAATGTATGTGTCGACATATGTGTGTGTGTTGCATTGTATGCTGACATGTAGCCATCATGATATATGTCTGCATCGTGTACCAACACTTATGTCCGCATATGTATTCACATGACTGTCAAGCAACATACGCAAAAATATAGTTCAATACATTCGTTGTAACGATATGCTAGAAACATAATAGTCACGCTTGAACTTTGGCAACATTACATTGTCATCATTTCCTATTATTGCATTAACATTGTGACGAAGCTCGTGGTCATACTTAGTCAAGTCGATTATGAATATTCTTTTGTCAACAAAGTATTCATTCGAAAGATGTTTGTAACATCCCACACATTTGCTATGACCTGATATGATTCTATTGATATTTTTGAATATATTCTTGTCAAAGTATTTTGCATTCTCGAAGCAGTGAATGTATATATTACTACCATCAACAACATAATGTCGACACATTAGTAAGTATGTGTATAGAACATTTAAGTCATCAAGAGTGATTCGCAATGTACGTTGAACATTGCGATGAGAGTCACTTGTTAGAATGAATAAGTTACCATCGAGTTGTGACTGTTCTATGTTGACACCTTGCATGAATGCAATGATTTCAACCTCCTTGTTACCATATATGAATGCTATGTTTTTGCAATCCATACTGTTCAACTCGTTATGTAAGTCAGAGTTGATTACAACATCTGTCTTATAGTACTGTGGATGTAATGGGTCAAATAGGTCTATTCGCTTGATTTTGAACAGATTTGTGAACATCTGTTTTACATCTTCGATTGACAGAGAGATGTAATCATGTATGGTAATATCAAATCTGTTGAGAATCTTGCGAAGTATATTGATTGAACTTTGTATGCGCAACGCACTGAATATATCACCTAAGAATATGTATTTCATCTGTTGTTTGAATTGCATATTTTTGGTGATTGTTCTGTTGATTGTGTTCCACAAACATATTTCACCTTCAATATCACCGAAGACAAGATACTTAGAAGACATGTTGATTGCGATGGAGATAAATGTAATTTTACATTCTTATGCTCACTAGTCATGTACAAACATACACTGTTCGCATGATATGTTGACATATGGTCTACATACACTGTTCGCATGATGTGTTGACATATGGTCTACATACACTGTTCGCATGATGTGTTGACATATGGTCTAC
>CAMWNP010000078.1 GCA_947175645.1 uncultured Porphyromonadaceae bacterium
TAGATGTTAACATACGTTGTTGACGTATATTGCGAACATACTATGTCGACACATGGGTAACATGCATGTCAAACATTCGAAGGTGAACAATGTATGTGAACCATATTGCGACACATATATGTCAACGCATGTTGCGACGGCTCCTGTTCAACATATGTACTTCGCAGTACATGTCGACACTTGGTGAACAACACATGTCAACACATGTATGTCGACACTTGGTGAACAACACATGTAAGTCATATCAACTCACAATACGTTGTTAGCAGTGCTGTGTCAAGCATCAATTGAACAAAAATAACACTAACAATACAACTCAGCAATTTGTGTTGATATTGTATGTTTCATTAGATTCAGTTACATACAATGCTAACTCGCATTTGTAGAAAGTGAATGCGTCTGCAATATCGAAATCAATGTCGAGTACCTTCAAGCTGTTCAAGTTCTTACAGTTATAGAACATGTTACTAATCTCGTGGACCTTAACTAAGTCCCAAGTTGATAGATTTAAATCGGTGATTGATTCACAATCACAAAACATGTAACTCATATTTTCGACCTTATTCACATCCCAGTACTCAATACCTTCGATATGTTTCAAGTCAAAGCATTGCATGAACATGTTATGCATGTCAGTTACATTCGATGTATCCCAACATGTTACATCAATTGAGTCAAGTGATGTACATTCGAAGAACATGCGAGACATATCTGTAACATTTCGGGTAATCCAGTTGTGAATATCAATACTTTTCAATATCACGCAACCATTGAACATGTCAGACATATTTTTGACCTTCGATGTGTTCCATGTATCTAGTCCGATGATGTTGCGAAGATGTATGCACTCATAGAATAGTTGATTCATGTTTGTTACATTCGATGTATCCCAACCTGTTACATCAATGATTACCACATTCTTGCAAGTGTTGAATGTGTTTGATAAATCGGTGATGTGTGATGTATCGAGATTGGATAAGTCTAGATGTATCATTGCTTTGCAATCATTCTTCTGAGCAGTTTCGAGTAACATCTGAACAACTTCCCGAATTGGTATGTTGAGTTGTTTAATTTCTTGTCTGAGTTGGTCGTTGATAGAAATAGTTATGATGTATTTGTCAACTAGTTCTGTCATAATGAAGCGCGAACAAAAATAACCTATCGTTCAATGTTCGCACTATACGTCGACACATAGTCTGCATGATGTGGTGAGCATGTACTGTCAACACATGGTGAGCACGTACTGTCGACACTCTATGCTACAATCATGTCGACAGTGTGCTGACCAATGTATGTTGATGTATCGGTGAACAGTATATGCTTACATGGACTGTCGACACATAGCTTACATGTATATGCTTACATGGACTGTCGACACATAGCTTACATGTATATGTTTGCCAGTACATGTCGACACATAGGTAACGATTCGATGTAAGCATTGTATGTCGACACATAGCTTACATGTATATGCTTACATGGACTGTCGACACACATGGTGAACATGGAACTATCAACACATGTACATGCATACCATCCTCGAATGTCAGGATTAATAAACATAAAATGGCGTCATATAGTCCAGTATACTTAACACAGCAAATCAGACAATTGAAGTATCAATTGGATCTTCACCAGATGTCAAGCAATGATACAAACAAGGTTCTGTTCGCAGGTCTTGCTGACATAAACAAGCAACTTGGTGAAATCGGTGGTGATGACTTATCTACTGTGAACCAGATAATCGGCACTGATGATATTGGTGAAAATGTGACAATCACGCAAGCAATTAGGATATTACAAGAATCTGTTGGTACACCACCTGAAAATCCTCCATCATCAACACTGTTCGAACTTATCTACGGAAAGAATAGTACTGAAGACGCTGGTACAACAATCCCTGATGGCATAATTTCAGCAATCTCGGATTTGAAAAGTGCTACGTCATCCGAAACTATTAACGCTGTTGGTAAGTTTAGTACTTCAGCATCTAGCAATAACGCATCAGGCATCATTAGTGAAGTGTATGGTATCAATGCAATAAATACTGATAACGGAATCATCCCATCATCTGATGGTTTGACTTCAAAGGTCGGCAATTATGCAACATCACCTACTAACAATAATGCAACAGGTTTGATTGCTACCGTTTATGGTAAAGGTGCAGTTGTAAGTGGTTCTATTACTACACCGTCAACAGATGGATTGGTCTCTATAGTAGGAGCGCCATTCGAAATGAACATTGATGGTCAGGACTTTAGCTCACTATCGGCTGCAATTACGAGATTGGGTACAGTGATTGGTAGCGATACAAAACTCGACACATACAATGCAAAAACAAATGTCATCGGAGTGTTGAATGATGTTAGTAAAATAGTAGGACCTTATGATGGTCTTCCAACATCAATTGGTGACAATAAAGGTACTCCTACATCTATTATGAATGTTATCTCTCGATTGAATGACATAATTGGTGATTCAACACATGGATTGCAGCATCATCTTTATGGATCTGATGGTAATAATCATGAAACTCCGGATGGATTTGTGAATGTGATTGGTTCATTCAATAATAGTATCAAATACGGTGGTAAAGATTCACTTACAATGTCAGCTGCACTTTCGAATTTGAACAGTTTTGATACAAACATTGTTAAAACCATAGGAGCATTGAATAATGGAATTACAGCAAATGCAATTACTGAAACAGGAGAAATAGATGCTTCACACTTCAAATATAGTAGTATCATCGATGCAATTGGGTCAGAAGCATTAGTACCACCTGCTAATTTTGATGTTGACACGGAAAAGCTCGACATAATCAATGCAGTCAATAGAATCAATAGCAATTATGTAACCGATAATGAGCTACTTACTAAGCAAACTGAATGGATCACCACACTTGCCACATCTCTCGGTGCAACTATAACCAAAGATGCAAATGGTGTAGTCACTGGTATAAATTCCCCTTCTGTCGGAGGTAATGCTAGCAATACAATATCGGGAATTATAGGAAACGAACCTCTTAACGTTGGGTCATACACCAGCATCATCGCAGCATTGAATCACTTAGCCGATGAGCAAGCAGTTATTTCAACATTCGTCAAAGAAGATGCTGCTGTTGGAACATCGTAAGTAATGTATATTTTTGACGAACTTGCATAGTTTGTGAGACTGTTCGCAAGTGTGTTTGCAATGTATGTGTCGAGCATATGGGTGGACAATACATGTATACATATGGTGAACAGTGTATGCTTACCAGTACATGTCGACACATGGTGAACAATGTATGCTTACCACTCATGCGGACATATGTACTTCACATGTGTATGCTTACAACGCATGTCGACACATGGTGAACATATGTACTTCACATGTGTATGCTTACAACGCATGTAGACACTCGGGTGAACATAGAGTTGTTGACACATGGTGAACAGTACATATCTACATATGGTGAACAATACATGTCTACACTCGGGTCAACATATGTACTTCACATGTGTATGTCTACATCGGGGTGGACAATACATGTGAACAGCACATGCAAGCATAGGAATGTTCACATGAGTGGTAAGCATACATTGTTCGCAACAAAAATATATCTTATGCATGTACCTTATTGTAACCTAAATGACTATTCCGTCACATATTGCATCGAATGGTGATAATGTCGTTGTAACCATTAATGGAAAGCCCTATTATCGTAACGATAATACTGAATCTGGAAAAATAGAATATATCGCTGCAACATTTGGTGGATCCGATGTAGATATACAATTAACATCTATTTCGTACATCGACAATCAATTTGTTGGAATAGGTAGTGGTGCATTATGTCTATCAACCGATGGAAAAGACTTTAGTATTAACATCATCGGCGGCGGTGTAATTGTCAAACAAATAGTATTCTACAATGGTAATTACTACGGGTATGACACCACTAAGATATACAATTTGGGTAACAATCTCAATAGCTTGAGTGTGACTGGCATTCCTATTACTGCTAGTAGTGTCATCAATGATGCAAGCTCAAATGCGGATGGTTCTATTGCTGCATTCGTTGGTAATAATGGATTGGTCAAAATCTGGTCTAAAAGTATTGATAACATTGTTGTTCCAGCATTAGGTGCGAATGCTGTTACATCTGTTGCAGTGTTGAACAATATCGTAACTGTTGTGTATAGTGGTAAACTCTATTACGGAGTTGTTGATTCCAATAGGGTTGTGTTCAAACTTGTTAACATGATATATAACAACAAGTCTGTTAGTAATTTGGCGTTCACAACTGTTAAGTATCTAAGTGGTTACGATGGTCTTGTTGCAGTTGGTGCAAACTCTATTGCTTACTCGAGTAATGGAAAGACCTTTGTTGAATCATATGCACCTATTACACACAGCCTTGTAGATGTAGCATCTACTGCGAAACATAGTGTGTACTCCGTTGATAGTGACAATATGGTTTACAGTTTGACACCCATAGCTGTCAAGCCATAACTGTGTGATGTATATTTTTGCATATGTACTTCGCACTTGTATGTCACGAGATGGTCAACATGAGTACTTCGCATGGAGCAGTCGCAGCATAGGTAAACATGGTGTGTCACGAGATGGTCAACATATGTACTGTCTGCACTTGATGGTAAGCATACATATGTCACGATGGGGTGAGCATGTGTTGTGAACATTGTGTGTCCACACTTGTATGTCGACATATACTGTCCGCATGAGTTGTGAGCATGAATGGTCAACACATGTACTGTCCGCACTTGTATGTCACGATGTGGTTAACAAAAATATACTACTACACCACTTACTTCACAGTTACGTAAGCAGGAATCTCTATATATCCAAGTCTAACACATTCTTTCAAGTGTTTCGATAGTACAACATCTTTCAACTTATGACAATTGTGAAACATTTTGATACTACATCCGGATAATACAGGAATGTCACAATCTTTCTTTAGATTCGATTGCAACACACCATTCTTCACAACTTGCGAAGTAGTCCAATTTGACAAATCAAGATGTTCTAAGGATATGCAGTTATGAAATATGTTATCAATATTGATAACATTTGACACATTCCATTTCGATAAATCTAGATATGTTAATGACTTACATCCATCAAACATACTATCAATACTGATTGCACTACTGGTGTCAATATCCTCGATGCCAATGATTCTTTGCAATGATTCGCAATCACAGAACATATAACTGAATACAGTAGTCTTCGATGTGTCCCATGTTGATATGTCAATGGTGGTCAATCTTGTAAAGTTATAGAATGTTCTCGCTAATGACCTTTTACCTGACATGTCCCACATTCTCGTATCAATAAATGTAATAGAATGTTTATAATCATTTGTTTGTTGATTGAACATGTGAGGTACAGGTATTTTACCATTATCGTTTAACGTTAAACCGTTACCTTTAAGGATTGTATTGGTGTTGTCAACATTCGAACTAAATTTATTATGTTGTTCATCATTCTTAACAATTAAGTCACAAACATCAGAATGTATTGCTTTATACTGTCCTTCGAGTGTGTCAATACGTTGTTTTAACAACTCTATTTTTGCATTCTGTGCTTCGATTATGGATTGCGATGCATTGCCTACTGTTTGATTCTTAACATATCTGTCTAACTCATCAATCTTCGCATTGGTCTTATCGATGTATGTAACAATATGTGCTAACATATCTGCAATGATGCTATTGGTAGACATATCTGGTTTATGCGAAGAACAAAAATAACATGGTACTACATTGCTCACATATACGTAGTGATGTACTCTGTCCACACTGTATGGTCAACATTGTAGTTCACATGTGTGGTCAACATACATATGTCGCATGACTGGTAAGCATATATGTGTCGCGATGTGGTGAGCATATGTACTTCACATGAGTAGTAACAAGATGGTCAACACATACACATGTCACGAGATGCTGAACAATACTGTCTGCACTTATATGTCACGATGTACTGTCCGAATGAGCGGTAAGCATGAGTATGTCAACATATGTACTTCACACTTATATGCTACGATGTGGTCAACATACACTGTTCGCGATGTGGTGAGCATATGTACTTCACATGAGTATGTAAGCAATGTATGAGAT
>CAMWNP010000079.1 GCA_947175645.1 uncultured Porphyromonadaceae bacterium
ATAAGAAGTTCCCAACAAACATAAATCCAAAATAAGGTTGAACTCTATGGAAGGACATACACAGGCAGTTTTATGGATAGACCTGTCTCTACATACATTCAAAGAACTCTCTTCAGCAATCTTCCCATATACGTGTCTAACGATGTCCATCCGTGTGTATCTTCATAATTATATCGTGACATGAAGACAGATATCTGGGTCAAATGCTCTGCAAAGATAACAAAAAAGAAGGGCATTTCCAAATTTCAGAATCTTTCAAATTTTTGAGTTTCAGATACTTGGCGTACTTTGGCACAGTTTGGCAAGCAAACGCACCGATATAAGGCAAAAACTTTAACATTTCCGGAGTGAAGATTTTTTCGGGAGGCAGCCCGGATTTGGCAGTCTCAGAAATTTTTGCTATCTTTATATCAAGCTTCCACGCTCATTCAGCCTCAAGAGAGAGGCCGCACACAAGAAAACCGGGGCAAAGAGGGTCAACCGGACTCTGATTCTCAAGCCTCATTTTTCTTATCGAATTAGATGTACACGTGTACATAGCAAGGTGTCTTTTCGGGGTCCGAAAAGGTTTTGAGGGACCCACTCCCACAAAACGACCTTGCAAGGTTGTGAACGCTCCAAAGTCGCATTCACCATCTACAAACTGCGTTGCCTCAGGCTGGAGTGGAAGTGAAACCGTTGAATCAGACATTCAATGGCAGAAAATTTCAACAAAGGAGGGCGACCGCCTGTCGCCAACAAATGTATTCACTGCGTCAAAGTGCGCTTTGATGACCTCGAATGGGACAGCTTCATCGGGATGATGGAGAAAGCCAATCAGGAAGTGAAAGCCACTTTTATCAAACAACTGGTGTTCTCGCGCCCGTTCCGGGTGCTGAAAACCGACCGCTCCCTTGCAGTATTCTGTGCCAAACTCTCAGAATTTTTCGCCCAGTTCCGCACTGTCGGGGTCAATTATGACCTAATAGTGAAGGAACTCAAGTCGGGATTTTCAGAAAATAAGGCTATGACAATGCTCTACAAGCTGGAGAAAGCCACACTGGAAATGACCTCGATTATGCACGAGGTAAAAGACCTCGCCAAGAGATTTGAGGCACAATGGCTGCAGCAACTCAACCAGCCCTAAACCACATCAAGTAGTAAGGGCCCATTAAAACAGCATCGGCAGGGAGCATCACTCCTTGCCGATGTATTCTGTTCCGGTAATTATATTTATACTTTCATTGCATCGAATAGCGAGGATGTGAAGTTGGAGGAATCAAGGCGGATGGATGTAGCATCTTCAATAGATTTGCCGATAAGATTTATACTGCCATACCAGCCGATGTGTTGGTCTATGATGGCTGCCTGCATTTTGCATTCCGGCCTATGGAGAATGGAAACGCCCATTTGTCGTAAGTCTTCCTCTCGATGTCCGGCTTCTGCTATGATAATTGTTATGTTAACTCCTCGCTGAACTGAGGCTGCAAGTAATTCGATTACGCGAGGGGTTCTATTCCAGCGTAGACGTATGGTTGAGATAACAATACTTCGTTTGGCAGAGGCAAGGTCATCATGAAATATTCTTTCAGAATTGTCAACGCCATAGATCGCATTGGCCTTTGGATCTGAAAAGAGGCCTTCATTTCCAACTGATATTGAGTAACCGATATTTTTGTATCCTTGGATGCGTTTACGATACATGGAGTCACAAATAGGCAACCGGAGATCGATGTAATCGTATATGCATACTTCTTCTTTACCATCATAGTCACGGTGGAGGCGTCCTGCGTATTGGGCAATGAGCCCTTTCCATGATACTGGCAACGCGAGCATCAGTGTGTCAAGGCGAGGAAGATTAAATCCTTCTCCGACATATTTACCTGTCGCCACGATAACCAATGGTTCTGAATCCGGTATTTCACTTAGTCGCTCAATCGTTTCGCGCTTCATCTTGGCGGAATCATTTCCAACCAATCTGATGACATTAGGACAAATTTCCTTACACTTCGACACAAGCAAATCAACGTGTGATGTTCTTGCTGTAAGTATTATCGGAGAGCGCCCCTTTGATAATGCATCTTTTACATCATCTATTATCAACTTGTTGCGACCTTCATCTACTGAGAGGGCTTCGCAGACCTGCACATAACTATTCTCATCAAGATTGTCAACCGGGCGATATGATGAGAATCGGGGTATTAGTAACCGTCGGAAGGAGTGACCCTCCTGTTGTGCCTTAGAGTCAACCGAATATCTTATTTCGCCACACTGCATGAAGATGATAGGTTGATGTCCATCTTTACGAATAGGTGTCGCTGTTAGACCATAGACCCAATGGGCGTTGACCTCACGGAGCACTCGCTCGAAGTTGACAGCCGGCGCATGGTGACATTCGTCAACAATCACCATACCATAATCGCGGACAAACGGCCTTACTTCATTGCCGGATATGCACGACTGCAATAATGCAATATCTATTTTGCCATTCAAGGAATTCTCAGTGGATGACAATGCCCCAAATTTCTGAAATTTTTTCTTTCGTCCACGCCTCTTGGATTCATCTTTAGGATGAAAATCTACATCAAGCCATTTCTCCAATTCTTTACGCCATTGGTCCAAAAGGGCCTTAGTGTGAACGAGAATAAGCGTGCTGGTTTTCTTTTCGGCGATTAAGGCAGCTCCGGTAACTGTCTTGCCGAAAGCTGTCATGGCATGGAGTGTACCATAGCAATACTTAGATAGCGCATCTACTGCTTTTTGTTGTTCCGGATACAACGTGCCATTAAAAGTAGCATTTATTTTGCAGCCGATTGTTGTTTTATCGTCGAAAGACACCAAGACATTGTTTTCTTGGAAAAAATCAACGACGCTATCCTCGCATCCTCGTGGCATGAATAGGTAGTCATCTGTAATTTCTGAGCAAGAAATAATACGCGGCAAATTATAAACCGGTAAACGCATACTAATCTTGGCATAAAATTCCGGATTCTTAAATGCCGCAATGCGTTTTAGATGATTTATAACTTTGGCTGAAAGGTTATCTGTTGGAATATAAATGCCGGATGCCCGAACCAAGGTTATTGATTTCGGAAAGTCAGATGATGTCATAGGTTTAGGCTGCGGTCGTTCCCATGGTGCCGATTCTTTTGATGTTGACAAATCTCCAAGTGGCTCTTTCGCACCATATTTATATAAGAGGTTTTCTACCTCGAATGAAGAAACCTTCTTTATTTGCTGAAGGTAGTCCCATTGATCATCATAGGGCTCAAAATTATCATCTACATACACGCTGTTGCCATTCCTACGTGCTTGTCCTTGCAGTGGCAATGCCACGAGATTTCCGAAGCCACCCTGAGGCATAAAGTCTTGATTAGGGAAGAACCTGTCGTAAGATTTGAATGACATTCTTCCTTCGCGTTCCATTGCCTCGGTAAGAATAGCATTACCAAGTCTTCTTGCATGTCGAGCTTGAACTGGCTCTGAAAACAAAACCCATACATGTGCTCCATTACCAGACCGAGACCGCTCAATATATGCCGGAATGTTCCAATCGCGACAAACCGATACATAAGCCCGGACATCATCCTGATAGCCATGCTCACAACTCTTATCATCGAAATCGCAACATAGAAAATAGCAAGTGTTATCTTCCAGAATTGCATATACACCTACTACATCACGGCCATTGGAGTCTTTACCCTCAAGATGGCTGTAAATATCATTATATCCTAACGACTGAAATTCCCTGTTTGGACATTCGGAGCATTTATGTTTCTTTTTGTCGCAATACTCTCTATTCCATTCGCGTACGCACACCGGCTGATAACCACTCTTCCCGGTTGCATGGCTAATCCATCTGCGTGCAAAAACATCTTCCCGACCCCGAAATAAACTGCGAAACAACTTTACCTTATCCTCCAATGAAAGAATAGGTTTTTGGGGCATCGAAGGTGTAAGTTCATCAATATCTATGCCGTGGTGTAATAGCAATGCCCGTAATCTGGCATTCTCCACGCGGAGCCGTCTTAATTCATCAAATTCCGCCTCATTCATAGGGGTATGTCACCATTTATTCAATGACTTCCCATGTGCCGGATTTTAAGTCACCCACTCTTCTAATGCGGCCTTGAGATTTCAATGTATCTATTATTCTGAAAATTGTCCTTCGTGTGACGTTTAATTCCTTAGCGATTTGAGTGACGCTAACCCGCTTATTTTTCCTCATCATACCAATTATTGCTTCTTTGCGAATATCATTATCATTGGTGACAATCGTTGCTTTATTGGTGACATTTGTACTATCATTGGTGCCATTATCGGTGCCAAATTCAAATTTATCTGTGCCATTGGTGCCATTTTCTATTACATCAAATATCGGTTATGCCGACTCTAATAAGCAGAGTAATTTCTTTAATTCTTCGACATCAGGCAGGGCTTCTCGCAATTTCTCAGGCATATCCTCGCTAAGACGATATGTGGCTACACCCATTGGCTTGGCATAATCCTGAATAACATACTCCACAAAGTCTTTATTAGCGTTCTTGCACAGCACGATGCCGATTGATGGATTTTCATGAGGCTTTCTCACTTTGTCATCCAGAATACGAAGATAAGTCATAAGTTGAGCAAGATAACCGGGTTTGAAATTTCCTGTTTTAAGTTCCACAACAACAAGACAATTTAATTCTCGATTGAAGAACAATAGATCGGGAAAGAAATCTTCTGAATATGCTTCCAGATGATATTGGTTTCCAACGAAAGCAAAATCTCGTCCGAAAGTCATTATGAACTTCTTGATGTTGTGGATTATCTCTTTTTCCACAACTCGCTCATCGATGTCTGCCATATCGCGAATACCGATCTCCTCAGTATTGATAAAGTCAAGTAAATATTCGTCTTTGAACATATTTAGAGCTTTGATAGCATCGCGACTATCCTTGATTGTTACGCCAAAGTTTGAAGGCATTGCCCCATATTTACCTGCCGCATTATCTTTTATTTGTGTTTTGAGAAAACGTTTATCCCATTTATTCTTAATTGCAAGAGTTATATATTTCCAGCGTTTTTCAATATTCTTTTCTTCTGCCAAGATTATAATATGGTGGCTGAAACTTAGATTGAGAAATCTTTCTAAATCGTCAGCCATAACTGACGATTTAACCGGCGGAAGGGAGTCGGTGTCAATTTCGTCAGCCACGGCTGACGATTTAGATAATTTAGGCTCGATAATTGGAGACCATTCCTCATAGAATATTCTCATATATTTGAGATTGGTCTCCGAAAACCCTTTAAGACCCGGCAATTCCTTACGAAGTCTCTCTGAGATTGTTCTTATGGCACCAGTTCCCCAGAAACCTTCACGAGAATTCGCTGAAATGTATCGGCCAATCCCATAATATAGGGATAGCATTTCACGATTGACCAACTTCGCAGCCTGATACTGGCTACGAAGGATAGCATCTTTTATTGTTTGGACAACAATATTGTAATCTGCTGTGCTATGCTGAATGAGTGATTCTTTTGCCATAATAATGCAAATTTACTGATTATTTGTTGATTGCGGAAATAACTGGCATGATTTGTTCCGGTGAAAGCCCTTTGAGCAACTCGATTGCTTGCTGTTGGCGTTCCTCAACAGTCATTCCGTCGTTACTCACTTTCTTCTTTGTAAAGAGTGAGCGCAAGGTGTTGTCGGTTTTTGAGGTGTCAAAACTACCCATATATCGCTCGGTTGTAGCGAGGTCTTTGTGGTTCTTACCCATTTCGTAATGCAAACGACCATTCTCCGTTACATTACGCCACCGATGGTTGTGGCAGGGTAACGCCATGATGTCAAGATTGGAGCAAAAGTCTCCAATCTCTCTTAACTCAGAAAAAGTGACTCCCTGCGATACAATTTTACGGAGGTTGGCGCAACGTCAAGTTGCTTTCCTCCGGCGAATGTCGGATTATCGCGTTAGCGCTTTGCTTGCAAATAAATCCGCTGCATCTTCAAAGTCAATGACCTTGAAGTATTCCTTTGATAACTCGCGTATTATTCGTACCTTTGCAATAAATCAAATTAATATTATTACTGTCCGCTAAACCATAATTAGTTGAGTCCAACTTCTTGAAAGATAGGAG
>CAMWNP010000080.1 GCA_947175645.1 uncultured Porphyromonadaceae bacterium
TAGATGTTAACATACGTTGTTGACGTATATTGCGAACATACTATGTCGACACATGAGTAAGTATAGATGTTAACATACGTTGTTGACGTATATTGCGAACATACTATGTCGACACATGGGTAACATGCATGTCAAACATTCGAAGGTGAACAATGTATGTGAACCATATTGCGACACATATATGTCAACGCATGTTGCGACGGCTCCTGTTCAACATATGTACTTCGCAGTACATGTCGACACTTGGTGAACAACACATGTCAACACATGTATGTCGACACTTGGTGAACAACACATGTAAGTCATATCAACTCACAATACGTTGTTAGCAGTGCTGTGTCAAGCATCAATTGAACAAAAATAACACTAACAATACAACTCAGCAATTTGTGTTGATATTGTATGTTTCATTAGATTCAGTTACATACAATGCTAACTCGCATTTGTAGAAAGTGAATGCGTCTGCAATATCGAAATCAATGTCGAGTACCTTCAAGCTGTTCAAGTTCTTACAGTTATAGAACATGTTACTAATCTCGTGGACCTTAACTAAGTCCCAAGTTGATAGATTTAAATCGGTGATTGATTCACAATCACAAAACATGTAACTCATATTTTCGACCTTATTCACATCCCAGTACTCAATACCTTCGATATGTTTCAAGTCAAAGCATTGCATGAACATGTTATGCATGTCAGTTACATTCGATGTATCCCAACATGTTACATCAATTGAGTCAAGTGATGTACATTCGAAGAACATGCGAGACATATCTGTAACATTTCGGGTAATCCAGTTGTGAATATCAATACTTTTCAATATCACGCAACCATTGAACATGTCAGACATATTTTTGACCTTCGATGTGTTCCATGTATCTAGTCCGATGATGTTGCGAAGATGTATGCACTCATAGAATAGTTGATTCATGTTTGTTACATTCGATGTATCCCAACCTGTTACATCAATGATTACCACATTCTTGCAAGTGTTGAATGTGTTTGATAAATCGGTGATGTGTGATGTATCGAGATTGGATAAGTCTAGATGTATCATTGCTTTGCAATCATTCTTCTGAGCAGTTTCGAGTAACATCTGAACAACTTCCCGAATTGGTATGTTGAGTTGTTTAATTTCTTGTCTGAGTTGGTCGTTGATAGAAATAGTTATGATGTATTTGTCAACTAGTTCTGTCATAATGAAGCGCGAACAAAAATAACCTATCGTTCAATGTTCGCACTATACGTCGACACATAGTCTGCATGATGTGGTGAGCATGTACTGTCAACACATGGTGAGCACGTACTGTCGACACTCTATGCTACAATCATGTCGACAGTGTGCTGACCAATGTATGTTGATGTATCGGTGAACAGTATATGCTTACATGGACTGTCGACACATAGCTTACATGTATATGCTTACATGGACTGTCGACACATAGCTTACATGTATATGTTTGCCAGTACATGTCGACACATAGGTAACGATTCGATGTAAGCATTGTATGTCGACACATAGCTTACATGTATATGCTTACATGGACTGTCGACACACATGGTGAACATGGAACTATCAACACATGTACATGCATACCATCCTCGAATGTCAGGATTAATAAACATAAAATGGCGTCATATAGTCCAGTATACTTAACACAGCAAATCAGACAATTGAAGTATCAATTGGATCTTCACCAGATGTCAAGCAATGATACAAACAAGGTTCTGTTCGCAGGTCTTGCTGACATAAACAAGCAACTTGGTGAAATCGGTGGTGATGACTTATCTACTGTGAACCAGATAATCGGCACTGATGATATTGGTGAAAATGTGACAATCACGCAAGCAATTAGGATATTACAAGAATCTGTTGGTACACCACCTGAAAATCCTCCATCATCAACACTGTTCGAACTTATCTACGGAAAGAATAGTACTGAAGACGCTGGTACAACAATCCCTGATGGCATAATTTCAGCAATCTCGGATTTGAAAAGTGCTACGTCATCCGAAACTATTAACGCTGTTGGTAAGTTTAGTACTTCAGCATCTAGCAATAACGCATCAGGCATCATTAGTGAAGTGTATGGTATCAATGCAATAAATACTGATAACGGAATCATCCCATCATCTGATGGTTTGACTTCAAAGGTCGGCAATTATGCAACATCACCTACTAACAATAATGCAACAGGTTTGATTGCTACCGTTTATGGTAAAGGTGCAGTTGTAAGTGGTTCTATTACTACACCGTCAACAGATGGATTGGTCTCTATAGTAGGAGCGCCATTCGAAATGAACATTGATGGTCAGGACTTTAGCTCACTATCGGCTGCAATTACGAGATTGGGTACAGTGATTGGTAGCGATACAAAACTCGACACATACAATGCAAAAACAAATGTCATCGGAGTGTTGAATGATGTTAGTAAAATAGTAGGACCTTATGATGGTCTTCCAACATCAATTGGTGACAATAAAGGTACTCCTACATCTATTATGAATGTTATCTCTCGATTGAATGACATAATTGGTGATTCAACACATGGATTGCAGCATCATCTTTATGGATCTGATGGTAATAATCATGAAACTCCGGATGGATTTGTGAATGTGATTGGTTCATTCAATAATAGTATCAAATACGGTGGTAAAGATTCACTTACAATGTCAGCTGCACTTTCGAATTTGAACAGTTTTGATACAAACATTGTTAAAACCATAGGAGCATTGAATAATGGAATTACAGCAAATGCAATTACTGAAACAGGAGAAATAGATGCTTCACACTTCAAATATAGTAGTATCATCGATGCAATTGGGTCAGAAGCATTAGTACCACCTGCTAATTTTGATGTTGACACGGAAAAGCTCGACATAATCAATGCAGTCAATAGAATCAATAGCAATTATGTAACCGATAATGAGCTACTTACTAAGCAAACTGAATGGATCACCACACTTGCCACATCTCTCGGTGCAACTATAACCAAAGATGCAAATGGTGTAGTCACTGGTATAAATTCCCCTTCTGTCGGAGGTAATGCTAGCAATACAATATCGGGAATTATAGGAAACGAACCTCTTAACGTTGGGTCATACACCAGCATCATCGCAGCATTGAATCACTTAGCCGATGAGCAAGCAGTTATTTCAACATTCGTCAAAGAAGATGCTGCTGTTGGAACATCGTAAGTAATGTATATTTTTGACGAACTTGCATAGTTTGTGAGACTGTTCGCAAGTGTGTTTGCAATGTATGTGTCGAGCATATGGGTGGACAATACATGTATACATATGGTGAACAGTGTATGCTTACCAGTACATGTCGACACATGGTGAACAATGTATGCTTACCACTCATGCGGACATATGTACTTCACATGTGTATGCTTACAACGCATGTCGACACATGGTGAACATATGTACTTCACATGTGTATGCTTACAACGCATGTAGACACTCGGGTGAACATAGAGTTGTTGACACATGGTGAACAGTACATATCTACATATGGTGAACAATACATGTCTACACTCGGGTCAACATATGTACTTCACATGTGTATGTCTACATCGGGGTGGACAATACATGTGAACAGCACATGCAAGCATAGGAATGTTCACATGAGTGGTAAGCATACATTGTTCGCAACAAAAATATATCTTATGCATGTACCTTATTGTAACCTAAATGACTATTCCGTCACATATTGCATCGAATGGTGATAATGTCGTTGTAACCATTAATGGAAAGCCCTATTATCGTAACGATAATACTGAATCTGGAAAAATAGAATATATCGCTGCAACATTTGGTGGATCCGATGTAGATATACAATTAACATCTATTTCGTACATCGACAATCAATTTGTTGGAATAGGTAGTGGTGCATTATGTCTATCAACCGATGGAAAAGACTTTAGTATTAACATCATCGGCGGCGGTGTAATTGTCAAACAAATAGTATTCTACAATGGTAATTACTACGGGTATGACACCACTAAGATATACAATTTGGGTAACAATCTCAATAGCTTGAGTGTGACTGGCATTCCTATTACTGCTAGTAGTGTCATCAATGATGCAAGCTCAAATGCGGATGGTTCTATTGCTGCATTCGTTGGTAATAATGGATTGGTCAAAATCTGGTCTAAAAGTATTGATAACATTGTTGTTCCAGCATTAGGTGCGAATGCTGTTACATCTGTTGCAGTGTTGAACAATATCGTAACTGTTGTGTATAGTGGTAAACTCTATTACGGAGTTGTTGATTCCAATAGGGTTGTGTTCAAACTTGTTAACATGATATATAACAACAAGTCTGTTAGTAATTTGGCGTTCACAACTGTTAAGTATCTAAGTGGTTACGATGGTCTTGTTGCAGTTGGTGCAAACTCTATTGCTTACTCGAGTAATGGAAAGACCTTTGTTGAATCATATGCACCTATTACACACAGCCTTGTAGATGTAGCATCTACTGCGAAACATAGTGTGTACTCCGTTGATAGTGACAATATGGTTTACAGTTTGACACCCATAGCTGTCAAGCCATAACTGTGTGATGTATATTTTTGCATATGTACTTCGCACTTGTATGTCACGAGATGGTCAACATGAGTACTTCGCATGGAGCAGTCGCAGCATAGGTAAACATGGTGTGTCACGAGATGGTCAACATATGTACTGTCTGCACTTGATGGTAAGCATACATATGTCACGATGGGGTGAGCATGTGTTGTGAACATTGTGTGTCCACACTTGTATGTCGACATATACTGTCCGCATGAGTTGTGAGCATGAATGGTCAACACATGTACTGTCCGCACTTGTATGTCACGATGTGGTTAACAAAAATATACTACTACACCACTTACTTCACAGTTACGTAAGCAGGAATCTCTATATATCCAAGTCTAACACATTCTTTCAAGTGTTTCGATAGTACAACATCTTTCAACTTATGACAATTGTGAAACATTTTGATACTACATCCGGATAATACAGGAATGTCACAATCTTTCTTTAGATTCGATTGCAACACACCATTCTTCACAACTTGCGAAGTAGTCCAATTTGACAAATCAAGATGTTCTAAGGATATGCAGTTATGAAATATGTTATCAATATTGATAACATTTGACACATTCCATTTCGATAAATCTAGATATGTTAATGACTTACATCCATCAAACATACTATCAATACTGATTGCACTACTGGTGTCAATATCCTCGATGCCAATGATTCTTTGCAATGATTCGCAATCACAGAACATATAACTGAATACAGTAGTCTTCGATGTGTCCCATGTTGATATGTCAATGGTGGTCAATCTTGTAAAGTTATAGAATGTTCTCGCTAATGACCTTTTACCTGACATGTCCCACATTCTCGTATCAATAAATGTAATAGAATGTTTATAATCATTTGTTTGTTGATTGAACATGTGAGGTACAGGTATTTTACCATTATCGTTTAACGTTAAACCGTTACCTTTAAGGATTGTATTGGTGTTGTCAACATTCGAACTAAATTTATTATGTTGTTCATCATTCTTAACAATTAAGTCACAAACATCAGAATGTATTGCTTTATACTGTCCTTCGAGTGTGTCAATACGTTGTTTTAACAACTCTATTTTTGCATTCTGTGCTTCGATTATGGATTGCGATGCATTGCCTACTGTTTGATTCTTAACATATCTGTCTAACTCATCAATCTTCGCATTGGTCTTATCGATGTATGTAACAATATGTGCTAACATATCTGCAATGATGCTATTGGTAGACATATCTGGTTTATGCGAAGAACAAAAATAACATGGTACTACATTGCTCACATATACGTAGTGATGTACTCTGTCCACACTGTATGGTCAACATTGTAGTTCACATGTGTGGTCAACATACATATGTCGCATGACTGGTAAGCATATATGTGTCGCGATGTGGTGAGCATATGTACTTCACATGAGTATGTAAGCAATGTATGAGAT
>CAMWNP010000081.1 GCA_947175645.1 uncultured Porphyromonadaceae bacterium
CCATCATGCTGACCACACAATGCAACACCATCATGCTGACCACACAATGCAACACCATCATGCTGACCACACAATGCAACACAGTGCATCTCAGCATCTCGTGCGAACATATTCTGTAAATGAAACATGACGGTTGACCCTAATATTACAAAGGAATTTATGCCAATGGGTGGCATCAAAGACTCATTCGAAGATTACAATACCAAAGCATTGCTCGTCGGGAAGCAAACCAATGACTATTACAAGAACATCTTGTTCGAGATAATCAAACATTATAATGATACAACTGATGTTGGTAATACGCCAACCAAATCGCAAATCATCAAGTATCTGCATAAGGTTTTTACCGACAAAGCTCTGAACTACGATAAGCTAATGAAGTACTTCAAAGCACAATCGAATGAGTGTTTGCTCGCTTATATGCTCATCGCATATAAGAAAGATAATCTTGACCTTACACTGCGAGCTATGTACACGTTCGGAAGAGTGTTACCAATGAACACGAAACAAGAATGGTTTGACAACTACAGACTCAACAATTATGGCAATCCATTGAACATGGTCATGTGGCGTAAGTACGATTGTAATGATGTGTACACAGTGAGCAAATCTGAACCTGAACCAATCAACGAGAGTGTCGAGATATTTTGGGAAGGTGCTTGCAAGTTCTTGGTTGGTACATTGCGAGAGTTCATCATTGACAAGAACTTATACCCACATTCTGGTGGCTATACGAATCACGACAATGATGTTGAAACAATGTGGCGAACCAACAAACAGTTCATGCACAATGTAGGCAAGGTTGCTAACAAGGATGTAGGCAAGAGTGTAAGCAAGAGTGCTAACATCATTGCAAGCCATCCATCGCGAACACACAATGTAGGCAAGAGTGTCAACAGTACTGCTTGCAATGATGTAGGCAAGATTGCAAGTCATCTATCGCGAACACACAATGCAAGCAGTACTGTCAGCAACACAACACTCAACGGTGGTTCGCAATGTACTAAGCAAGAAGTTATTAACGCGTTTCGTAACGATGGGGACATTGACACTCCTAAATCACTACTCACGCAAAGCGTGAGGGCACTATGTGCCCGAGGTGGTTCACTAGATTCAGCAGACTATACTGGTTCATCCACACACAACAACAACTATTACAAACATATATGTGATGAATGTTACAAACATTATCCTTTCTACTTCGGAGGTGCACATGGGTGTGACGTATTTGACATACCAGAAATGTCAATCACATTGCAAGACATCAAGAAGTTCTTAGACAGATACCCGTCAGCAGTAGTTGGTTACATCCTCAACACACAAACATACTCATCGGGTCAAGGCGAACATTGGGTTGCACTCGTATTCACGAAAGGAAAGGCTAAGTTGATATGCTCGCAACAAAGTGACTTCACTGCATTCCATGATGGTGGGAAGTTGATGCAAACACTTCGAAGTTTAGGTTTCGGGCTTGAGTACAATAGCAAACTCATACAGAAGGATGACTTCAATTGCGGACTATACTCAGCATTATCATTGTTCGAAATGTTATGTAACGATTGTGATATACTTAAATCGGTCAACGCTATTGGTGTGAATGGTACTAACATCAAACCAAATGCCGACATTCATGTCATCCGATCGTACATGGCTGGAGTGTTGAACAGTACTGATAGAGCAGATTTGGCTGCAAATGACCCAAGCTTTGACACCACACACTGATTCAAAAATATATTTACACACCTATGCTCAAACATATATTTTTACATACTTAGTTACAAGATGACTTAACAGGATTGGTGAACATTGAACTATTGCGATGTAGGTCAGCAAGTGGTGAGCATTCGAATGACCGCAGAAGTTGTTCGCAATGTATGTCGGAACATAGTGAGCAATGTGTGTAAGCATTCAAATGTCCGAATAAGTGACTGCAGAAGTTGTTCACATGGAGCTGTCGCAATATAGTTAGCAATGTGTGTAAGCATTCGAATGACTACATAAGTGTCCGATAAGTGTCGAGTGCAAAGCACGACTCGACAAGCTAAAGCTTGGCTCAGCCGAAGGCTGCATAGAGGCTCGCCAGCTGGCGCACTCAGGCTTTGCCTGTGACACCCATACTTACCTTACACCTTCACATGTATGTCAGCAATATCATGTGTGTCTTTCATACCGACCTTCTTCATTATATCCTTATTCCTAACTCTTCGAGTGCCAACTGGCACGCTCAGGCTTCGCCTGCGAACAATAACAACAATGACAATCAAAACAACTGCACCAGCAAGTGCTAACCCAACACCTAGCATGACACCCATGCGAACACCTTCTTTATATATGTTGTCATCAATAACTCTGAACGTCGTTGTGAAGTTATCATCGTCATCATTTCCATGTTCGTCATACATATTACTATTCTCACTGCTACGCAGAGTCGAGCTCCGCTCGTCATCTCCACCACGTATGTAAGCACTTCTGTAAGCATGTGTTGCGTTGTCAATCTCGGTCAAACTCTTCTTCAAATCATTTGCATCCTTGAAGTTCACATTAATACCATAGTAGTCTTTCAACTTATACCCGAATCGCAACACCCATCGGCTAGCCCTAGCAGCAAACCCCTCAGGTGCACCATTCGGCTTATCATCAGTTACATCATTCAATACCAACCCATCTTCTCCGTCATATGTGAGACTACCACCGAGCAAACCGTTGATGATAACAATATTTTTCAAATCTATATCTTTCAAACTCAATTCGTAAATGTTGTGCATTCTCGCATCATAGTACTTTTCGATGGTATTGAATGAGTTGTCATCATCGAATATGTAGAACTTTCCATCTTTACCCTTAACGACAGCAATGCTATGTCCACCCAAATCTTCTTTCGAGCATGATACCCCGATAGTAGTAGCAATGAATGGTTGAAATTGAATGTCTAACTCCGGACTCTTCAACCATGGATTGTTGTTCATCATGTGTTGATACAATGCAACCTCGATGTCGCAGTATGGATGTTTATAAAATGCACTTTCATCACTTGTGAGCATTGTTGCAACAGTTGATATTAACGAGTTATAGTTGACACTGCGCGTACCAATCTCGCAAACAATATTTTTGAACTGATTCGGAAAGAGTATATAGATGATTGGCATGACTAGATACACAAGATTATAATCATTGAAGTATCCTTTATGACCAGCATCTGAAACATATTGCGAGTAATATTGTTCAAGCATATGCTTGAGATTCTCGTGAACAATTGATTCTGGTAGTGTGTCGAGACGTTCTGTTGACTCAGGAAGTTTCACAAGTGCTTGTGCAGTACTACATCGTTTGAGTGAGTTGTTGAAACATAATGATGCATATTCTCGGATTGGCTCAACTGTGTCACGAATGAACTTTGTGACTGTTTGCTTGTCTATATCTGCGAAGTTCAACTGCGTGACTCGAGATGCAATCATACTGTGTAAGTCATCATTGTTGAGTAATGTGTTTAGCTTCGGAGATGAGTGCAGTCTTTGCAACATACTAACATAGTGACAGAACACATTCTGATTGTTGTACAAACCAATGTATGGCGTATTATTCTCATCTAACAGACATATGAACATTTTTGAGTCATAACATTCGCGAGCATAGCTCGAGCCTCGCAATAGCGAGTCAAAGCGGACATGAGTGGTCAACATGGTGTGTCGCGATGTGGTGAGCATTGTGTGTCGACATATGTACTTCGAACTTGATGTCGCGATGTGGTTGACATATGTACTTCGCATGTACGATGAACATGGAACTGTCGCAACAAGTCTGGACATGTGTGGTCAACATATACATGTCGCAACATGGGTCAACATGGAACTGTCGCGATGTGGTGAGCATATGTATATCGCGATGTGTTGTTCGCATGTACGATAAACATGGAACTGTCGCAACAAGTCGGACATGCGCAAGCTCTGTACGCTTCTCGGACATGTGTGGTCAACATACATATGTCACGATGTGTGGTGAGCATACTAGTCAACATATACATGTCGCAACATGGGTCAACATATACATGTCGCGATGTGGTGAGCATACATGTCGCGATGTGGTGAGCATAAGTACGTCACCACTAAGTCCACCAGGTTATTTTTATTCAAATTCGCAAAATGGGAGTGCAAAACCTTAACGTTATCATCAAGTCGTGGACACCATCTGCAAACAACAAATTCAAGCGTATCATTGTTGACGGTACTAATCTACTATTCAACAAGCTATCCAGATACATCTCACAACTACGAAAGCAAAAATATATCTCAGATTGGAATGGAGTTGACCTTAACATTGTACTGCAGACCAAGTACATTATCGAACAAACTCTTAACGATATAACTAATTACATCAATCGTCTGCAACGTAAGTTCGCAGCAGTGGAGATATTTCTGGTGTTCGATCCAAAACAAACACCAGACTGCATTGTATCGGTCGACCTTGCAAATATCTACACCGATGATGACAAACTCATATCAAACCAATACATCAACCAGCTTCTCGATAAAGATGAAGTTGATAAGAAAGAGTATGTTGGATTTAAGGTCAAATCTGATGAGCAAGCATCTCGAAGAAAAGCAAATGACAAAACAAGTTTCATCATGCAGACTATTAACAACATCAATACACTTCAAGATGTTGAACCAGACATGAAACTACTTCTCGGTGAAGTATTTAAGCAATCATATCATTACAACAATACACATAACCTACTATCGTTGTCATCGGTGGTCAAGGTATGTTTGCGAGAACGATTCATTAACAAGTTCCTTTACATAGTCGAGGCAGAGAATGAGGCTGACCTTGTGATTAAGAACATTGCTACCAATAATGTCGGATTCAAGTCTTCACTATGTGCAAGTGATACAGATGTTGACACCCTAGTGCTAAGCGCTGATACTGACTACCATATACTGTTCGCAGATTGTCCGAACGTATGTGTTTCAACATTAGATCATAGTGTAATATATAACCCATTCGATGGTTGGAATGAGTTGCTTGGAGATGCATACTCATATGAGGCAGTCTTTAGAATCTCAGCATTTCTTGGTAATGATTACACAACACATGCATCTATCATCAACATCGATAAGGGTTTTGATGATGTCCTGAGAATGTTCAACATTGATGATCGCTTCGATGAGTTGAAAGATAATAAGCGAAAGAAGGTCTACAGGATTGTGAAGAATGTCAGTAAGCCAGAAGGGTTCACACCATTGGAGTTGATTGATGAGATGATATTCAACTTCTCGCAGAGTGCGACCAGTGACAAAGAAGCCAATTACAGACTATATTTTAAGAAGTATTTGCTTTCGTGTATTGTGTACAAGAACTGGAACATATATAATAGTTGCGAGATACTTGACAACAATGTTGATAGACTTGTTGCGAAGAATATGGTTAATGATGAAATGGTTAAAATCATTGTGAAGATACTGTCAACATATCCGATTGTGTTTGATTGGCAATCATACAATCTTTCGACTAATTGGTTGGAGTTTGTGAAGACAGTGAATGTCATCCAATCACCAGCATTGGATGATAAAAATAGATTGTTAGAATGGTGGGAATCAGTTGAACTGGTTGAAGAACCTGATTACGCCGATGGTGATGATTTCGTGTGAGCATAGTATATTATTTTTGTGTGTCGACACATAGGTTACAAGTATGGTTCGCATTCGTTGTTACATATGTGTGTCACAGTGTGGTGAGCATTCGTTGTTACATATGTATGTCACAGTGTGGTGAGC
>CAMWNP010000082.1 GCA_947175645.1 uncultured Porphyromonadaceae bacterium
GAACATAGAGCTGTCAGCACTTATATGTCACGAGTATGGTGAACATAGAGCTGTCCGCACTTATATGTCACGAGTATGGTGAAACATGAGTGGTAAGCATAGAGCTGTCCGCACTTATATGTTACGATGTAATGTCGACACATGGTGAGCAACATGTCAGAACTTGATGTCAACATACATGTCGACATATATGCTTTACATATGTGGTTAGCAATGTACGTTGATATATGGGCTGCATGTGTGGTCAACATATGTCTCTACATACATGTACTTCGCATGATGTGGTGAACAATACATGTATACCAACGTCAGGAGAGCATACACCTCCACATTATTTTTCTTCTCGATTCAAACAAATATGGCCTCTAGCACATTCGTGAACCTCGAATATGGTAAAGACTATGATTACATTATCGAGTCAATGTGGTGTGAGTACAAGCTTGATGTTGACCAACTTCGCAAGATAGTGATTGAATACAAATCGACGGACAACATTGAACGTCGACGAGAATTGACAAAACAATTTCATCAACTATATCCGGAGTATCCATGGGAAGACATATCAAACATTGACCCGAAGAGTGACAAGTATGATGACACACTTCATTGCATCCCGCAGACAATCAAGAAGAAAGTATATTTTGTGCAGTCTCCGAAGGGCGAGAATGGTTTGCCATCAGTTCACTACTCACTCAAAGAGAAGATGCTATCAGACTATCGTGCACAACGTAAACAAGTGAAGGCTGCTCAGGAGAAGGCAAACCATGAAGGTAACATCATCGAATCAATACGTCTGAACGCTAAGCAATTGGCTATCAAAGTTGTTTGCAATTCTGAGTACGGTGCTAGTAACAATGAGAACTTCGCACACTATGATCCGGACATTGCTGCAGCTGTTACTTTCGCAGCACGTAAGTTGATTGGATTCTTAACAACTAATCTCGAATGTAGAACATTGTACATTGATCGCAAGTTCATCAACGACAATATCGAACAATTCACATGGTTAATCAACTGTGGTTGCTTGTCACTATCTCGCTACGATGGTGATGATGCAAACTTGTTCAAAAATAGACGCCACACATTGGCTCGCATCTTCGATAGTAACTACAATGTTGTTGAGCGTAATGTCATACAGTGTAACATCAAGAAGTCTGTCGTAATATATCAAGACACTGATTCGAACTATTACACGAACCAGTATGTCATCAACTACTTCACAAAATCAGGCAAAGATGTTGAGGCAATCAACTACGATGAACCAGTTGATATTGATGACCATATTAACAATGCTAAGCAAATCACTTTCGATGATAATGATGAACAACTCAGTAGTGAAGAAGATCCTAACAAACTCACATGTTCACCAGTAATCATTGACAAGTGCATGCATACAATGCTGAACCATAACATCTTACTGTCCAACTTCACCGAAGCAGGTGCACAACGTAAGCCTATCGGGTTAGGATTCGAAGGTTCATTCATAGTATGTCGATACTTGAATCGTAAGAAGAGATATTATGGTATCAAGTGGTCCGAAGATGGTACATGGATTCCAGCAGTTAAGTTACCTGATGAACGAGCATACAATGAACTAGGTGAGTTGATTAATGATTATAACCAGTACTGGGTGCCAAAGCAGTCTGTTGTACCTCGCGAGGATGGTGCATATATCTATATGGATGACGAGAAGCTGTTACATTCGAATGTCAACTATCTTGATTATGTCAAGAAGTACAACGTGAAATGCACAGGTATTGACCTTACCAGAAGAGACCAGTTTCGATTCATCAACTACTTTCATGTGAAGATTCTGCAACAAGATTTGCGACTGATGAAGTATGCGAATGATGGTAATTGGATAGTGTTTCCCAAGAATCTAGCAATGTCTTCTGTTATTGATAATGTGATTGATTTGTTCCGCAGCGTTATGAATCAATATCGATTGATTGCGAACTTCAAGAGTACTGACAAGCCTGAGATTGCATTCAGTCTTATTGATTTTGCTAAGACTGCAGCGTACAGAGCTGGTAAGAATAATATAATGACTGAACTGGTCAACCGAATCAAAGAGCATATCGAAGAGCTGAAGCAGGAGTATGAAGAATTTAAGAAGCGATTCATGACTGAAGACTTTGAATGTAAGATGTTGAAGTCTCGACATGAGTACAAACGTATATACGTCGAGCTATATGGCGATGCTGATGGTGAGCAGACTGGTGAAGGTGTCGATGGTCAACAGTCTGGTGATGTCGATAGTGATGCTGATGGTCAACAGTCTAGCAATCATAGGAATAAACTTGCGGAGTTCGAAGCAATCGAAGAACTATACAAAGCTGAGATTGTGAAATGGCAGAACTTCATTCCGAAGATTGGTGAGAGACAGAGTTATGTTATTGTCTTGGATGAAGCAACTCAGAAGATTCGCAACTCATGTAAAGCATCAGTAGGCAAAGTTTCAGACAGGTCTAGAATGATACCTGAATTGATTGATGAACTTAAGAACACATATGTTCTCGAGGATGGTGAAGTTCACTGCGTACGGATGCAAGCATCCCAGGACTCTTTTGGAGTCCTAGCAGGGCCAAGCGAAGCTTGTCATACTAATACCAACACATTCGCATTGAATGGTTTGGATTATGATGATTGGATCAATGCGAAAGCTATTAGTATGCTCGATGAAGAGCAGTATCTTGAAAGCTTATGTAAGTCAATCTCATTGTACATTATTGCTGATGTGTTTCCAGATGAAATGCAGAAGATTGACAATGGATTCTACAGTGTCGAGAAAGCCAGTGATTTGGTCACCAAATGTCAAGAGAAGATTGCAAAAACATATGTTAAGAAGTACTATCGAATCGGTAAGGATTCAACTAAAGAGTTGGACCTTGTTGATAAGGAGATTGATAAGCATAAGATGTTAGGAGGCAATGCAATAATAGTTCAACTATTCCCGAACATTGACATGCGTAAGATGTCCCCTGAAGTTAAAGAAGTACTGCTAAGCAAGTGCGAAGATAAGATTCGAACAATGACTGAAATCAAGATGTATCTCGATGCAATGCGAAGATATGTGAAACATAATGCTGAATGTTTCAAGATGTATAGTGAGTTTGAAGATGACCCTATATATCAAGATGCTAAGGCTAAGAATGACACGGATATAATTGTGAATAGTTACAAACATATCTGCGAAGAGAGAAACAAGTACATTAGCTGCAAGACATCATTGGACAACATCCGATTCGACATTAAGGGTAAAGTTATATATGGTAATGATGTGGCACCTAAATCTAAGTCGAAGAAGAGTATTAAGAAGAAAGTAGTTGAATCTGATAACCAATGAATGTAAGCATGTATATTTTTGCATTGGTTGTTGACATGGATAGTGACACATTGCTCACCATATGTCGATATGTACTGGTAAGCATATACATGTTCACAATATGTCGACATATATGTTACATACACTGTTCACCCGATGGTCAACATACACTGTTCATCCGATGGTCGACGCAGTAGTCACATATACATGTCAACACTACTTGATTATACTCATGCGAGCAGTAAACACACAAAAATATAAGTTAGTATCTACTTCTTCGGTCTAGATACAACAGCCTTTGTCTTGTGCGATGTTGTCTTTGACCTAGGCTTATGATGTACTTTCGGAGGAGTTGCAACAATCTTAGGTTGTTCGACAGTAGTTGTATCCTTAGGTTCAACCTGTTTCACCAAACAAGTTTGGCTCAACTCTTTGATTTGTGTAGAAGGTTGACTCTCTGTCGATAGAGCTTCAGATGTTTTTGTCTTTGTGACTCTTGTAGATTTGGATGATTTTGTTGCAACACTACTCATATGGTTCGATGAGTCAATCCACATATTACCCTTAACATCGTAGGTATTAGACTTGTGGAACAGTTCATGTTCAGCATTGGTCAGCATCTTGAGCTGCTTATGTGCATCGTAGAACTGTAACCATTTAGCCTTCAAGTCATCGGATAGATTCTTGTATGTTCTACATCTTATACCATTCTCAGTTTTGAATTGTTTGACCAGTATGTTGATTGGAACATCATTATGAACATGAACAGCATCAGGTGTAACATTATGACTCTTCGCATATCTGGTAATCCTAGACTTAGCAAACTTGTTTACAATATCTGCAACAGCTTCGGTATAGCCAACAATTTCAGGTGATTTGTTCATTTCAGATGCGTGAAATTTGGTAAAAATATGAGTTGCTAGCATACACTGTTCATATGAGTGTCCTACATCGATGTTAGCATACACTGTTCATATGAGTGTCCTGCATCGATGTTAGCATACACTGCTCACATGAGTGCTCTACATCGATGTCGACAGGATGGCTACCACATAAGCACCTACATGCACCTTCGCTTGAGTATGCTTTGCATCCGTACACACTCGAAGTGGTGGTGAACTGATATGTGATTTTTCTTCTTTACGTACCCCCTTATGTCCACAAACGCCAACACCCAAAACGCTCAAAACGTCAATGCTCAAAATGACGCCAACAACACACAACATCCTCGCAATCAACAACGCAGGATTCCTAAAGGTTCTGTTCGCCCTAGCAACGCACAGAGACCCAAAGGATCCAACAACCAACGAGGTTCGAAACGCTCAAGCAATGCACAGAGACCTCAACAGAACAACCAACACACACGCAGACCCAAACATGTTGATCCTCTATTCGACGGTGAAGTGTTCCCTAATCGCAGATATTCGACCAAGCAATTTGTGCTTCGTACACTATTGCATTGGAAGAATGAAATTCCAGAAGGTTCATTCACGGATTGGATGCTTGCTCAATGCAATGCCCCTGGTCCAAAGTTCTGCGCCAGAATCACAGAAGATACAGCATTTCTCATCGATTGCCCATGCTGTCTTCAGAACAGTCAACATAAGATAAGCTACGACTGTCATATGTTCGATTTCGATGACCTCATCAAGATTCTCACGGATCCAGACACACACTACAAGGAAGCAATCAATGCTAACCTGTATGCGACAATCCCGATGTTCATCAAGATATTCAACCCGATTCTGCAACTCTTCGCAAAGCTCGTCACTGGTATCAAAATCAATCTCTTCGGAGGTATTGAGTACCACACTGGTGATGAAGCTGCAATGTTGAAGTTGTCACTTGATAGGTTGATTCGATACTACGGCGTGAAAGTTGACCAGAAAGAACGACATATCACATTCAAAGAAGGAATCTTTAAGTCATTGGTTCAAGCACTGAAGATTTGCATACTCAGTGGCGAACTCAGGTACATCATAGAGTTTTGCATTCGCCTGCCACAATGGATCATTTCGTGGAACTTTGTTCAAACAGACAACGCAAAGTTTGACTACCGTTCTGAGATGGCAACTGCAAAGGCTAAACATATCGAAGACTTCAGGAATCGAAAGAAATCTCATCCACAGAAACAAGAAGACGATTTCGATGACAATGACTTCGATGACAAAGACAACAATGAAGTGTCCGATAATGATGAAGACAGCAATGAAGCGTCCGATGATGATGAACAGCCACCAATTCCTACGCTCACAATGATAGCTAATCCTAATGGTGACAGTGACGCTCAAACTTCAATTCCTGCACCTACGGATGACGCTAATGCAAAAACATCATCTTCTGACAACGCTCAATCAAGTCAGAGTTCGTAAGCTTATTCCACCAATCCCCCCCCCCTCAGTCCACCACCAGCTAGCTTCTCAAAAGCTATAGCTAGCA
>CAMWNP010000083.1 GCA_947175645.1 uncultured Porphyromonadaceae bacterium
GGAGACTTCCTCTCCTTTGCCATGATATTGTCCAGGGATGGAGCGGAGGGCTCCGGCCTCCGCAATACTACTCCAGGTAATCGTTTGAGGGGATGGAGGGTTCTGCAACACCCTCTGATTTTTCGTAGCCCGGTACGCCGTCAGGCGTGGGGGGACAGCGTCCTGGGCCGGACGTTTTTCCCTTTGAGACTGATGGGTTTCACTCCTATGAAAAGAACGCCCTCCCGGACTCGGGAAGGCGTTCTCTGCATGTTATTGTAAGATAATGGATTACATAGCAACTTTCACTGCTTTGTTACCGTTCACCTTGATGAAGATACCCTTTTCGGGGTTGTCAACGCGGATACCCTGGAGGTTGTAGTAAACTGCTTCTGCTTCTTCAGCAACAACTGCTTCTACACCGGTGGGAACGTCTGACTGTACGACACCGGTCAGGTCATTGTTGATGCGTACATACACGGGTGAACCCATGGTGCCTTTCCATTCGGGAGCGGCTTCACCATCGGGCGCTTCTTCCAATGTGAAAGGTACTGCAGTAGCATCAGCCAGAACATTTACATCAGAGAATACGGGGTTGTAACGTTTGTCACCCAGACGGAAGTCCACGCAGTCACCTTCCTCAAATGTGATGGTGTGAATAGTGGCATAACTGTCGGTAGAGCCGCTGATCAGATTCATGCGGTGAATACCTGAGGCACCATTTGCCTTGGTGATGTTGATGGTGGCGTGAGCAGGGTCAGTCTGAATCAGAGTGACAGTTTTGTTGGAGATGTTCACATTAAATGTTACGTTAGAGTCAAAGTCAAAACGAACATATTGGGGATTTTCGTCAGAGAGGGGATAAACGATGATAAGGTTACCGGTAGCATCGTCTTCTTCGATAGAATTGATGATAGAGGGATCGTAGCCGTAAGTTACGCCGTGGATGCTGAACATTACTTCATCCTCAGCGCCGATCTGTCCGCTCCAGGTATAGTCGTCATCATCAGTGTCGGCGAGAGCCTCCATAGGATAATACTTGGAGTCATAACCTGTCTCGGTGCGGTCATTGATCATGATGTTTGCCTCACCGGTAGAGTCACCGTAGTCGAATGAAATGGTTGTGTTTGCCTGATCTGTCGGATCAATTACAACGGTCCATGTTCCGTTTTTCTTAAGTACGAATGTACCGTTGCCGGTCTGCATCTTAATAGGTTCTGTGGTTCCTGTAATGTCAAGGTCACCACCACCTGCGGGTCCGTAACGGCGTCCGTCATCAAAGTTTTCATTTGAAAATCCTTGGAAAACTGCGAAGTAGTTGGTGCCGCTGGCTGCATTTGCATTCACAACAACTTTAAAGGTGCCTTCTGCCTGCTCCTCTAATTCCTGACCGAATTGCCAGCCGTTACCATCTGAAAGGTCCCATGCGCACCACCATTTTTCTGTGGGCATTTCACCTTGGTTGTCTGAAATAGTGAGTTCTTTTGTTTCAGGATTCAGTGACCAGGTTGCTCCGTACATATCCTCTGCAATGATCATGTTGGATGCATTGTCGACATTTGTAAGGGTATATACTTTACCGGGCTCAAGTTTGATTCGGCTGTCGCCTGTCAGACTTGGGTCACCGCCCCACTGAATACCCCAACCGTCACTACCGATTTTTACTTCGGTTCCTGCGGTAAGAGCAGTAGCGTCAGTTAGAGTAAGTTTGTAGGTTCCGTCTTCTTCTTTAGTGAATTTGTAAGGTTCAAGCATTCCCCAGTATTGGTCAAATGAGCCACGGAGATACAGATCCTGATTGGCAGGGGTGGGATCATCAATTGAAACGTATTGACCGCCTACGATGTTTGCGATTTGTTGAGTTGTTCCTTGACCTCCGGTCCAGACTGCACCGTCAACTATGGTTATGTCACCGGTTTGACCTTGACCCCAGTTGTTTCCGTTACGGAAAATTACTTTTGCGTAGTTTGTATCTGCCATATAGAGGGTATGACCGTCTATCTCAACTACTTCGGTTGTTCCGGCCATGTCACCACCTCCGGCACCATTACCTCCGAATAACCATGTACCGACGGTTGCCCATCCTTGGTTGTTTTCATAATACACTTTTGCCGCATCAGCAGTGAAAACCGAGAGCAAGAATACTCCGGCAAGAGCGAGTAAAAATTTTTTCATGATGATTTGTTAAAAGATTGATATTTAATTTATTGGTATTTGTTCTTTGTAATAGGTTTGAACGTGTAAGGGGGCATCTCTTGCAGAATGATGGTTCCGATTCTTTCTTATTACTGCCTTGGTTTTCGGTAGAAGTTTTTCCGGTTTTTGGTTTGTATCTTCTTGTCTGTAAGTATGTCGTCTCTTTCTTATTCAGGTAGCAAATTTATAAAAATTTTATCATGTTTTCCAAACAATATGTTGTAAAACATATTTTTGGCATTGAAAGTAGGTCTATTCATTTGCGAATCGCCACTGCCAGCAGTGAACCTCCCTCCAGTTCATGCAGCAGCACTGTGAGAGTTTCGTCTCCCACCGTGGCATAATCCTTACCGCCGGACTGGGTGGCGCATGACAGTTCTATCTGCTGTGATGTCAGATCTTTGATGTGCATGGCCTTGTAGACAGCCTCCTTTATGGTCCATGCCCGCAGAAGGTGGGGGAGTGTGGTGTAGTGCCGCCGCTCACGGGGAGTGAGGAAGCGGGGAGCCACCCGTTGCAGTGCCGGTCGCGGCGATTCCGCGTCAATACCTATGCGCACCGTCGGGCTCCACCCTACGGCAACCTCGTGTCGGCTGTGGGATATGCTGATGTTAAGTCCGGAGTCTGCCAGAAACGGCGCACCGTCAGCGTCATGACGCAGTGAGTCGGCGGCTCTGTCACCCAGACAACGGCGGAGCAGAAGAGTTGTTACGAGTTGTTCACGCAGCCGTGAATCATCCGGCAGGCCCTTGAATCCGGGTTCTCGGGCAAGCAACGGTTCTGCCTCCGCGAAGGTCATCACCGCCACTTTGATGTCATCATGGCTGAACTCTTTCATCTGCGGTTGAGGCTCTTGAGCAGGTGGAGCATGTCAAGGCGGAGCGCGTTGACAATAGGGGCGAGGGAGTCAGTCTGTGCCACGTCTACTCCCGGGTTGAAGTTGAAGGTGCCGTAGGCAAGCAGGGTGTGCCCCTCATCGTAGGCCAGGAACTGCACCGGGCTCACCGTTTCGCCCCGCGATGTGAACAGTTCGCAACTGAAGCCGTGGTCATCGGAACTGAACGACAGATTTTCCATGCTCCCTCCTCCGGCGTTCAACCCTATCCTTTCAAGCCTGTTGTCCATGGCGGAGGCAAATTGCGAGGGGGTTGTAGGCAGAAAGGTCATGTAGATTGTGCCGTCATAGGCCGGATAGTCAACCGTCACCCATCTGGCTCCCGCTGAATTCACTGAATCAGTACGGACCGCCGCGCTGCTGTTTATGTCGATAGCCGGAGAACCGCCTGCACTGACGTATTCCCGGGGATAGAGCATGGGGCGGGGATAGGCGTGACGCCGCGGAACAGGACGGTCCGAGGCTGTTTCACCCCCGCAGGAGCAGAGCAGCACAAGGAGCGGTAACAACAGTTGAAGCGGCTTCATCATTCCTGAACGCTATCCATTACCTTCACGCGTACGGAAGATATGCGGTGGTGGTCGATGTCAAGAATCAGGAACCGGCATTTGCCGTAGACGAGGGGTTCCTTTTTCTTGGGGAAGTCTCCTTTGATGGCCAGAAGCATCCCGGCCAGAGTTTCGGCATCCTGGGTGACATCCTTGTATTCATCTTCATCAAGTCCCGTCACACGGAAGAAGTCAGTCAGCAGGGTTTTTCCCTCGAAGATGTAGGCGTCGTCAGGGAGACGTTTGTAGAACGACTCCTCATCGTCATACTCATCGTTGATGTCGCCCACAATCTCTTCCAGCACATCCTCGAGGGTCACTATCCCCTGGGTGCCTCCGAACTCGTCGATCACTATGGCCATGTGGATCTTGAGTTTGCGGAAATCCTCCATAAGGTCGTCGATCATGCGGGATTCCGGCACGAAGTAAGGCTCGCGTATCAGGCTCTGCCAGTTGAATGTCTTGTCGTCGCGCCGTGAGATGAACGGGAGCAGGTCGCGTGAGTAGAGGACTCCGCGGATATTGTCCTGGGTGCCCTCGTAGACCGGCAGTCGTGAGTAGCCGCTCTCAATGACTATGTCAAGCACCTCGGGGAAAGTCTGGCTGATCTCTATGTCGGTTATGTCAACGCGGGGGGTCATTATTTCCGATGCCGTTGTATCGCCGAATTTCAATATCCCTTCAAGCATCTCCTTGTCCTCCTTGTTGTCGCCGGTCTGGGTGTATTCAAGCGCCTTGGAGAGGTCGTCGGCCGTGACGGAATTCTTGTTCTTCACCACATGGTTGACCACCACGGAACTCTTCACCAGAAGCGATGACAGCGGATGGCATATCTTCACTATCAGTCTCAGGGCACCGCAGCATCGTTCCGCCCATCGGAGGGGATAGTTGTTGGCCACCAGTTTGGGGAGTATCTCGCCGAAAAGCAGGATTACGAAGGTGAGAAGCACCGTTTGCAGCAGAAAGTTGAGTATGGGGGGCTGCAGCGAGTCGAACAGCGGACTCAGCGCGTAGGTGCAGAGCATGACAATGGTCACGTTGACTATGTTGTTGGCTATGAGGATTGTAGCCAGAAGCCGTTCGGGATTTCTCAGCAGGTCAAGGATGGAATCGCGCTGGGGGGAATCCTCTATCTCCTCGTCGTGACCCGGCTGTAGGGAGAAAAATGATATTTCGCACCCGGAGATGAACCCGGAGATCAGAAGGCACACCAGTGCCAGTGAAAGTGCTATGATCTGTCCCCCGGTGAGGGTGGTCTGAACTAAGGCGTCAGTAGCCGGTAAAGGGTCTATATCCAAAACGAATAAATTAAGGTTATAATCAACTCACGGGCGCTTGTCCCGCTATCAGTGGGCAAAGTTACAAAAAGTGTGGAAATCATGCAAATAAAGTTTTCCAACCACTATCCGCCTATACCATAATCCTCACATATATCATATATAGTGTATTCCCCGGGGCTCCCCTCCACCGTCCGGAGGAAACACATGAGCAGCGCGTCCTGTGCCGATAGGCGTGCCGGGGATAGGACATGCGTAAGGTTGGCGTCCGGAGCGACGCCGATTAAAACAGGAGGGCTTGCACTAAAACGCAAACTTGATTTAGTCGAGGGTATTGCAGAACTCCAATTCGACAATACTTTCAAAAATACAGTTATTGAGAATCAATATGTTACAAAAATTATTTTCTTAATTTTGGTAGTTCTGCAACACCCTCCTTCCAATTGGATTCATTCCGGGGCACGATAGTCTTACTTACTCCTTCCCCCGGACCCGGTTTCTGACCTCTCCTTTGCCTTGATATTGCCCAGGGATGGAGCGGAGGGCTCCGGCCTCCGCCTTGCTAACCAGGATAACCGTTT
>CAMWNP010000084.1 GCA_947175645.1 uncultured Porphyromonadaceae bacterium
GTATCTACATGTAATGACAAACACATACTTGTTCACCCGATGGTCAGCATGTACTGTTCACCCATCCATGTGAGACTTATGCTGGTATATGGACTTTCTCACACGAATCTCAGGCCAAACATGACAAAAATATTGTTACTCATTCTGTCTCGATTGATACATCACCCTTTCGGTCACCCAACACGTTACGAAGGATGTTGACAGTATAGTCACTACAATTATGTGCAATGATTTTGGTCAACTTCGGACATTCGTGAAATAGGTAATCAACACATGTTCCCACCGATATGTTCCAATTCGATAGGTTAAGAGTGGTCAACTTGGAACAGTTACTAAACATGTTTGACATGTCTGTAACGTGTGATACGTCAAACGATGATAGGTCAAGCTCTATCAACCCAAAACATCTTACAAACATTGATTGCATCTTCGTAACCTTCGACGTGTCGAATGATGGGTAAAGTGATATTAACGATTCACATTCACCGAACATGTTAGACATATTGGTGACATTGGATGTATTGAAGTTGGATAAGTTAAGCTTTTGCAACTTGTTACAATTGTAGAACATTCGCTTCATATTGGTGACATTGGATGTATCAAATGATGATAAGTCTAATGTTCGCAATCCTGTGCAGAACTCGAACATGTTTGACATATTTGTTACGTTGGATGTGTTGAAATTGGTTAAGTTGAGTGATGTCAATTTATAACATTCGCTGAACATCGAATGTGTATCCATTAGGTCATCTGTGTCCCAACTTGACGTGCTAAAGCACGACTCAGACGCAGTCTGTGATAAGTCAAGTGATGTTAATTCATAGCATTTTTCGAACATGTGAGACATGTCTGTAACGCCTAATGTTACCCATGTTTCTAGACCATCGATGTGTTTGAGTCTTCGGAATCCTTTGAATGCTCGCGATAAGTCGTTACCAATTTCGCAATCAGTTACGTCGATAGTTGTGATACAATCGAGGATGTAATCCATTTATGCGAACGACAAAAATAAACTAGTGTATTCGTACTAGACTAATTTAATCAATATGTCGTGTATATGTGAAGCTCATACCTTTTTCATATTATTGACTTGTATGAGATAAGCGAATATTTGTTCTATGACATGTCCATCTTTTCCACGACTCCATGCATTACCAGCCCAGGTCTCTGTATAATGACCAAAATCACGATATTCATAACATATACACCCATTTCTGGTATACTTCGGTTCTTCGTTAAATATATTCCTAAGAATTTCGTTAGCTATATATTTACATATCCATACTATATATTGAGTGTCAATATGTATATTGGTATACTTGTTTATCAATTTGTTATTAACATAGTCTTCTACTTCTTGACGCTTCGGATTATCCCAGCCATGTATCTTGAACTTCGGAATGTAATCATTATCTGTTTGCACTTCTGCGTTACGATATGTTTTTGGAACAGAATTGCAGACATATGATGCTTCATTGAAGTCGTTACATAAGTATTTCACAATATCTGTGATTAACGATTCATGGATTTTTCGATGTCGCAAGATACGTGATTTTACATCATTGTTCACCATAATGAGTATGATGTTGAACAACATACGAATCTGTTCAATTTCAAATGCATCATCATCAATGTACTCATCCTCTTTAGGTTTACGCATGATGCGATCATATCCGAAGTAATCAAGATATTCGCATATGTCTTGCAGCTTATTCTCACCATTGTATTGGTCAAGAATTTTGTGATAAATATCTTTGATGATTTTGTTAATGTTTGCTTCTAATCGTTTCGCAGAGAACTTATCCATGAATGATTTTGACTTCGATGACAAACAGAATGGTTTGCACTTCCTTTGTTTCAATATTGGTTGTGATGCTCCGACAGACTTGGAATGGTTTAGTTTCATGACGATATTCGTGTCATTCGTAGATATAGCAACGCAATTGACTGTGTTCATAATGCATCAACGAACAAAAATAACCTATCATACTCATGTTATGATTTGGATGTCATCAGCTTGTTTGCCTAAATCTTCACGTAATTGGTTACGAATAATGTTGATAGTAGATTCGTTACAATTCTTCATGATTATTTTTGTGAGCAGATTGCATCCACTGAACATCTCTTCAGTGCATAATATATCAGACATATCCCAGTTTGATAAATCGAGTTGTTTCAACAACGTACAACAACAAAACATATACGACATATCATGAACAGATGAAACACGAAAATCTGATAAATCAAGTTGTTTCAATAGTTTGCAGCCACAGAACATACACGACATGTCTAGAACCTTAGATGTGTTCCATCCAATTGTGTGAATTTCTTTTAACATTCGGCAATCCTCGAACATACACGACATATCTAGAACATTAGATGTTTGCCAGTTCGAACGTTCGATATTGTTAGTGACACATTCACGTGGATGTCCTTCATAATCAAATCTAAACTCTAAATTTGATAACCATAGTGTAGTCAATCGATGACAACCAGAGAACATACCCGACATATCTAGAACATTAGATGTGTCCCAATTAGTTAAATTAATTGTTGTTAAGTATCGACATTCAGCAAATATATTAGACATGTCGCGAACTTTCGAAGTATCAAGTTTATGTATTCCTTCAATGGCCTGCAATTTCTCGTAACCTTTGAATAGTCCGGACATATCATGCTTACGTTCAAATGTCAAAACACTTGTATTGGTGATATTTTTGATATCACTCATTTGCAATTACATCGACGAACAAAAATAACCTAGCATTAGTCATGTACATATGCGAACATACACTTCTACATATATGCTCACCGCACTGTTGACCACAAGTGCGAACATACACTTCTACATATATGCTCACCGCACTGTTGACACACATCGCGACACATACATGTGCTCACCACATCGCAACATACATGTGCTCACCACATGCGGACTGCTCCATGTCGACATATACATGTGCTCACCACACTCGCGACACATACCCGTCCACTCTATAAGTTCACAGCAACGAGTGCAGTCAACTTGTTGATTTCCTGAAGATGCTCCATGTGTTGGTTGTCAAATGGGTTCAACCATGCACCGTCATATTCAGGGTTGACAGCAATGCAAGCATGGTAGTTTGGACAGTACTTCTTTAGTATCTCGACGCTAGCAATGATGAGAACATTCATGTACAACCGAATGAAGACCTGTGTAGGGTTCTCCTTGTTGTATGTGCGTGAGATGCAATCAAATATCCATGTGTCAGCTATTTGCGTGAATCGTTCAACCTTCTTCGGGTCATCCATAAGCTTGTTCAATACGTCTTGAATGAATGTGACGTTCTTGATTGCGTTGATGTACTTCTCGGTATATACTCGGATGAATGGGAGTGTGAACACAACATTGACCCACTTACGTAATGAGTTCATTCTTATATCCTTCGGGATTGAGTCATGATGCATACGCACAGGAATGAACAAGTAATGGCAGAACTCCCACATGCATTCATATGGGTCAGTAATCTTCTTCGCCATGAATGCGAGCTTAGGTTGCTTCTCAATTGCTCGATTGAATGTTAGCACTACCGTCTCATACTGAGATTCTGACAGTTCTGTGTTGGATACATATCCACCTCCGAATGGTTGAGAAATCATTAGGTTGTTATAGATTCTACCAGCATCTACATTCGAAGCAGAGATGAGAGATGTTCCCCATTCACTAGTAGCTTGTGCATTCGCAAGTTGCACCCATATGTCGAGATGATGGATGAAACAATATGCTAAGCACTTCAGGGTATCATCGAGATGTATGAATTTGGGGTCATCTTTGAACTTGATGTTCAAGGCCATGAAACTAAATGGATTATCACTCATGCTTTCGATGTTAAGAAAATATACTGTTCGACATGTGTATTCAAGGTGTTGTGTGAAGTGTGATGCATGCATGTGTATGGTGAGCAGGAGTAGTCGCAACATGGGTTGCATTCGAGTATGTCCAGGACATGGTTAACTTCAAATTTCAAAATTGGTTTCAAATCCAATTTTCAAAAAAGTTTCACAACTCTCGAGTTTCTGACACATCCCAAATTTGAACTTAGTGCTGACCAGGACATAGTAAGATTCAATTGTTGACCCATGTTGCGACAGCTCTATGTTCACCATGTTGCGACATACATATGCTGATACACATCGTGACATACAAGTGCGAACATACATCGCGACATACATTGTTGACATACAATGCTCAACAGTCATGTCCGCACATCATGCTGACCACATATGTGACATACATACGTCTACAACGGTGCTGACCACATATGTCAAAAATATATGCTGTTCACATACATGTCAACAACATTCAACCATTATATTTAAACTGTAATGTTTTCATTATGTTATCCTTCAATACTCTGTTCTTACATATGACCAACAGCTTGTTATTACATTCGTCAACCATATGCAAACACTTACATTTTGATACTTCCCAGTTCAAAATCTTCAGTAATGTCAGATGGATACAACCTTGAAACATTCCATTCATATTGTCAACATTCCGAACATCCCAATCTGATAAGTCTAAGGTATCAATCATCTTGCAATCCATGAACATTTGATTCATTTTTGTTACATTCGAGGTGTTCCATGTATTGAGACCTATTATGGTTTTCAATTTTCGACAATTTGTGAACATCATATTCATATTTTTGATGTTCGATGTATCCCATCCTGTAACATTTACTGTTTCGAGTGATACACATCCATGAAACATTGAATAAAACGATGTTATGTTCGATACGTTAAGATGTTCTAAACCAACAATGTTCTGCAATGACGAACAGAACTCAAATGCATTATCTAGACGTTTAACATTTCCGAGATTCCAACCAGTTACATCTATTGTTACGATGTTGTTTTGGTCAATATACTTCGAGAAATGTATAGTTACCTCACAGTTTGGTATGATGATTACAGTATCTAAACATACATTTCCATCCGAATGTGTTGAATTGGCTTGTTCGATACACATCTTCCTTATCTGTTCATCTCTTGCGATTAGCAATGTTTTGAGTTCATCTTTGGTAAGTTTATCGTAGTTCATAAGATTAATCAACGATATTTTTCACCTATCATGGCAATTCGATATTGTCAACACATGGTGAACATGCATATGTTACTGGTCATGTCAACACATGGTGAACATGCATATGTTACTGGTCATGTCAACACATGGTGAAC
>CAMWNP010000085.1 GCA_947175645.1 uncultured Porphyromonadaceae bacterium
CCTAGGTACTCAATGGCGTTCGTGCCGAAGCGACATTTGGAGATCTTCGGATACATCTTGTGGCGTTCTAAAATTTGTAAAACTTTGTCAAGTAGTTCTGCGTGACTCTCTTCATCTGCACTGTAGACCAACACATCATCTAAATACGCAATTACTCCTTTTCCAATGTACTTGAAAAACATGTGATTCATGACAGCCTGAAACGTTCCTGGCGCCCCTCGTAATCCAAATGGCATAACCTTAAATTCGTACTGTCCCATGCACGTGCGAAATGCAGTCTTGTACTGATCATGTGGATCCATTCGAATTTGATGAAACCCTTGTTCCATATCCATGGTTGTGAATACTTTAGCTCCGTGCAGCATATCTAAAATTTCCTGAATGGTGGGTAATGGGTATTCCGGTGAAATGGTAAGAGCATTAAGTTCTTGATAATTAATAACCATTCGATACTGTTGCTTTCCAGATGCGTCATCTTTTTTGGCCACAATCATAGCTGGAGCTGCAAATGGTGATGAGGTATGCGATATCCAATTAGCATCCTTCAGCTGTTGTAGAATTTCACGCTGCGCCTCTAACTCATTCTTCGATAATCGAATAATTCCCCCCTTACTGGGCAATTTTCCCGGTACCAGATTTATGGTGTGGTTGATAACGCGCTCAGGTGGTAATCCTGGAGGTAGGTTGTCTCGGAACAATAGCCTGTGCTTACATAATACCTTCATGATTACTGCAGGGCACTCTCGCCCCTTCTCGCCAACCCATTGTTCGAACTTAGTGAAACTGGGCTCGTTTGCATCGCCGACTAACTGAAATTGCTCCATTCCCGTAAATTCTGCCACATTTTGATTATCTTTTATCACCTTGTAGCCATTCTCGGACCACGTACTAGGGTGTTGTTCCCCAATCCCATCAAAGTCGTGTGCCACCACTGGTGCTGCCGCGACTGATATTAAAGCCGAACAACACTTGTGCTTTTCCAAGTCAGACTTATTCTGTAATTCCTTCACCAATTGCTTGATCGGAATACGCTTGCTTCGGTTCTTGAAATTCTTATACCTTTTTGGCGCCGGTCGGACCATTGCATCTGCGTCTGGTGCGTTGAGCTGTTGTATGTCTTCCATCATCAACCTTCTAGCTTCGTCTGCTAATCGTTTCTCCTTTGCATCTTTGTCTTCTTTTTCTATTTCTGCACTTCCATTTGTGGTTGTTGTCGAACTAGCGACCACAGGTAATACATGCTTGCCCATTTTCCTGTGCACTAGTAAGTGCTGCTTGCCGAAATCCCAGACAACACTTTCACGGTCCAGCCAATCTGAGCCAAGAATCAACTTGTAGGGAATTGTTGCCAGTAAGAAGTCGGCCCAAGACTCAACACCTGAAACCCTGAACGCCAAATGCTTCACCACCTTTGTAACCACCATCTCTTCCCCTGAAGCAACCCTGAAGCGAACCTCTTCGTCCAGGTCTTCTACATCTAGGGCTAGTTCAGCCACTAAACTCGGCGCTACAAAAGATCTCGCCGCACCGCTATCCACTAGCGCATGTACACGTTCTTCGCCAACTTCAACATTCAGCAACCAAAGTTCTCCTGCAGTCCCCAATACTGCAGCTGCAATTTCATTTATCGAAGATGTCGGCTGCACCTCTTTCTTCCTGTCTTCATGTATCCACCACCTCTGAAACACCTGTACGTGTGCCTCTTGAACTGCTCCAATCCCTGCAACTACCCAGTCTTTGCCCTCTGAGTCCCTTTCGAATTGATCCTCGACTTCGCGACGGGGATGACACGCCATGCAACAATCGATCACTCGGGATGTATCGTGACCATCTTTCTCTGTGGTGCGTCGAATAAGGCGGCTTCCAAATTTCTGTGCGTAGTCGTTGTGATCCATATTGTTCCTTCGAAGACCGGAAACACATTTAGCATTTAGCTCGATACCTTTGATTACACGTGGAACCACTGGAACAAATTTTTCAGCCTCCCGATCAGCCTCTTGTCTGTTGGCGTGTGCGGGAATGGTGTCTGGCTTGCGGAGGCGAATGGCACCCTCTCGCCCTATGCATGATGGTTGTTCGTCGATGCTGGGAATATCGCCTGGCTGCTCTCCCTGTAAATTGGTCTGGCTTCTGCGTGCGCTGTGGCCATCTGGGGCACAATCACCAAACTTGCAATGCTGCGTTGGATCCCTTTCTTTAGTGCGTGTATCAGTGGTTTTTGCAAAATCGTCGTCGTTGGAGCTGTTTGGAATTTGTGTACCCCGACACTCCAACGCCTGCTTTGGCACACGCACTGCACAAATATTCACGGACTCGCCCTCGTTTATATCGTGGCACTTGGGTGGGAGATATCCCTTCAGAACAGCCGGATTCATTTCTCGTAAGTCTTGTTCGTCAACGAGATGAGAACGCCGACATCGATTGCCCTGCGCTGTTGTGTCCCCGTGCATTGGCAGATGCGTCTCCTGAGGTTCTACAGCAAGCACTGAATCAGATTGTTGCCCGTTTGGCTGAGCACCGAGCCGTACACCCTGACCTGAAGCGGCGGCTTCGCGCGTTCGCGATTCCAACCACTGCTGTGACTTGCTCCTCTGACAGGTCGCCTGAAGGTCCATCAGATGTTGCTGCTTCTGATCAGTCATCGTCTTTGCACACAAGACAACTGTGTGCTCATCCACCAGCGCGTCAGGCTCATGATCGCGCCGCCTCCCGTGTGTCTCGACGGAGGAGGTGTGATCCACCACCATCTTCTCCAACGGCTCATTGTGCCTCGATAACCCTTTGGCGACAGCGGAGACAGATGCGTGAACAGGAGCAGGAACTAGCTTGCATGCGCGCAGCAATAGAGCGTCATCAGAAGATGGCCCGCATGCAGCTGGAAATGCATACTGCTGTGTTTGCTGCAATGAAACATCTGTCCACTTTGCAAAGCGCTGCCCTTCACGATCCCGTTCCCTTACCAACGTCGCCGGGGCCCTCTTCCCAGCCTTTTGCGACAACTTCTTCTTCGACTCGTTCGCGGTCTCCTTCTCCTCGCGCGCGTCCTGAACCCTGTAAACCACGTGAGCAACGTCACCAATGTTTCTCCCTGCGTACGTGTCTGTGGCATATAAGTATACATCCTCATGCCCTTCTTCTCCCTGCATAATTGGATCCGTCAACATCTCAGATTCTCTAAGCTGACTCTCTGTTGGTGTTAACTGCTGGCACTGATTCAGTACACCCCCTTCTTCCATCAAGCACGCTCCCTCGTTTTTTGCCGTTGCACATTCCTCCCTTTCGTAAGCTTTCCCTTTCCTGCAGTCTTTAGTATCCTCTGGGTTTGTGGCTTTGAAAGGAATCTTCGCGTTCATATGCGCGTGTATCTGCAGGTGGGTCGAAGTGTCATGCGGCCTACGCCACTTCTGCGATGATCCCCGAGTCTCATGATCGTGTAGTGGAAGATTTTCTGCGGATGAAGCATACGTTCTATTGCTATTCCTCACTCTGTTTCCCTCACGATGGCCCCATTTCCTGGTGGCCTGCCCGTCGTGAGGTTGACCCCTTGATCGATCCCTACTCTTCTTGATCTCATGCAACAAGGACTCGTCCCTAGTCACGCTTGGCTCCTCACGTCTCCGTGTGACGCCAGCTGTTTGTGCTGCATTCTGGTTTGCTCTGACCAACGGAGGAGTGAGCGTACTCTCCTGCACGCAACACAAATCCCCCACAGCTTTCTTGTTTTTCCTTGAAGGGATCGGACATGCCGGCCCAGAGGTCCTCCCTTCAGAATCCTCTAGGCCACGCCGTTTCCCCGACGTGAACCTCTTGTCTCATGTTCTCGCTTGACGGCCGGCTGAGCTCCCCCATTATCGGCGTTAAGTTTCCCCTTTATCGAGCCTGGCTTCGAGGGGCATGCCGAAGCCCAGTGCCCATTTCCACCACATTTGTGGCATCTTTGCCCATTGCGTTTTGTCTCTAGTCTGTTGTTAGGACAGTCGCGGGCAATATGCCCACTGCCCTCACATACAAAACACTTAACTTCTTTACTGTTTGTTGATCTCGCAACGCTTGCCCGAGTCTGGCCAAATTGACCACTGGTTTTGTCCCCATTTGACCCCTTGTTTAATCTGTAATCTGCCTTGGCCCTTTCGCCCTCTCTAAACGGGGTATAGTCCATGGGTAGCCACCCCTCTTCTCTCAAGTTAGGGTTCTGTTCAACTCGTCGTCGCAGTTCAGGAGGTGCGAGTTCGTACCAATTTAACGCACGCTCCTGACACCAACCTCTCCGTTCCCTCATAAGTTCTCTGGCTTCAGTCCACGTTTCCACATCTTGCTCTAAGACAGGCAACGCCATCTCGTAGGGGAACCGGCTTAGGAATAAATTCTTCAGTAAATCAACCGGTGGATGTTCTCCCTCCGCCAAAATATCAGCGAATTGATTAGCCACCTCCTCAAAATCCCCCTTAAATCTCACAGCCTTTAATAGATTGATAGTAGCTCCCACAGTACGGCCACTGAACCTCGCAATCATAAACTTGCGGAAGTCCAGCCACGTCTTTGGTAGCAAGTGCGGAGTCTGCTCCTGCGTGGTGTACCAATAAGATAATGCTCTCCCACTCAGAAAGGATAGAGCATTCTCCAATCGAGTCGCATCATCATAGTTCAGCGCGTTGTAGTACCCCTCCATCTGTGCTAACCATGCCCTGGGGTTTTTGCCTTCAAAGCGGGGCGGCGCCTCAGGCATGTGTCGTCTGTAGACCCCCATATTAGAAGCCTCCCGGACACAGTCTCCCTGCATCTGCACTGCCGCGGTCATGTCGCTCAAGGTTTTCCCTATATAGTTCTGAAAAATCTCAGCCATCCGCACGAAACGGTTTTCTAGCCGCGTCATGTCGTCTGTCCTTGTAGGAGTACTGCGCCCTGAAATAGATTCCCTTGTTCTCGTAGCGGTTGGTGTAGAGATGTCTGTGGCCACGGAGGGTAGCATCGAGGGCTCCACTGGATCCGCCAACGGTCTGGTGACGGGGGTCCTAGGGAGTCCACCTCCCGTCCTTGGTATGCGCGAGGTACTGGACTCCATCTTCGTTTTTACGCTTTCCCTTAGCGTCTAATAGGGTGAACTAACCCGTTTCTGACTACTGCCCTCGTCTCTCCTTGCAACTCTGGCTGTCGGCCACTCTTCCTTGCACTTCGCTTCTCGGAAAT
>CAMWNP010000086.1 GCA_947175645.1 uncultured Porphyromonadaceae bacterium
AATGCAGACAGTACATGCTTACCATGTTGCTCACTACGAATGCAGACAGTACATGCTTACCATGTTGCTCACTACGAATGCAGACAGTACATGTGTTGACCATGTTGTGACGTACTATGTTCACTACATTGCTCACTACGAATGCAGACAGGACATGTGTTGACCATGTTGTTCACTACGAATGCGACATACTATACTCATCATGTTGCAACATATACATGTCGACAATTGGCTTACATACAAGTGCAGACAGCTCTATGTTCACTACGAAGGTGAACAGTACATGCAAAAATATACACTCACATCTATGCTCACTTTCCGACCAATATATGACGGATGTCAAATGCTATTTGCTTGAGCATTGTTTGCGTTACTTTCCTACCAATGTACTTATCACTATATTTCTTGACCAATTCGTCACAGAGATGGTCCATCGATATATTTTTGAATATATCTGTTGCATTCTCGATATCATTCAACTTAGCATGTTGTATACGTATTTGTTGCTCGAGTAAGGATAGATTGCTTTCAACATCTTGCAATATCTCACACTCATTGACTACATTTCGAATCTCATCCTTGATGGATTCCATATCAATCTTACAAGAATTGTTCGAAGGTTTCTGTACATATGGAGCTCCAAGCATAAACATCTTCAACAGATTCGGTTCAACATCCTTGGTAGCATTCATGATGTTATCATATATTTTTACAAGTTCAGGCTCATCATAATCTGCTAATAGACTGATGTCATTCTGTATGTTCTTATTATTGTAACTAACTTCGGTGTAGTAGTTGGTGAAGTCAATCATGTCTTTAGATTCAGAACTACCTCTCTTGTACATCTTCGTATGTAAGTTATATGTGTTGACCGTAGGACAAAAATAATCTAATGTCAACATGTGATCAGCATATATGTAAACATAGTATGTCAACATATGGTCAGCATAGTGTTTCAACATATGGTCAGCATATACAGCTACCTATTGAGCGAATGGAGATGGTCGAGCATTCCATGGTGCGATAGAGTTGTCGAAGTAGTTGGCTGTATCATCAGACTTTTGCCATAGGGCATTCATTCGTGTGTAGTGTGGGTTCTCATACTCTTGTGTGCCTGTGTTGACTGTTGGACTAATATCACCTGCGAGGATTGAGCCAGGTACAATGCCTGCCGGATACCTAGATGTGTACTTCTCAGATTTAGCTGATTCGAGTGGAAGAGTATCATTCTCTGCTACGATGATTGGTGCAGCGGCTGGTTGTTGAACTGTTGGTGGTGTTGCAACAACGATTGGTTGAGATTGTGACTTGCTGAATGCTGACATAAATGGTATGTATTTGGTGGTCTTCTCAATACCTCCAAGCATTCCGAAGATACCAACAACGAGAAGAGCAATGATTAGAATGATGATGAACATGATTGAGAACAAGAACATGAAACGTCTTTGCGTCAAATCTGTCATTGCTCGTGCAACCTTCGTGCTAGCTAACTTATCGCCTAAAGTATCAATTGAACTTTGTACGCTTGTCATTTTCGAAAAATAAAATCGAAATATTGATGTCTACGTATTTGCAAATATAATATTTTTGAACATCTCTCGAGCATGAGATGTGTGATGAGTGTGAGTGACCAGTACATGTCGCAACATAGGTCAGCATAGAACTGTCACAACATGGTGGTAACCTTCGTGGTGAACAATGTGTGTCACAACATAGGTCAACATACATATGTCACAACAAGTTCGGACATGTACTGTTTCGCATGGAACTGTTCAATCTTCGACGTGCTAAAGCACGACTCACGCTTCGCGTGCGATTGACAAGCGTAGCTTGGCCCATTCACGGAGTGAATGTGAATGTGATATGCACTCGGAACATAGGTCAACACATGTACTTTACATGTGTGGTTGACATGAACAGTCGGAACATAGGTCAGCATATGTACTTTACATGTGTGGTCAACATGAACAGTCGGAACATAGGTCAGCATATGTACTTTACATGTGTGGTCAACATGAACAGTCGGAACATAGGTCAGCATATGTACTTTACATGTGTGGTCAACATGAACAGTCGGAACATAGGTCAACACATGTACTTTACATGTGTGGTTGACATGAACAGTCACAACATAGGTCAACACATGTACTTTACATGACTGGTCAACATGAACAGTCACAACAAGTCTGGACATGTACTGTTCGCAACATAGGTCAACACATGTACTTTACATGTGTGGTCAACATGAACAGTCGCAACATAGGTCAACACATGTACTTTACATGACTGGTTGACATACATATGTCGCAACAAGTCTGGACATGTACTGTTCGCAACATGATGTTGACACACACAAGGAATCATTGCGAATTCACGCAAATACACACAAAATGAGTTACAAATTTTCACCATAACTTAAAATGCCTGCGAAACAAGGTAGGAATAAGAAGCAATCCACTACTGTTGCTGATGAATTGGATGAAGTTGAAATGGAAACACCAACTCCACCAAGGAAGCAACCATCTAAACGCAAGCAAGTGAAGCAATCTAAACTTGAGCATACACAGCTCACCACTATCACCGAACAGACTGATGCTGACAATGACTTTCTCACAACATTGACAACATCGAACATCTCACCAGCGTTGAAGGAGAAGATTGACAAGCATTCTGAGCTCGTCAATAAGACTTACGATATATTCAAAAACATCTATGGCAACGCAATGAGGCCAACAGTCATCTCGTCAATCATCAAAGGCGAAACAATCGAAACCAAGCCTGAGAACATATTCATTGATGACAACATCTCATTCGAAGACCCAATGTTCGAGAAGAAGTGTGAGTACTGTGCAAAGACATTGTACAACTACCAGAAGAATGCTATCAAGAAGATTCGCGAACTTGAGTTGCGTGGGTATGACATCAATTCACACACCAACGAGCTCATCATCTCGAATGGTTGGCTTCTATCTCTTCCCATTGGTAGTGGCAAGTCACTTGTGTTCCAATTCCTTGCATTGTTCTATCGTGACATTCCATGTCATCCAATCATCATCAGCACCGATGGTCAACACATACCTGACCACGACCAGATGCAATGGAAGGACTATCCATACTACTACGAGAACTGTGGATACATGCCAACCACTACGAACAGCGTCATTGTTCACCGTGACTATGTACAACGTAAGTGCACAGTCATACTTACACACTCTCACTTGCTCGAACAGATGGAGATGTATTTCAACGAGGACTTTCCAACCATATGCAAGCCACAGAATGGTAAGAAGCCTAGGGTCAAAATCGCATATACACATGACGCAACAAGCATCAATGTCGACGAATATGACATCATTGTAACGCCTGCATCAACGCAGAACATCAAGCATCTCGTCAATGTGTCGTATGTCATGCCATTCTTGAGGGTCATCATCGATGATTACACATCTATGCCAAGCATTGACTCATTTAGGCAAATCTTGGCAAGTTCAACAATCTTCGTCTCAGGTTCGGGATTCAATCGTAAGGAGAATGAGATTCCACCATCATACTACACACTCAAGTTCATGCCTGTTCCGAAGATTTCATTGGTCGGCAAGCCAGAGGAGACACTTGAGGGTATCTTTCGTGATAGCATTGCAACGATGGAACTGATGGGTTCGCATTGTGAGTTCTCGCAATATGAGTTTGCCGCTCAATGCGATGAGATTATAAAGCAGAAGTTCGATGCTACACCTAGAGATGTCTACCCAATACTTCGCAAGGAGCCTTACATCAATCATTACATGTCTCTTGTGTTCATCATTAGATACTTCGATCGTATCAAGAAGGCTATCATGAATGTCGAGAAGGATTTGAAGACCATTGACCCCAAGACTGGCAAGCCAAAGCTGGACAAAAATAGAGTCAGCTACTACCTCGAATGGAAGAAGATGTTGGCTGATACAGAAGCACATCCACCTCCAACAGAGAAGTATGTTGACAAGAATGGCAAGACAGGTGTGAAGAAGATATTGCCATCAGTCAACCCTTTGTATTTGCAACTCTTCGTTGATCCGAAGATTGGCTCACAGAATGGTGCAAGCATGATACAGCAATCATGTATGGTCTGCGGCAAGAAGATTACAGACCATAATGGCTATGGAATGGTTGCCACATGTTGTGGAGCATTCTATTGTAGCAATTGTATGAGAAGCATGTGCACGCACTACATCTGTGACCGAGAGAGCAAGAAAGAGTTGAAGGATGAAGAACACTACTATTGTGGTTGCTGTCGTGCGAAGGACCCAACATACTACTTCAATGTGAACAAGAAGAAGGATACAAATGTATATAGTTACAACCTCATCAATGACTACTTCGATACTAGTGAACTGAAGGGTCACAGTACATTTGATTACTACTTCTATATGTTTATGCATGGGTTTGTTCCGTTGTATCGAGATGGTCGACAGTTGAATGTTCACACTGATATTGAACAAGGCAATATTGACATAGGGTGCTTCGATACAAGGGTCATGCCGAAGTTGGAGAAGATATTGCCAAAGGACCAGTTAGGGATTCTGGCTTTGGCGAGTATCAACCAGACACTGCATGACTTGAAGATTTTGCCGAAGAAGAATGCCATCATATTGTTCTATGGATGTCCGAAGTACATGACGAACAGAGTTGTGAACTATTATAATAACATTGTCAATATGAACAACAAAGAGACTGCTTTGGAGATTCGACGAGGTGGGCAGGTGATGAGTATTCAGCCAATCAGTAATTTGCAGATTGACTTCAAAGATGATGTTGCAAGTCTGATTGGACTGCACAAAAACATTGTTGCGATCGTTCAATGGCAGACACCCGACAAAGCCGATGAGTTGAACCAGTTGATTGGTCGAATATTAAGGTTAAGTAACTTTGGTAACAAGTTGTACTTCTACATTGCTACGAACAGCATCGGGTTCGAGTAGGTTGATTATTTTTGCGTTGTCGACATCAAGTGCGGACATACATATTGCTACATATACTGTTGACCAATATGT
>CAMWNP010000087.1 GCA_947175645.1 uncultured Porphyromonadaceae bacterium
CGCACTTGATGTCGACATATTGGTCAACAGTATATGTAGCAATATGTATGTCCGCACTTGATGTCGACAACGCAAAAATAATCAACCTACTCGAACCCGATGCTGTTCGTAGCAATGTAGAAGTACAACTTGTTACCAAAGTTACTTAACCTTAATATTCGACCAATCAACTGGTTCAACTCATCGGCTTTGTCGGGTGTCTGCCATTGAACGATCGCAACAATGTTTTTGTGCAGTCCAATCAGACTTGCAACATCATCTTTGAAGTCAATCTGCAAATTACTGATTGGCTGAATACTCATCACCTGCCCACCTCGTCGAATCTCCAAAGCAGTCTCTTTGTTGTTCATATTGACAATGTTATTATAATAGTTCACAACTCTGTTCGTCATGTACTTCGGACATCCATAGAACAATATGATGGCATTCTTCTTCGGCAAAATCTTCAAGTCATGCAGTGTCTGGTTGATACTCGCCAAAGCCAGAATCCCTAACTGGTCCTTTGGCAATATCTTCTCCAACTTCGGCATGACCCTTGTATCGAAGCACCCTATGTCAATATTGCCTTGTTCAATATCAGTGTGAACATTCAACTGTCGACCATCTCGATACAACGGAACAAACCCATGCATAAACATATAGAAGTAGTAATCAAATGTACTGTGACCCTTCAGTTCACTAGTATCGAAGTAGTCATTGATGAGGTTGTAACTATATACATTTGTATCCTTCTTCTTGTTCACATTGAAGTAGTATGTTGGGTCCTTCGCACGACAGCAACCACAATAGTAGTGTTCTTCATCCTTCAACTCTTTCTTGCTCTCTCGGTCACAGATGTAGTGCGTGCACATGCTTCTCATACAATTGCTACAATAGAATGCTCCACAACATGTGGCAACCATTCCATAGCCATTATGGTCTGTAATCTTCTTGCCGCAGACCATACATGATTGCTGTATCATGCTTGCACCATTCTGTGAGCCAATCTTCGGATCAACGAAGAGTTGCAAATACAAAGGGTTGACTGATGGCAATATCTTCTTCACACCTGTCTTGCCATTCTTGTCAACATACTTCTCTGTTGGAGGTGGATGTGCTTCTGTATCAGCCAACATCTTCTTCCATTCGAGGTAGTAGCTGACTCTATTTTTGTCCAGCTTTGGCTTGCCAGTCTTGGGGTCAATGGTCTTCAAATCCTTCTCGACATTCATGATAGCCTTCTTGATACGATCGAAGTATCTAATGATGAACACAAGAGACATGTAATGATTGATGTAAGGCTCCTTGCGAAGTATTGGGTAGACATCTCTAGGTGTAGCATCGAACTTCTGCTTTATAATCTCATCGCATTGAGCGGCAAACTCATATTGCGAGAACTCACAATGCGAACCCATCAGTTCCATCGTTGCAATGCTATCACGAAAGATACCCTCAAGTGTCTCCTCTGGCTTGCCGACCAATGAAATCTTCGGAACAGGCATGAACTTGAGTGTGTAGTATGATGGTGGAATCTCATTCTCCTTACGATTGAATCCCGAACCTGAGACGAAGATTGTTGAACTTGCCAAGATTTGCCTAAATGAGTCAATGCTTGGCATAGATGTGTAATCATCGATGATGACCCTCAAGAATGGCATGACATACGACACATTGACGAGATGCTTGATGTTCTGCGTTGATGCAGGCGTTACAATGATGTCATATTCGTCGACATTGATGCTTGTTGCGTCATGTGTATATGCGATTTTGACCCTAGGCTTCTTACCATTCTGTGGCTTGCATATGGTTGGAAAGTCCTCGTTGAAATACATCTCCATCTGTTCGAGCAAGTGAGAGTGTGTAAGTATGACTGTGCACTTACGTTGTACATAGTCACGGTGAACAATGACGCTGTTCGTAGTGGTTGGCATGTATCCACAGTTCTCGTAGTAGTATGGATAGTCCTTCCATTGCATCTGGTCGTGGTCAGGTATGTGTTGACCATCGGTGCTGATGATGATTGGATGACATGGAATGTCACGATAGAACAATGCAAGGAATTGGAACACAAGTGACTTGCCACTACCAATGGGAAGAGATAGAAGCCAACCATTCGAGATGATGAGCTCGTTGGTGTGTGAATTGATGTCATACCCACGCAACTCAAGTTCGCGAATCTTCTTGATAGCATTCTTCTGGTAGTTGTACAATGTCTTTGCACAGTACTCACACTTCTTCTCGAACATTGGGTCTTCGAATGAGATGTTGTCATCAATGAATATGTTCTCAGGCTTGGTTTCGATTGTTTCGCCTTTGATGATTGACGAGATGACTGTTGGCCTCATTGCGTTGCCATAGATGTTTTTGAATATATCGTAAGTCTTATTGACGAGCTCAGAATGCTTGTCAATCTTCTCCTTCAACGCTGGTGAGATGTTCGATGTTGTCAATGTTGTGAGAAAGTCATTGTCAGCATCAGTCTGTTCGGTGATAGTGGTGAGCTGTGTATGCTCAAGTTTAGATTGCTTCACTTGCTTGCGTTTAGATGGTTGCTTCCTTGGTGGAGTTGGTGTTTCCATTTCAACTTCATCCAATTCATCAGCAACAGTAGTGGATTGCTTCTTATTCCTACCTTGTTTCGCAGGCATTTTAAGTTATGGTGAAAATTTGTAACTCATTTTGTGTGTATTTGCGTGAATTCGCAATGATTCCTTGTGTGTGTCAACATCATGTTGCGAACAGTACATGTCCAGACTTGTTGCGACATATGTATGTCAACCAGTCATGTAAAGTACATGTGTTGACCTATGTTGCGACTGTTCATGTTGACCACACATGTAAAGTACATGTGTTGACCTATGTTGCGAACAGTACATGTCCAGACTTGTTGTGACTGTTCATGTTGACCAGTCATGTAAAGTACATGTGTTGACCTATGTTGTGACTGTTCATGTCAACCACACATGTAAAGTACATGTGTTGACCTATGTTCCGACTGTTCATGTTGACCACACATGTAAAGTACATATGCTGACCTATGTTCCGACTGTTCATGTTGACCACACATGTAAAGTACATATGCTGACCTATGTTCCGACTGTTCATGTTGACCACACATGTAAAGTACATATGCTGACCTATGTTCCGACTGTTCATGTCAACCACACATGTAAAGTACATGTGTTGACCTATGTTCCGAGTGCATATCACATTCACATTCACTCCGTGAATGGGCCAAGCTACGCTTGTCAATCGCACGCGAAGCGTGAGTCGTGCTTTAGCACGTCGAAGATTGAACAGTTCCATGCGAAACAGTACATGTCCGAACTTGTTGTGACATATGTATGTTGACCTATGTTGTGACACACATTGTTCACCACGAAGGTTACCACCATGTTGTGACAGTTCTATGCTGACCTATGTTGCGACATGTACTGGTCACTCACACTCATCACACATCTCATGCTCGAGAGATGTTCAAAAATATTATATTTGCAAATACGTAGACATCAATATTTCGATTTTATTTTTCGAAAATGACAAGCGTACAAAGTTCAATTGATACTTTAGGCGATAAGTTAGCTAGCACGAAGGTTGCACGAGCAATGACAGATTTGACGCAAAGACGTTTCATGTTCTTGTTCTCAATCATGTTCATCATCATTCTAATCATTGCTCTTCTCGTTGTTGGTATCTTCGGAATGCTTGGAGGTATTGAGAAGACCACCAAATACATACCATTTATGTCAGCATTCAGCAAGTCACAATCTCAACCAATCGTTGTTGCAACACCACCAACAGTTCAACAACCAGCCGCTGCACCAATCATCGTAGCAGAGAATGATACTCTTCCACTCGAATCAGCTAAATCTGAGAAGTACACATCTAGGTATCCGGCAGGCATTGTACCTGGCTCAATCCTCGCAGGTGATATTAGTCCAACAGTCAACACAGGCACACAAGAGTATGAGAACCCACACTACACACGAATGAATGCCCTATGGCAAAAGTCTGATGATACAGCCAACTACTTCGACAACTCTATCGCACCATGGAATGCTCGACCATCTCCATTCGCTCAATAGGTAGCTGTATATGCTGACCATATGTTGAAACACTATGCTGACCATATGTTGACATACTATGTTTACATATATGCTGATCACATGTTGACATTAGATTATTTTTGTCCTACGGTCAACACATATAACTTACATACGAAGATGTACAAGAGAGGTAGTTCTGAATCTAAAGACATGATTGACTTCACCAACTACTACACCGAAGTTAGTTACAATAATAAGAACATACAGAATGACATCAGTCTATTAGCAGATTATGATGAGCCTGAACTTGTAAAAATATATGATAACATCATGAATGCTACCAAGGATGTTGAACCGAATCTGTTGAAGATGTTTATGCTTGGAGCTCCATATGTACAGAAACCTTCGAACAATTCTTGTAAGATTGATATGGAATCCATCAAGGATGAGATTCGAAATGTAGTCAATGAGTGTGAGATATTGCAAGATGTTGAAAGCAATCTATCCTTACTCGAGCAACAAATACGTATACAACATGCTAAGTTGAATGATATCGAGAATGCAACAGATATATTCAAAAATATATCGATGGACCATCTCTGTGACGAATTGGTCAAGAAATATAGTGATAAGTACATTGGTAGGAAAGTAACGCAAACAATGCTCAAGCAAATAGCATTTGACATCCGTCATATATTGGTCGGAAAGTGAGCATAGATGTGAGTGTATATTTTTGCATGTACTGTTCACCTTCGTAGTGAACATAGAGCTGTCTGCACTTGTATGTAAGCCAATTGTCGACATGTATATGTTGCAACATGATGAGTATAGTATGTCGCATTCGTAGTGAACAACATGGTCAACACATGTCCTGTCTGCATTCGTAGTGAGCAATGTAGTGAACATAGTACGTCACAACATGGTCAACACATGTACTGTCTGCATTCGTAGTGAGCAACATGGTAAGCATGTACTGTCTGCATT
>CAMWNP010000088.1 GCA_947175645.1 uncultured Porphyromonadaceae bacterium
AGTACAAGTGTAGACCTATGTTGCGAGTGCTCCATGCGAAGTACAAGTGTAGACCATATGCAGACCATATGCAGACCATATGCTGACCAACTGAAAAATGAAAATTATTTTTGCATCAAATATGCAATCCTACTCTGACTGCTTTTTTCATGATGCTCACCAAGCATTTTCAACTAACACTTGTTCGAAGTGTTTCAATACGTCATATTGCTATGATAATAACCCTTCGGATGATGATACATCCGGATATCCAGAATATGATGACTCTGACATATATTGAAATAGTTGTCTTAATAGATGACTATATCAATATGTCTCGCGTCATGTTCGACTATATTTTTGTATTTGATAGTTCACCATATCACTAACATTCATGTCCACTCCGATATGTCGACAGTATTGTTGACCATGTGTCGACCACAAGTGCGGACAGTGTATGCTCACCATTCATGTCCACTCCGATGTCGACACATATGCTCACCATTCATGTCCACTCCGATGTCGACACATATGCTCACCATGTGCGGACAGTACATCACTACCATGTCCGAACAGTCTAAAATATAAAAATTTTAGGTTAATTTTCTTCATTACCCAAAATGTTGAGTACTTACTTCCAAGACTATTATACATTTTACTCCTTCACAGCTCTTCGTGAAAAGGCATTGTACAACAAGGTATTGCTCAACAATACACCTAAGCATCAGATTGCAACCCGAACACGTCAGAAGACTCAGCCAAAAGTTTATGACTTCCAGAACGATGACAACGTAATCATTGCCATCTTCAATGATGACCGATTCATGAACGTCATTATGAACAGCAAGAATCAGAAGGTTCTACTTGCTTACATCTTCGTTGAATATGAATATGGTTACATCACATGCATACTGAAGAATCCTGACGGGTTCCCGTTGATGATTATAAAGATGCCAATTGATAAGAAATTTGCATTTGCAAAGAATGTCAACAGTTGTTATGAATTCCCTATTGGTAACATCGTAGGTAAGGACATCAAGTTCAACAAGAATTGTATGTATCTTATGATGTGGCGACATGATGGTCAACAAGTTCAGTTCGTATATGATATTTATCCAAACAATGCTGAACCTACCCGCATCACCATCAACGATATCAAGGGAGATAACAACACAATCATTGACAATCTACTTACCGTGTATGACATCAATCTCGCAAGCCAGAACATTCCTTACAATACTGGCGACGATGTTGGTAACTATACATTGTTCAACCGAATGAGTATCAAGATGTTGGCTTGCATTCATCCGGGCAACATCTTCACGTTCAACAGTGGTAAGTCTAATGATAAAGCTAAGCATTACTTCCAATTCGAGGATAGCAAGTTCTATTATGTTTACAAGATTCACAACCAGACGAACAAAGTTCCTATCTGTTCTGAGTCTGCCCCGAATGTAATCTATTGGGATTCTAACAATCTCAACAACCTTAAGCTCGACATGTACAACTTCGAGAACTTGTTCAAGAATGGTTACACTAAGTCAATCAAAGCGAACGATAGAGTCTACTATGTGCTGACCATGTTCATGAACAACTATATTTTCATGAAGTTGTCCACTCCGTTGGAGGTTGACGAGAATGCTCCCATTGATACGTTCATCAATCTATTCTCGCATGACTATCAAATCATGGAATGCTACATGTGTCATGCACAGCTCTGAGCGCGAAGCGATCATGCGCAGATATAAGTAGTGTGAGTATATTTTTGGAACTGTGTGTTGACCATGTATGCTGACAATATGTTGCGAGTGCGTAGCACATCCGAACGAGTTCGGACAGCTCCATGTTCACCATGTGTCGACATACATATGTCGACAGCTCCATGTTCACCATCGGGTTGACATACATTGTTACTACACTGTCGACACATAGGTCTACATGTACTGTTCACTACATCGCGACATGTACTGTTCACATCCATGTGTCCACATAAGTATGTTCGCATGAGTGGCAAGAATGTTGTTCACATACACATGCATCAGTGTGTGGTCCACCATCAGATATACCAATCAGATTCACATATTACGGCAATCAAATTGCATCAATACAGTACGGTTAACCATTCGAATTAATCAACAAAATTAAAATGGATGGATTAGTAAGTGGTACTGTAGAATCACTGCATAAACTAATCGATAAGATGTCCTGCGGATGTAGATGTGAAAATAAGTGTTGCAAACATAAGTGCTTCTGCTGTCAAAATTATCAACGTGACTCTACAGAGAACAATAATGCTGAACTTCCAGCTGAACCAATCGAGAAACAGAAGAAGCACAAGACATCAGAACCCAACACTCAAACAACTGAGTCAAACACTGTTGCTGAACCCGTCATGACACCAGTACCCAACCCAGCATTAGAAACCTCACAACAATCAACGACTGCAAGCACACAACAATCAGAATCACGATGTAAACATCAGAACGTCACACCTTCATCATTACAATCAGCTTCAACCATGTCGTTAGCAGAATTTGCGAACCAGAACAAAGAACCATTTCCGCCAGCAGAGTTCAAACAACCACATTCAATTACAATATCAAACAATAACGATGAGTTCTCACAATCTCATAATCAACTCAATGTCAACCAATATAGCACACCAATAACTCCACCGAGTATATTGACCAAACAGTATGACTTTAGTGATCCAGGAGAGATGCCTGAACATAATATTAACAACATCTTCAACAATACATGTTACTCACGTCGTAACTCAAAAATATCGAAAGAATTCATTGACAAAGCTAGAAACAACATTGCGAAACTCAAACAGAATCAGTTCACATATAGCTCGTTGAACAATAGATATGACCAAGGACCTAGAGACAACAGACTCAAACGTTACAGGCGAAACGATGACCTTATATCCGAGAAGTATAATGAAATATACTTCGCAAGTGAGCAACCACGACTAGATAGATACAATAATGAATTACGACCTAGGCGACCAAGACGTTCTAGAGAGATGGATGAGTCAACGCACGTGCGCAGTGTTGATGTGATTGACCAGGCAAACCTCAGAAGTTCAAATAGGGATGTCAACCTATCATGCTCACCGAGTAGGAATGTCAATGCATTGCGAACCGCACATTCAATACGAAGTGATGATATTGATAAGATATCCAGGAGTTCAAGCAGAGAGATACGAAACAGAATGCGTTATGAATCTGAACGTTACAATCGAAACAACAATTCACATGGTTTAGATAGAAGGCTATCAAATCGTAGACATTCATATAGTTCAAAGTCTTCCGATTATGATTTGCCAGAAGAGGTTTATGCTAAGTATGCAAAACGTTCTTCACAATATTCTGATAGTTACAAGCGTAATACATCTAGACGTGAAGATTTGAATCGACATAGAAGGGTCATCAACGAAGGACGATTCAGACGTGACAAAAACAGTAGTTCATACAAGGACAACACATCTAGCAAGAAAGATACGTCATCACGTAAGTGTAAGTATGAATATGAACAACAATCTTCATCTCGAAGAAGGAATGAAGATATGTGTGAACATAGTAGTTCATACCGCAGGCGAAATAATGATTTTCGCAATATCAGCGAAGAACATATGCTTAGTATGCATTTCAAACAAGTTCATGACGGATATAGTTACGAATATGAATATGACGACCAACTGGATCATCATGCACGTAGACATCATATGAATAGAGATAGCTGTTGCCGTAGGAGTAACAAAAATAGTAACATGGTTATGCTACATGAGAATAGTGACAGTGCTAGTTATCCAGTTTCGGAGTACAATTCTGATTTCTAGATTCATGTGACATACAAGTGTTGACCACTCATGTGACATGCATTGTTGACCACTCATGTGACATGCATTGTTGACCACTCATGTGACATGCATTGCTCATCCGAGTGTCGACATGCATTGCTGACCACTCATGTGACATACAAGTGTTGACCACTCATGTGACATACTCATGCGAAGTATATGTGTCGACACATAGACGAACATTGTATATTTTTGCATTCACTCAAACATGAATCGTTACCAAAATTGCTTGTCACAATTACTTCTCGCAATTGATTGTTTGCAACTGTTCGAAGATACATTTCAAACAGATTCACAAGACTCTGATTTTATGCCCACATCTCCATCCGAAGATGAACCATTTCAATTCATTCCCGAATCTGAACAGGACCTTGCTGACGTTGTTCCTAACTACAATCTTAATGGACCTAATTGTGACGTGCTTCCTCGCATACGTAGACAGCGACAGGACACTAATTTCATACAATTCTATGACGTTGATGAACAGACATATCAACAAGCATATCATTTCTTACTATGGTTCGACGACAATACTGCAAACAATCCTGAGTTTGAACATATCTATATTCCGAGTGTTCATGAACTTGCAATAATCAAACTTCGTGACCCATCAACGCAAGTACCGAATGCAATCATCAAAAATATTAAGCAGGACATTCGTAACAAAATCAGTGAAGTTCAGAATGTTACACAAGAACTACTTAGACTCGAAGACTTACGTGAAATGTATTAACATTATTATTTTTGCGTTGTGCATTCACACATCATCTCAACATATGGGTGAGCAATGCATGTTGAGATGATGTGGTCAGCACATGTACTTCACATAGAGCTGTCGACACATAGGTAACAATTCATGTCGCGATGCTGGTGAACAGTACATGTCGACACATAGGTAACAATTCATGTCGCGATGCTGGTGAACAGTACATGTAAGCTATGTTGCAACAGCTCCTGATGAGCAATACATGTAAGCTATGTTGCAACAGCTCCTGATGAGCAATACATGTAAGCTATGTT
>CAMWNP010000089.1 GCA_947175645.1 uncultured Porphyromonadaceae bacterium
TATACATGTTACATATGTTGTTCGCATGTATCTGTTGACCATATACATGTTACATTCATGTTCACCCATGTGTCGACATACTATAATCCGCACATCATCCACACACCCATGTTCACAATCCTCCGACATTCATACAAATATCACCGTAAATTTATAACGTGATTTTTTACAGCTTATTTTTATCCCTCCTGTAAATGCTTGCGAAATCTTCTGTTAATAACCTGTCCACGAAACTCAACTCAAAAATACAAATTAACGAAGAGATGCTAAGCAAAATGACTGTTGAAGCTCAGAAGGCAATACTTCATTCTATCTTCGGACCTGATGACAATAAGGTCAAAATCCTATTGGATACCTTGTCACTCAACTATTCCGAATGTGAGTTTGAAGTACGTGTCACTGACGAGTTCAACCAGTATGGTTATCATACATCTGCACAGTACTGGGACATCATTCCACAGTCAGAACTAGTGTTTCAAGCATATTCGGATGACATTGTTGTAACTTATGCAACTTCAATCAACATACCTGACATTAAGTTTCGACAGACATATTCATATGATGATTGGAATAGCAAATCAAGTTCACGATTCTCGTTCGTACATCCATTCGAGAAGAAGACGCGCATCACATCATACAAATCTCCATTCGACAACACAACGTTGAAGAAGAAACAGACACAGAAGGATGTTACACCCATTGCAGTCAAACTCGCAACCGAAGAGGTAATTAGTGAAGTGAACACAGACAACTTCACAATTGACAACTATGAACGTAGACAGAGATGTTCATACAGATTTGCTAATCCGGAGCTTGCACATTGGAGACTCGACAAGACTGTAAGATTCATAACGAAAGACCCTAATGACAAGAGATTGTTCACCAAACTAGACAAAGAGAATGCAATCAATCCTGTTGTGTATGATTGCTTAGACTTTGAAATTGAATATGTCGGGCTAACCGATGAGTTGATACAAGACTCTAATAGCATTACACGAATGAGTAAACAGGGTAAGATGTATGATGTCATATACAGCTTCTTCAAGTTGGTTGAAGTATTAAATCCTAACATCATAAGTTTCAACATAGACTACTTCATCATTCAGTCAATACTTCAATTCGATCCGATGAAGCTACTCACTAAGAATGACATTCTATGCTGGAACACAATGATTAAAAACAATAGTAGTGACTATGTGGTTCGCTACGAATTGGAGAAGTATGATAAGGTTGTTGTGTTCATCATCAACGATAGTATCTACATCCTTTCTCGCGACTTTCATTGTAAGGCATGTGATGTCGGCACATATGACTCACGAATGGACAACAAGAGTAGTGTAACTAGTACATTCAAAAAGTTGTATGAACCAATCAAGTGCTTCGATACTAACTCACTCGCGAAGTTGATGCTTAAGTTTCAATATATCTATTGCACCAAGTCATTCTACATGACTGTTCTCGAGTGTTGCAAGATTGGTGATGACTACCTCGTTGATGACGTGTTTATGATTAAGTCGAACTGCTTGAATCAGGTTCCATACTTGAATCGACTGAACTTGGCGAGCGATTATGTCAACAATAGTACTAACAAGTATGTTGTCGAACATATGTTCATGATGCCCACCATCAACGTAGTGGATCATACAAGTGCGAGCAAGTATGTTGACCATACAAGTGCGGACATACATGCGAGCGATGATGTTGACCATACTGTAGGTAAGTATGTTGACCATACAAGTGCGGACATACATGCGAGCGATGATGCGGTCACCACTACATCGTTGACATCATTTGACGACATTGATGGTAAGGAATGGCTTGATATACTTTCATTCTCGAAACATAAGCAACTACAGTATCAAATCACCAAGCACGTCAACACGTCGGTCATCCATGTGTCAACAAGTACTGCGAAGCTATTTGACACAAACATCGTATGTGGCGATGATATGTCTGACTCATCATCCGAACATGACGATTCAACAAGAACACTCTCTCGCACAATTGCGATCAATGTAAATGGCATAAGATGTAAGCATAACAACTCAACAATGCTTGATTCACCAAATCTCATTTACAGACAACTGTCTCGCAACTTCCTCAACGTGAGAATCTCTTACAATCTCAAGTACAACAACTTCGAAATCTTTGTGATTCGTGACGAAGAATTTGATACATCTAAGGTCAAAACAGCAATTCGTAACAGTGACTTTTACGAGCCTGATCGCAGATTTATCAAATTCGCATCGTTGTACCAAGAAATCAACACACTCAATCTCACAGACAACTGGATCACATCTGACTTCTCACAATCAGAGGTTGACCAAATCTCTGAACTCATCAAGCAGATGCGTCTACGTCGCGAGGAGTACACAAACAAGTACATAACCATTCGATACGCAAGCAATCAATGGGTACCATATGAGTTGATTGACATAAGTCAACCAAATATGTCAAAATATCTCTCTACATTCGAAGATGCAAAGCTATGTGCAATGTTGATATTCAACTACGAAGATAGAGACAAGACTATTAGCCAGCTGATGAGCAACAAAGGTGACATTAGGAGTTTGACCATTAATGGTCAATATAAGGACATCTACACATCAACGTACAATCTCATTGACCAGTATATTACTGAGCTATTTGTCTACAACGATGTTCACGATACTATATTGAACATTATTGACAAAAATATCAACAACTCTAATATCATCTTCTCACTTGGTGAGTACTATAATGCTTACATAGTTGGTGACAGTTCATCTTCACTCATCGATTACATCAAATTCAGTAACTTCGAATATGTAGCACCGAAGTTCAAGACAGCATTGAAGACCGACTTGAAAGCCAAGATTCGAGCATTGAATCACGAGCTAGATTATGACGACAAATTCATGTTGAGTTTGGTCCGCCATTTTGATAACATATCACATAGCGCTGATTGTATCTACGTACAGGATTGCAATAGTCTTTGCAGTATTGACAACATACTGAAGTTCATCAGTATGTGCAAATATGTACTCTCGCCGAATGGTAAGATTTTGCTGAAGTACATCGATGAGAACATGTTGAAGGACATCATTGTTGATAATGAGAAATGTAATAATGAGAGTAGTAACCCATTCACAAACATCAACGTGGTAAGCAATGCATCGTTGATTAGTATGGCAACAGGTTCAAGTGACAATATTCTTGTGAAGATTGCTAATGAACTTATCGGGTTCTGCGATGTGTTCGGAGTTAAGAGCGTAGACGTTGATGTTGGATTTGAGTTCACGCAAGTTGAAGGTGACAATTACATTCCAACCTTCAAGTGTATGAATGGTGTGAACAGTGAGATGTTAGTAACAACTTCTGACAAGGTTGGTGAACATGTCTGGCAATATGACTATATCATCATCGTTGGTGAGCATGTTGGTGAGCATGATGTATCACAATATGGTGAGCATACATGTGGACAGTATGGTGATCGCTTCGCGATCAGAGCTTCGCATGAGCATGCTGGTGACCGCAATGAGTTCACACGTATGGATGCGACTCGCATATGCGAGACTCAGCCGAAGGCTGCGATGAACTATGGACTCAGCATGTATGTCAAAAATAGTGCTTACGAGTCTCGGCAATCAGATTTAAAAGTTATGATTCAAATGGTTCAGCAGTATGTGTTGAATGGTATTGCTGTGTTTCATAGGTTCATCATTCCGAACACAGGTTGCGACAAGATGGTTGTAACAAAGTTGTTGAACAATAGAGTGTTCACGTTGTTCAATGAAGACTTCATTATTACCAACATATGTCAACCTATTACGAGAAAGGAAGTGTTGAAGAACATTACCACAAACACCAAATATGCTCAGATTGAGAATGTTGAGAAGTTCTTTCGAGCATTGTCGGTGATTGAGTTCCAATATAAGTGAGTATGATAGATAGATATATTTTTGCATATCTTGTGACACATACATGCACACCACTCATGCGAACCATGTTGCGACATATGTATGTTGACCACTCATGCGAACCATGTTGCGACTGCTCCATGCGAAGTACATGTGTTGACCATGTTGCAACACATCACACACAAAAATACAGCTCTCACACTTATAACAATCCGAATGGTTTGAGTACTTCATTCACCTCATTGTTGGCCTTCTGTCTAAAGTAATATTCGATAGTCTTCTGCCATTCAGAATTGATGCGAAGTTCACTGTAAGATACTTTCTCATAACCAAGTCTGTCGAATGTTGCATTTAGTCTACCCTTCTGTAACAACTTAAATGCTAACTCGGCTGGGTTGATAATCATGTTCACCTCGATTGTAGAACAGAATCGCTCAAGATTTGGGAGGTTGTACAAGTACTTAGCAGCAGCTGTTATGACTCTGCAATACTCGAACTTGCTCATTGTGTGTCTTGTTCGAATAGGTTTGAACTTCTCAATCTGAGGATGTTCATCATCAACTTCGGTGATAACAATGTTGTTGTCTTTACTATCTCCAGTAGATGTTTTGGCTGATGCTCCTTTCAACCAATCACTGGCAGAGACACTGAACAAGTTTGAGATTTCATTAACAGATTTCTCTAATTCTTCTTTAGTAATCATTTTATCACTCATAATTAGTCGTTTAGATAAAAATCACATATTGTATTTTTGCATTGGATGTCGACACACATAGTAAAGTGTGTACTGTTCGCATAAGTGGTGTGCATGATGTCACAACATACATATGTCGCAACATGGTCAACACATGTACTTCGCATAGTATGTCGCAACATGGTCAACACATGTATGTCGCAACATGGTCAACACATGTACTTCGCATAGTATGTCGCAACATGGTCA
>CAMWNP010000090.1 GCA_947175645.1 uncultured Porphyromonadaceae bacterium
CTGTTGACCATATACATGTTACATATGTTGTTCGCATGTATCTGTTGACCATATACATGTTACATTCATGTTCACCCATGTGTCGACATACTATAATCCGCACATCATCCACACACCCATGTTCACAATCCTCCGACATTCATACAAATATCACCGTAAATTTATAACGTGATTTTTTACAGCTTATTTTTATCCCTCCTGTAAATGCTTGCGAAATCTTCTGTTAATAACCTGTCCACGAAACTCAACTCAAAAATACAAATTAACGAAGAGATGCTAAGCAAAATGACTGTTGAAGCTCAGAAGGCAATACTTCATTCTATCTTCGGACCTGATGACAATAAGGTCAAAATCCTATTGGATACCTTGTCACTCAACTATTCCGAATGTGAGTTTGAAGTACGTGTCACTGACGAGTTCAACCAGTATGGTTATCATACATCTGCACAGTACTGGGACATCATTCCACAGTCAGAACTAGTGTTTCAAGCATATTCGGATGACATTGTTGTAACTTATGCAACTTCAATCAACATACCTGACATTAAGTTTCGACAGACATATTCATATGATGATTGGAATAGCAAATCAAGTTCACGATTCTCGTTCGTACATCCATTCGAGAAGAAGACGCGCATCACATCATACAAATCTCCATTCGACAACACAACGTTGAAGAAGAAACAGACACAGAAGGATGTTACACCCATTGCAGTCAAACTCGCAACCGAAGAGGTAATTAGTGAAGTGAACACAGACAACTTCACAATTGACAACTATGAACGTAGACAGAGATGTTCATACAGATTTGCTAATCCGGAGCTTGCACATTGGAGACTCGACAAGACTGTAAGATTCATAACGAAAGACCCTAATGACAAGAGATTGTTCACCAAACTAGACAAAGAGAATGCAATCAATCCTGTTGTGTATGATTGCTTAGACTTTGAAATTGAATATGTCGGGCTAACCGATGAGTTGATACAAGACTCTAATAGCATTACACGAATGAGTAAACAGGGTAAGATGTATGATGTCATATACAGCTTCTTCAAGTTGGTTGAAGTATTAAATCCTAACATCATAAGTTTCAACATAGACTACTTCATCATTCAGTCAATACTTCAATTCGATCCGATGAAGCTACTCACTAAGAATGACATTCTATGCTGGAACACAATGATTAAAAACAATAGTAGTGACTATGTGGTTCGCTACGAATTGGAGAAGTATGATAAGGTTGTTGTGTTCATCATCAACGATAGTATCTACATCCTTTCTCGCGACTTTCATTGTAAGGCATGTGATGTCGGCACATATGACTCACGAATGGACAACAAGAGTAGTGTAACTAGTACATTCAAAAAGTTGTATGAACCAATCAAGTGCTTCGATACTAACTCACTCGCGAAGTTGATGCTTAAGTTTCAATATATCTATTGCACCAAGTCATTCTACATGACTGTTCTCGAGTGTTGCAAGATTGGTGATGACTACCTCGTTGATGACGTGTTTATGATTAAGTCGAACTGCTTGAATCAGGTTCCATACTTGAATCGACTGAACTTGGCGAGCGATTATGTCAACAATAGTACTAACAAGTATGTTGTCGAACATATGTTCATGATGCCCACCATCAACGTAGTGGATCATACAAGTGCGAGCAAGTATGTTGACCATACAAGTGCGGACATACATGCGAGCGATGATGTTGACCATACTGTAGGTAAGTATGTTGACCATACAAGTGCGGACATACATGCGAGCGATGATGCGGTCACCACTACATCGTTGACATCATTTGACGACATTGATGGTAAGGAATGGCTTGATATACTTTCATTCTCGAAACATAAGCAACTACAGTATCAAATCACCAAGCACGTCAACACGTCGGTCATCCATGTGTCAACAAGTACTGCGAAGCTATTTGACACAAACATCGTATGTGGCGATGATATGTCTGACTCATCATCCGAACATGACGATTCAACAAGAACACTCTCTCGCACAATTGCGATCAATGTAAATGGCATAAGATGTAAGCATAACAACTCAACAATGCTTGATTCACCAAATCTCATTTACAGACAACTGTCTCGCAACTTCCTCAACGTGAGAATCTCTTACAATCTCAAGTACAACAACTTCGAAATCTTTGTGATTCGTGACGAAGAATTTGATACATCTAAGGTCAAAACAGCAATTCGTAACAGTGACTTTTACGAGCCTGATCGCAGATTTATCAAATTCGCATCGTTGTACCAAGAAATCAACACACTCAATCTCACAGACAACTGGATCACATCTGACTTCTCACAATCAGAGGTTGACCAAATCTCTGAACTCATCAAGCAGATGCGTCTACGTCGCGAGGAGTACACAAACAAGTACATAACCATTCGATACGCAAGCAATCAATGGGTACCATATGAGTTGATTGACATAAGTCAACCAAATATGTCAAAATATCTCTCTACATTCGAAGATGCAAAGCTATGTGCAATGTTGATATTCAACTACGAAGATAGAGACAAGACTATTAGCCAGCTGATGAGCAACAAAGGTGACATTAGGAGTTTGACCATTAATGGTCAATATAAGGACATCTACACATCAACGTACAATCTCATTGACCAGTATATTACTGAGCTATTTGTCTACAACGATGTTCACGATACTATATTGAACATTATTGACAAAAATATCAACAACTCTAATATCATCTTCTCACTTGGTGAGTACTATAATGCTTACATAGTTGGTGACAGTTCATCTTCACTCATCGATTACATCAAATTCAGTAACTTCGAATATGTAGCACCGAAGTTCAAGACAGCATTGAAGACCGACTTGAAAGCCAAGATTCGAGCATTGAATCACGAGCTAGATTATGACGACAAATTCATGTTGAGTTTGGTCCGCCATTTTGATAACATATCACATAGCGCTGATTGTATCTACGTACAGGATTGCAATAGTCTTTGCAGTATTGACAACATACTGAAGTTCATCAGTATGTGCAAATATGTACTCTCGCCGAATGGTAAGATTTTGCTGAAGTACATCGATGAGAACATGTTGAAGGACATCATTGTTGATAATGAGAAATGTAATAATGAGAGTAGTAACCCATTCACAAACATCAACGTGGTAAGCAATGCATCGTTGATTAGTATGGCAACAGGTTCAAGTGACAATATTCTTGTGAAGATTGCTAATGAACTTATCGGGTTCTGCGATGTGTTCGGAGTTAAGAGCGTAGACGTTGATGTTGGATTTGAGTTCACGCAAGTTGAAGGTGACAATTACATTCCAACCTTCAAGTGTATGAATGGTGTGAACAGTGAGATGTTAGTAACAACTTCTGACAAGGTTGGTGAACATGTCTGGCAATATGACTATATCATCATCGTTGGTGAGCATGTTGGTGAGCATGATGTATCACAATATGGTGAGCATACATGTGGACAGTATGGTGATCGCTTCGCGATCAGAGCTTCGCATGAGCATGCTGGTGACCGCAATGAGTTCACACGTATGGATGCGACTCGCATATGCGAGACTCAGCCGAAGGCTGCGATGAACTATGGACTCAGCATGTATGTCAAAAATAGTGCTTACGAGTCTCGGCAATCAGATTTAAAAGTTATGATTCAAATGGTTCAGCAGTATGTGTTGAATGGTATTGCTGTGTTTCATAGGTTCATCATTCCGAACACAGGTTGCGACAAGATGGTTGTAACAAAGTTGTTGAACAATAGAGTGTTCACGTTGTTCAATGAAGACTTCATTATTACCAACATATGTCAACCTATTACGAGAAAGGAAGTGTTGAAGAACATTACCACAAACACCAAATATGCTCAGATTGAGAATGTTGAGAAGTTCTTTCGAGCATTGTCGGTGATTGAGTTCCAATATAAGTGAGTATGATAGATAGATATATTTTTGCATATCTTGTGACACATACATGCACACCACTCATGCGAACCATGTTGCGACATATGTATGTTGACCACTCATGCGAACCATGTTGCGACTGCTCCATGCGAAGTACATGTGTTGACCATGTTGCAACACATCACACACAAAAATACAGCTCTCACACTTATAACAATCCGAATGGTTTGAGTACTTCATTCACCTCATTGTTGGCCTTCTGTCTAAAGTAATATTCGATAGTCTTCTGCCATTCAGAATTGATGCGAAGTTCACTGTAAGATACTTTCTCATAACCAAGTCTGTCGAATGTTGCATTTAGTCTACCCTTCTGTAACAACTTAAATGCTAACTCGGCTGGGTTGATAATCATGTTCACCTCGATTGTAGAACAGAATCGCTCAAGATTTGGGAGGTTGTACAAGTACTTAGCAGCAGCTGTTATGACTCTGCAATACTCGAACTTGCTCATTGTGTGTCTTGTTCGAATAGGTTTGAACTTCTCAATCTGAGGATGTTCATCATCAACTTCGGTGATAACAATGTTGTTGTCTTTACTATCTCCAGTAGATGTTTTGGCTGATGCTCCTTTCAACCAATCACTGGCAGAGACACTGAACAAGTTTGAGATTTCATTAACAGATTTCTCTAATTCTTCTTTAGTAATCATTTTATCACTCATAATTAGTCGTTTAGATAAAAATCACATATTGTATTTTTGCATTGGATGTCGACACACATAGTAAAGTGTGTACTGTTCGCATAAGTGGTGTGCATGATGTCACAACATACATATGTCGCAACATGGTCAACACATGTACTTCGCATAGTATGTCGCAACATGGTCA
>CAMWNP010000091.1 GCA_947175645.1 uncultured Porphyromonadaceae bacterium
CTACTCTATGCTCACCAATACATGTTGACATACATATGTTGACCCATGTTGCGACATCAAGTGTGAACAGTATATGTAACTACTCATGTCGACCATCGTGTGAATAGTGTATGCTGACACGCATGGATGAACACACATAGTCACCTCAATGTTCGAAATAGTTGCAAATATCTGTATCATCACATATCACTTCAACAACTCTGTTCGAATTTGTATATAACGGATGAGTGTTGTCCACATCTTCTCGAATAGATAGCTTAACACTATCGGGTAGAATGAAGTGGTGAATATTTAATGCTCGCAATGACTTGCAACCATTGATAAAGCAAGTTATCTTTTCAACATTATCGGTTCGCCATGTTGATAACGATAGATGTTCCAATGATTCGCAACCGTTGAACGTTCCGCACATGTTTCTAACATTTGTCGTGCTTCAGCACGACTCGAGCTACGCTCGCGATGTATCCCATCGAGTGCATAGCACACTCAGGCTTTGCCTGCGAAGTTCAAACGTACAGATTCTGTCATCTTCAGACTTGCATAATGATTTGCAACCATTGAACATTACACTTGTATCAGTAACGTTGGACGTATTCCAGTATTTGATACCATCCAGTCGAGTCAACGATGCACAGTATCCAAACATACCCTTCATAGTTGTTACGTGTGATGTGTTCCATGTTTCTAATCCTGTGATTGTTCGCAGATTGGTACAACCGAATAACATGTAAGATGAGTTTGTAACGTTTCTGATGTCCCAATTAGTTGCATCAATATGTGTGATTTCACTGCATAACTCGACAATCTTTGATTGACTGGGCAAAGCCCCGAAGTTCAACTGTGTATGTTTTTGAAACTCTGGCGGAATAGTAATGTAATCCTGAGATTGTAAATTATTACGTGTTGACCGTACTCTGTTGACAAACATATGTAAATACTGATGTTGAATGATGTGGGTACAAAAATATGCTAACATCATATGGTTACAATATGCTGTGTTCATTCATGAGTTCTCCACAAAGTGGTAACTTCGATTGCAATAATGTTTTTGTATGTTCATCGTTACATATGATGTTGAGATGTCGTGAACACCCATCAAATATATGTAATCTGCTAACCTTCTTCTTTATCTTGAAGTTCGAAACATCAAGTGTTTGCAATGAACTGCAACCAGCAAACATATATCTCATATTCTTGACCTTTGTTGTAACGAAGTTTGATATATTAATGTGCGTTAACATTGTGCAACCATCAAACATACAATGCATATTCGTGACATTTGATGTGTCCCAATTCGAGACATCAATATGTGTCAACGATTCACACATTCTAAATACTTCAGACATATTAGTAACGTTCGATGTGTCCCAATTAGATAAGTTAATATGTGTTAATGATTCGCAATCTCTAAACATGCATTCCATATCTGTGACATTCGATGTGTCCCAATTCGAGACATCAATACTCTTCAACGATGAACAATCATCAAATACGCTAACCATATCTGTAACATTCGATGTATTCCAATTCGAGACATCAATATGTGTTAACGAACGGCATCCACAGAATATACTAGACATATCTGTAACATTCGATGTGTCCCATCCTGTCAAATCTAAACTCTTCAACGATGAACATTCACAGAATGCACAACTCATATTTTTGATATGTGATGTGTTCCATGTTGCGACATTAACATATTCAAGTTTTGAACAATTTGCGAACATGTTACTGATATCTGTACATTTGCTAATGTCCCATGTTTCTACTCCGATGATTGAACTAAGTTGTTTGCAATTCTTGAATTCAAATTTAGTATCATCATCTATAATCCAACCTGTTGCATTGATGCATGTAATCGAATCTAAGAATTCATATATTCCACAACATCGGTCGTAATAGTGCATCATTATCTCGAATGATTTCTGAGTGAATGCATTGAAGTTCAATGTATCTATGAACCGTATTGGATGCTCATGATCGTCATCATTTCTTTTGAAATTTTCGAATTCACATACTAGGTTTGATTGCATCATTATCGAATTGGCATGAGTATAAAAATATGCTAACATCATTGGTGAGAATTGTGTTGTGAACATACACGGTTACTCGTTATGAAAACATGATTGAGGTCATACTGACTGTAATCATAGTGGTAGCAGTTATATGCTTACTATTCATGTTGTACAAGCATCATCATAGTATTGTTCGAGGTGGTGGAGGATCACAATTCGATGCTAAACCAGATTTGAAATTGGATTTTGAAACTATACCAGTCATTACACCAAATGATAATAGCATAAATATCAATGGAGTCAAAACTAGGATTAACTTCTCGAGTAATCTCAAAAAATATCCATTCATTACACTCACACCAAGTAAATCGATTGTAATGCCATTTCAAATTTGTTACCAAGAGAATGACATAGTAACATCAATATTCTTAACAAATACGAATGGACATGAATATAACTACAATTCTGTACTAATATTGAATTTCTACAGTTTTCGTACTAGAATTTCACAGAATGAATATGCATACACATATAAATTTGGACTTGCATCTAGACCTGCAAAACGTATTGAATTATCAGAGTTGAAGATGCACATCAGTGGTATTCCAAATTCCGAATTTAATGATGATGTTTTATACATTAATCTTGGAATTAACTCAGGTTTTGGAAACTTATTCAATAGTGCTGAACGAATTGGATATATTCTTGATACACTTGAAGACATCGGACATATTGCTATCGATAAATGCTTAAATGCCGATAATATATTAGATGTACATAGATTGTCTGGAGATTCCATAAAACCATGTAAAGATAACAATGATATCTATCATTATTACTACAAACGAGGAGAATCTGAAATGATAACAGTCTATAATCAAAGTATCGACGATTTCAAAAATATGAGTGATTCAATCATCGAAGCTATTGAAAATGATATTGGAAACTTCATGCATAGCACATGTTATAATGATATAATTAATATACACATCAAAACACTAAAGCTTCACGATATAAAATCGCAATACGATTTTACAGATAGTATTCGAATAATCAATAGTACTTAAACTGTTTATATCAATGATTGCAATAATATTTTTGTATGTTCATCGTTACATATTATGTTAAGATTATGCGGACACATATAAAACATATTACGTATGTTGACATCATTAGTTATCTTGAAATTCGAAATATCAAGTGTTTGCAATGAACTACAACCAGCAAACATGTAACTCATATTTGTGACATTCGATGTGTCCCATGTGTGTAAATCAAGTGTTGTTAATGATGAACATTCATTAAACATGTAACTCATATCTGTAACATTCGATGTATCCCATGTGTGTAAATCAAGTGTTGTTAATGATGAACATTCATTAAATAGTGATTTCATATTTGTGACATTTGATGTGTCCCATGTCGATATACAAATCTGTTCGAGGAAACTACATTCATAGAACATACCAGATATATCAGTACATTTACTTATATCCCATGTTTCTAGTCCATTGATTGTTTGCAAGTACTTGCAATGATGAAATAGCAACCACATTGAATACGGAATACTCCAATCTGTAACATCGATGTGAGTGATAGAATCTAATAACTCATCAACATCTTGTGCATAACTGTATGCACTCATCATAGTTAATAATGTCTTTTGCATAAATTGTACATAATTCAATCCGTACACTTTATTTGCGTCATATTCATCGTATTCTATATGTTTACGTGTGTCATATTTACATACGATGTCATCAGTATATTTTTCGAATGTATTGGTTGTTTGTACTTGTAACATATTCTAGATTGGCATGAGTATAAAAATAATATGTCAACACATGAATGTGAACACTATATACACAGCCATCTGTTGCAACGAGAGTAGCTATGAATTGCTTTCCTGTGAAGTCTGCCACGTTGGTAGCAAGCCATTGTGCAACATCAAAAATATAACACATATTGATTTAACCACGTTTTGCTGACTCTAATGCAGCTTGCAGTAATTGTTTGGTATTAGCATCTTTGCATATGATTTCCATATCTGCTGGACAGTATCCGAAGATATTGTCAATTTTCGTATCTTTGGTTAAGACCCAGTCTGAAACATCAAGACGTTTCAATTTGTAGCAATTGCTGAACATACCAATCATATCTGCAACATTCGAGACATCCCAATGTGCGAGATTGAGTGTTTCAAGACTTGATGCACACATAAACATGTTATGCATGTTGACAACATTTGAAGTTTGCCAATTTTGTAAATCAAGGTGTTTGAGTGATTGTGCACAAAGAAACATTTCATCCATGTCATCAACACCTTCGACATCAAGGGATTCTATTCCTTTGATTGCTTCGAGATTGTAACAGTTCATGAACAATTGTGCTAACGAATCAAAATGAACCTTGCAGTCTGTCAAGTCGATTTGTTTGAGAGACCTACGAATTTCTGAGATTTGATTAGCCAAGCTTTCTGGATAAAGATTGATTGTTGCAACTCTGAGCAAAATCGCTGGATTTTCAAAGAGCGAATTCATTTGTTTCAGAAAATCTAAAAAAAATATTTTTGAAACGATGATTTTTGTATGTTGAGACTTAACATTCGACAACTACATGTGTTGACCATCATCGCAACCACTCATGTGAAGTACATGTGTTGACCATCATGTGAACTATATACGTTTGTATATGTGTTGACCATCATCGCAACCACTCATGTGAAGTACATGTGTTGACCATCATG
>CAMWNP010000092.1 GCA_947175645.1 uncultured Porphyromonadaceae bacterium
TGTATGTGTTGACATATGGCGAGCATGAGTGGTGAGCAGTGTATGTGTTGACATACACTAGTGAGCAGTGTGTGTTACCTATGTGTCAACAGTTCCATGTTACCTATGTGTTGACATGTACTGGTAAGCAGTGTATGTGTCGACATATGGCGAGCATTGTGTATCGCAATATGGTCGACGGAAATGAAAAATAAATTTTGTTTCACATGCATCTACACATGTCTGTCAACTATAATGGAACACCATTACTTATTAACGAGAAGTTAGAGAATTTCCACATCTACGAGAATTGCAACAAAGATAGCAAGATGCTATTGTCGGCATGCCAAAACATTGACCAATTGGATGAGTCTAATTGGAACTTTGAATCAAACTACATCGAAGGTTTCGATTATGAATCACCAGACTTGTTCAACAACGATAGTCAACAATGGAATGTTGAGCCAACATCTTCATCAATACTTGCCGAGTCATTGATATAAGTATAGATGCGTTATTTTTGCTTCGCCATACATGTAACATACAATGCTCACCTCCTCCGTATATGATGTATGAAATATTATTTTTAAACTTCAACTCAAACATGACTGATTCAAAACAACATACTTCATCAATTTCCGAAATATTGGACAAGTATGAGAAACATATCAAATATAATAGTTTGCTAAGAAAATACTATGAACTGTATCCAAATACATGGGATATATCTAAACTTACAACATTAAGCTGTCTATTCCAACATTGTACCAAATTGACTACACTTGATTTATCAAACCTAGATACTTCGAGTATAACAAGCATGTGTGGTTTGTTTGATGGTTGTCGTAAATTGGTAACAATCAACCTAACGAACATAAATACATCCAATGTTATAAATATGTCTTATATGTTCCATTATTGCACTTCATTGGAAGTCATACAAGGTATAGAATCATTAGACACTTCGAATGTTACAGATATGTCAAACATGTTCAAAAGCTGTCATATGTTGACATCTTTGTATCTACAACATTGGGATACTTCGAATGTAGAAGATATGTCAAATATGTTCCAGTTCTGTACGAGGTTGCAAACTGTTCATGGAATTAGTAATTGGGATGTTTCGAAGGTCACCAATATGAAAGACATGTTTCGTTACTGTAGAAAGCTTAAACACTTAGACTTATCAGGATGGCGAACATCTAATGTAAAGACTATATATGCTATGTTTTCTGGTTGCAAGACTCTGAAAGAAATTGATATGTCAAACTTCGATTTGACATATGTTGATGACATAAATGCAATGTTTGACTATTGTTCAAATTTGACAACTATCATCGGCATAGAGAATTGGGATACATCGAATGTCAAAAATATGATTGACACATTCATGCATACAGGATTGCGAAACATTGATTTGTCGAAATGGAATGTAAACAATGTAGTATCAATGCGTAGAATGTTTGCAAAATCTGACAAACTCGAGTATGTAAATATAAGTGATTGGAACATGTCTAAGGTTAAGGATATAACATCTATGTTCGAAGGTTGTATTGAATTGAAACTTGTTGACATTACGAATTGGAAACTCAATCCATTAGCAACAATGTCAACTACATTCGGTAATATTGGAGAAATTGATATTAAATGCAACGATGAACGTACTAAAGAATTGATGCTTAAGTACTAGATATGAGCAGTGTGGTCAGCATGTGTATGTTCACATATATGCAAACCTACACCCGCACATGATATATGAAAAACTATTTTTAAACTTCAACTCAAACATGACAGTGTCAATCCCAGAAGAGTTCTTAATATTTCAGGATCATCATCATTCTAAATATCGTAGGAAGTTCAAACACTTTTATGAACTATATCCAAAAACATGGAATATATCAAAACTTACCACATTTGGCGGACTATTCCAATTTTGCAACAACATCACAATCATTGATTTGTCAGACATGAATGCTTCACACATTACAGACATGAGTCACTTGTTCGAACAATGTCGCAAATTGGTAACCATCAATGTAACAAATATGGATACATCAAACGTAACCAATATGTCTCACATGTTCTATTGTTGCGTGAATCTTGAAACAATTCAAGGTTTAGATACACTTAACACTTCGAATGTTACAGATATGTCAGACATGTTTCATTGTTGTTTCTCATTAACACCTTTGTATCTACAACATTGGGATACAACGAATGTTACAGATATGTCAAACATGTTCAGGTCCTGCACAAGTTTGCGAACCATCAACGGAATCAACAATTGGAACGTTTCGAATGTTGCTGATATGAGTAACATGTTCGAAAGCTGTGATTTACTCAAACAATTGAATTTACATGATTGGCGAACATCGAATGTGGAAGATATGAGTGAAATGTTTGATAGTTGTGACACATTGAAAGAAATTGATGTTACAAACTTTGATTTAACAAATGTGGGTAACATTAATAGTATGTTCAGTATGTGTCCACGCCTGTCGAACATTATCGGAATAGAATCATGGGATACATCGAATGTCAAAAATATGATTAACACATTCTATTTAACAGGATTGCGAAAGATTGACCTGTCGAGATGGAATGTTAGCAACGTAGTGTCAATGAGAAGAATGTTCGCAAAATCTGACAAACTCGAGTATGTTAATCTGAGTGATTGGGATGTGTCGAACATTAAGGGTATAACAGCTATGTTCGAAGGTTGTGTTGAATTGAAACTTGTTGACATTATGAATTGGAAACTAAATCCATTAGCAACAATGTGCACAACATTCAGCTACAAAAACAATGTAGAGATCAAATGCAACGATGAACATACAAAGGAGTTGATGCTTAAGTACTAGTCACGAATATTATTTTTGCAATGTTATCGACGTATATGATTTGCATAAGTTACTAACATTCGAGCACGTATGGATGCTTAACCTGCAACTTGCTTAAGCAAGGCTCAGACTCTGCCTGCGAGTTGCTTTGTAACACCCAGACTATGTCTGCGATGGTAAAGACTTGTGTTGACATACTATGTTCGCACTTATGTGTCAACATACTATGTTTCGACATGTACTGTCCACATGATGTGTCAACACATAGGTCTACATATGTACTTCGCATGGAGCAGTTAACACATAGGTCTACATATGTACTTCGCATGGAGCAGTCGACAGTATTGGTTAGCCTATGTGTCAACAGATTCATGTTAGCCTATGTGTCGACAGGTATGTAAACATACATGTCCTGTCTGCAACATATCTCACATACTTGTTGTGTATTGATAGATTATTTTTGTTGCAAGCATATCTTAATGTATTTCTCTTGTTCGACATGTTACTTTCGACAAGATAAGCAAGGCACATTGGTAAGCAAATATGTACCAAAATCTGACATCCAAACTGTTACTCATCTCGATGTTACAAACTGGGACATTTCACATCTAACATCTTTAGCTCATGCATTTGACCATTGCAGTTCATTGCAAACAATAACTGGTCTACACACATGGGATACATCACATATCACCGACATGCATGACATGTTCAATCTTTGCTATAAGCTGCAATCATTAGATTTAACATCTTTCGATACATCACATGTCACCGATATGTCACACATGTTCAATGAATGTCGCTATCTCACAACCATCTACGGAATCGAGAATCTTAACACATCGAACGTCACTAATTTCAACTGGATGTTTGCAGGTTGTTCAACTCTATGCAAAGCTACTATTTTAGACCTATCTCGTTGGGATGTACATAATGGTACATCGTTCACCAATATGTTCGAATTCTGTAAGTTCAAATATATCAACATATTGAATTGGAACATAACAGCAAACATATCATTTTACATGATGTGCGGATGTAGTGCTGAAACGATTGATGTTTCGAATATGAATGTTACCAACGTATCTGAATTTCAAGGTATGTTTTGTAACTCATCGACTATTAAGAACATTATCGGCTTACATACATGGGAATCAACACATTCAACAACACAAAACGTGACTACGATGAAAAACATGTTTCAGCATATGCATGATGTTGCTGACCTGAATGGTGTCCGAACTTGGAATGTTTCACATGTTCAATCATTCGATTCAACATTCATGTGCTGTTACAAAATCACATCACTCGACTTATCAGGTTGGGATACCAGTAAGGTATCCCATATGTCGAGAACATTCGCGTCATGCACATCGTTGGTGTATCTGAATCTCACAGGTTGGAACACATCAAATGTTACAAAAATGACATCAATGTTTGAGAACTGCAGACGTTTGCATAAGATTGTTGGACTGGATGGTTGGGATGTTAGTAACGTTCGGAAGTTAAGTGGAATGTTCGCAAATTGTGCAATGTTGACACATGTTGACTTGAGTGGTTGGGACTTGCGAAATGCTGAGTTTATGAACTATATGTTCTTAGGATGCAGTAATCTCCAATCGATTAACATGCGAGGTGTGAAGATGTCTGATGACGTTGATGTTCACGATATATTTCACACATGTGGCAAACTCATTAGTGTTGACCTAACTGGTTGCGAAATAAGTGCTGATATTATTGAAGAATTCGATAGTTACAGAACTAAATTCGACGTACATATGTGAGTATGTATATTTTTGTTATCGTGCCTGCATGTGTATGTAACATATGCATGTTACGTATGTGTGTGTTGACCTATATGTCGACATCAATGTCCGCATATATCTGTTGACCTATATGTCGACATCAATGTCCGCATATATCTGTTGACCTATATGTCG
>CAMWNP010000093.1 GCA_947175645.1 uncultured Porphyromonadaceae bacterium
CATGATGGTCAACACATGTACTTCACATGAGTGGTTGCGATGATGGTCAACACATGTAGTTGTCGAATGTTAAGTCTCAACATACAAAAATCATCGTTTCAAAAATATTTTTTTTAGATTTTCTGAAACAAATGAATTCGCTCTTTGAAAATCCAGCGATTTTGCTCAGAGTTGCAACAATCAATCTTTATCCAGAAAGCTTGGCTAATCAAATCTCAGAAATTCGTAGGTCTCTCAAACAAATCGACTTGACAGACTGCAAGGTTCATTTTGATTCGTTAGCACAATTGTTCATGAACTGTTACAATCTCGAAGCAATCAAAGGAATAGAATCCCTTGATGTCGAAGGTGTTGATGACATGGATGAAATGTTTCTTTGTGCACAATCACTCAAACACCTTGATTTACAAAATTGGCAAACTTCAAATGTTGTCAACATGCATAACATGTTTATGTGTGCATCAAGTCTTGAAACACTCAATCTCGCACATTGGGATGTCTCGAATGTTGCAGATATGATTGGTATGTTCAGCAATTGCTACAAATTGAAACGTCTTGATGTTTCAGACTGGGTCTTAACCAAAGATACGAAAATTGACAATATCTTCGGATACTGTCCAGCAGATATGGAAATCATATGCAAAGATGCTAATACCAAACAATTACTGCAAGCTGCATTAGAGTCAGCAAAACGTGGTTAAATCAATATGTGTTATATTTTTGATGTTGCACAATGGCTTGCTACCAACGTGGCAGACTTCACAGGAAAGCAATTCATAGCTACTCTCGTTGCAACAGATGGCTGTGTATATAGTGTTCACATTCATGTGTTGACATATTATTTTTATACTCATGCCAATCTAGAATATGTTACAAGTACAAACAACCAATACATTCGAAAAATATACTGATGACATCGTATGTAAATATGACACACGTAAACATATAGAATACGATGAATATGACGCAAATAAAGTGTACGGATTGAATTATGTACAATTTATGCAAAAGACATTATTAACTATGATGAGTGCATACAGTTATGCACAAGATGTTGATGAGTTATTAGATTCTATCACTCACATCGATGTTACAGATTGGAGTATTCCGTATTCAATGTGGTTGCTATTTCATCATTGCAAGTACTTGCAAACAATCAATGGACTAGAAACATGGGATATAAGTAAATGTACTGATATATCTGGTATGTTCTATGAATGTAGTTTCCTCGAACAGATTTGTATATCGACATGGGACACATCAAATGTCACAAATATGAAATCACTATTTAATGAATGTTCATCATTAACAACACTTGATTTACACACATGGGATACATCGAATGTTACAGATATGAGTTACATGTTTAATGAATGTTCATCATTAACAACACTTGATTTACACACATGGGACACATCGAATGTCACAAATATGAGTTACATGTTTGCTGGTTGTAGTTCATTGCAAACACTTGATATTTCGAATTTCAAGATAACTAATGATGTCAACATACGTAATATGTTTTATATGTGTCCGCATAATCTTAACATAATATGTAACGATGAACATACAAAAATATTATTGCAATCATTGATATAAACAGTTTAAGTACTATTGATTATTCGAATACTATCTGTAAAATCGTATTGCGATTTTATATCGTGAAGCTTTAGTGTTTTGATGTGTATATTAATTATATCATTATAACATGTGCTATGCATGAAGTTTCCAATATCATTTTCAATAGCTTCGATGATTGAATCACTCATATTTTTGAAATCGTCGATACTTTGATTATAGACTGTTATCATTTCAGATTCTCCTCGTTTGTAGTAATAATGATAGATATCATTGTTATCTTTACATGGTTTTATGGAATCTCCAGACAATCTATGTACATCTAATATATTATCGGCATTTAAGCATTTATCGATAGCAATATGTCCGATGTCTTCAAGTGTATCAAGAATATATCCAATTCGTTCAGCACTATTGAATAAGTTTCCAAAACCTGAGTTAATTCCAAGATTAATGTATAAAACATCATCATTAAATTCGGAATTTGGAATACCACTGATGTGCATCTTCAACTCTGATAATTCAATACGTTTTGCAGGTCTAGATGCAAGTCCAAATTTATATGTGTATGCATATTCATTCTGTGAAATTCTAGTACGAAAACTGTAGAAATTCAATATTAGTACAGAATTGTAGTTATATTCATGTCCATTCGTATTTGTTAAGAATATTGATGTTACTATGTCATTCTCTTGGTAACAAATTTGAAATGGCATTACAATCGATTTACTTGGTGTGAGTGTAATGAATGGATATTTTTTGAGATTACTCGAGAAGTTAATCCTAGTTTTGACTCCATTGATATTTATGCTATTATCATTTGGTGTAATGACTGGTATAGTTTCAAAATCCAATTTCAAATCTGGTTTAGCATCGAATTGTGATCCTCCACCACCTCGAACAATACTATGATGATGCTTGTACAACATGAATAGTAAGCATATAACTGCTACCACTATGATTACAGTCAGTATGACCTCAATCATGTTTTCATAACGAGTAACCGTGTATGTTCACAACACAATTCTCACCAATGATGTTAGCATATTTTTATACTCATGCCAATTCGATAATGATGCAATCAAACCTAGTATGTGAATTCGAAAATTTCAAAAGAAATGATGACGATCATGAGCATCCAATACGGTTCATAGATACATTGAACTTCAATGCATTCACTCAGAAATCATTCGAGATAATGATGCACTATTACGACCGATGTTGTGGAATATATGAATTCTTAGATTCGATTACATGCATCAATGCAACAGGTTGGATTATAGATGATGATACTAAATTTGAATTCAAGAATTGCAAACAACTTAGTTCAATCATCGGAGTAGAAACATGGGACATTAGCAAATGTACAGATATCAGTAACATGTTCGCAAATTGTTCAAAACTTGAATATGTTAATGTCGCAACATGGAACACATCACATATCAAAAATATGAGTTGTGCATTCTGTGAATGTTCATCGTTGAAGAGTTTAGATTTGACAGGATGGGACACATCGAATGTTACAGATATGTCTAGTATATTCTGTGGATGCCGTTCGTTAACACATATTGATGTCTCGAATTGGAATACATCGAATGTTACAGATATGGTTAGCGTATTTGATGATTGTTCATCGTTGAAGAGTATTGATGTCTCGAATTGGGACACATCGAATGTCACAGATATGGAATGCATGTTTAGAGATTGCGAATCATTAACACATATTAACTTATCTAATTGGGACACATCGAACGTTACTAATATGTCTGAAGTATTTAGAATGTGTGAATCGTTGACACATATTGATGTCTCGAATTGGGACACATCAAATGTCACGAATATGCATTGTATGTTTGATGGTTGCACAATGTTAACGCACATTAATATATCAAACTTCGTTACAACAAAGGTCAAGAATATGAGATATATGTTTGCTGGTTGCAGTTCATTGCAAACACTTGATGTTTCGAACTTCAAGATAAAGAAGAAGGTTAGCAGATTACATATATTTGATGGGTGTTCACGACATCTCAACATCATATGTAACGATGAACATACAAAAACATTATTGCAATCGAAGTTACCACTTTGTGGAGAACTCATGAATGAACACAGCATATTGTAACCATATGATGTTAGCATATTTTTGTACCCACATCATTCAACATCAGTATTTACATATGTTTGTCAACAGAGTACGGTCAACACGTAATAATTTACAATCTCAGGATTACATTACTATTCCGCCAGAGTTTCAAAAACATACACAGTTGAACTTCGGGGCTTTGCCCAGTCAATCAAAGATTGTCGAGTTATGCAGTGAAATCACACATATTGATGCAACTAATTGGGACATCAGAAACGTTACAAACTCATCTTACATGTTATTCGGTTGTACCAATCTGCGAACAATCACAGGATTAGAAACATGGAACACATCACACGTAACAACTATGAAGGGTATGTTTGGATACTGTGCATCGTTGACTCGACTGGATGGTATCAAATACTGGAATACGTCCAACGTTACTGATACAAGTGTAATGTTCAATGGTTGCAAATCATTATGCAAGTCTGAAGATGACAGAATCTGTACGTTTGAACTTCGCAGGCAAAGCCTGAGTGTGCTATGCACTCGATGGGATACATCGCGAGCGTAGCTCGAGTCGTGCTGAAGCACGACAAATGTTAGAAACATGTGCGGAACGTTCAACGGTTGCGAATCATTGGAACATCTATCGTTATCAACATGGCGAACCGATAATGTTGAAAAGATAACTTGCTTTATCAATGGTTGCAAGTCATTGCGAGCATTAAATATTCACCACTTCATTCTACCCGATAGTGTTAAGCTATCTATTCGAGAAGATGTGGACAACACTCATCCGTTATATACAAATTCGAACAGAGTTGTTGAAGTGATATGTGATGATACAGATATTTGCAACTATTTCGAACATTGAGGTGACTATGTGTGTTCATCCATGCGTGTCAGCATACACTATTCACACGATGGTCGACATGAGTAGTTACATATACTGTTCACACTTGATGTCGCAACATGGGTCAACATATGTATGTCAACATGTATTGGTGAGCATAGAGTAGTCGCAACATGGGTCAACATATGTATGTCAACATGTATTGGTGAGCATAGAGTAG
>CAMWNP010000094.1 GCA_947175645.1 uncultured Porphyromonadaceae bacterium
CCATTTGGTTTACCGACACGGTTAATCTAATCCCCGGTTAAAATAAAATTTACCCTTGAATATTCAATGGGTTTTGTCTCCTTTAAAATTTTTTTTAAAAAAAAACCCCCCCCCCCCCCCCCCGAATATAGAAGAAACACTTATTGATAGTAGTGTAGAAGTTTCGTCGTTACATACTCAACAATTTCAGATTGGAATGGGTTCACCAATCAAGTTCACCAAATCAACTGAAGTAACATGGATAATAGAACCTGTCGACAAAAATGCAACAATTGAAGGTCAATATGAGCATGATGGTAATTGGTATGATTTCGTGTGCTCTGCAAACAACCTTATCCAAGATACAACGATACAGCATGTTTATGATGTTTCAATTATCCCACATGTTGCAGCTGTCTGGAACAAATCGAATTATGAGTTCTATGTGTACTACAGTGGAGTAAGTTCACGAATCAGTATAAAAATAAACAATGCAGTTACATCACCTGTTAACGTTACAAATATAACAAATTATATTAATCCTGCAATAGCAACTAATTCACTCATTACTGATACTGCTATTTGTGACTATATTGCAAATACAACAATTCATATTAATCCTGCAATAGCAACTAATTCACTCATTACTGATACTGCTATTCCGATTATGCAACCAGGTTCAGTTGTTAAAGTATATGGTAACACATCTCCAGCTAGCATATATGGAGAACGATATGGTTATGAGTTAATAGGTTTATATGGAATGACACAAACAGTAAACGACCTTACTGATGCTAATATGACATTGTCAAAAATATTCATGTTTACAGGTAAATGTTTGCATGTTAGTTATTCGTTTCATATTCGAGATGGTAATGGATCACCATATACATGGACATGTGATGGTAATATGTTCAAACAAGCTAGTGATGTAGTTAATATTGATAAACACTTAAATTTAGTAATCGAAGATAAGCAACAAGAGCCATTATTCAACTTTCCGTCTGAGCTTAAAAGTGGTGTATATAGAAACATATACATTAGTTCAGGAACACCTAACATATATTGGTATGATGACTTCGATAGTAGAGTTGATAAAAATATAATGATTACGGCAACTATACCTGATGCATATTTTCAGTTAGATTTGTATTATACGATGATTGATATCAAAAACATCGTTAATCCGAATCTTGTATATGAATATCGGATAACTAGTGTTGCATAACTAAATCACATATTTTTCATTTATTGCTCATGTTTCTTATTACATCTCGCAACATGTATATTTTTGCTGAATGCGGCAGCTCCATGTTGACCATACTCGTGACGTACATATGTGAACATCTATGTGTCGACATACATAGTAAGTCTATGTGTCGACACCTGCTTCTCACACATTCGGGTAATCACATCTCGCAACATATTGAACTCATCGCAGTGTGCGTTATTAAGTAATGTCAAAACATAGTCATTTCGAGATATTGCAACAGTACTGTAGAACAGTACTTCTTTACGTGCCCTGGTCACAGCTGTATATAGCATACAAATGTCAAATAGGTTGTCAACACATACGATTACATTATCGTAACCCTTACCTTGCGAACGATGTACTGTTATCATATTCGCTGGAAGTATTGGGTAGTATGAATTAGTTCCATCTTCAATGCGAGATATATAGATGAGACTTGACTGGTCTGCATGTGTATGCTTATCATCATTGTCGACATATGTATTGTCATAACATGGTTCACATGTATGCTTACATGTATTGTCCGTACATGGTTCACATGTATGCTTATATGTTCTGCTCACCTGAGTATTGTCCGCATGTTGCTTACATGCATGCTTACATGTATTGTCCGCATGTGTGTTGTCCGTACATGATTCACATGTATGCTTAACATCATTGTCTGCATGTGTGTCGGCACATACATTACTCACCTGAGTGTCGACACATACATTACTCGCCTGAGTGTCGACATATGTGTTCGTCATATCATTACCATCTCGTATGCAGACCAGACGCTCATCCTCGATTCTGAGAAAGATAAGGTCTTCACTATTTACGTAATCATCTCCTGTTTCAGTAACAGTCACTAACATACCAGGATACAAGTACAACTTCTGCAGTCCCTTGTTAGTAGTCTGTTCAACAATCTCGAGTTCATACATATGGTGTTCAATCCAATAGTTAGCAATAGATTCATACACACTTTCGATGAACTTGTATTGGCTAGCAATGAATGTGTAACCATTCAACATTCGCCCAACAATCTCACTTCGAGGTAAGAACTTATATTTGAACTTATCATCTTTTGCATATATGGCTCGCAACGTACTCATCACTATATTGTTCGACCTATAATTGACTGTCAGATGTTCGAACTTACTATTTCGAATGATTGGGTGAACAAAGATGCTCATCATTACATGTTCTAGCACATACTTGTTACAATGTATGTTGACACTATTGTCCACACCACCGTTAGCATAATTGTCTACGCCATTGTCCACACCATCATTGACACTATTGCTAACATCATCGTTGACATCACCCTTGTGTATCAACTTGTTCGCATAGTACAGTTCGCCTAATGTGAACTTCTCATTGTCGTCATATATTGCGTTCAATTGCATTGCATCACCTGCGATGGTGACAACACATGGATCATATGGATTTTCAAACGTCAGTATGTCGTTGAGATATGTGAGAATATTGTTGAATGCGTTTCGATTGATTAGACTAAACTCATCAATAAATATGTGATTCGGAATGACTATCCTATACATACCACCAATGTTGTAACCATTCTTCCAATCCATATGGAAGTATGAACATATTGTTCTGAACTTGCTTCGGTCTATGTTCGGATTGGTTGCTCTACATTTGTTGTAGATTGTATTGACTGCGGAGTGTGTGAATGCTAGAACAATGAAATTCTGATACTTCGCAATCTCATTGATACGAGATGCTAACAATGTACTCTTACCAGTACCAGCTTCACCGAAGATTGTATGAAACTCTAGTCTATCGAAGTGTTTGAAGTGATGCTTGTATCTATGCGAGTGTTGCATTTCATGCGAACAACATATGTTCAGACTTGTTGCGACTGCTCCATGCGAACAACATATGTTCAGACTTGTTGCGACATGAGTGGTTGACCATGTGTGGACACACTATGCTCACCAATCGTGCTGACCATATGTTCACCATAGTGTCCACATACACATTTAAGCATTTCGAAATGAACACAGAGTTATTGACAGAATTAGTCAAAAATATATCGCAATCATTCTATGCTAACAACATGCAGATTACCGAAGAGTTATACAACTCTGTTAGCAAACAAGTTATGCCATACATTGCTGAACATGAGTATAAGCTGATTCGGTTAGACCTACCTATCAAAGATTATGTTCCGTCATCGAACTTGACCAGTGAGTTCAAAGACCTTGATACTAACCTACTCACTAACATCAAAGTCTATCTCGAGAAGTGGTTTGAACATGATTATCATACCAGTAACATCGACATGAAGAAAGTTGACAAACTTGTTCGCGCAATACGTTACAATGGTGTCAACCTATTTGGTAAGTATGCTGCTATCTATTATGCGTTAATGCAGTATCGAATCAAGAAGCAAGACATACAACTCTTCACCGACTGGTCAAAGACTACTGTTGACGCATATAAGCGAAAGAATAGAGTCTTGAATTGTATGATTATCATTTTGTTACCAACAGCTCTTGTTGCTATTCTAGTAGCGGTGTTGAAATATATTAATGACCATTGGAAGAAGTCTGTTACATTTCCGTTGACCGAATCTGAAACAACTAGAAATGCAAATGAGTAATTTTTACATTTTGAGTTTATGAAATGCCTTTGAACGATTTATGGAAAAGAGAGTTACATCAACAAGGATTCATGGGATTCGTTGATGGTGTTTGGTTGTTCTTCCAACGGTTAGGAATCATTCTGATGATTCTGTCGATTGTATGCTTGCTTGTTGTTTCTATATATGCAGGCGTCAATGGTAAAAATAATGTTCGAAATGGAGGGTTAGGTCGATATAGAAATTCATTTGTTCACGTCTAATGCGAGCAATGTATTTTTGCATATTGATTATGCTGGTGGTTTAACAAACGCTGGTCTACCATTGCGTGTGCCTTTTGTGAATCCGGATGGTAACACGTCTGGCAAAGTTGACTCGTTAGCAGGACTGTAATATACTGTTGTTAATGATGTACAGCCAGTGAACATACTTGTATGTCTTGATGCAATTACGAAGTTAGGATTGGAAAGGTCTAGTGCTGTTAGTGAATTACAATTATAGAACATACTATTCATATCAGTAACCTTACTCGTATCGAAGCTGGAAAGGTCTAATGTTTGCAAGTTAATGCAACCATAGAACATACCAGACATATTGTTAACACTACTAGTAACGAAGCTGGAAAGGTCTAGTGCTGTTAGTGAATTACAATCTTGGAACATACCAGACATATTGTTAACACTACTAGTAACGAAGCTGGAAAGGTCTAGT
>CAMWNP010000095.1 GCA_947175645.1 uncultured Porphyromonadaceae bacterium
CATAAGTAGTCAACATATGGTCAACATATGTACTTCGCATGTATTGTCAACACATGTGTCGCCAGGTTAAAATTAATGTTGATATAAACATGACAGAGTTCACCGAAGCTGCTGAACAATCATTTCGAGAAATATATGATAATTTCATCACACTCTCGAAACAGAATATGACACATCATTCTCCATTTGAAACGTTCACAAATTCAGATTTGCAAGTCAAAATCAAACAAGTGACTGATGACATATTCTCATTTTCATCACAGGGTCTAGTTCAGAGAGTTCCGTCTAATATCAAACACTCTCCGTGCTCATTATTGCGACCCAATATCCGACAATACATTAAAGACATTCATAGTTACGAAGTCGCTCACCAAGTAACTCCAAGCATATCTGACCAACTACTTGCTTATATGAAAGCTCATCCGAAACAACATAACATTCAACCGCTATCAACACCAATCGCCGACCCTGTTGAGCTATGTAAGTTTGACTCACTTACACAAATACAAGCGTTGACACAGAAGCATGCGAAACAAGTGCGGACATTTGCTGCGTATGCATATTCATGTTCATGTGGTTCTGGCAAGACCATAGCAGGAATTAACTTCATACATGAATTGCAATGTCGAACGATGATTATATCTTCTCGCAATGCGGTGAATGACCAATGGTTCACCATACTGTCAGACCTATATCCGAACTTAGTGATTGAGATGAAACGCAATCAGAAGTTTCGAGCAGGTAAGCGAATCAAGGGTAATGTTGAAACTGATATTTACATATTCACTCCACATTACTTGATTGCAAAGTTTAACCATCTTACGTTCAACCCATCACTGATTATATTCGATGAGGTACATTCGTTGTTGAGCGAACAGTTCATTAAGGTGTTGCAATACCCAATGGTCAAAATCAACTTACATTTGAAGAATCCAGCAAAGCATAATGTCTACACTGATTCATTACCATACATGATTGCACTCACTGCAACATATCACTCTTCAACATCTCGAGAGTATAGGTCATTGTCGAAGTTGTTTGGCAAAGCTGATCGTGCTCAATCGAACATTGTCGACATACCTGTTCACTTCTATGACTACCGTACTCATTTCGAGAGACGTGACAGACATAATAACTTACTCAAGGGTGTTGATGCTCGAGGTAAGTTTGATGAGCGATATGTACCTATGAAGGAGTATGAGTCAATTCACTATCTCACAGAATTGGCTGAGAAGGATGGTCGCATTGATATGCATGACATACATCATAAGGGTATTGTGATGACATACAAGGTTGCATCTTCTGTCTATGCAGCAATTTACATATATCTTCGTTACGAATGTGGTGTGCTACTAATGCGAGCAGTTGATGAGCCTGCAGTGTATCTCGAGAAAGATGTATGGCGAGACAAGTTAATGAAGTTGGATGTCGACAGTATTGGTGAGGATGGCTGTGAGGATGGCTGTGAGGATGGCTGTGAGGATGGCTGTGAGGATGGCTGTGAAGAGGATGGTGAGCCTGAATGTGAACAGCATACTGTCGACACCACTCTTAAACAACTCAGAGCAACATATGAGGATGAACCAATATATAAGCAGTTTCACACAATCACATACGGCAAACTTCGAAAAGCAAAAATAGGTGTTTGCATACCAAGTACTAACTACCATGATGTATTGCCAAATGTGTCAATCATAGTTGGTACACTTCAACGGTTGAAAGAAGGATTCAGCGTGCAGAATATAACATGGGGAATATGCACGCAATTTGTGTGGAGTTCAATCAGTCGCATTCAAATTCTCGGAAGGATTAGAAGAAACTCTGACAATCCTGAACTAAATACACATCCGAGAATCATGTATGTTCATAGTGGAAGGATTACCAGCACGTTAGGCAATCCTAACGCACAAAGAGGTCATCATGTCAAATATAACATGGAATATCAAAACAATGCTTTCCATGATGAGAACTACATCGAAGTATAGACAAGTATATTTTTGTTGTATATTTTTGCATGTATGTCCGCATATGTGGTCATGATGTGTTGTTCACATAGAGCTGTCCGCATATGTGGTCACGATGTGTTGTTCGCATGTGATGTCGCAACATGGCTTGCATATGTTGTTCGCATGTGGTGGACATGTATGTGTCCGCACATAGGTCGACATATAGGTTCGCATTCGTATGTAAAAATATATGTATCGCATCATGGCTCGCATACATGTGTCAGCACTTGATGTCAACACACACTACCCACATATGTCCGCTTATATGCGTAACAACATATTCTTACGCATTAGACTCATCGCACTCATGTTCTCACATACATCCTCATTCTGTTCGTTCATCATTACTTCAGCAATCATATCTTGTTCAATCATACCTTCACCATAGTTCTTCGAAATGTCAACACTAGTTATTCCATAGCTTTGTGTAGTGCGAGGTAACAAATGTGTAACAACAAACTCTTTCAACTCATCTTCACTACAGTACTTGTTCAGATACACAAGCGGATATAGTACAGTATTGAATTGGCTCGCATCAGTGTCACCATATACACTGAAACAATCAACACCATACAGTGCATGTTCATTTAGTCCTTCGTGCAAGAACATGTTGACAATCTTCTTTGTATCAATCTTCAACGTATATTTCTCACTATACTGCTTCGAGATTAGTACCTCACTCGGAATGTTATCAAACTCAAGTTCACTTGGACATTTCACATCTCTCATTACATACTTGCTCACCGTACTGCTCAACATATCGTAGCCAATACCAACATGCTTAGGTCCTGCGATGAATATGTTGAAAGGCTTGTTAGACCAATACTTAAATATCTCGAGATCGTAACCATTCTTGTAAGCATTATAGTCGCTACGAGCAAAGTTTGACAAAGAACGCTCAACTCTTGTTTCGCTAATAGTTCGCAATGTTTCGAGTTGTAACTGTTTCGCATGTTGGTCCCAGAAGTGTTCGCTTCTACTCTCGCAAGCCCATTTGAAAGATGCATTGAAGTACTCCATTAGACTTCGATGTGTTTGGTGAATCGTGTAGACATATGAAATGCCAGTCGGAGATGTTGCACCATTCATTTCTATAAGTTCCTTACCACTCAGTCCTTCCCATGGTTTGGTAAGCATATGTTCATACAAGTGCAATGAATTGTATGACAAACCCATCTCCGAGAATGGACATGACAAATCTACAAACAAACCATAGTCATTGAGATATGGGTCAACCAGTTCTGTGACCATAGAATGGTCAGATAGTTCTTTACGTGTTATGGTTGGCATAATCAGGTTTGGCTTTCGAATGTTGAATGTTGATGGTTTGAGTGGAATGTTGTACTTCTTGTTATTGATTATGTCGGCACGTGCTTCGTCAGTTGTCTTGACGTAGATTGTGAATGAATTTGATATGTCGAAACCTATGATTGCCATAGCGCGAACAGTCCAGAGGATGACTCTATTTGAAAGCTTCCAATCGAATGCATTGAAATAGTTACATATTGTGTTGTAACGATATTGGATTAGATCCACAGGTTTCATCTTTGTCTCATCTTCGGAATAGACATATATGGGTATTGTGATTGTGTAGTTACGTACGGGTAAGTGGACGTAATTGACATTTGTCTTCGCACTGATGAGGAAGTTGATGTAGTTCATCATTGTCCCAATCAGCATCTTTTCGATATGAGTCATGCCGATGGTTGATGAACAGAATTCGATGATTATGAATGATTCCGTGAGTTGCGAAGAGTTCACTGTGAGGGTTAGGTTGGAGGATGTAGAAGTAGCTGGCACTCCTTGCGATGGTGGAGTGGATGGGGATGTATGTTGACGTGTGTTGTTGGCATGTGGTGGACATGTGTTGTTGGCATGTGGTGGACATGTGTTGTTAACAGTTTGTTGACGTGTATGTCTCACATGTATGTCGACATCATTATTAGCAGATTGTGTCGACCGAGTGTATGGACGTGTGTGGTTTACAACATTGTCATCAGCACATGTCGACCGAGTGTATGGACGTGTATTGTTAGCAGATGTGTCGACATCATTGCTAGCAGTACCGCTTACATGTGTGTCGGCACTCTGTCCACTATCAACAACGTTCTTAATCATCGCATCAGGTTGCTTATCTTTACGTGTTCGCTTAGTCATGCAATAATTTCGAAATCGATAAATGAATTTTATCAATCAGTCAAATGTTGTTCGCTATATTGAATTTCACGACTATTCTTACACAATACTTCAACAACGAAGCACACAAAAATGAGTTTCACGAATTTGCTGAACAGTTGAAGTATATAGCATATGCTTACATTGTGTTAGCAATAGTGATTGCGATTGTGGTGTTAGCGACAAATGTACACAAGGATGTTGACACCATCATGCAGCAGTATAATGTATGACATACTTGGTCAGCATATGTACTTCACATGGAGTTGTCGCAACATGGGTCAGCATATGTACTTCACATGGAGTTGTCGCAACATGGGTCAGCATATGTACT
>CAMWNP010000096.1 GCA_947175645.1 uncultured Porphyromonadaceae bacterium
CCTACTGTTGTATATTCTTCCAGAATTGCGGGATTCATTTGCTTAAAATCGCTCAACTCCATTCTTATATCTTCCTCCAAATAAAGAGCTGCATCTTTGGGATAGCGAAGATTCACTCCGGGAGAGTTGGCAATCAAGTCGCACAACGCCTTTTCAGGAGTGGCAATCACAAAAGCATATTCATTTTTCTTGATACTGGATAACCCCACTGAGAACGCATCTTTGGAAATATAAGTGTATTCAAATCGACCAACGGGTGTATCGAAATCACGGGAATGTTTCAGCGTCATGGACTGCATAACGTAGACTTCTTCCGGTATCAATCCATAATAGCGTAGAGCCGACGACATGGAAACATACGAAGGCGTATAGAGATGATTCGCAATCAGCTCTGTTGACAAAGGAATGCCCGTCTCGTTTGGACTACACACATAGAGTCCCCTCTTAAGCCGAATGACCTGTTTATCGCGCTCAAGCAATCTGATTTTCTGGTTACCACCTTTGATATTGGGGAATAGAGATTCCAAGGCAGCAGCAGTAACAGGTATGTTTCCTAATTGTTCTAATGGACTTTTCACAGTGCAAAGATAGTAAAAATTTGAATACTAAAATATATTTGACATACTTTTTTATTCAAAATTTTACGGCAAGCCCATATGCTAAGAGTTGTTTTATTTACCAAACATTAGAACGGATACTACTTAAATCGGCTCAAAATTGAAGTAAATATGGCATGAATCAGCTCCCAATGAGCCGATTTCGCATATTTATGCGACTATTTTGAGCCGATAATCGCGACAGGAATAGCTTGTTTAAGGTCATTATCACGACAAGATGGCGTGTTTTTCAAGGCAAATTTAAGAGATTTGTCGCGATAACAATACAAGTACATTTTTCACTGAATTTGTACGGCGCAGAGCATGGTCGGGAATGTTAAAATTTGGATATTACTTTGATAATAGGGGATTTATCACTATCTTTGCAGTGAGTTTCTGTTGTCAGTTTGGCAAATGCGGCTTGCAATGTATTAAAACGCAGCAGGTTAACCACTTACAAACATAGAAAATGTACGAGGCTTGTACGGTTTTGATTCATACTCTTTTGTAAGTCAGCGCATTAACCGCTTCTGCATCGGCAAGTAATATTTTTCATAGCGAATTGGCACAAAAACCATATTTCCGGTATGGGAAACGGCAAAGGAGATGTCCGGTTCAACAGCCTTTTATGTATTTTTGAAGAACTTGTTTAAAAGTGTTTCCTTGACAATTCAATCAATTAAGCCTCAAATTTCGTCAATGAGTTTCGAAGGTAGTTCGTTGGCAGATAATTTAACATTGAGATACCTGATTTTTGCCCATGCTTGGGCTTAACTTTGTGCCATGAAAACAGACAAAATTAAATTGACATTGCGAGACGGAAATATAGTTGAGGCGCAGGCGCCGAAGATCGTGTCGGCGAGTCGGGCTACTGATATTCCGGCGTTTTATAGTCAGTGGTTCTTTGAGCGTTTGCGAGAGGGTTATGTGCGCTGGCGCAATCCTTACAATGGAATGGATTCTTATGTGTCGTTTGATAAAACTCGTTTTATTGTTTTCTGGTCGAAGAATCCTGCTCCGATTATTCCATACTTGCCGTTGTTAAAACAGCGTAATATCGGCTGCTATTTTCAATTCACTCTGAATGACTATGAGGCTGAAAGACTGGAGCAGAATGTTCCGCCGTTAACAACAAGAATTGAAACATTCAAGCAGATTGTTAATATTCTCGGCAAAGGCTCTGTCGTTTGGCGTTTTGATCCTCTGATTTTGACAGACAAAATCTCGGTGGATGATTTATTGCACAAAATAGAAAATATCGCTAATCAATTAAGGGGATATGTTGAAAAACTCGTGTTTAGTTTTGCGGATATCGCAACCTATAAAAAGGTGGGGCGAAATCTATTATCTGCAGGAATAAATTATCGCGAATGGACTGAAACCGAGATGCTCCATTTTGCTCAAAGATTATCAGCTTTGAACCTTGGTTTGGAATTAGCCACATGTGCTGAAAAAATTGACTTGTCCCGATTTGATATAAATCATAACCACTGCATTGACCCCGATTTAATATGCCGACTTGCTCCGGACCTACAAAATGGAATCGGTTCGCTAAAAACGGACAAAGGTCAGCGAACACTATGCGGTTGCATAACTTCAAAAGACATCGGAGCATATAATACATGTCCTCACGGCTGCGCTTATTGCTATGCAAATACAACCCCATACTCTGCCCGACAAAGTTATCTCCGCCACAAACAATTTCCACATAACGATTCGATAATCTGATTTAATCATCCATTACAATACTCTCCGGTTTACCCCTATTTATGACGCAACAAGAAAGCACCTTGGTTACAACGTAGGTTAATTCCTACGCTTGTAAGGTGGTGTCATCGCCCGTTTTGTTAAGAAAGTGTTTGAGGAACCATTTGAGAGCACCCATGTTAGCACCATCGAACAAAATATACGAGAAATCTAATCAACAAAGGAGAGAATCCCAATCCATTCAGTTGACCAAATGTATAAACTGTTTGCACACTTCCAACGCTACGTCAACATCAATCCCTGGTATTTTAAACAAGACTTAAATCAAGATCACATTTCCTAAATGTAAGAATCAGTTACAGTTATATTTTAAAAATTTCTTCTTGGGTTTTTAAATTATATATAACTCGACTCATAGCACATTCTTCGGCCCATTTCCAACCAAATTGCTGTACCCTATAAGGTGTTAGTCGTTTGCCATCAGGAGTATAAAATGCACATTTATTGCCTTTGCTTATTACGAATCCTGCGTTATTAAAACGGGCATTTATCCCATCAATTTTCCCACATCGTAGAGGTTTCCCAGTTTTCTCACTGAGCAAACCCAGCAAACCATCTTTTAATGCTAAAATATACTCCCCACAAATATAGCCTATCGTTAAGATTCTATACTTAGGAAACCGCTTTTCAAGCATACGTTTCCTCTCAAAACACTCTTTAAAATCATCCAAATAAAGGTCTTCTATTTCTGGCCATTTATCAAGGTCTTCTACTACATGGAAGCATGAGAAATCTATCTTAGGTACAACTGGAAACTCCTTCTTCCAGTCAGCAAAAGAAAAAGAGTACTCGCACATATCAATGTTATTATCTCCATAACCATGATTCCAACCATGATATTCATCTACAATTAGAGCCTCAATATAGCCAAGAGCCGTGACAAAGTCAAAGAACTTATCGCGAAGCCATGTACGATTGTTTGCTATATAAAAATACTGAGAATAACTCCACACACTGTCAATGGTTATAAACCCATTCCCAATTATTATGTCAAAATCATGAAATGGCGTGTCAATCCGGTATTCGTTCGGAGAATCTGACCATTCAGTTCCATCGTAATCCTCTATCTCCAACTCAAATCCTTGTTTAAGATGGAAATGTTCTGACAATAGTTTTTTTATGCCTGTAATAATTTCGATAGCGGCTACTTTGTCGCTTAATTTATCGAAATCCAAAGGCATTAATGCCTGCACGTATACACTCATACTGTATTTTCATTCATCTAAATTTTCAATCTTTCCATACTTTCTGTCAAACTCATCACATCCTATTACAATTCGGTCGGCTCGATGCCAAATCATGTCAAGATAATGCAACGGCAATCTGGTGTTAGCAGCAAGTTTGCGTACAAAAGTACTTTTACCTGCGCCGGGACAGCCAATTACAATTACTCTTTTCATCGAGGCTTATTTCTCAAATTGAGATTCTATATAAGCAAACAACTCAGGATTATTCCACATCGGATGTTGAAGACTTCTACCTCCTTTGAAACCATGCAATATCAAAGAAGATTCGTCAAGTGATTCTCCAGTATTTTCATCAATAGCCTTTAATCTCCATGTCGTATGCATTGGTGGCTTCTCAATCTAATACTTACTATCTGCACGCATTTCCTCAGCAACAACTTTTGTTTTATAAATAATCTAACGCTCCTTAGAACTGAAGATATATGCAATATCTCCAATCGCAAAATTATTTCGTTCTCGTTTCCAACTGATAAATCCGGATTCTTTCAGTGAAACATAATGATTACATCGCGAGGCATTAGCATAAACCAACCATTGCGTGCCAACTCTTCAGGAAGTTTTTCTTTCACCTTCTGTCGTGTTTTACCTTTTTTATGATTTCATTTGAAATCCACTGCATGTTTGACCGGGATGGCATACCTTAACGGGTAAATATTTTTTTAGTCACCTTATTTCCAATGCGTTGCAGATATAAACCGGGGACTG
>CAMWNP010000097.1 GCA_947175645.1 uncultured Porphyromonadaceae bacterium
TATGCTAACCATGTGTCGACTGCTCCATGTGAAGTACATATGCTAACCATGTGTCAACATACATGACTTACATATATGCTGACCAGTCGTGCATACCTATGTGTCGACAGCTCCATGTGAAGTACATATGTGAATCGTGTGTTGACGTACAGTGCGAAGTATATGTGTCAATATACATGACTTGCATATATGCTGACCAGTTGTGCATACCTATGTGTCGACACATAGGTCACCACATCAATCTACATACGTATGTGAGGCACAAAAATATACATCTATACTGATACATAATCTTCACTCGAATCGTTGCATCTAAATGTTATGTTCGTGAGTTTGCGACATAATGGTTCACGGTCTTGACATTCATAAGATTCATCTTCATTTTTGCGATGAATGTGGACTATGAGCATGCTAGCAGATAGTAAGAATGTGGCTGCGGTAGCACATGCTGTAATTAGCTCAATATTCATTTATGTGTCGGACAAAAACATAATAGACACATAGGTTCACCACATATATGCGAACAACTCATGTCGATACTATGCTTACATACAAGTGCGGTCCATGTGTCGACCATCGAATGCGAAGTACTATGCTGACCTATGTGTTGGCGTACATATGTGAAGTACTATGTTGACCCATATGTCGATACCTATTGTGAAGTACATATGCTGACCACATGTTCCGACACACAATGCTTACAAGTCATGTGAACAAGAACTGCCGACACACAATGCTTACAAGTCATGTGAACAAGAACTGCCGACACACAATGCTTACATATATGCGGACAAGAACTGTCGACACACAAGTGCGACACATGGACTCATTCATTCTTCTTGATTTTCATCTCTAACAACTCTCGTAATAGATTGAATTGTGAATCTTTGGGTTTGTCATTGATGGTGGGAAAGTCATGAAGTTCGCCAGTGAGTTCATCAATACCTTCGTTAACACATTTGATATAAGACTTCATCCATTGCGATGTGGATGACATACCTAGTAACTTACCATTCTCAACAGTTGCGTAGTAGAATGGGATGACACATTTGAGTGAATCTCGTTGTTTGTAAATGTCTATGATTCCCAACAGTACGAAGTGGAACATGTTCACGATACGTTCAGGAAATAGGTTCACAATCTCATTGTGTATCGTATCATCATCAGCAGTTCCATACAATGGATGAATGCGTGCCTCATATCGTTCGCATAGTCCGTTGATCCAATTGACTGAATATGTGAAGTGAGTCTTCTGTTCTTCAGTTGGTTCGCCGATGAGTTCGCATGTGATGCCTGAGACATTGAAGTCTACCAGTTCATGTAAGTTGAAGTGTTTGTGTAATAGCATGAGTGCTTTGTCGAACTTGAAGAAACACATATCATCTTTCTCGTTGAGAATCGAACCGATGATGTTCAACGTACACTGGTTCACATTGCTCAGTAACGAATCAAACATTTGATATAAGTAAACATTTTTCGGTCGCAATCGTGATGTTGCACATTTGAAATGACTCAGGTTACCCCCCCCCCAGCTAAGATACCTTTGACGGGATTTAGTTGCAAAAATATAAGCAACGGTGTGATTGTTACAAGTGGTGATGTAAGTGTAAGTGACTGTAGTGGCTACGGTGTCGTTACGAAGGTGTTTGCAACGAGTGTTGTTGACGGTACTGTTACACCGAGTAGTCTATATGTGTATGTTGATGGAACTACAAACAGTTTCTATGCGAAGAATGGAGATACTTACACGAATGTTATTGATGAGTCTACTCTACCAAGTGGTTACGATCCAACTGCGCTGAAGTTGTTTAAAGATATTGGTGACGACCTTGTGGTCGACATGACAACTTTACAAATGGAGTTAGTCAGTGAAGGTAAACCGAATGTTAATGTGTTGGTCTGCGAGGCTGGTTCAACTAGTGATGTAGCTATTACATTCCAACATGTTGGTAACTATATCGTAACAGTTGCTGGTAAGCCAGTTAATAACCAGTTGAGTGTTAACAACGGAGTAGTTGCATACTCATCACTATTCGGTGAAACATCAGTAGTTACTAATGGTGTCTATACTAGTAGTAACCCGAAAGACTTACTATCAACTGTTGACCAAACTATTCTATACAACATGTTCAGTTCGAATGGTTACCCACAACCTAGTGGTGGTATTGAAGAGTTGAAGACTAAGTTGAGTGGTTACGATGCACTGTTGAAAGAGTTATGTAAAAGGTCCTTCTACACTACAAGTAATGCTACAGATACTATTACCAATGAGATGTTTAACGATTATGTTAGCCAAACCAGTGTTTACAAACCTGTTCCGGATGATTTCAACTTCGCTACTGCAAACCAACAAGCATGGGTTAAGAATGAATATCAACATTTCGATATGAAGTTGTACTCGTTACAGAAGAAGGATAAGAGTTTTCAAGGATTATGTTATGACAATACAGGAATAACAAATCTCGATTTGTCATTATGGCAAGTAGGAACTGTTACTGATATGAGTGAAATGTTCGGTGGTTGTACTGCATTGACAAACCTCAACTTATCCAATTGGAATGTACGAAATGTCATAAATATGAATTGGATGTTCCAAGATTGTAGTTCATTGACAACACTAGACTTATCTAGCTTTGATACTAGTAATGTTGAAAGTATGGAAGGCATGTTCGCTGCTTGTAGTTCATTGACAACATTAGACCTTTCTAGCTTCGATACTAGTAAGGTTAATAGTATGTACAATATGTTCCAAGAATGTAGTTCATTGACAACACTAGACTTATCTAGCTTTGATACTAGTAGTGTTGAAAGTATGGAAGGTATATTCTATAACTGTACTGGCTTACAATCATTAAATCTTTCCAACTTTGTCACTAAAAGTATTAATATAGGTAGTATGTTCTATGGTTGTAGCTCATTAACAACATTAGACCTTTCCAGCTTCGATACTAGTAATGTTATTAACATGTATTGTGTGTTTGCTGGTTGTAGTTTATTGACATCATTGGACCTTTCCAGCTTCGATACTAGAGCAGTTACTATTAGTATGGAGAGTATGTTTGAGGGTTGTACTAACTTGCAAACATTAGACCTTTCCAATCCCAACTTCGTAATTGCAACTAATCACAATGACATGTTCACTGGCTGTACATCATTGATAACAGTATATTACAGTCCTGCTAACGAGTCAACTTTACCGGATGTGTTACCATCCGGATTCACAAAAGGTACAGATAATGGTAGACCAGCGTTTGTTAAACCATCAGCATGATAACACATTTTTGTACCTAAGCTTAAACATGTCTATTCTAACATTCAATATGAGCGTATCTGATCGCGAAGCAGTTGCAACCAATACTGACCCATTCCAAATCATGCCAGCAACTACTAACTACTTATTCGATGGGTCTATCAACAAGTACATTGAATGCAACAATCCTCGCATACTACTTCATATGAACTACATTACCAGAGTCTTCGGTGAAGAGAGTATTGCAAACATGTCGAAGGTTAGGGGTTCACTCAAACAGTATCGTAAGCTCGGTGAGAAGCTAGGTACAAAGAACATACTCATACATGCTCCATACACAGTCAAAGAATGGGAGAATCTCAAGAATGGTATGCAAGTCATTGCAGAAGAAATTGCTCACCAAGGATTCATTGCACATATCGAAGTACCAGCATGGTCAAAGGATATGCAAGAGTTCATGAATCAAGACTTGAAACAGGATCCAAAAATATATCTCGTCACATACATCGACGAGATACTTAAATATGAATCACTCTTCCCGAATCATTCACTGAAGTTGGTGATGGACACTGCTCACCTATTTGCGAACGGATGTAGGTCGAAAGAAGATTTTGAGTTTCTATTCAACAAGTACAAGCCATGGATGGAGTATGTTCACCTGAATGGTAACAAGAACGCAATGTTCAAGACTGATGCACATGTTCCTATCTACAATGCCGAGAGTAAGTTGAGATGCTGGCAAGATGTTGCTAGATTGTGTGCGAATGGATTCATATGCATTGCTGAGGTCACCAAAGTCGGGTCAACATGGAAGAAGTGGGAAGACTTTGCTCATGAATTTGGTTACAAACTGGTGAAGAAGAATGATGAATACATGTACTAACTGCGTATATTTTTGAGAATTGCATGTTTGAAATGACTCAGGTTACCCCCCCCCCCAGCTAAGACGAGTTTTACTGGATTCAGTTGCAAAAATATAAGTAACGGTGTGATTGTTACAAGTGGTGATGTTGATGTAAGTGATTGTAGTGGCT
>CAMWNP010000098.1 GCA_947175645.1 uncultured Porphyromonadaceae bacterium
TTGTCATTACATGTAGATACATGGTGAATAGTACATGCTGACCATCGGGTGAACAGTACATGTTCGTCAGTGCATGTCGACATATGGTGAACATGGAACTTTACATGAGTATGTCCGCACATATGTTGACACATTTATGTTGATACATTACTTTTCTCACCATCGTACTTAACATGTCAATTCAACAAGAAATGCGAACCATTTCAGTTCTCAAATCACACCTCAACAATATCAAGGACTCAATCACTTACATTGATGTCTCAAACTATATCGTAGACGTTCCAAAGCTTGACAAACTGTTTGCCAATTGCACACATCTTAAGACAATCATCGGACTTGATACATGGGATGTCTCACATGTCACAAGCATGTGGTGCTTATTCGAAGGTTGCGAATCATTGACAACCCTCAATCTATCACAGGCAAAGCCTGGGCCGAACTCTAGCACGTCAAATTGGGACACATCTAATGTTCGCAATATGTCTTGCATGTTCTATGAATGCAAGTCGTTGCAAACAATTAACATCTCTAACTTCAACACATCGCAGGTCACAAACATGTCTCACATGTTCTATAACTGTGCTTCATTACAATCTCTTTCAATCCCATATTGGGACACAGGAAAAGTAACCAACATGTCGAACATGTTTGATGGTTGTTTGAAGTTAGAAGAGTTTGTTGCTCCAAATTGGAACACTCCTAATCTCACTAACATCGAATGCATATTTCGAGAATGTTATGAGTTGAAACATGTTGATTTGCGTAACTGGAACGTGCTGAATGTCACCGAGTTTAAGCAACTATTCTCGGCATGCCAAAAGCTTGAATCAGCAAATCTCGCAAATTGGAACATCAAGAATGTCAAGCTCATCAACGAAACATTCTATTACTGTTATGCATTGCGAACCCTCGATGTTACTAATTGGGTCAAGCCAATCAGCACACATTTCTATTTCTTCTTCGACTTTGTACCCACACATGTCAACATCATATGTAAGAATCGAAGGACTTACAAAAGCTTCTTCAACATATTACACGAAGGTGAATATGCTTGTTCAATATGCTAAGCACACTCTTGTTAATGAGGTGTGCTTGCATGTGTATTTTTTGCATAAGTGCGCACATATGTATGTCTCGTATGACTCGTGAGCATATGTACTTCGCATGTACTGTTCACGATGTGGTGAGCATATGTACTTCGCATGTACTGTTCACGATGTGGTGAGCATATGCTCACCACACAGAGAATACTGGTTTTTATTTGTTTCTCAAACACATATGCAATCAACTGATTCGCACATCAATCTTCGCGATGAATTGGAACGATTCATGGATAAGTTCTCAGCTGAACGAGTTGAGTCAAAAATAAATGCCAATCTCGAAGATGTCCACAACTCCATCTTAGCCAAATGTGATGGTAATGTTGAGTTGTTGAAGGAATGTGAAAAGTACATTGAGTACTTCGAACAGCGATCCGACAACATTATCAATATTGGTGAAACACCTGATACGTTCGTTGCATTATCATCGAATCATAAGAGATACTTCATTGACGAGGATGTTCACAAGACTTTGGTCTTAGCATATAGTATCCTCAACGAAGTCAAGACAAGTTTGTCTACGATACTAAGGTCAAAAATCTATGACAACAATATGACTAGACTCATATTGAAGTACATCATCAACTCACATGCTTGAGTCGTTAGGTTATTTTTGTTCATACGCTAACATGAATACTACTAACAACACATGCTCACCGACATGCGAGACAATACATGCGGACAGCCCAATGCATGCAGCACATGCGGACAGCCCAATGCAGACATACATGTCAACCACTCATGCGGACATGAATACTGTTCACAATGATGCGAACAATACATGCGAACAGCATACAGACCAACCATACGAATATGATGTGGAATCAGTAAGGCGCAAACGCTTGAGGCTCGAACATGCGCAAGCTCTGTGCGAGACAATAAAGTTCACACATCATATCTCACAACTATCGTTTGCATCAACATCTTCGAATAAGTCGTCGTTCGCAGAACAACCTGAACCGATTAAGTTACCCGATAATATGACCATAACACTGGCAAAGCGTACATTGCAAACACGATTGCGAGATACACTTGTAACTCTCGATGTTTCGACATGGAGAGTCACCAGTACATCATTAGCACAAACGTTTGCCAATTGTTCGAAACTTGAGACAATCATCGGACTAGAACGATGGTACACATCTAATGTCAAAGATATGAGTAACATGTTCAATGGTTGTGTCAACTTGAAGAATATTGACTTATCCAATTGGGATACTTCGAATGTAAAGAATATGTCGTTTATGTTCTACGGCTGCTGGAAGCTAGAATCAATCAATCTCAACAATTGGAACACACAGAATGTCAAAGACATGAGTAACATGTTCAATGGTTGCAGTTCATTACAATCACTCGACATATCAAACTGGGATACAACTAATGTCAAAACAATGTCGAACATGTTCAATAATTGCACATCATTGCAAACATTGAGTATGTCGACCATCAACTTGTTTGGGACTATGAAGGTCAAAGATATTTCATGGATGTTCAACAATTGTACTTCACTGAAGAGTGTTGACCTATCTAATTGGAACCCGAAAGAGTTGAAAAATATGTCTTACATGTTCAATAACTGCAGAGCTATCACAAACATCAACATCTCAACGTGGAACCCGAAGAAGTTGAATAGTATAAGGCAAACATTCAGGTCATGTGAATTGTTAGAAGAGTTAGACCTACCAGAATGGAATCCCAAGAATATTAAACATGTGGCTTATACATTCCGAGATTGCAATAGTCTCAAACGTGTATATGCACCGAAATGGACACCACCTGAACGCTTACGATGTAATTGCATTGTTGGTAAGCATGGAAAGGTCAAAGGTCATGATGACCGATTGGTAATCTAAGACTGGCAAACAGTATATTTTGCATCTGATGTGTCTGCCATCACAGTGAACTATCTCATGTCGAAACAAGTTTGGTCTGGAGATTCACGTCGAAAAGTCCTGTCCACCATGATGGGTCAACATGTACTGTCGACACATGGTCAGCACATGTACTTAGCATTCGATGGTCGACATATATGTCCACATATGTACTTAGCATTCGATGGTCGACACATGGTCAGCATATACATGCGGGCACGTTAAGCAAAGCTTAACTCAATCTTCGATTGCGATAAGCAAAGCTCAACTCAAGATATGCTTGCAATAGTCATCAATTCCGTAGTGATAAGTGATTTTTACCTAATGACGCAATTATGTCTGCTAAGAACACTAAGAACACTAAAGTCGTCGTTGAAGAAGAATCAGAATATGACGAAGAAGAGGAAGAACCAAGAGGTTTTGATACTTCTGTTGAACTCGGAGATGAGCGTGAAATTGTTGAAGAGATTGATGTCAAAGGAGCTCAAATCTTCCCTGACATGCAAGACATCTTCCGAGATTGTCAACATCTCAAGCAAATCAAAAACATTGCAACATGGAAGACATCAGAAGTTACAGATATGTCTGGCATGTTCTGCGATGCATGTATGTTGGAACAGATTAATATTGAGAAATGGAACACATCAAATGTTACTGATATGTCAAACATGTTCGATGGTTGCACATCATTGCAAACATTCTCAAATCCAGATGTAGCAACGTTATCAAACTGGAACACAAAATCACTCAAGAAGATTGATGGAATGTTCAGTAGTTGCATATCATTGGAAACACTTGACTTATCGAAATGGAAGACATCAAAAGTCACTAGATTGTTCAAAACATTTGCTAACTGTTCTAACTTAGTCGAACTGAATCTCTCAGATTGGAATGTCTCGAAGGTTACGGAATTGATGTTCACATTCAGTGGTTGCACATCATTGCAAATCCTCGATGTTACAAATTGGAAGCTACCAAAGGATGTTCAACTCATTGGAATCTTCAAAGGCTGTCCATCAAATATTGAAATCAAATGCAATGACAAGCGCACACTCAAGTTATTACAAGATGCATTGTAAACATGAGTGAATGAATTTATATTTTTGCTCGAGGTTGACATGTGTATGTTCGCATGTATATACTTCACATGAGTGGTTGCGATGATGGTCAACACATATACAAACGTATATAGTTCACATGATGGTCAACACATGTACTTCACATGAGTGGTTGCGATGATGGTCAACACATATACAAACGTATATAGTT
>CAMWNP010000099.1 GCA_947175645.1 uncultured Porphyromonadaceae bacterium
AACTATATACGTTTGTATATGTGTTGACCATCATCGCAACCACTCATGTGAAGTATATACATGCGAACATACACATGTCAACCTCGAGCAAAAATATAAATTCATTCACTCATGTTTACAATGCATCTTGTAATAACTTGAGTGTGCGCTTGTCATTGCATTTGATTTCAATATTTGATGGACAGCCTTTGAAGATTCCAATGAGTTGAACATCCTTTGGTAGCTTCCAATTTGTAACATCGAGGATTTGCAATGATGTGCAACCACTGAATGTGAACATCAATTCCGTAACCTTCGAGACATTCCAATCTGAGAGATTCAGTTCGACTAAGTTAGAACAGTTAGCAAATGTTTTGAACAATCTAGTGACTTTTGATGTCTTCCATTTCGATAAGTCAAGTGTTTCCAATGATATGCAACTACTGAACATTCCATCAATCTTCTTGAGTGATTTTGTGTTCCAGTTTGATAACGTTGCTACATCTGGATTTGAGAATGTTTGCAATGATGTGCAACCATCGAACATGTTTGACATATCAGTAACATTTGATGTGTTCCATTTCTCAATATTAATCTGTTCCAACATACATGCATCGCAGAACATGCCAGACATATCTGTAACTTCTGATGTCTTCCATGTTGCAATGTTTTTGATTTGCTTGAGATGTTGACAATCTCGGAAGATGTCTTGCATGTCAGGGAAGATTTGAGCTCCTTTGACATCAATCTCTTCAACAATTTCACGCTCATCTCCGAGTTCAACAGAAGTATCAAAACCTCTTGGTTCTTCCTCTTCTTCGTCATATTCTGATTCTTCTTCAACGACGACTTTAGTGTTCTTAGTGTTCTTAGCAGACATAATTGCGTCATTAGGTAAAAATCACTTATCACTACGGAATTGATGACTATTGCAAGCATATCTTGAGTTGAGCTTTGCTTATCGCAATCGAAGATTGAGTTAAGCTTTGCTTAACGTGCCCGCATGTATATGCTGACCATGTGTCGACCATCGAATGCTAAGTACATATGTGGACATATATGTCGACCATCGAATGCTAAGTACATGTGCTGACCATGTGTCGACAGTACATGTTGACCCATCATGGTGGACAGGACTTTTCGACGTGAATCTCCAGACCAAACTTGTTTCGACATGAGATAGTTCACTGTGATGGCAGACACATCAGATGCAAAATATACTGTTTGCCAGTCTTAGATTACCAATCGGTCATCATGACCTTTGACCTTTCCATGCTTACCAACAATGCAATTACATCGTAAGCGTTCAGGTGGTGTCCATTTCGGTGCATATACACGTTTGAGACTATTGCAATCTCGGAATGTATAAGCCACATGTTTAATATTCTTGGGATTCCATTCTGGTAGGTCTAACTCTTCTAACAATTCACATGACCTGAATGTTTGCCTTATACTATTCAACTTCTTCGGGTTCCACGTTGAGATGTTGATGTTTGTGATAGCTCTGCAGTTATTGAACATGTAAGACATATTTTTCAACTCTTTCGGGTTCCAATTAGATAGGTCAACACTCTTCAGTGAAGTACAATTGTTGAACATCCATGAAATATCTTTGACCTTCATAGTCCCAAACAAGTTGATGGTCGACATACTCAATGTTTGCAATGATGTGCAATTATTGAACATGTTCGACATTGTTTTGACATTAGTTGTATCCCAGTTTGATATGTCGAGTGATTGTAATGAACTGCAACCATTGAACATGTTACTCATGTCTTTGACATTCTGTGTGTTCCAATTGTTGAGATTGATTGATTCTAGCTTCCAGCAGCCGTAGAACATAAACGACATATTCTTTACATTCGAAGTATCCCAATTGGATAAGTCAATATTCTTCAAGTTGACACAACCATTGAACATGTTACTCATATCTTTGACATTAGATGTGTACCATCGTTCTAGTCCGATGATTGTCTCAAGTTTCGAACAATTGGCAAACGTTTGTGCTAATGATGTACTGGTGACTCTCCATGTCGAAACATCGAGAGTTACAAGTGTATCTCGCAATCGTGTTTGCAATGTACGCTTTGCCAGTGTTATGGTCATATTATCGGGTAACTTAATCGGTTCAGGTTGTTCTGCGAACGACGACTTATTCGAAGATGTTGATGCAAACGATAGTTGTGAGATATGATGTGTGAACTTTATTGTCTCGCACAGAGCTTGCGCATGTTCGAGCCTCAAGCGTTTGCGCCTTACTGATTCCACATCATATTCGTATGGTTGGTCTGTATGCTGTTCGCATGTATTGTTCGCATCATTGTGAACAGTATTCATGTCCGCATGAGTGGTTGACATGTATGTCTGCATTGGGCTGTCCGCATGTGCTGCATGCATTGGGCTGTCCGCATGTATTGTCTCGCATGTCGGTGAGCATGTGTTGTTAGTAGTATTCATGTTAGCGTATGAACAAAAATAACCTAACGACTCAAGCATGTGAGTTGATGATGTACTTCAATATGAGTCTAGTCATATTGTTGTCATAGATTTTTGACCTTAGTATCGTAGACAAACTTGTCTTGACTTCGTTGAGGATACTATATGCTAAGACCAAAGTCTTGTGAACATCCTCGTCAATGAAGTATCTCTTATGATTCGATGATAATGCAACGAACGTATCAGGTGTTTCACCAATATTGATAATGTTGTCGGATCGCTGTTCGAAGTACTCAATGTACTTTTCACATTCCTTCAACAACTCAACATTACCATCACATTTGGCTAAGATGGAGTTGTGGACATCTTCGAGATTGGCATTTATTTTTGACTCAACTCGTTCAGCTGAGAACTTATCCATGAATCGTTCCAATTCATCGCGAAGATTGATGTGCGAATCAGTTGATTGCATATGTGTTTGAGAAACAAATAAAAACCAGTATTCTCTGTGTGGTGAGCATATGCTCACCACATCGTGAACAGTACATGCGAAGTACATATGCTCACCACATCGTGAACAGTACATGCGAAGTACATATGCTCACGAGTCATACGAGACATACATATGTGCGCACTTATGCAAAAAATACACATGCAAGCACACCTCATTAACAAGAGTGTGCTTAGCATATTGAACAAGCATATTCACCTTCGTGTAATATGTTGAAGAAGCTTTTGTAAGTCCTTCGATTCTTACATATGATGTTGACATGTGTGGGTACAAAGTCGAAGAAGAAATAGAAATGTGTGCTGATTGGCTTGACCCAATTAGTAACATCGAGGGTTCGCAATGCATAACAGTAATAGAATGTTTCGTTGATGAGCTTGACATTCTTGATGTTCCAATTTGCGAGATTTGCTGATTCAAGCTTTTGGCATGCCGAGAATAGTTGCTTAAACTCGGTGACATTCAGCACGTTCCAGTTACGCAAATCAACATGTTTCAACTCATAACATTCTCGAAATATGCATTCGATGTTAGTGAGATTAGGAGTGTTCCAATTTGGAGCAACAAACTCTTCTAACTTCAAACAACCATCAAACATGTTCGACATGTTGGTTACTTTTCCTGTGTCCCAATATGGGATTGAAAGAGATTGTAATGAAGCACAGTTATAGAACATGTGAGACATGTTTGTGACCTGCGATGTGTTGAAGTTAGAGATGTTAATTGTTTGCAACGACTTGCATTCATAGAACATGCAAGACATATTGCGAACATTAGATGTGTCCCAATTTGACGTGCTAGAGTTCGGCCCAGGCTTTGCCTGTGATAGATTGAGGGTTGTCAATGATTCGCAACCTTCGAATAAGCACCACATGCTTGTGACATGTGAGACATCCCATGTATCAAGTCCGATGATTGTCTTAAGATGTGTGCAATTGGCAAACAGTTTGTCAAGCTTTGGAACGTCTACGATATAGTTTGAGACATCAATGTAAGTGATTGAGTCCTTGATATTGTTGAGGTGTGATTTGAGAACTGAAATGGTTCGCATTTCTTGTTGAATTGACATGTTAAGTACGATGGTGAGAAAAGTAATGTATCAACATAAATGTGTCAACATATGTGCGGACATACTCATGTAAAGTTCCATGTTCACCATATGTCGACATGCACTGACGAACATGTACTGTTCACCCGATGGTCAGCATGTACTATTCACCATGTATCTACATGTAATGACAAACACATACTTGTTCACCCGATGGTCAGCATGTACT
>CAMWNP010000100.1 GCA_947175645.1 uncultured Porphyromonadaceae bacterium
GTCGACATATAGGTAACAAGGTATGTCAAACATGTATGTCGACATATAGGTAACATGGAACTGTCGACACATAGGTAACAATATCTATCAAACATTCGCAGGCTTTGCACTCGAAGATAACCATGTTGTACTTGATTATCGTGCTCGCATAGATGACTCGAGTTGCAAGTACATTCATGTGAAGTCTATGAATAATACAAAGTGTATTGAATAAATATTCGCATTACTTGAACAATTACGCAATCAAAATGACTCAATATAGCATGGATTATTTAGCTAAAACACTCTTCGAGTTGAAATACCTTGTTAACACAATTTACAATCAAATGCGTTCGCAACAAACAGGTACCAATGTTGTTATTGACAATTCGGACATACAACAACTGCAAAATCTAATAGGTAACGCATCAATAACACCGACTGGTGAAGATACTAAATCAATAACCGAACTAATAGGAAATACTAGTATCGGAGATGATAGTATCACAGCTACTATCAATGATTTGCAGACTAAATTGACAGCACTTTCTAAGTTAGTTGGAACAGGAACACTGAATGTAAACAACTTAAGTGATATCATAAGTGCGGTTAACTATTTGGCTAGGAATCAAGCTGTAATTGATTCGATTGTACTGAATACCACCGAAGTTGCATGAGTATTGAATTGATATTTTTGATGTTACTCGAATGTTGCAATAAATAGTGTTGGCATATGACTTGTTACCTCGAAGTGTTACACATGTATTGACACAGTACTGCTAACAACATATGTCCAGACTTGTGAGTTACAACATATGTTAACCTCGATGTTCGTAAGATATGATATCAATGTGTCGACATACACATGTTCACCAAGTGTCGACATGTGTTGTTCACCATACTCGTTGACCTATGTGTCGACATACAAATGTTCACCATCATGTTCACCATGTGTCGACATACAAATGTTCACCATACTCGTTGACCTATGTGTCGACATACAAGTGTTCACCATACTCGTTGACCAAGTGTCGACATACACTGTTCATAGGTATGTTCATCCGAGTATCGACATGTATTGTTCACCATCATGTTCACCATGTGTTGACAGCTCTATGTTCACCATCGAATGTTACCCATGTGTCGACATACACTGGCAACAATATCGAATTGTTACCCATGTGTCAACACACATAGTTCACATTCGATGTCAACATACTCACGCAAACACAAAATACACTCCCCCCCCAATACACTTACGATAGTTAAAATGACATTAACACATATAGCTGCAAATGATGTAAACAAGTGCGTAATCAAAAATAATACGGTATACTACATTGGTGCAAATCCTGATTACAATATAACGCTATCCGAAATTCAAAACACACAAAACACCGTTTGGAAATGCAGTACACCTTACAACACAACTGCTACCATTTCAGGTGTTAACAATGGAACTGTAATCATATCATATGACGGAACAACAATAACAACAATCGATTCATTACCAAATGTCGTAATCAACAAACTGTTCACCATCGGAAACACAATATATGCTATCGGAAATAATGTTTACACTATAACGACACAACTAAATCTATACAGAACTATTGACCATAACTTGTTAAGCTATGATGTCAAAAATACATTGCTTATCATCTCAGGTGATAATATCGTTGCAACAGTAGATACTAACACGAACCAGTTACAACAGATTGAAACCAATTATGTTTGGAAAGATGTTGCAATCAAAGATATTGATAACTTCATATGTATCGGCGACAACATTATAGGTAAGAGTAACTACATATATGTCGAAGATGATAGTCACGAAATGGTAAAAACAAAGGTAATTGATATGGTAACTGCTAATATGAAAGCAAACTGGAATGTAATCAAATACATTACAAAATCTGATGCTTACATTATTGGTGGACAACCTATAACTGATAACAACACACTTGGTACTATTACCGATGAACTCGTAATAAAAATAAACACTGTGAACTTAAGTACTGCATGTACATCAATATCAATCAATGACGATGGCCGTTGGGTTGCAGTTGGTGATGGTACGATGTTTCATGGTATGTATGGTATCAATAACTTCGAACAAACAAGTATTGCAGGAAATTGGTTTTCAGTATCAATCAACAATGACGGTAACTTTGTCGCAATAACGAGTTCACCTAGTAGCAGTTCAATGTGTTATGGAACCTATACATCAGAATCGTTCACCACAACTACACGATATGTCACAATTTCATCATATGCATCAATATCACTTAACAATCATGGATTATGGATTGCGGTTGGAAGTAACTCAAAAATAATATATGGTATATATGGACAAGACTATACTGAATATAATGATGTCGGTACGATTCCTGCATTAACATATTTCAATTCAGTTTCGTTGAATAATAATGGTAAATATATAATGGTAGGCACTGGTGGTGTAGTAATATATGGTTTACTAGGACGTAATCAAGATGGTAGTTCTTACTTTCAATTCACACGATTGATATATCTCGATGTAGCAAAAACAACATTCAATAGTATATCACTCAATAACAACAATATGTGGGTCGCAGGAAGTAAGAGTAACATCATTGCTTACGGTACATACAATACAGGAATTTCACCCACTATTTCCGAACAGGATGATAGCAATTGGTGTTACACATCTATTAACAATAATGGTTACTACATCAATGTTAACTTCAATAGTGGAACAATGTATGGTCAATATTTGAATACTTTCACTGTATTTACAGATGACATTGGTAGTAACTATCGTGCAGTTGACATTAATAATAGTAACCAATTTGTAGCAGTTAGTTCAAGCGGAGTTTTGTCATATGGAATATTTGAATATAAAGCTAAGCTTGATAACATAAGCCCTATAGGTAACATATCGGTTGTTGACATGTATGAAATCACAAATCCATATACATTGATCTATACCACTTCCGATAACCACATATTGTATTCGCATTCAATATCAACACCTATTGTTGTCCAAACACCTGCAACATTTACGACATTAGCATTCTCGGATAAGCATATTGTGTTCCTATCAAGTACTAGTCTGTATTACATGAACTATACAACAGACATAACACTTACGCCCGAATCATTCAACTACATAAGTAACATTTACCTAAACAACTTCGCAACGTTAACATATATTGGTAACCAGAAATTTGTAACAACAGCTGTTGACAAAAATAACGAACCATATATTGTTGTGATTGTATTCAACAATTCAAGTGAGGTCGGAGTATATAAATATTTGATGTCAACAGTTAGTGGAACAAATGACACGATTACATCAATGCAATGGATTGACTTCGTTAACGATAAATTCGTTGGTGTATCGCCAACCAATATATACGTTTCCGATACTGCTAAAACATTCGATAGATATATAAGTGGTGTACAGTTTAAGCAACTTACATTGTTCAATAATGTATATTACGGATTTAATGCTTCGAATAATATGTATAAGTGTAATGATGACATTACACGGTTACGGATTGTTAGCAATTTAGGTAAAGCATCAAGTGCAATCAATGCATTGTGTTCAAATTCTGATTACATTGCATTTGTTGGAAGTAATGGTTACATCAATGTTATGAATGAAGATGGCAATAATGTTGCTGTTAGTAGTGATGATAAATTAGTGTTTGTAGATGCGACGTTACATGATGATGTACTTGATGTGTTAAGCAATGATGGTAAGATTTATTATGTTGATTTGACTGATAAAAACCCAATTGTCAAACCTGTTGAGTTAATACTGAATAGTGATATAGTTGTTTCGGGATTCAGTTGTATCAAGTGCATGCCCGACATTGGTGGAATTGCTGCTGTTGGCGATAATGTCGTTGCATACTCTGTTGACGGAGTTAGTTATGTTGTTTCATATTCACCTATAGGTAAGCAACTACTCAAGGTAACATCGAATAATAAAGGTAGAATGTTTGCAATCGATGACAAAAATGTTATAGAAATAGCTGCAAAATTAGTGCGGAAGACATAGGTTGTTTATATTTTTGGTTACAGCATACTATGTCGACACATGGGTAAGTATAGATGTTAACATACGTTGTTGACGTATATTGCGAACATACTATGTCGACACATGAGTAAGTATAGATGTTAACATACGTTGTTGACGTATATTGCGAACATACTATGTCG
>CAMWNP010000101.1 GCA_947175645.1 uncultured Porphyromonadaceae bacterium
AGTAAAGGAAGTTCAACCAAGTCTATTTGACTTTTAAGATATTACGACTATGAAAGCGACAACCAAATTCCAAAAGGATATAATCCAAAAGAGTATGAAACTCCGTCCCGTGACAAAATATCAGGCAGAATGGGCGATAAAGGAATGTTTTGACCACTACGCCTACCGTCTCAAAAGTGGCAAGACCACCTGTATGGACTGCGGTCACACGTGGGATACAGACGGCAACACTGACAAATGCGTATGCCCCCACTGCGGAATGAAACTTGAAGTAAAGAATACGCAAGACCGCAAGATAAGCGGTAAGATGTATTTCAATGTACTCGGAATGTCGGGCAAATACCAGACCCTGCGTATGTTCGTAGTTTTCGCTGAAATGCGTAAGGGAAAGAAGGCTGAATACAACATTGTTGAAATCGGTCAGTATTGGATTGCACCTAACGGACAATGCGAGGTTATAGGACTTAGACGCAGTATGAGTTTCTATGTGGACTGCTTTGCTTTCGGCTCAGGTATGGAGATAAGAAGCAACGATGAGGTTTTTTCTTTCATTGCAAGGGAGTTCCCTTTGTACCCCAAAATGAAGATTATGCCCTCCCTGCATATAGATGTAGTCGGCAACAAGTTCTTCGGAATGTCACCTGCAAGGTGTATAAACCGTTTCCTTTCGCTCCCGCAACTTGAAACACTATTGAAGAACGACAACAAAGAGGTATTCAACTATTTCCTTAACAACCCCTCTAACTGCCGTGCTTGCTGGGCATCGTATAAGGTTGCCAAACGCCACCGCTATGATTTCCACGATTTGGGATTGTGGTGCGACTATATTAAGATGCTAAAAACCTGCAAGAAAGATGTGCATAATCCTCACTTCATCTGCCCCGAAAACCTGCTTGAAGCACACGATATATATCACAAGAAGGTATTGGCAATTGAGGAACGCAGAAGAAGGGAAGCCGACATCAGAAGAAAGGAAAGAGAAGCACTGAGAGCCGTGCGTGAAAATGAAAAGTTCATCAAGGAAAAATCAAGGTTCTTCGGACTGACAATCTCTGACGGCGAAATAGAGGTAATGGTATTGGATAGCGTTGAGGCATTCATCGAAGAAGGGAGCGTACAGCACATTTGTGTGGGGACTGCGATGTATTACTCCAAAAAAGACTCACTCATATTGTCGGCACGAATTGAAGGCAAACGAATTGAGACAGTGGAGGTATCGCTTGACACCCTTTCAGTTATCCAGTGTCACGGAGCATACAACAAGAATACCGAATACCACAATCGTATTGTTGATTTGGTCAACTCCAACGCTCACTTAATCAAGGCAAGAATGATAGCATAAATGTTTAATCCGACCACCGACTGAAAAATGTCGGTGGTCACAAAATCCCAATGATATGAACGTGATATTTGAACACCCGACCATAATTTTTGATGATAAGATAGCCGAAATCATCATTGAGTTTGTAAACCATATCCTCTATGCGGACAACGAGGATAACCTAAGACGTATAGTAACCGACTTTGCTGATACTTATGAACTTGACAGGTACTTTGTATATGGTTTCGGCAGTCACCACCTATGGCTGAAGCAGAGAAAAATAACTGACCCACAAAAGGTTTTTGATTATCGTATATTGATTGTAAATTTCTAAACTTATAATGATATGGCAACACGAATGACCGCCAACGGAGTAAGCACAACCACTACTCCCGGCACTGAACAATACGAGGTTTTCTACATCGGCTATCGCCATCGGAGCAAGCGATACCAATACGATTACCGGCACACTGACGGAGAATTATTCTCTTATGTCGCTCCAACACTCACAGAGTGTCGCAGAAAACGTGATGAGTGGCTTAATAGTAAAGTCAACAACTAAAAAGATATAGCCAAGTCGTAATATATAGAGAGCGGTGTGACCTCGTGATGAAGTCGCACCGCTCATTTTTCTAAAAATTTCGGCCGCCAAAAGGCGGCGTTTGGTCATTTCTCGTTTTTTTAGTAACTTTGCAGTTAAGATATTACATGAATTTATGAAATTTTTTTCTGACAGAGAAGGACAAAATGTCCCACGCAATAATGAACAAATAGACATTCCCGTTTGGAATGGTATTTGTGCCATCATTCTTGAACTCGTTTCAAATAATTCTCTATCTGAAACTTTCCCTATGGAATGTGAGGATGGACGAGGTGTTTGTGGCTGCGATTTTGTTGCATTACAAGATCGTGTAAACGCTGTAATCCCCAATTTAGAAATACCCGTTAGGCGAATTGAACATAATCCATATGCAGTCAAAAATGAATTTGAATTTTTAGAAGATGAAAAGAAATCTCCTATAAATACTATTGCTGTTTTGGATTTAATTGAGTTAATCCATTCTTGTATTTCCGATCCCAAAAAAGTTGGAGAATATCATACCTTCTTTAGCCATTATCATTATAGATTTGATCATACTGGCGAAAATCAAAGAATATTTAGAGAACGTATCAATGAACTTTTTGAGCGAAATGGTATCGCCTACACTTTAACTGAAGAAGGAGTTATAAATCGTGTTCTACCTGCTCCCTTTGGGAATATTGTAACCCAGCACATAAAAACGGCTGATGCTCGATTAAACACTCTGTTGAATGACGCTTTTGCAAATATTCTTGTTCCCAATAAAGCAAATCGTATTGTTGCTTTGGAACGTATTTGGGATGCCTTTGAACGATTAAAGACATATTATTCTGTTGATAAAAAGACATCAATTGAACAAGTAATAACCAAACTTAGTGCCGGAAATGCACTATTTGAGACTTATTTGGAGGAAGAGTGCAAGAAATTAACAGAAATCGGCAATAAATTCCAAATCAGACATTTTGAAAAAGGTAAAGAGGAAATAAAAGTTGATGCACAAATAGATTATTTTTTCTTTAGAATGCTCTCTTTCGTTAATCTTTTTCTCAATTCAATTTAATAAGGAGTGATTAAGAGTAATCACTCCTTATTAAAAACTTTTACATAATAAATAAAGCGGCGAACTCAGTCAACCTTCTGGTATAAATTCCTTTGTGAAACTTACCTTTGTAGCGGCAGTGGGAGGTGTAGGCTTTGAAGATGTTGCGGTCACCGGCTTTCAGCTTTTTTAGGATACTGCTCTTGTTTACCACACCGGGCCCACAGTTATAGGCGAGACAGCCCAACAGGATTGAGTCCTTGCCATATTTGGAGTATAGGGCGCAGAACTTCCGTAGGTCTTTGCGTAGCAATGCGTCAGCCTGTGCCTCGGTCAGTTGCACGCCTCGGCGATAAGGCTCTCCCGGCTGAACCTGATGCCCGTAGCCGACATAAGGCCAGTCCTTCGGGTGGTGCATAGTCTCAAATTTCTTTATAATCAGCACCGCACGTTCAAACGGAGGCAGTTCCATTATACTCCTTTTTGCTTGGGCGGTTGGCGTTGCTGCCGCAAGGGTCAGCAACGCCACGAAGAACATCAGTAGTTTTCTCATCGGCTGATCGGTGTTATAATTCCGGGATTGACGGGCTGGACGTTAACGCCGCCATCATCATCTGTTGATTTGCCGTTGAACTCGAATGTCTGCTCCCATGGGGTCGAGCCGAAATTATCCTCAACGACCACAAGGAACTTGTGGGCATCCGATGAGTTTGCCGTGTAGTTGAGGCGGAAGGTCTTGCTTTCGAGCAACACACGGTCATTGTTCACAAGCACCGGACCGTCAACGAGTTTGAGCGTTCCCTCTCCGTCATACTGGAAGTAGCGGATTGTGTAGAGGGTGTTCTTATAGTTGCCCTCCGGCTTTATCTCAAAGCGCAGTTCAACGGTCTCGCCTTTGGTAATCTTGTCTCCGAATGGCATCACCTCGACGGTGAAGGGATAGGACTGCTGCACGTCAAGGTCATCGGAACATGACGTGAGAGCGAGGAGAACAGCGGCAACTACGAGCCAGAAGCCGAAGAAACGTAAGGGGGTGACGCGGATTGCGCCGATACTGGAAATGAGATTTGAAGTCATAATTTAAGTCTGGATTTAGTGGTTTCTTTTTTCGCTTCGCTACAAAAGCGCGGAGCGATAAGTCTGTTGATTGTTGACACAAGGTAATCGTTCAGATCCTTGTTATTGGGATAGAGTGCCGATTTATCCATCACCCTGTCGCCGAACTCCTTTTGAAGT
>CAMWNP010000102.1 GCA_947175645.1 uncultured Porphyromonadaceae bacterium
ATGTATGTCGACATATAGGTAACAAGGTATGTCAAACATGTATGTCGACATATAGGTAACATGGAACTGTCGACACATAGGTAACAATATCTATCAAACATTCGCAGGCTTTGCACTCGAAGATAACCATGTTGTACTTGATTATCGTGCTCGCATAGATGACTCGAGTTGCAAGTACATTCATGTGAAGTCTATGAATAATACAAAGTGTATTGAATAAATATTCGCATTACTTGAACAATTACGCAATCAAAATGACTCAATATAGCATGGATTATTTAGCTAAAACACTCTTCGAGTTGAAATACCTTGTTAACACAATTTACAATCAAATGCGTTCGCAACAAACAGGTACCAATGTTGTTATTGACAATTCGGACATACAACAACTGCAAAATCTAATAGGTAACGCATCAATAACACCGACTGGTGAAGATACTAAATCAATAACCGAACTAATAGGAAATACTAGTATCGGAGATGATAGTATCACAGCTACTATCAATGATTTGCAGACTAAATTGACAGCACTTTCTAAGTTAGTTGGAACAGGAACACTGAATGTAAACAACTTAAGTGATATCATAAGTGCGGTTAACTATTTGGCTAGGAATCAAGCTGTAATTGATTCGATTGTACTGAATACCACCGAAGTTGCATGAGTATTGAATTGATATTTTTGATGTTACTCGAATGTTGCAATAAATAGTGTTGGCATATGACTTGTTACCTCGAAGTGTTACACATGTATTGACACAGTACTGCTAACAACATATGTCCAGACTTGTGAGTTACAACATATGTTAACCTCGATGTTCGTAAGATATGATATCAATGTGTCGACATACACATGTTCACCAAGTGTCGACATGTGTTGTTCACCATACTCGTTGACCTATGTGTCGACATACAAATGTTCACCATCATGTTCACCATGTGTCGACATACAAATGTTCACCATACTCGTTGACCTATGTGTCGACATACAAGTGTTCACCATACTCGTTGACCAAGTGTCGACATACACTGTTCATAGGTATGTTCATCCGAGTATCGACATGTATTGTTCACCATCATGTTCACCATGTGTTGACAGCTCTATGTTCACCATCGAATGTTACCCATGTGTCGACATACACTGGCAACAATATCGAATTGTTACCCATGTGTCAACACACATAGTTCACATTCGATGTCAACATACTCACGCAAACACAAAATACACTCCCCCCCCAATACACTTACGATAGTTAAAATGACATTAACACATATAGCTGCAAATGATGTAAACAAGTGCGTAATCAAAAATAATACGGTATACTACATTGGTGCAAATCCTGATTACAATATAACGCTATCCGAAATTCAAAACACACAAAACACCGTTTGGAAATGCAGTACACCTTACAACACAACTGCTACCATTTCAGGTGTTAACAATGGAACTGTAATCATATCATATGACGGAACAACAATAACAACAATCGATTCATTACCAAATGTCGTAATCAACAAACTGTTCACCATCGGAAACACAATATATGCTATCGGAAATAATGTTTACACTATAACGACACAACTAAATCTATACAGAACTATTGACCATAACTTGTTAAGCTATGATGTCAAAAATACATTGCTTATCATCTCAGGTGATAATATCGTTGCAACAGTAGATACTAACACGAACCAGTTACAACAGATTGAAACCAATTATGTTTGGAAAGATGTTGCAATCAAAGATATTGATAACTTCATATGTATCGGCGACAACATTATAGGTAAGAGTAACTACATATATGTCGAAGATGATAGTCACGAAATGGTAAAAACAAAGGTAATTGATATGGTAACTGCTAATATGAAAGCAAACTGGAATGTAATCAAATACATTACAAAATCTGATGCTTACATTATTGGTGGACAACCTATAACTGATAACAACACACTTGGTACTATTACCGATGAACTCGTAATAAAAATAAACACTGTGAACTTAAGTACTGCATGTACATCAATATCAATCAATGACGATGGCCGTTGGGTTGCAGTTGGTGATGGTACGATGTTTCATGGTATGTATGGTATCAATAACTTCGAACAAACAAGTATTGCAGGAAATTGGTTTTCAGTATCAATCAACAATGACGGTAACTTTGTCGCAATAACGAGTTCACCTAGTAGCAGTTCAATGTGTTATGGAACCTATACATCAGAATCGTTCACCACAACTACACGATATGTCACAATTTCATCATATGCATCAATATCACTTAACAATCATGGATTATGGATTGCGGTTGGAAGTAACTCAAAAATAATATATGGTATATATGGACAAGACTATACTGAATATAATGATGTCGGTACGATTCCTGCATTAACATATTTCAATTCAGTTTCGTTGAATAATAATGGTAAATATATAATGGTAGGCACTGGTGGTGTAGTAATATATGGTTTACTAGGACGTAATCAAGATGGTAGTTCTTACTTTCAATTCACACGATTGATATATCTCGATGTAGCAAAAACAACATTCAATAGTATATCACTCAATAACAACAATATGTGGGTCGCAGGAAGTAAGAGTAACATCATTGCTTACGGTACATACAATACAGGAATTTCACCCACTATTTCCGAACAGGATGATAGCAATTGGTGTTACACATCTATTAACAATAATGGTTACTACATCAATGTTAACTTCAATAGTGGAACAATGTATGGTCAATATTTGAATACTTTCACTGTATTTACAGATGACATTGGTAGTAACTATCGTGCAGTTGACATTAATAATAGTAACCAATTTGTAGCAGTTAGTTCAAGCGGAGTTTTGTCATATGGAATATTTGAATATAAAGCTAAGCTTGATAACATAAGCCCTATAGGTAACATATCGGTTGTTGACATGTATGAAATCACAAATCCATATACATTGATCTATACCACTTCCGATAACCACATATTGTATTCGCATTCAATATCAACACCTATTGTTGTCCAAACACCTGCAACATTTACGACATTAGCATTCTCGGATAAGCATATTGTGTTCCTATCAAGTACTAGTCTGTATTACATGAACTATACAACAGACATAACACTTACGCCCGAATCATTCAACTACATAAGTAACATTTACCTAAACAACTTCGCAACGTTAACATATATTGGTAACCAGAAATTTGTAACAACAGCTGTTGACAAAAATAACGAACCATATATTGTTGTGATTGTATTCAACAATTCAAGTGAGGTCGGAGTATATAAATATTTGATGTCAACAGTTAGTGGAACAAATGACACGATTACATCAATGCAATGGATTGACTTCGTTAACGATAAATTCGTTGGTGTATCGCCAACCAATATATACGTTTCCGATACTGCTAAAACATTCGATAGATATATAAGTGGTGTACAGTTTAAGCAACTTACATTGTTCAATAATGTATATTACGGATTTAATGCTTCGAATAATATGTATAAGTGTAATGATGACATTACACGGTTACGGATTGTTAGCAATTTAGGTAAAGCATCAAGTGCAATCAATGCATTGTGTTCAAATTCTGATTACATTGCATTTGTTGGAAGTAATGGTTACATCAATGTTATGAATGAAGATGGCAATAATGTTGCTGTTAGTAGTGATGATAAATTAGTGTTTGTAGATGCGACGTTACATGATGATGTACTTGATGTGTTAAGCAATGATGGTAAGATTTATTATGTTGATTTGACTGATAAAAACCCAATTGTCAAACCTGTTGAGTTAATACTGAATAGTGATATAGTTGTTTCGGGATTCAGTTGTATCAAGTGCATGCCCGACATTGGTGGAATTGCTGCTGTTGGCGATAATGTCGTTGCATACTCTGTTGACGGAGTTAGTTATGTTGTTTCATATTCACCTATAGGTAAGCAACTACTCAAGGTAACATCGAATAATAAAGGTAGAATGTTTGCAATCGATGACAAAAATGTTATAGAAATAGCTGCAAAATTAGTGCGGAAGACATAGGTTGTTTATATTTTTGGTTACAGCATACTATGTCGACACATGGGTAAGTATAGATGTTAACATACGTTGTTGACGTATATTGCGAACATACTATGTCG
>CAMWNP010000103.1 GCA_947175645.1 uncultured Porphyromonadaceae bacterium
AGGATAAAGCAAAAACGCTTTTCAAATATGTCGGGTCATGACACAATGTGCCATATCGACTGCAAAGGTACGAAAAATTTTTGAGTTTTAACTATTTTGCGTGGTGACCCAAGAGAGATTTTCTTTCAGCGAGGCGAAAGCGACAAGTCGATTAGGCTGAGGTCAGCACTTTTTAACTCCACAATTATGATTAAAGTCTGTTAAAGTTTGCCCATATTGGGGAAAGTAGGTAGGATGAATGCCTGCGAATAATGATGAATGATAATAAATTAGAGATTGATAACCAACACATTGCAATATTAGCACTATAGATGTGCGTATCCGGCAACACGCATAATGCACAATAATTCAGCAAATCCGCTGACCCAAGATAACATTATACTCCGACAACACCATCTGCCCACCGGAAAAATCCGCTGACCCATAATATGGTGACTTGGAAGGGTGTGGGTGAAAGAATTGAAAATCGCTGAATGCCTTTGAAAGACATAACAATATGAAGCAAAGACCGCTAACTCATTGAGAATTAGCGGTCTTCTGTGGTGCCACCAGCACCATTTTTATTGAATTGAAATGGATCTGTCTGGATTACTCTAAATGCTAATATTCTTATTATCAATCCAATTAAACGAAACTGAATTTGCTTGGATATGTTAAATTTCAAAATTTATAGGTAACTCTATAGGTAACTTCTGAAAAGTTTACTATCTTTGCATTCGGGAATCGAACTTGTAAAAATTCCCGCTAATTTATAAAAGTTACCTATAAAGTTACCTATTATGGCAAAGACTCTCTCCAGGTTCTATTTCCTCAAAAAGGATGAGAATAAGGATAAGGCAACTCTCTTCGTGAGGGTACAGGACCCGATACGCAGGATTGACGTTCAGTTTACCACTCGGCTTCGCGTATCGGTGCCGGAATGGAAAGTTGCGGTCTCAACTGAAGACGCGTTGGCGCGTCATCGCAAGGAGTATCCAAAACTGCATGATAAGCTCGGACGAATCGAGGTGATGCTGAAGCGCGAGATGGATGCTCCGGAATTTGACCGCGAAAAAGTAAAGCAGGAAATAATGTCTATCGCTGATCCGGAGAAATCTGAGATTATGCGTCGTCAACAGGAGGCGGAGGTATTGGCAAAAGAAAAGGCGGAGCGGGAGCAGCGCGAGGAAGCAGAAAAGGCACAACGTGCTGCCGCTGCTGAACGTGCCAACATTTGGAATTTCCTTGATCGCTTTGTAAATGACATTAAGACTGGCAAGCGTCTGAATGGAAACAACCCATATACTCCCGGTAGCTGTAAGGCGTGGAGTAGTTTCCGAAAACTGTATAACGGCTTCGACCCTCGCCATAAACTTACATGGGCAGATGTTGACCGGGAATTGGTTACCAAATTCCTTGTTCACATGCAAAGACTGGACTATATGGGAAGTTCCGTAAACAAATATCTTGTTTCTTTTAGGGCAATGGTGGGATATGCTTATGAAGATGGTCTGCACAACAATGACCGTGCATTAAGTTGTTTCTCAAAGCGTAAGGTGGAGGAAAGCGACAAGGCAGTTGAGATATATCTGACTGAAGCAGAGTTGCAGGCATTGGCGGATATGGAATTGACCGGACTTAAAGACCAAGTCCGTGATATTTTTCTCGTTGGATGCTACACTTGTCAGCGTGTCAGCGACTACAACAATATCCAGCCTGAGGATTTCACGACAACGGCAAAAGGTACACCTATAATCCGGTTGATTCAGCAGAAAACACGCAACGAGGTAAAAATTCCCATAATGAATCCCAACCTCAAAGCTATCTGCGAGAAATACAACTACCGTCTGCCATCCGTAGTCGATCAGATTTTGAACCGCTATATCAAGGATATACTGAAAGATCTCTCGGAAACCGTGCCGACATTAGCGGTTAAAGTACCCACCAAACTGACGATGAAGCAAAAGAAAAAGGAGGGGCTTGGCGAAATGGCAGTAGAGCGCAATGATAAGGGTGAGGTAGTGATGCCCCGCTATGATTGTGTCACTACCCACACCGCCCGGCGAAGTGGCATAACCAACATGTACCTATCCCATAAATTTACCATCGTCCAGATGATGCACGTCAGCGGCCACAAAACCCAAAAGACCTTTATGGACTACATCAAGCTGTCCTCCGACGAAATCGCCGACGAGATAGACGCAATCGTCAACGGTGCAAAGGAAGAAGTATTTTAATTTGTAGGATGAAATTTTATCGATTCATATATTGGGTACTCTGAACTGTTGAAATCATCTTTCCAATAGAATCCAACAAGTGCATAAATATTTGAATCTCTAAAGTAGTTCCTAAGTCTAAATTTATTTAGCCCCTGTTGTGGTTCATAATAAATATCATCAACAAGTTCTCGTGTGCCATCTTCGTTACTCTTTAAGATTTCAATACAAATAACTGCTATCTTGGGGAGTATCGTTTCATCTTGGAAGTATAGCCCTAGATCAACATAGTCATTCGACAAATCTTGTGGGGGCAAGAATGTGAACGATGAGGAGCTTGAATTTATTCGATATCCCTTTCTCTTGTTGGCGACTTTTTTAGAATTAATTATGGTATTAAATTTAATAATCTCATTCTGTTGTTTCTGGGTCTCCATTTTTGCCCTATAAATCTCATCTATAGTCTTTGGACTACCTCCAACAATAGCATTCTGTCTTTGAACCGCATTTAGAATTGCATCAAGTTGTTCGGACTCGATATTTAAGCTATCTAGTATTTGACTCCTTTCTTCTTGGCTTAATGATAAATTATCTAGTGTTCTCGAAGAGATGGAGGATTGAAGTTCTTTCAGCTTCTTGACTTCCTTGGACAATTCATATTCTGACCAGAAACTAGCTGCCACGATAGAAAATAGCAAACAGTATGCTAGCCCAAGTATAAATTTACGATATAGCTTATACTTGTTAGATGGTTTACTGAAAAGAATGACCAAGTAACACAAGGCCAATAGTCCTGAGAAAAATATAGTTAAATAATAGAAGGGATTCATTTTTCTTGCGGTTTTTTTAGGAACAGATTTATAGATCCGCTCCAACTTAATCCAGCCCCTATACAGGACTTTAAGTTAGTCGGCTCTAATATTATCATAGCCAGTAAAGTGCCAATGAGTGGCAATAACAAAAAGTTAAGTCTTGCATAAAAGGCCTTCTTCTTATTTGGAAATATTTGTTTAAGAAATGGAATAGTTCCCTCAAAATCTTTTGCATAGACAGATAATATATGACCACATATAGCGCCTATCCACGTCAAAATCCAAGGGGATGTAATAATCTCAAGAACACTCTCCATATTCGACTAATACTTCAAGAAATTACATAATATTTCTGTAATCGACTCGTAGGTTTGTCCGGGATCGTCATTTGAATTTTAGTTCCAATGAGTGGATTCAAATATCGTTCTCTAAAATTCTTGACATCCTTAAATCCACAATATGCTGCAATCTCTGCTCCTGAACGTGGTTCTCTACAGTACTCCACAATCTTTTCCTCAAGCGTTTGACTTATATCCGACTTGGGGGTTGACTTGGGGGTTGACTTGGGGGCGACCCCTAAGTCAGCTTCTTTTGTGGCATGGACATTGACACGGAATGCTGTTATGGTGTTTACGTCAAATTCAGCGGGAGGATTGCCGTTATCCTTCAACATCTCTTGCACACGGGTAACGCCTCGGTTGAATTTGTTGACGTACTTCATCACCCTCATTGCTTCTGCCACAAGAGGATTGCGGTAGTCATTGACCGAAGGGAAATTCTCTGGACGAGCTTCGCCATAAAGACCTCCGGCATTCATCACTTCAATGTAGTCATCAAACTGATACAACCGTATTGGCATATTGGCTTGATAATCCCTGTGCATACAGGCGTTCATCAACAATTCGCGGATTGCTCCTTCCGGATAATTCCATACAGTCCTTTCGCGGAACAGAGTTTCCGGTACAGGTCGCTGGGTAATTATACCGTCTCGAACAAAAGATTCCAGTGTCGGCAACATCTTATAAAGTGGTCCGGCAAACTGACGTTCATTGAGAATGTCTCCACCTTTGTCTTTTCCTGCAAAACGCACGAACTGCACATAATCACCCAGAAGAAAAT
>CAMWNP010000104.1 GCA_947175645.1 uncultured Porphyromonadaceae bacterium
TATGTTGCAACAGCTCCTGATGAGCAATACATGTAAGCTATGTTGCAACAGCTCCATGTTGACCATACACAAGCAATTCATTCGAGTAGTATATATGTACACCCAACGTAAATATAGTCTTATGTTACTGTCATGCTGACTGTAATCAAATCATGTGAAACAACCTTTGCAGTCAACCCTGTATTTGCGAACAAACTTGTAATAGCATTGACGGTAGTGAGGTCTTCACTTCCATCAGGATTGACAGTAATGCAACCAGTGATACTAATTGTTTTGAGATTGAAGTCATTCGTAAACACATTCATTACACTGCTAGGATTGGCACACTTGACACCATTCATATTGATGCTTGTAAGTGTCGAACAGTTCTGAAATGCTTGATTGAAGCTTGCACTGGTGAGATTCCAACCATGTATGTCAATCGTATTAAGTGACAAACATCCGTTGAACATATTGTCTAAGTTGAAGAATGGTACACTCATATTTGTCCATTGAGACAATACAACTTTCGACAACCTCGCACAGTTCTGAAACATAGCAGAAACATTAGTACCATTAAGGTTCAATGCAGTCAAATCTATAAATTTACATGTTAGGTCCGCAAATAGTGAACTATAGTTTACACCACTGGCTAGCATACTGTTCTGAGAAATGATGTTGTTGACAATAGAATTTTTGACAAAGTTATTAACATCATTTCCACTATCGTACGTGCAATTGTTCATTACCAATGTGTCGAGCATAATGTTCTGTGGATATGGTCCGAATGAGTTTAGAATAGATGATGCACAGTTATTAAGAATGAGCTTTTGAAGGTTGACACATCCTTGGAATATAGTTGGTGGATCATCCGAAGTAACATCGTTTGTGAAACTCCAATTGCTAAGGTTCAGTGATTGCAGTGAAATGCAATGTTGGAACATACCTGTTATTGATTGAATCGATGATGTGTTCCATCCACTTAAATCCAATGATGTAATTGATATACATCCATCGAACATACCTGTAGCATCTTCTAATTTAGATGTATCCCAACCTTGGAGGTTCAAATACGAAAGGTTAGCACAATTTTTGAACATATTGGTTGTTTTTGTAACTTTCGATACATCCCAACCATGAAGATCTAATGACTTAAGCTTAACACATCCACTGAACATTCCACTTAAGTCAGTCAATGCATCAGATGTTTGCCATTCCGATAGGTTCACATATTCAAGGTTAGTACATCCGCTGAACATATTGGCGAGCGATTTGTTGTTTGTAAGGAACCAACCACTTAGGTCAACTCGTACTAGATTAGTACAATTTTGGAACATCCCACTCAAGTCTATTGCTTTGTCAACAATCCAGTTACATCCGATGAATTCAGTAATGTTTGCATTGTTTTTGAACAAATTCGATAGTAGTGATGCATTTTGTAACAGCTTTATTGTATCCCATTGTTTGTAATGAGCTGCATTCAATGCAGCTTGTGTGTATCCTGGTGCCGCAACTTGTATCTCCGCAGCTGTTGGTTCATCATATCTAGTTTCAATGCCTGTGTCGTACTTCTTAGTTAGTTGTGTAAGTAGTTGTTGCACGCCTCGAAGTCTTAATTCTAGAAACGAAATTTCATAGTTTATATCAGTCATTTTTATCAATATAATTCTATCAGAATATGGTCAAAAATATTCGTATGAGGTGTGTGTGTGTTGTACATGGTGAGCAATAGATTGCTGAGTTGGTGTCGACCACAAGTGTCGACATGTATGCAAAGTACATATGTTGACCACATGTCGATACATATATGTGACATACATTGTTACGCACAAGTATCGACACCTATGTGCGGACAGCTCTATGTTGACCACAAGTGCGGACAGCTCTATGTTGACCACATGTCGACACATACATCGCGACTGCTCTATGCGAAGCACATATGTTCACCATATGTCGACATACAAGTGCTCACCATCCATGCTCACCATCTCGTGACATACATCTGTCAACACACATGTGCTCACCACCCATGCTCACCATCTCGTGACATACATGTCGACACACAAGTGTGGACAATCATTGTAAGCTCTTATTAGCAACAAATCTAATGTTGTACTCGATGATGTGATTGTATCTGTTGTATCGGAATATTTGCAATATATTTTTGATAGTCAGTGGTTGCGAAGTGTTAAGATACAATGTGAACACATCTTGTACATTCGGAAATGCCGACATTGATTCAACAGCCTGTATTGTATTGCAGTTCATGTTCACCATGTTGATAGCAATGAGTTTTGTGCATCCGGTGAATGTTCTATCGAACAACGATATGTTGCAAGCCCAATTGTTCAAATTCAAGTTCTCTAATGACGAACAATTATAGAAGGTTCGACTTAATTCAGTAACGGCTGGTAACACCCATGTTTCAATTCCGTTGATAGCCTTCAATGACGAACAATTGTAAAATGCATTGTCGACATTCGTGATTGGTACTGTTGTGTACGTTGTATTTATACCATCAAGTCCAACAATTTCGAGTAATGATGAACAGTTATAGAACATGTTATCAATCGATCCTAGCACATCTGAGTCGATCGTTGGAAGGTACACAGTTTGCAATGATGTACAATTCCTGAACATGTTACCGACCATCTCAAGTTTTGTAAATACAGTACCTGTCATATTCACATTTATCAACGATGTACAACCATTGAACATGTTAGTTGCATTAGTAACGTTGATTGCATTGCTATTGCAACATGATACGGTTTGCAGTGATGTGCAGCCATTGAACATGTTACTAATATCGGTTGCATTGTTGATGATACTATTGTTCATTACTACTTCGACAAGGCTAGTCTTGCCACTGAATAATGCAGTATAATCACCTACAATTTTAGCTGTAGTTTCAACATTCGAGATGTCGAGATATGTCAATGTAGGTAATATGATAGCATTGAATTTGTTCATATCATCTATCGCAACATTCTGAATTATAAGTCTTGTGATAGAAATGTTCGAACTACTTGTTAGTATACCATGTATAAATCCAAGTAGACAATTGGACATCACAAGTGTTCGTAAGCTGGTGCAATTAGATATGATATTACTGGCATCAATTGAAAATGTTAACCAATTAGATATGTTCAGATATGTCAACGAAGTGCAGTTGTCAAACATGTAAGACATGTTTGTAACATTCGATGTATCCCAACTTATATTTATTGATGGTATGCTCATCGATTCTAATGAGGTACAAGACCCAAACATATATGTCATATTCATGACGCTTGATGTTACCCACGATTCGATACTTATATGTTGCAAGTTACTGCAATTATAGAACATGTATTCCATATTGGTTACCTTCGATGTGTCCCAATCTCTTATTCCATCAATAGTTTCCAACGAAGTACAGTTATAGAACATGCGAGACATATCTGTAACATTCGATGTATCCCATCCTGTAACATTAATATATTTCAGACTAGTGCAACCTTGAAACATGTTACTCATGTTGGTTGTAGTCGAGACATTCCAATTAGATAAGTCAATGCTGACTAAGTTGGTGCAACCTTGAAAGAATCCTGATAATTGTCGAGTATTTGCTGCTACATATTTTACAATATCCCATTGCTTATATGACCGTTCAAGAAGGAAGTCTTCTGTCACTTCTGACTTATTGGGTAGACTCGGAACTTGTATAAGATTCTCTGAGGAGTCTTCCGTAACTAATTTATCTGTTTGACCAATCAATGTTGTTGTTCGTAATAGCATCTTTCCAACTAATACGATTAGCTTATCAACATATTTGATTAAGTTACTGTCCGAATCTGTTGTTAAAAATGACATTTATATCTGGTAATGCTCACACCATGCGAACAGTGTATGTAACATAGTATGTTGACCATCGGGCGGATATAATATGTCAACACACATGTAAGCAACTCATGTCGACACATACATGTCCGTCGTGCATGCGAACAGTACATGCTTACAATGCATGCTCATCGTGCATGCGGACAGTGTATGTTGACACATGGTGAACAGTACATGTCGACACATGGTGAACATGTATTGCTTACCAGTACATGTCGACACATGGTGAACATGTATTGCTTACCAGTACATGTCGACACA
>CAMWNP010000105.1 GCA_947175645.1 uncultured Porphyromonadaceae bacterium
TGTGTCGACATGTACTGGTAAGCAATACATGTTCACCATGTGTCGACATGTACTGTTCACCATGTGTCAACATACACTGTCCGCATGCACGATGAGCATGCATTGTAAGCATGTACTGTTCGCATGCACGACGGACATGTATGTGTCGACATGAGTTGCTTACATGTGTGTTGACATATTATATCCGCCCGATGGTCAACATACTATGTTACATACACTGTTCGCATGGTGTGAGCATTACCAGATATAAATGTCATTTTTAACAACAGATTCGGACAGTAACTTAATCAAATATGTTGATAAGCTAATCGTATTAGTTGGAAAGATGCTATTACGAACAACAACATTGATTGGTCAAACAGATAAATTAGTTACGGAAGACTCCTCAGAGAATCTTATACAAGTTCCGAGTCTACCCAATAAGTCAGAAGTGACAGAAGACTTCCTTCTTGAACGGTCATATAAGCAATGGGATATTGTAAAATATGTAGCAGCAAATACTCGACAATTATCAGGATTCTTTCAAGGTTGCACCAACTTAGTCAGCATTGACTTATCTAATTGGAATGTCTCGACTACAACCAACATGAGTAACATGTTTCAAGGTTGCACTAGTCTGAAATATATTAATGTTACAGGATGGGATACATCGAATGTTACAGATATGTCTCGCATGTTCTATAACTGTACTTCGTTGGAAACTATTGATGGAATAAGAGATTGGGACACATCGAAGGTAACCAATATGGAATACATGTTCTATAATTGCAGTAACTTGCAACATATAAGTATCGAATCGTGGGTAACATCAAGCGTCATGAATATGACATATATGTTTGGGTCTTGTACCTCATTAGAATCGATGAGCATACCATCAATAAATATAAGTTGGGATACATCGAATGTTACAAACATGTCTTACATGTTTGACAACTGCACTTCGTTGACATATCTGAACATATCTAATTGGTTAACATTTTCAATTGATGCCAGTAATATCATATCTAATTGCACCAGCTTACGAACACTTGTGATGTCCAATTGTCTACTTGGATTTATACATGGTATACTAACAAGTAGTTCGAACATTTCTATCACAAGACTTATAATTCAGAATGTTGCGATAGATGATATGAACAAATTCAATGCTATCATATTACCTACATTGACATATCTCGACATCTCGAATGTTGAAACTACAGCTAAAATTGTAGGTGATTATACTGCATTATTCAGTGGCAAGACTAGCCTTGTCGAAGTAGTAATGAACAATAGTATCATCAACAATGCAACCGATATTAGTAACATGTTCAATGGCTGCACATCACTGCAAACCGTATCATGTTGCAATAGCAATGCAATCAACGTTACTAATGCAACTAACATGTTCAATGGTTGTACATCGTTGATAAATGTGAATATGACAGGTACTGTATTTACAAAACTTGAGATGGTCGGTAACATGTTCAGGAATTGTACATCATTGCAAACTGTGTACCTTCCAACGATCGACTCAGATGTGCTAGGATCGATTGATAACATGTTCTATAACTGTTCATCATTACTCGAAATTGTTGGACTTGATGGTATAAATACAACGTACACAACAGTACCAATCACGAATGTCGACAATGCATTTTACAATTGTTCGTCATTGAAGGCTATCAACGGAATTGAAACATGGGTGTTACCAGCCGTTACTGAATTAAGTCGAACCTTCTATAATTGTTCGTCATTAGAGAACTTGAATTTGAACAATTGGGCTTGCAACATATCGTTGTTCGATAGAACATTCACCGGATGCACAAAACTCATTGCTATCAACATGGTGAACATGAACTGCAATACAATACAGGCTGTTGAATCAATGTCGGCATTTCCGAATGTACAAGATGTGTTCACATTGTATCTTAACACTTCGCAACCACTGACTATCAAAAATATATTGCAAATATTCCGATACAACAGATACAATCACATCATCGAGTACAACATTAGATTTGTTGCTAATAAGAGCTTACAATGATTGTCCACACTTGTGTGTCGACATGTATGTCACGAGATGGTGAGCATGGGTGGTGAGCACATGTGTGTTGACAGATGTATGTCACGAGATGGTGAGCATGGATGGTGAGCACTTGTATGTCGACATATGGTGAACATATGTGCTTCGCATAGAGCAGTCGCGATGTATGTGTCGACATGTGGTCAACATAGAGCTGTCCGCACTTGTGGTCAACATAGAGCTGTCCGCACATAGGTGTCGATACTTGTGCGTAACAATGTATGTCACATATATGTATCGACATGTGGTCAACATATGTACTTTGCATACATGTCGACACTTGTGGTCGACACCAACTCAGCAATCTATTGCTCACCATGTACAACACACACACACCTCATACGAATATTTTTGACCATATTCTGATAGAATTATATTGATAAAAATGACTGATATAAACTATGAAATTTCGTTTCTAGAATTAAGACTTCGAGGCGTGCAACAACTACTTACACAACTAACTAAGAAGTACGACACAGGCATTGAAACTAGATATGATGAACCAACAGCTGCGGAGATACAAGTTGCGGCACCAGGATACACACAAGCTGCATTGAATGCAGCTCATTACAAACAATGGGATACAATAAAGCTGTTACAAAATGCATCACTACTATCGAATTTGTTCAAAAACAATGCAAACATTACTGAATTCATCGGATGTAACTGGATTGTTGACAAAGCAATAGACTTGAGTGGGATGTTCCAAAATTGTACTAATCTAGTACGAGTTGACCTAAGTGGTTGGTTCCTTACAAACAACAAATCGCTCGCCAATATGTTCAGCGGATGTACTAACCTTGAATATGTGAACCTATCGGAATGGCAAACATCTGATGCATTGACTGACTTAAGTGGAATGTTCAGTGGATGTGTTAAGCTTAAGTCATTAGATCTTCATGGTTGGGATGTATCGAAAGTTACAAAAACAACCAATATGTTCAAAAATTGTGCTAACCTTTCGTATTTGAACCTCCAAGGTTGGGATACATCTAAATTAGAAGATGCTACAGGTATGTTCGATGGATGTATATCAATTACATCATTGGATTTAAGTGGATGGAACACATCATCGATTCAATCAATAACAGGTATGTTCCAACATTGCATTTCACTGCAATCACTGAACCTTAGCAATTGGAGTTTCACAAACGATGTTACTTCGGATGATCCACCAACTATATTCCAAGGATGTGTCAACCTTCAAAAGCTCATTCTTAATAACTGTGCATCATCTATTCTAAACTCATTCGGACCATATCCACAGAACATTATGCTCGACACATTGGTAATGAACAATTGCACGTACGATAGTGGAAATGATGTTAATAACTTTGTCAAAAATTCTATTGTCAACAACATCATTTCTCAGAACAGTATGCTAGCCAGTGGTGTAAACTATAGTTCACTATTTGCGGACCTAACATGTAAATTTATAGATTTGACTGCATTGAACCTTAATGGTACTAATGTTTCTGCTATGTTTCAGAACTGTGCGAGGTTGTCGAAAGTTGTATTGTCTCAATGGACAAATATGAGTGTACCATTCTTCAACTTAGACAATATGTTCAACGGATGTTTGTCACTTAATACGATTGACATACATGGTTGGAATCTCACCAGTGCAAGCTTCAATCAAGCATTTCAGAACTGTTCGACACTTACAAGCATCAATATGAATGGTGTCAAGTGTGCCAATCCTAGCAGTGTAATGAATGTGTTTACGAATGACTTCAATCTCAAAACAATTAGTATCACTGGTTGCATTACTGTCAATCCTGATGGAAGTGAAGACCTCACTACCGTCAATGCTATTACAAGTTTGTTCGCAAATACAGGGTTGACTGCAAAGGTTGTTTCACATGATTTGATTACAGTCAGCATGACAGTAACATAAGACTATATTTACGTTGGGTGTACATATATACTACTCGAATGAATTGCTTGTGTATGGTCAACATGGAGCTGTTGCAACATAGCTTACATGTATTGCTCATCAGGAGCTGTTGCAACATAGCTTACATGTATTGCTCATCAGGAGCTGTTGCAACATA
>CAMWNP010000106.1 GCA_947175645.1 uncultured Porphyromonadaceae bacterium
TTAATTTGATAAAAGAAGGGAAAGCCAGTAAGAATATTGCGGACATTCTTGAGATTAGCGTCCATACCGTAAATCGTCATCGCCAGAATATTATTGAAAAACTTAGTGTTGGAAATAGTATTGAAGCCATTAGCGCTGCTACATCAATGGGGCTTTTATAATAGATAAACCACTGTTTTGTGGTTATTTTTCAGTATTGCACAGAATCGCGAAGAATAGTAATTTTGCAAAAAATACTATTCGTAATGAAAAATAAATATTTATTTTTGGTGCTGATTCTATGTGGATTAGGAATCTTGCCTGCTTCAAGCGCATCTCAATTTGATTGGGCTGGATCAACAGTCTATTTTGTAATAACGGATCGCTTCTGTAATGGTGATTCAACAAATGATGTGAATTACGGGCGCAAGGTAGATTATGGTACCGAGCGACTTAATGCCGCGACATTTCATGGAGGTGACTTCAAGGGAATGCTTCAAAAGGCAAAGGAGGGTTATTTCACCGACCTTGGAGTTAATGTAGTATGGATGACGGATGTCTATGAACAGATTCACGGATGGATGTCAGGAAGCGGCTCAATAAATGATTTTCCTCACTACGGTTACCATGGATATTATCCTCTTGACTATACACAGATTGACAAGAATTACGGTACGATTGAAGAATTCAGAGAACTTGTTGACACGCTCCATGCACAAGGTATCAGGGTTATGCTTGGTGCAAACCTAAATGATCCGGGTTATCCAACTCTCCTTGATGCCGTTCAGTTGGGGTTCGCAGAAACCGTATATGATGAGAGTCAGGCTGCCGAGCACATTAGGGATTGGAGCTATGACAAATTCTACGAAGGACGTTTAAACTGGAATGGCTGGTATGATCGAGATTGGATTCGTATGCCGGATGAAGACTGGGATGAAAGTAATCCGTTAGAGGCAACTCTATATGGAATGCCTGATTTCAAGGATGAAAGTGATTCAGCTGTAAAAATTCCAAACTTCTTAAAGCGTAAATGGGAAAAGGAAGGAACATCAAACGATGCTTGGGTCAATCCTTCTGCAAGAGATTTAAGAAAGGATCGCAAATGGAGTCCGATTCAGTATATTACAGCCTGGATTGCATCGTGGGTCGAGGAGTTCGGTATAGATGGATTTCGCTGCGATATTGTAGAGAACGTCCATCTCAACAGATGGCAAGAACTTAATAGAGCTTGTAACGAAGCCCTAAATAAATGGAGAGCTAAGCATAAAGGAGAACCCGGCTCTGATTGGACTGACCGATTCTATATGACTGGAGACTTTGAAAATGCGTCGATAGACTACAAACCGGATTATGCAGAGGCCGGTTTTTCAAGCATGGTTAACTTCTTCTTTCCCAAACATGGTGACCTTGATGGTATTGTGTACACATGGCAAGCATATTCGGATAGTTTACAAAATCATCCTAATTGGCATCCATTCAGTTATCTCAATAATTCGTATCATCGTGATGCGGACATGGAGAATATGATTGATTGTGGTACAACTTTACTGTTATCTCCTGGGGTGGCACAAGTGTTCTATGGCGATGAGACAGGTCGTGACCTCAGTGAAGCGAGATTCAATGTTGACAGTGATCAGGCGTTCCGATCAGATATGAATTGGAAAAATATAAATCACGAGCAGCTTGAACATTTCCAAAAATTAGGAAGAATCCGCCAAGAGAATCCTGTGATTGCAATTGGAAAACAAAAAACAATAGACACACATACATGTCTGAGATATGATGATAATAATAAGGTACTGATTCGGGTTCTGCCGAGGAATGATCAAGCCATTTCTGTTGATGGTATATTTACCGACGGAACAAAAGTCACTGAACTTTATTCAGGTTTATCTACTATAGTCAGCAATGGGAAAGTACAGTTCCCTCAATTTGAGAATAAAATAGCAATAATAAAAGAGATCAAATGATGCGTTCGGTAATTACTTCCATCTGCATAGTATTATGCAGTATTCTTCAGATTGCAGCCCAATCAGTATCTTCTCCAGATGGTCAAATCCAACTTTCCTTTTCTATAACTGATTTAGGGCAACCTCAATATAGTGTTTTATATAAGTCAAATCCCATTATTAAGGAGTCAAAACTTGGCTTCAGGGTCAAAAATAAGAAGGGCTTTGACAATGGAATGACAATTGTTTCATCAGACGTTAAATCCAACGATACTACTTGGATTCCTGTTTGGGGTGAGAATGATTCTATAAGGGACAATTATAATGAAATGTTAATCCATCTTAAAAACAAAGAAGCTAATGCCTTAATTAACATTAGGTTTCGAGTTTATAATGACGGAGTTGGATTTCGTTATGAGTTCCCCGTACAGAAAGCTAAGAAGTTAATTATCGCAGATGAACTGTCCGAGTTTGCAATGTCTGGCGACATGACAGCATGGTGGATTCCTGGAGATTATGATACACAAGAATATGAATATACCAAATCACGCCTGAGTGAAATAAGAATGTTTGACAATGGTCATATGCAAAATGTTGCTCAGACTGGATTTTCATCTACTGGCGTACAGACATCTCTTATGCTAAAAACAGATGATGGTATTTATCTCAATATCCATGAGGCAGCGTTGGTCGATTTCCCTGCAATGCATCTAAATTTGGATGATACAAACTTTGTTTTTACATCATGGCTAACTCCAAATATTAATAATGATAAAGCAGAAATTGTAACTCCGTTTTCAACTCCTTGGCGTGCTATAATGATTTCTGATAAAGCTACTGATATTTTATCGTCAAACTTGATATTAAATCTTAACGATCCTTGTAAAATAATAGATACATCATGGATAAAACCGATAAAATACATGGGTGTATGGTGGGAAATGATAACAGGGAAAAGTACTTGGTCATATTGTGATGCAGAGAATTTTGATCTTGCTACTTTCGATTACGCCAATGCTATTCCACATGGAAGGCATGGTGCAAATAATGAAAATGTAAAACATTATATAGATTTTGCTTCTGAAAATGGTTTTGACCAACTTCTTATTGAAGGCTGGAATATTGGATGGGAAGATTGGTTTGGAAAAGAAAAAGAATTTGTTTTCGATTTCATCACTCCATATCCAGATTTTGATATAAAGGCTTTAAATGATTATGCCCACTCAAAAGGAATTCGTCTTATGATGCATCATGAGACATCCGCATCTCTTCGTAATTATGAACGTTGGATTGACAAAGCATATGATCTTATGAATGAGTATGGTTATACTTCGGTTAAAAGCGGATATGTGGGTAAATTCCAACCACGTGGTGAGAATCATTATAATCAGAATAGTGTTAATCACTATCTTAGCTGTATTACTAAAGCTGTAGAGAAAAAGATAATGGTTAATGGTCATGAAGCAGTACGTCCAACTGGGTTATGTCGCACGTATCCCAACTTAATCGGGAATGAGAGTGCAATGGGGACAGAATATCAGAATATGAAACCCGGACATGTTGCAATCCTTCCATTCACTCGTCTGAAAGGGGGACCAATGGATTTTACTCCCGGTATTTTCCGGATGGACTTTAGTTCTTTTGCCCCAGGAAATACTGAGCATAAAAGAGCTACTATTGCTAATCAGCTTGCATTATATGTTACGATGTATTCTCCGTTACAGATGGCAGCCGATATGCCAGAACATTATTCGGAGAAATCGGATGCTTTCCAATTTATAAAGGATGTCCCTGTTGATTGGAGTAGAAGTATATATCTTGATGCCGAACCTGGAGAATATATAGTTGTGGCAAGAAAAGATAAAAATAATGCCAACTGGTATGTTGGAGGTGTCACAGATAGTAATGCCAGATACTATGAGCTAAATTGCGACTTTCTTGATGAAGATAGTCTCTACGAAGCAACCTTATATATGGATGGAATTACTGCACATTACGATAAAAATCCAGAGAGTTATATTATTACCTCTTTTGAAATATCTAATTTAGATATAATACCTGTAAGAATGGCTCCTGGCGGAGGTTTTGCAGTCTCAATAAAGAAGAAATAATAACTATCTAAAGACAGCTGAAAGCGCATTCCTATTTTGAACGGTGAATGCGCTTTCATAGCATTGGATATTAGATTA
>CAMWNP010000107.1 GCA_947175645.1 uncultured Porphyromonadaceae bacterium
TGTCGACAGCTCCATGTTCACCATGTGCGGACTGCTCCTGGTCAGCAATGTATGTCACACCTAAGTGTCGACACCGATGCAAACACACGTATATGTCAACCTCGATGTCAAAAATAAGCATTCATTTCTTGTTCATACTCATGATGTAATGATAATTGTAATACCTTACTTTCTCGCTCTCCATGAAACTCTTCAAACTTCGCAGTTCTTCTGTAGTCAATATGAAGCTGAATGTTGGAAAGTATAGGACAAAGTCCGGATGTCGGTTGTCCGTGATTGCAATCACTCCATTCAAATCCTTGTCTAGTGGAATCTTGTTGAAGTCAATTAGGTAAGCCGTTGTAGTTGGAGTATAGATTGCACAATCCTTGAACTCATTGGCTTTCGCAATATTGTCAATGTGTTTGAACAGTGGGAATCGTTGCAAGTCGCTCTTATATGCTGCAAGCGTTTCATCTATACTCTTGAGTATAGGTTTATAACTATCCGGATACTGCTTAGGTTCAGGCTCAACTTCGAATGGTAAGCAGTTATAATTAGGATATTTGATTGGAGTCATGAACTTATTCAGTGGGTTCTTCGCAGGTGTTGCGAAGTATGGAAATAGAACATCTAATTGACCATTGACAGAATGATTGTCAACACTCTTCGCATAGATTTTCAACGGTATTGTTTTTGCATAATCTCCTAACTGACTACTGGTTAGCATGACATTACAACCATTCAATGCGAACCCGTATGTGTTTGAATCAGGAATGATTCGCTTGATTTTGTCAACAGGTATGTAATAAATTGCATATGGCGAGAACTTGATTGACTTGTATCGAACATCAATGATGTGACAGTCATCGTTAGTGATTATGTCATTCACATTGTAGTCAACGATTGTAATGTTCTGTCCTAGCAATTCTTTGATTGCGTAGTGTGGATGCATTACAAACTTCGCATATGGAATCTTGATTCGTTCTGTCTGAATGAAGTCAGGCATTTTGATTGTAATCTCAGGAAGTTTTGTAGTATCGGTATCACTCATGATTTACGAAGAAATTAAAAGTAACCTGCTCAACCTATGTGGATTGCATGCATTACTTACATTGTGTTGACATATGGGTTCACTCACATGTAACTACATTGCTGACCATATGTCGACACATACATTGCTCACTCGATGCTAAGCATACATGTGAACCATATGCTGACCATATGTCGATACATGTGTTCACCAGGAGCAGTCGACACATAGATATGACAGTACATTGCTGACCATATGTCGACACATACATTGCTCACTCGATGGGGACGACTTGCGTAAGCAAGACTCGCGCACGCGTGCGAGTCTCTACGAGCCGAGCGTAGCTCGCGAAGTCCACTCAGCCTTTGGCTGCGGTGAACAATACATGTCGACCATATGCTGACCACACATCGCGAAGTACATATACTCGCAACATATGTCGACACATACATTGCTACTCGATGTTGCACATGACATGCAAAAATAACACCGTTTAGTATAGTAAGGTATTAATTTGGGTGTTGATAGCATTCAATGAAGTATTGTAACCATCGAGTGCAATAGCAATTGACGTCAATTTTTTTGTGACAGTACCTTTGTTGATTGTTTGAGCTTGAATGGCATGCCTCAATTCAATCAAAGTGGTTTGGACATTATAGATTGTGCTCTTCAAATTCATCAATTGTGTGCGAACAGATGTAATAGACCCATTTGTAACTTCCGTTTGTGCAGGAGTAGCAGCTGCACGTGCTTTTATTCCATCTAGTTGTTTTGCTTCTTGAACAGAAGCTGTTGATGCTTTTGGTTCAACTATTGGTTGTGTTGGTGTGTCAACAATAGTTGCTGTAGTTTGTGTATCAGTCATTTCAATCGCATAAATTTGAAAAATATCGGTCACCAAAATTGGTTTGGTAATTTTAAATTATTATCCATTAATGCAAACTGTACTATGTTGCAACACACCTTGTAAATTAAGTAGTCCTTAATGTCTTGGTCTTCAAATGCTTTCGAACATATGTCATCAGAATCGTTCATTACATGTTCACGATATTGATTGCACCAAATCTGCAATTCTCGTAGATGTTCATTGGTGAACTTGATTCTGACACTTGGATTGTCAACATATCTCTTACAGAACTTTGTCAGAACTGTCGGAAATATGTACTTCGACACACATTCTGAGATAGATTTCGACATTGCTTTTATGTCATTCTCGTATAGTTTGATGTCATCATACTGAATTAGGGTTTGATACGCATCTACTGTCAAGCTTCGAGTTGGTAGTACCATTGGGATGTCAATGAGTGTAATCATATTTTTGTATGCATCCTTATTCTCACTAATAACACAATCCATTTGAGCAATGTATAAAATATGAGCATGATGGTAAGCATATATGTTGACATACATCATTACATACACTGTCCACCCGAGTGTAAGCATACACTGTCCACCCGAGTGTCGACATGATTTGTTACATGTGTTGTTCACCCGAGTGTAAGCATACATCATTACATATATTGTTCACATCCATGTGTCGACATGATTTGTTACATGTGTTGTTCACCCGAGTGTAAGCATACACTGTCCACCCGATGGTCATCATACATGTAACAACATATGCAAAAATAAACTACTTATACATATCCTGTGACAAACTCGTCAACACGAATGTAACAAGATACTGTAATAGGGAACCTGTTAGCCTTCATATTGTACTGCGATGTGTTATTAAACTTGTTCATCAAGTCATCGCGAATAATCCAATGTTCAACAATAATATTACCACCATTGTATTGCACTTCTTCGAACCGTCGGAACACAGATATGAAGTGACTTATACAATGCAAGATACATGATGAAACAGTGTACTTCAAACCTTGTTCAGTTATATAATCACGTCTAACATTTCGAAGTCCATCATCATTGTCTGTAACGACACAGAAGTCTTGATTGTTAACAATCAACACCCTAGGCTTATACTTGTCGACCAACTGGTTGAAACTTAATTTCTTATCATCCTTGTTCAAGAATGTGTCAATCGAATCCCAGTATAAGATTCTGTCGAACCCTATTTGTTTATACAGTATTTTCATCAACATCTTCATAGTATCATCAGCCTCTTCGAATTGATTCATATCGATACCTAGATGGCTAATAAGCATATGAATATTGTTCGGAGTTGGATCAATCTCACTGAAACTTGAAATTAAAGTCTCAACCAATATGTTCACCATCGGGTCACTTGAATCTTTCAAGTCATATATGTATCCGATGAGTGATGACAATATGTTAAGCGATGTATTGAGATGACAGATGTTGCCAACATGTAACATGTTGTACATTGGTATTGTTACATTTCGAAGTGAACACTGTTCTGTGACCATTGGAATCTTCACAATCCTCTCTTCCGTCAGTAGTCTGAACAAATCATTGTAATGAGTCTTAAGATATATTATTACTTCGGGAGGTGTTGTTTGCAACAATCTAGTATCGAATATTGCGAAGTACAATTGTATGATAGGATGCAAGCCATATGTGTTAACAGGTTTGTTAAGTATCAACTCGTTCGCAATATGTTTCAACTGCGGGATTGCTGAGATTGTTTGCACATATTCATGATTAGATAATATGCTAGAATCTAGTTCACGCTTGTTGTGAACAATGAGTGTAAACATTTAATGTTTAGGATAAAAGTAGCATGGTGATGCCACTATATTTTTGCATACGTTGTTCGCATGACTGGTGAGCATAGTGTGTCGACATGTTGTTCGCATGACTGGTGAGCATAGTGTGTCGACATGTTGTTCGCATGTACGATGAACATGGAGCTGTTGACACATGGCTTACATATGTACTTCGCATGTAGCAGTCGCAACATGGCTTACATATGTACTTCGCATGTAGCAGTCGCAACATGGCTTACATATGT
>CAMWNP010000108.1 GCA_947175645.1 uncultured Porphyromonadaceae bacterium
ACATACACTGTTCGCATGATGTGTTGACATATGGTCTACATACACTGTTCGCATGTCATATCGAATATATTGCTCACCAGTACACTCAACATACGTTGTCCGCATGATGTGTCCGACATACATGTAGACTAGTCATGTCCAAACATACGTTGTTCACCATGTTCCGACATGTATATGTCGACATCAAGTATGGACCCATGTTCCGACATGTATATGTCGGCACCTATTGCGAACAGTACATTGCTCACCCATCATGCCAACGTATACTCAATATTCGATGCAACAAGCTGCGCTTGGAGAGACGAGCTGGCGCAGTCTCAAAAATATATAAGTTACATCTACATGTTGAACTTGTCAATCTTGTCAATCAAGTCAATCACCTGAATCTTTTCGAATCCCTTGCGACCAGGTAGTAGTTCATCATTTAAGATTCTTCGCATCTCAGCTGAACATACGTTGTAAGCATCAATGTTCAACTCACGATTGCTAATGAATCCATTCAAACACATAACTCTGTTCGAATGACCTGCAACCTTATGTTCACCAACAAACTCAACAATATTTTTGTCATCTCCAATCAGTCCCATATAGAACAATATCGATACAAACATCCATATGTTCTTTTGAACTTGGTCATTGTTACAAGTGTTGGCTTGCTTGATATTGTCATCAATCAATCCATGCAACTCTGTTCGAATCTCTTTCGAATCAAACTTGTTGACCATATCGTTGACCAATCTGGCTTTCTCATAATGATACTTGTCCATCTTTGCCGCCTCTTGCACGACACATTTGATTGCATCCTCGATATGATATTTGTTGCTATTCATCATGATGTTACTAACAACATCATAAGTCCTTGTTGACAACTTGTTCAAATCCTGGCGAAGATTATATTCGTTGAATGGGACATGAACATTCTCATAGTAGTAATTACCATGCTTATCAATGGCAACATCTTCGAGTTTGAATGTGAAGTCACACAGATTCAGCTTGCGATACTTAAGTTCCTGATGCTTCTTCTGCATGTTCTCCGACAGGTTCTTGTTATAATCGAAGTTAAGCTCGAATGTGAGCATCAACTCGAACAAGATATTGTCGAAATTAATGACATCATTGATTGTGGAGTTCGAATTGTAGAACGTCACAACATTTACAAGAATCTGGCGCAACATGTTGATGAGCAACCATTCATTGAACTGTGTCAATGTACACTTCTCGCATGTAAATTCTTGATACTTGTCATAGAAGTAGTCACCAAGTTTGTGGTAGACACTCCAATGATTGCCTCCATCGATGTCATAATTGTTCACATAGTCGATGAAGAACAAATATGGGTCTTTGATTATGTCAACAATCTCTTGTGGCAATCCACATATGAATGGATTCTGTGTTATAATCATCCATATCATTCGAGTCTTGAAGTCACTGAGGTCATCAAGTGGATGACTCTCGAAATAGTCTCTGAATCCGTCGACATACTTCCAAACACCTTCATCTTTGAGTTCGGTTGACTTATCATGTAAGATAATACCGTAGTGAGCCTTGATTTGCTTGACATCTTCATCATAGCTTGGACTCTTCGGATTGAGGTCATCAATATCAGCTTGAATCTTCTGGTTATACTCTTCTTGCAACTTGTCTCGTCGAAGAGCAAATTCAGAGATTCTGAAGTATGTGTATGTATTCGTGAACAGTTCGAACGTCTCACGAGTGAGTGGTATCTGTGGCTGTGTAAGGTCCTCCGGATGTATCAACAAGATTGATGACAACATCGAACGATAGCACAATGACCACACATCCGGGCTCAACTTGCGTTCAGTTGTGGGTAACATCAGACGCTTGAACAAGTCTTCGAGATTGTTCTGTTTCTTCACCTTGATATGTTCGATTGTGCGAACAAGTTGTTCGTCAATGTATTGGATATCAGAACGTTGTTGAATGATACTGCGAGCAATTACACGCAAGCATCTAAAGAGTCTATCAATCTGTCCGAAGTCAGATGCAGCTGCATGATCGTTCACCCATTTCGAAATCTGCAATGTGTTGATGTTCATCTTGATTTGAGATGGTGGTGGGAATTGCTTTGTGTTGGATTTGATTTCACCCTTCGATGTATATGTATTGTCCGACAGTGTGTTGACCGATGTTGGTTTAGACTTCTGTCCATTACATGTGTTGCGTGAACTTTGCGGTCTAGGTGTTGGTCTAGATGTCGGGTGTGACGTGCTTGCGACAATGCAGTTGGCTCGAGCTTCGCTCGTGCGAGACTCAGATGCAGTATGTGACGTTGGTGCGATGGGCTGTGGCTTGAACTGTATCGACTTCACTTGTTGACGAGGTTCATCGTTGGTATTGGTCTGTGATGAATCTTGTGCAGGTGCTGGCGATTCAACCTTCTTAGCATTAATGCTTAACTCACCCCAACCTCTCGAAGAGTGTAGAATCTCAGATGCTGATGCAGTAGGCTTAAACAAGTCCTTAGCACGAAGCTTCTGTTTAGGTTCCTCTTTCTTGTTTTTGTGGTTATAACGAACGTTTGAGCGTTTCATGTTATAAGACATAACGGTTTGCTCGTAGGATAAAAATAACCTGTCGAGTCTGGGCTGGTGAGGGTATATGCTGACCAGTACATTGCGATAGTGCATGCTGACCATATGCTGACCATATGCTGACATACGTTGTTCGCATATACTATTGACCCATGTGTCGACACATCATATTCACATCGTGCTGACCATATGTTGACATGCGTTGTTGACACATATGGTTGACATATGTCGACATACAATGCTCACCAAGTGTTGACACACTCATGTTCACCATCCATCTCCGCACATCATACTGACATATGTGTCGACATACAATGCTCACCACACATTGCGACACCTGTTGCGGACATGCGTTGTTGACACATATGGTTGACCATATGTCGACATACAATGCTAACAAGTATATGCTCACCACATTGCGACACACAATGCTCACTGTACGTCGATTATCTTCTTGAGTGCATTAGTGATGAATGCCTTCTGACTCTTCATCATAGGAATCTCAACATTACAGACCTTCACCTTCTCGGGTATATTCTGAACCTTGTTCTGTAATGCTCGCACATAGTTCGCATGTATGGAGTACAGTGTTTCAACATTGGGCTTCATCTCCTCAATCTTCTTTACTCGGAATGAGCAAAGGTCTTGTTCGAACTGGTCGAGGCTCTCAATCATGTTCTCGAGATTGTCGTTTGCAATGTTCTGGAACTGCACAAACTTCTTCACCGTCTTAGTATCGAAGTAGTTCATCATATTGACGAATGAATCTGTTTCAATTGTGTCGATAGTATAGTCCGACATATCAAAGTCAACCTTCTTCGACTTCGGTACTGAGATTTTGGATGTTGCTTTCACATCATTCTTCAACCTCGATTGTAGAGCTGGGAAGTCTATACTATTGACTAACCCATCATAGATGTCAATCTTGATTGCATTCTTCGAGTTATCAACATAGTTCGAAATCATGGTGATAGTTGAATCTGCGATGTTGTTCAGTTCGTTATAGAACTTCTGAAACTTACCTGCGTGGTTGATGATTTCAGCAATCTGTGCGGACTGTGCAATAACATTGTTCTTCATCTGAGAATATGAATCATTCTCGGAGTATGGGAACGTGCGAGACTTGAGTGTCAATGTCTTCGAAGTTGGTTGAGTCTGTACAATCGTCGAACTGTTAGCAGATGTTGTAACATCTGATTGTTTGTCCGATTGTTTGTCCGATATGTCTGCAGTAGGTTGTTTGCCTGATGTTGTTACATCTGACTGTTTGCCTACAACAGGTTTGTCTGATATGTTAGCATTAGGTTGTTTGCCCGATGTACTTGCAGTGGGTTGTTTGTCCGATTGTTTGTCCGATATGTCTGCAGTAGGTTGTTTGCCTGATGTT
>CAMWNP010000109.1 GCA_947175645.1 uncultured Porphyromonadaceae bacterium
AACATCAGGCAAACAACCTACTGCAGACATATCGGACAAACAATCGGACAAACAATCAGATGTTACAACATCTGCTAACAGTTCGACGATTGTACAGACTCAACCAACTTCGAAGACATTGACACTCAAGTCTCGCACGTTCCCATACTCCGAGAATGATTCATATTCTCAGATGAAGAACAATGTTATTGCACAGTCCGCACAGATTGCTGAAATCATCAACCACGCAGGTAAGTTTCAGAAGTTCTATAACGAACTGAACAACATCGCAGATTCAACTATCACCATGATTTCGAACTATGTTGATAACTCGAAGAATGCAATCAAGATTGACATCTATGATGGGTTAGTCAATAGTATAGACTTCCCAGCTCTACAATCGAGGTTGAAGAATGATGTGAAAGCAACATCCAAAATCTCAGTACCGAAGTCGAAGAAGGTTGACTTTGATATGTCGGACTATACTATCGACACAATTGAAACAGATTCATTCGTCAATATGATGAACTACTTCGATACTAAGACGGTGAAGAAGTTTGTGCAGTTCCAGAACATTGCAAACGACAATCTCGAGAACATGATTGAGAGCCTCGACCAGTTCGAACAAGACCTTTGCTCATTCCGAGTAAAGAAGATTGAGGAGATGAAGCCCAATGTTGAAACACTGTACTCCATACATGCGAACTATGTGCGAGCATTACAGAACAAGGTTCAGAATATACCCGAGAAGGTGAAGGTCTGTAATGTTGAGATTCCTATGATGAAGAGTCAGAAGGCATTCATCACTAATGCACTCAAGAAGATAATCGACGTACAGTGAGCATTGTGTGTCGCAATGTGGTGAGCATATACTTGTTAGCATTGTATGTCGACATATGGTCAACCATATGTGTCAACAACGCATGTCCGCAACAGGTGTCGCAATGTGTGGTGAGCATTGTATGTCGACACATATGTCAGTATGATGTGCGGAGATGGATGGTGAACATGAGTGTGTCAACACTTGGTGAGCATTGTATGTCGACATATGTCAACCATATGTGTCAACAACGCATGTCAACATATGGTCAGCACGATGTGAATATGATGTGTCGACACATGGGTCAATAGTATATGCGAACAACGTATGTCAGCATATGGTCAGCATATGGTCAGCATGCACTATCGCAATGTACTGGTCAGCATATACCCTCACCAGCCCAGACTCGACAGGTTATTTTTATCCTACGAGCAAACCGTTATGTCTTATAACATGAAACGCTCAAACGTTCGTTATAACCACAAAAACAAGAAAGAGGAACCTAAACAGAAGCTTCGTGCTAAGGACTTGTTTAAGCCTACTGCATCAGCATCTGAGATTCTACACTCTTCGAGAGGTTGGGGTGAGTTAAGCATTAATGCTAAGAAGGTTGAATCGCCAGCACCTGCACAAGATTCATCACAGACCAATACCAACGATGAACCTCGTCAACAAGTGAAGTCGATACAGTTCAAGCCACAGCCCATCGCACCAACGTCACATACTGCATCTGAGTCTCGCACGAGCGAAGCTCGAGCCAACTGCATTGTCGCAAGCACGTCACACCCGACATCTAGACCAACACCTAGACCGCAAAGTTCACGCAACACATGTAATGGACAGAAGTCTAAACCAACATCGGTCAACACACTGTCGGACAATACATATACATCGAAGGGTGAAATCAAATCCAACACAAAGCAATTCCCACCACCATCTCAAATCAAGATGAACATCAACACATTGCAGATTTCGAAATGGGTGAACGATCATGCAGCTGCATCTGACTTCGGACAGATTGATAGACTCTTTAGATGCTTGCGTGTAATTGCTCGCAGTATCATTCAACAACGTTCTGATATCCAATACATTGACGAACAACTTGTTCGCACAATCGAACATATCAAGGTGAAGAAACAGAACAATCTCGAAGACTTGTTCAAGCGTCTGATGTTACCCACAACTGAACGCAAGTTGAGCCCGGATGTGTGGTCATTGTGCTATCGTTCGATGTTGTCATCAATCTTGTTGATACATCCGGAGGACCTTACACAGCCACAGATACCACTCACTCGTGAGACGTTCGAACTGTTCACGAATACATACACATACTTCAGAATCTCTGAATTTGCTCTTCGACGAGACAAGTTGCAAGAAGAGTATAACCAGAAGATTCAAGCTGATATTGATGACCTCAATCCGAAGAGTCCAAGCTATGATGAAGATGTCAAGCAAATCAAGGCTCACTACGGTATTATCTTACATGATAAGTCAACCGAACTCAAAGATGAAGGTGTTTGGAAGTATGTCGACGGATTCAGAGACTATTTCGAGAGTCATCCACTTGATGACCTCAGTGACTTCAAGACTCGAATGATATGGATGATTATAACACAGAATCCATTCATATGTGGATTGCCACAAGAGATTGTTGACATAATCAAAGACCCATATTTGTTCTTCATCGACTATGTGAACAATTATGACATCGATGGAGGCAATCATTGGAGTGTCTACCACAAACTTGGTGACTACTTCTATGACAAGTATCAAGAATTTACATGCGAGAAGTGTACATTGACACAGTTCAATGAATGGTTGCTCATCAACATGTTGCGCCAGATTCTTGTAAATGTTGTGACGTTCTACAATTCGAACTCCACAATCAATGATGTCATTAATTTCGACAATATCTTGTTCGAGTTGATGCTCACATTCGAGCTTAACTTCGATTATAACAAGAACCTGTCGGAGAACATGCAGAAGAAGCATCAGGAACTTAAGTATCGCAAGCTGAATCTGTGTGACTTCACATTCAAACTCGAAGATGTTGCCATTGATAAGCATGGTAATTACTACTATGAGAATGTTCATGTCCCATTCAACGAATATAATCTTCGCCAGGATTTGAACAAGTTGTCAACAAGGACTTATGATGTTGTTAGTAACATCATGATGAATAGCAACAAATATCATATCGAGGATGCAATCAAATGTGTCGTGCAAGAGGCGGCAAAGATGGACAAGTATCATTATGAGAAAGCCAGATTGGTCAACGATATGGTCAACAAGTTTGATTCGAAAGAGATTCGAACAGAGTTGCATGGATTGATTGATGACAATATCAAGCAAGCCAACACTTGTAACAATGACCAAGTTCAAAAGAACATATGGATGTTTGTATCGATATTGTTCTATATGGGACTGATTGGAGATGACAAAAATATTGTTGAGTTTGTTGGTGAACATAAGGTTGCAGGTCATTCGAACAGAGTTATGTGTTTGAATGGATTCATTAGCAATCGTGAGTTGAACATTGATGCTTACAACGTATGTTCAGCTGAGATGCGAAGAATCTTAAATGATGAACTACTACCTGGTCGCAAGGGATTCGAAAAGATTCAGGTGATTGACTTGATTGACAAGATTGACAAGTTCAACATGTAGATGTAACTTATATATTTTTGAGACTGCGCCAGCTCGTCTCTCCAAGCGCAGCTTGTTGCATCGAATATTGAGTATACGTTGGCATGATGGGTGAGCAATGTACTGTTCGCAATAGGTGCCGACATATACATGTCGGAACATGGGTCCATACTTGATGTCGACATATACATGTCGGAACATGGTGAACAACGTATGTTTGGACATGACTAGTCTACATGTATGTCGGACACATCATGCGGACAACGTATGTTGAGTGTACTGGTGAGCAATATATTCGATATGACATGCGAACAGTGTATGTAGACCATATGTCAACACATCATGCGAACAGTGTATGTAGACCATATGTCAACACATCATGCGAACAGTGTATGT
>CAMWNP010000110.1 GCA_947175645.1 uncultured Porphyromonadaceae bacterium
ACATGTATGTGTGAAGGTGTTGGTGAACATGTATGTGTGAAGGTGTTGGTGAACAGTACTGTTGACTTGAATGGTGAACATATGTGTGAAGGTGTTGGTGAACATGGATGTGAAGGTGTTGGTGAACAGTACTGTTGACTTGAATGGTGAACATGGATGTGTCACTAGTATGGTCAACATTGTATGTCAACACATGGTCAACAACTCGGGTTCGCCTGATTAGTGACCAGATTATTTTTTCTCTCTTCGCAAACCATGGATATGCTCACCGAACTTGTGAACAAACAACAACAAGCCATTGATGCAATCACAATAGAAGTTAAAGAACTTCGTGAACAAGTCAAATCATTACAGAATTCGAATAAGCAAGTTTCATCTGAGTATGTCATAACTGATGCTAATTGTGATAGAATACGACAATATGATGAACAAACATTAACAAATCTGAATACTTCGAATGTTACCAATATGCGTAATATGCTTAATTGCTGTGAATCGTTAACAGCACTTGATTTATCACGATGGAATGTGTCGAATGTCAAAAATATGAGTTTCCTATTCTTCTATTGTACCAAATTGCAATCACTCAACTTGTCATATTGGGATGTTTCGAAGGTCACCACTATGGAGGATATGTTCGGTGGTTGTAAAGCATTGACACATCTAGATTTGCATGGATGGAATACCTCGAGTGTAGTAAAAATAGCCCATATGTTTGATACTTGTGAATCGTTAACATATCTTGATTTATCAAACTTGAATACCTCGAATGTCAAAAATATGAGTGGACTATTCCAGAACTGCCGCAAATTGCAAACACTTATTATATCAAGCATCGACACATTGCAACCACAAGCGAAGCTGCCGAAAGAGCTTTCAGCTCTAAGGTCTTGTGCTTTGCACAAGCCGAACGTTGAGCCTTGCTTTAGCACGTCGAATGTTACAAACATGTCTTACATGTTTTACCATTGTGAATCGTTAACAGCACTCTATTTATCAACCTTCGATACTTCAAATGTTAATGACATGCATAACATGTTCAGTGGTTGCAAATCACTAGAGCTTCTTGACCTATCCGGATGGAATACATCAAAGGTTACTGATATGAGTGAAATGTTCGATTATTGCAATGCATTGCGAGAAATCATTGTTACAAATGAAGTAACCAAAAATATGTTGACCAAAGTAGTGCCAAAACAATGCAAAATCATACTGATGTAAGTAGGTTATTTTTATCCTTCGATGCAAACACTTGACACTGAACAACACATGCAAACACTCGATGCAAACAGGGTACAGCAAACACTCGATGCAATCCTTAAGAGGTTAGACGATATGGACAACAGAATCAAAACATTAGAGTCTAACTTGCAACAGAATGAAAGGATAATTTACAATCGTTTGCAAATATATGGTAAACAGATAGATGTACAAACATATGAGAACATGAATACGTCATCAATCCATAGCTTCAAATCACTATTCGAATCAAATCACGCAATCGAATCACTTGACCTATCTCGATGGAAAACAGAAGATGTTGAAGATATGAGTCACATGTTTCGTGATTGCAAAGCATTGACATCTCTCAATGTAGCGAATTGGAGAACATTCAATGTTACTAGCATGAATAGTATGTTCTGTGATTGCACATCATTAACATCACTAGATTTATCCACTTGGGATACAGGATTTGTTACCGATATGCGAGGTATGTTCTATAACTGCACTAGATTGCATAAGTTAAATCTTACAAACTTTCGAACAGAATGTGTTACAAGTATGGTTAACATGTTCTGTGGATGTAAATCATTAGAATCTCTTAATCTCACAAGCTTCAAAACATACAATGTTACCAATATGGTTAGCATGTTTTGTTATTGCACATCATTAACATCTCTTGATTTACATAACTTCAACACATCAAACGTTACCGATATGAGTGACATGTTCTATGCTTGCAAGTCATTGAGACATCTCAATCTCGCAGGTTGGAATGTATCTAAGGTTATAAAGATGATTAACATGTTTCGAGAATGCACATCATTGATAACACTTGACTTATCAGGTTGGGTTATCACAGATACTGCAAAGATGTTCTACATGTTCAGAAATTGCAATGCATTGCGAACCATCATTGTAACTGATGAAACAATCAAAAAGGTATTATTCAAAATGATACCATATTCATGTCAGATAATTGTTAACAAATAAACGTAATATTATATTTTTGATCGGTATTGGTTAACAAGTGTTGTTGTCGGTATTGGTTAACAAGTATTGTTATCAGTATGGTCAGCAGTACATTGTGAACAGTGTGTGGTGACATGATACTCTCATTAGATTATTTTTGTCATTGTACTAATCATGGACTTACTTATCAAAATTATCGAAAAACAACAGAAATCAGTTGACGACATGATGGTTAGTATTAATGCGAAACTCGATATGTTAAGTACTAAACTCAACAATATGATTGATCGTGTCGAAGTGTTAGAGAAAAATAACAAACATGAACTGATACCATTCCCAGATGACTTTATTATACCTGATAACTATAACACCATATGCAAAGGTGGATTTAGTAATGAATTATATGATAAACTAACTCAAAAAATTAACAAATACATCAAAACCAAACTATACAAACGGTTTGATACAAGTAATGTCACTAATATGAGTAGTATGTTCAGTGGATGTGATTCGTTAACTGAACTAGACTTATCCCATTAGAATACATCAAATGTTACTAATATATCTTATATGTTCTATGATTGTTCATCATTAACATATCTTAACTTATTTGATTGGGATACATCTAATGTAACTGATATGTCTCATATGTTCTGTAGATGCTCTATTACATTATTGAATTTGAGAAATTTTGATGTATCGAATGTTACTGATATGTCTTGTATGTTCGAATGTTGCGATTTGTTAATCGCACTTGATTTATCCGAATGGGAAACAAGTAATGTAACCGATATGACTTGCATGTTCTATGATTGTAGATCGTTAACAGAACTATACTTATCCCATTGGAACACCTCGAAAGTTACCTCTATGAGTCATATGTTCATACATTGTCATTTATTAACATATTTGTACATATATTGGGATACCTCGAATGTAACTGATATGAGTTATATGTTCTATGATTGTAGATCGTTAACTGAACTTAATTTATCAAGATGGGATACCTCGAATGTAACTGATATGAGTCATATGTTCGAGAGTTGTAGATCGTTAACTGAACTAGACTTATCCCATTGGAACACCTCGAATGTAACTAATATGAATGATATGTTCTATGGTTGTGACTCACTTCAAACAATCATTGTAAAAAATCAAATAACATATGATATGTTGACCGAAGTGCTTCCCGAAAGTTGTAAAATCATAATGTATAAGTAAGTTCATCGTAACCAAAAATATGTTAACTAAAGTGCTACCAGAAGGATGTAGAATTATAACACATTAGATTATTTTTGTCCTTCGATGCAAACATGGATATGCTCATTGAACTTGTAAACGAACAAGACCAAACCATCGATGCGTTAACAAGAGATGTTAATGAACTTCGCGAACAAGTCAAATCATTACAGAATTTGAACAAACAATTGCAAACCATCGATGCGTTAACAAGAGATGTTAATGAACTTCGCGAACGAGTCAAATCATTACAGAATTTGAACAAACAA
>CAMWNP010000111.1:0-2500 GCA_947175645.1 uncultured Porphyromonadaceae bacterium
TTTTTTTTTTTTTTTTTTTTTTTTTTTTTTTTTTTTTTTTTTTTTTTTTTTTGTTGGTGGCATGTGTTGGGTCTGTGGTGGTGCTCTCTCGCTCGGTTCTTCCCGGTTTCTGCTTTGTCGATCGATGTGGTGCGCACGCCCTGTGTTCATTCGGGCCGGAGGCCTAAGCCGCGCCAGGCGAGGGACGGACATTCATGGCGAATGGCGGCCGCTCTTCTCGTTCTGCCAGCGGGCCCCTCGTCTCTCCTCCCCACCTTTGCCGGTGGTGTGTGGAAGGCAGGGGTGCGGTTATCCGGCCTGAGCCCTGTGAAAGCCCCCACGCACTCCTCGCTGTGGTTCGTGGGGGTTCCTGTGAGGCGCGCCGGGGGCTTCGTCGTTCCCTGTCGCGCGTTTCGCTGTGCCCACCGTGTGTGGTGGTCTCTTTGGCCCTCCTCCCTCCGAGCCGGGGGAGGGTCGGCTGATGTGCCGCGTCACGTGCCCCTCCCGACCGGGCTCGTGTGCACGCGCTCTGCTTGCGATCCTCGTGGTGCTCCTGGAGCGTTCCAGGCCGATCTTCAGAGGTGCCCGGTTCTGAGCGGCGGCGGCGTTTCCCGGTTCTCTGACGTGTATGCCTCCTGTGCGCGGTCCGGCCTTTAGCGGTGTTCCTCTGCGAGGCGTGTTCTCGTGGGTTAAGATGGCCCCGAGGATGAGAAAAAGGGGGTCGAGGCGAGCGGTAAGAGAAGGCTCTCTCACGGCCATCTCGTGAGATCGGGCGAGCGGCCCACCACGCGCTGCCTTCTCCCGTAGGCTGTGAGCGTTGGGTGGTGTTGAGTGATCGCGGCCGGCCTTTTTCGATTTTCGTCTCACCGTTAAAGGTGGACTTGTCGATTGACTTAAAAGAATGCCTCCCCGCCTGGTACAGACCCGGTGGGTGTTGCCGGAGAGGCAGGCCTGGCTCTCGGGGGACCTCTTCTGTGTAGTATGCCTTTTCTCGGTCCGGTCCCCCTTGTCCGCGAACGCTCAAGAGTGCGCCCCGGCAAGGAAGAAAAGCCTTACCGATACCGCAGACCCCCCCCCGCCTCGCCGCGCTCGAGATCATCGAGCGGTGTGCGTGTGTCGCTTCCCCGGCTCTTGCGCTGCCGCGGCCGTAGGCTCGTCGGTCCGGGTCCGTCCCGCCCGCCCTCAGTGAGAAAAAGTGCCTTCTCTAGCGATCCGATGAGAAGGGCGTGCCGGCCCGGCACGCCCTGACAGTCACCTCGATGCGCGTAGCTTCGGCCGGGTGCCCCTCGCCGCGTCCCGTCTTTGAGGGGGGGGAAAACCCGAGCGTTTGTGTCGCCCGCTGCGGCCCGCGCCTCCTCGCTCCGAGTCCGGGGAGGAACCACGCGGGGCGAGAGAGCGTTGTCGTGACGCCGGCGTGCCGTGTCGGAGCCTGGGACGTGTTACCCGTGGCGGGGAACGAAGGGGTCGCGTGCGCGCACGCCCGAGTGCCGCGGGGACCCCGATCCCCCCGCTCCCCCGAGGGTGCGTGCGTACGCGCCTCCGGTCGGGGCGCGGAGCCGAGCGGGGGAAGAGCGGGGCTGGGTGGCGGTGGGCTCCCGGGCCCCACCCGCCCACCGTCCGTGCCCCGCCGCGAGCGGTCCCTCCCGCGCTTCCCCGTCTTTGCCGTTCCCGCGGACCGCGGCCTCGCTGCGCGCGTCGCGTGCGTGCGTCGCTCGTGTTGTGTGCCGTGTGGAGGTCGCCTCGCTCCCCCCCTCCCCGGCAGCGTTCCCACGGTTGGGGAGCAGCGGTCGACCCGTCCCTCCTCGGGGTCGGGGATCCGGTTCTGGCTTTGCGGGGTCGTGACCTCTCTCTCGGGTGCGGCCTTTGGAGAGAACGGCGGTCGGTCGTCTCCCGGCGCGTCGCCGGACGCGTCGGGGCCCGTCGCCGCCGGAGGGCCTTCCTTCGGCGGCGGCGGGCGCGTCTGTCTCGGCGGTGGGTCCGTGCGAGAAGAGGGTGCGAGAGGCAGGCTTCGCGCGTTTCGGGAACCTCGCGAAGGGAGAGAGGCTTTAGCGGACGTCCGTCGTCTGCGGCGTGGCGGCGGGTCCGCCGGCCGAGGTGCGTCTGGGGACTCTTCCGGCCCCGTCGTCGTCGTCCTCCGGGAAGGCGCGTCTCGCGTGGGGAACCGCCAACGCACTGGGTTGGGTGCCTGGCGGTGAGATAACCCCCCCGCTTGCGTGCTCTCTTTTCCCTCCGGTGCGGCGGCGGGGGCTCCGGTCGATGACTCTCCCCGTCCCCGAGGTCCGGGCCCGTCCGAGCGTCGTGGGCCGCGGCGTCCCCCCTCGCGTCCCTCGAGGGGAAGACCGTGCGCGTGTCGTCGTTCGTCTCTCTTCCCCCCTCCCGCCTCTCCCCCGCGTTTGCGAGCACGCGCGCGGCCCGGTGGTTATCCGCGGCCTCCCGGTCCCCTCCGCCTCCGCCTCTCGTCCGGGGGGCGGCCGCCGTCCGTCTCTCCCGCCGAGCCCGTTGGCGCGGTGTGTCGTCTCCC
>CAMWNP010000112.1 GCA_947175645.1 uncultured Porphyromonadaceae bacterium
ACATGTATGTGTGAAGGTGTTGGTGAACATGTATGTGTGAAGGTGTTGGTGAACATGTATGTGTGAAGGTGTTGGTGAACAGTACTGTTGACTTGAATGGTGAACATATGTGTGAAGGTGTTGGTGAACATGGATGTGAAGGTGTTGGTGAACAGTACTGTTGACTTGAATGGTGAACATGGATGTGTCACTAGTATGGTCAACATTGTATGTCAACACATGGTCAACAACTCGGGTTCGCCTGATTAGTGACCAGATTATTTTTTCTCTCTTCGCAAACCATGGATATGCTCACCGAACTTGTGAACAAACAACAACAAGCCATTGATGCAATCACAATAGAAGTTAAAGAACTTCGTGAACAAGTCAAATCATTACAGAATTCGAATAAGCAAGTTTCATCTGAGTATGTCATAACTGATGCTAATTGTGATAGAATACGACAATATGATGAACAAACATTAACAAATCTGAATACTTCGAATGTTACCAATATGCGTAATATGCTTAATTGCTGTGAATCGTTAACAGCACTTGATTTATCACGATGGAATGTGTCGAATGTCAAAAATATGAGTTTCCTATTCTTCTATTGTACCAAATTGCAATCACTCAACTTGTCATATTGGGATGTTTCGAAGGTCACCACTATGGAGGATATGTTCGGTGGTTGTAAAGCATTGACACATCTAGATTTGCATGGATGGAATACCTCGAGTGTAGTAAAAATAGCCCATATGTTTGATACTTGTGAATCGTTAACATATCTTGATTTATCAAACTTGAATACCTCGAATGTCAAAAATATGAGTGGACTATTCCAGAACTGCCGCAAATTGCAAACACTTATTATATCAAGCATCGACACATTGCAACCACAAGCGAAGCTGCCGAAAGAGCTTTCAGCTCTAAGGTCTTGTGCTTTGCACAAGCCGAACGTTGAGCCTTGCTTTAGCACGTCGAATGTTACAAACATGTCTTACATGTTTTACCATTGTGAATCGTTAACAGCACTCTATTTATCAACCTTCGATACTTCAAATGTTAATGACATGCATAACATGTTCAGTGGTTGCAAATCACTAGAGCTTCTTGACCTATCCGGATGGAATACATCAAAGGTTACTGATATGAGTGAAATGTTCGATTATTGCAATGCATTGCGAGAAATCATTGTTACAAATGAAGTAACCAAAAATATGTTGACCAAAGTAGTGCCAAAACAATGCAAAATCATACTGATGTAAGTAGGTTATTTTTATCCTTCGATGCAAACACTTGACACTGAACAACACATGCAAACACTCGATGCAAACAGGGTACAGCAAACACTCGATGCAATCCTTAAGAGGTTAGACGATATGGACAACAGAATCAAAACATTAGAGTCTAACTTGCAACAGAATGAAAGGATAATTTACAATCGTTTGCAAATATATGGTAAACAGATAGATGTACAAACATATGAGAACATGAATACGTCATCAATCCATAGCTTCAAATCACTATTCGAATCAAATCACGCAATCGAATCACTTGACCTATCTCGATGGAAAACAGAAGATGTTGAAGATATGAGTCACATGTTTCGTGATTGCAAAGCATTGACATCTCTCAATGTAGCGAATTGGAGAACATTCAATGTTACTAGCATGAATAGTATGTTCTGTGATTGCACATCATTAACATCACTAGATTTATCCACTTGGGATACAGGATTTGTTACCGATATGCGAGGTATGTTCTATAACTGCACTAGATTGCATAAGTTAAATCTTACAAACTTTCGAACAGAATGTGTTACAAGTATGGTTAACATGTTCTGTGGATGTAAATCATTAGAATCTCTTAATCTCACAAGCTTCAAAACATACAATGTTACCAATATGGTTAGCATGTTTTGTTATTGCACATCATTAACATCTCTTGATTTACATAACTTCAACACATCAAACGTTACCGATATGAGTGACATGTTCTATGCTTGCAAGTCATTGAGACATCTCAATCTCGCAGGTTGGAATGTATCTAAGGTTATAAAGATGATTAACATGTTTCGAGAATGCACATCATTGATAACACTTGACTTATCAGGTTGGGTTATCACAGATACTGCAAAGATGTTCTACATGTTCAGAAATTGCAATGCATTGCGAACCATCATTGTAACTGATGAAACAATCAAAAAGGTATTATTCAAAATGATACCATATTCATGTCAGATAATTGTTAACAAATAAACGTAATATTATATTTTTGATCGGTATTGGTTAACAAGTGTTGTTGTCGGTATTGGTTAACAAGTATTGTTATCAGTATGGTCAGCAGTACATTGTGAACAGTGTGTGGTGACATGATACTCTCATTAGATTATTTTTGTCATTGTACTAATCATGGACTTACTTATCAAAATTATCGAAAAACAACAGAAATCAGTTGACGACATGATGGTTAGTATTAATGCGAAACTCGATATGTTAAGTACTAAACTCAACAATATGATTGATCGTGTCGAAGTGTTAGAGAAAAATAACAAACATGAACTGATACCATTCCCAGATGACTTTATTATACCTGATAACTATAACACCATATGCAAAGGTGGATTTAGTAATGAATTATATGATAAACTAACTCAAAAAATTAACAAATACATCAAAACCAAACTATACAAACGGTTTGATACAAGTAATGTCACTAATATGAGTAGTATGTTCAGTGGATGTGATTCGTTAACTGAACTAGACTTATCCCATTAGAATACATCAAATGTTACTAATATATCTTATATGTTCTATGATTGTTCATCATTAACATATCTTAACTTATTTGATTGGGATACATCTAATGTAACTGATATGTCTCATATGTTCTGTAGATGCTCTATTACATTATTGAATTTGAGAAATTTTGATGTATCGAATGTTACTGATATGTCTTGTATGTTCGAATGTTGCGATTTGTTAATCGCACTTGATTTATCCGAATGGGAAACAAGTAATGTAACCGATATGACTTGCATGTTCTATGATTGTAGATCGTTAACAGAACTATACTTATCCCATTGGAACACCTCGAAAGTTACCTCTATGAGTCATATGTTCATACATTGTCATTTATTAACATATTTGTACATATATTGGGATACCTCGAATGTAACTGATATGAGTTATATGTTCTATGATTGTAGATCGTTAACTGAACTTAATTTATCAAGATGGGATACCTCGAATGTAACTGATATGAGTCATATGTTCGAGAGTTGTAGATCGTTAACTGAACTAGACTTATCCCATTGGAACACCTCGAATGTAACTAATATGAATGATATGTTCTATGGTTGTGACTCACTTCAAACAATCATTGTAAAAAATCAAATAACATATGATATGTTGACCGAAGTGCTTCCCGAAAGTTGTAAAATCATAATGTATAAGTAAGTTCATCGTAACCAAAAATATGTTAACTAAAGTGCTACCAGAAGGATGTAGAATTATAACACATTAGATTATTTTTGTCCTTCGATGCAAACATGGATATGCTCATTGAACTTGTAAACGAACAAGACCAAACCATCGATGCGTTAACAAGAGATGTTAATGAACTTCGCGAACAAGTCAAATCATTACAGAATTTGAACAAACAATTGCAAACCATCGATGCGTTAACA
>CAMWNP010000113.1 GCA_947175645.1 uncultured Porphyromonadaceae bacterium
CTTGCAATGTTCATGTGAACATCCTCCCTAATATGAAATATGGAATAGTCCGTAAGAAGCAGCCCTGATATAATTCTTCTCTAAGACCAACCGTGATTTCAGTGCGTCGGCGGGATAACTGTTTCCGTTATGCTTCCATAAATTTACAAAAAATCCGGTGAAAATCCTAATGAACGGCGAAAAAAAATCTGCAATGCCGGAAAATCGGGATGGAGACGTTTTGCCGTCAAAAAAAATTTGATGTTGAAATGTTAAATTTTTCGCCTTGAAATTCGGACATAGCCGGACATACTTGGACATAGCCGGACAGGTTGTTAAAAATCAGCAAATTGGCAAAATTTTCGATTTGACAAAATGGAATTTTATTTGTTTCTTTGTGTAGAGAATGGCACTCAGGATTGCCTCCGAGGAAGTCAACTTACAGATCGGATTATGAACTTTCCCATCGGACTGCAAGCAAGATTGCCGACTCGTCAGGAATATTTCCTGCAATAAATCTGACTGGCAATACACAGATGTATGTTGCTTCCTTCCGGACAATCTAAAAAGGTTATAAGGTAAAAAGATTGCTTCCTGAATGATAATATAGAAATCTGACTTCACTGCCTCTTAGATGACAGGCAAGCAATATGACTGACAACCCACCGACCTGCCTACCTATAGCCATGCAGCCCTGTGGCCACATAGCCAAGGCAGAACCCACCACTTCATCCACAACTAAATTTGTAATTATTATGACAGACAAGAAAGAGACACTCCGGGTCAAGTAGCCCGACCGATACCCTCCAGACAGCGGAGGAAGGTCACCATGAGCGACAGGAAAAGCTGTCACAAATTCCGCACACATCGTTGCCGCCATTCATTGGCTCCCGGCAAAATCCAGCCCTTTTTACCGTGTCAGGTCATACGCTGACGGCCACCGCTGTGCAGACACCACTACATCCATTTTTCTAAATCTTAATTATGGCAGACCCCAAATTTGTCGCTTTCTCCACCCAGAAAGGTGGAGCAGGCAAGACCACCCTGACCGTCCTTGCGGCAAGCTACCTCTACTACGTGAGGGGACTTAAAATCCTCGTGGTTGACTGCGACTATCCGCAGTTCAGCATAGAGGAGATGCGACAGCGCGACAAGGACCTGATAGAGTGCAGCACCCAGTTCAAGAAACTTTTCTCCGACACTCTCCGCCAGACAAAGCTGGCACCGTACCCCCTTCTGACGGCGAAGCCGGAGGAAGCCATGCAGAAAGTCCGTGAGATAATCGAGGCGGGTAACGAGATTGACATCGTTTTCTTCGACCTTCCCGGCACGGTGAACAACCGTGGAGTGGTGAACATCCTCAACTGCATGGACACCGTGATAGTCCCCGTAGCCGCAGACAGGGTGATACTTGAAAGCTCCCTTGCCTTCGCCCTGAAGATACAGGAGTGGCTCACGACAGGTCGCACGCAGGTAAAGGATATGTATATGCTCTGGAACCTCGTGGATGCCCGTGAGAAAACCGACCTATACGAACAGTATGAGGCGGTCTTCGAGGAATACGGCTTGCAGACGATGAGAACCAAGATACCGGACACCAAGAAATACCGCCGTGAGGGGTCAAAGACCCTCAACCGCGCCGTGTTCCGCTCCACCGTCGTGCCTCCCGACAAGACGTTGCTGAAAGGCACGAGACTCCCTGAACTTACAGATGAACTGCTCGGAATACTCAAGCTCTGACTTTTATGGGCAAGGTATATGAGTCCGAAATCGACCCCGATGAGTTCATCAGGTCATTCAGGGAGGAGTCCTCCTCGCTGTCAACGCTGAAAAAGAAGCCCTCCGATAAGGCAGCCCCCACCGTGCCTGAAACAGATAATCCACCTGAACCGCCCAAGAAACCCACTCCTGCGGAACATAGGAAATCAAATGTTGACCATGACCGTGAGCGCGAGTATATGGAGCGTTTCGTAAGGAATATGGCTTACATGGCTCCTGAAGTAAAGTTCACGCAGACGGAGATAGATCCGGAATTCATCTGGAAAATCAGGCAGATACTTTTCTGCCGCGAGAAAGGACGGGTATGCTCGGTCAAGGCTTACATCAACAACGTGCTGGCTGCTCACTTTGAAGAGTACGCCGATATTATCAACTCCAAACTGTAATCAATGACTAAATCCAGTTCACGTATAGTCACCATTGAAGTGACCTCACCTTCGGAAGTTGAATTGAGAGCGTCCGAAGCGAGAGAGAAATATCTCTCCAAGTTCCTCAGTCCCCATGAGGTTAATTCCAGCAAGAAGGTCTATCTCTATCCGGAAGTCCATGCAGTCCTCAGCCGCATGGTGAGAGCCCTCAGCGTCAAGGGTGTCTCGATAGGCTCATACGCCTCAGAAATCCTGCTTGACCACTTCGCCAACCACCATTCCGCGATGCAGGGTGTCTTCGATGCTGAAAAAGAGCCCCTGTTCTGATGGAGATGATCATTATAATCGCATTGCTCGCAAGCAATGTGTGGCTCATAAGGAAAGTGCTCGCCAAACCGGATGCACCGCAAGCGGAGAAAGAAGAACCGCCGAAGGTAACTGAGCAAACTCCGGCAGAAGATGACCTGTCAGATGTCGTCGGCAAGAGTTCATTCGACGTGCAGCACTTCATGGACTCGTTCCGTGAGGTAGCGAAAGAGACGGCGAAAGAAGCCGCGACAGAGGTCGCAAAAGAGATCATCCCCTTAATCGTCAAGGAGCCCGGCACTCCCGAAGATGCAGGACTCCCCGAACCTCCGGTTGAAACGCCTGATGCGCGAGTCCCCGATGAGAAACTCGATGAAGTCTTCTCCAGTCTCTCTGCAAGTGAGCTTACAGGGGAGCCTCCCGTTCCTGCCGAACCAAATGCCGAAGGCGTTGACTTCGAGGAAATGAGGAGAACCATCGACGTGCTGAAAGGAAACTCCGACAAGCCCGAAGATGAAAAGACAGCCCGAAGGGTATTATCCCAGCTCGAAGGTACAGAGATCATCGAGTATGTGAAACTTGACCCCGTAGTGCGAAAGCGCATACTCATGATTGAGTGCCAGATGCCCGACATCCCCGAACAGGAACCTGAGGCGAAAGCCGAAGACACCGAGACAAAAGCGAAGAAAATCGTGTTCCATGCCGACATAGACACATCCGACATTGATGCGATAGACTTCAACATCCTCCATTAACCACCACTTTTATCCACAACCCAAATTTCATTTTTATTATGACTAAATTTCTTAAGTCCCTCTACAACCGTATCGTATCCTTCGTGAACAGCCCCGCAATGCGCCGCCCCGTCGCTGCCCTGCTTCTCCTCACCGCCGCAGTCCAGATGTGGGCAGCCGGCAACGGCATGGCAGGTATCAACGAGGCAACCTCGATGGTCACCAGCTACTTCGACCCCGGTACTAAGCTCATCTATGCCATTGGTGCTGTGGTGGGTCTCATCGGCGGCGTGAAGGTATATGGCAAGTTCTCCTCCGGTGACCCCGACACAAGCAAGACCGCCGCATCGTGGTTCGGTGCGTGCATCTTCCTTATCGTGGCAGCAACCATCCTCCGTTCATTCTTCCTCTGATGAGCGAGTACACAATCAATAAAGGCATAGGCAGGACGGTGGAATACAAGGGTCTGAAAGCCCAGTACCTGTTCATCTTCGCCGG
>CAMWNP010000114.1 GCA_947175645.1 uncultured Porphyromonadaceae bacterium
GCAACATCTCTATGTTGACCACATTGCTCACATACACATGTGAACTACATCGCAACATCTCTATGTTGACCACATTGCTCACATACACATGTGAACTACATCGCAATATCTCTATGTTGACCACTCATGTGAACTACATCGTAACATCTCTATGTTGACCACATTGCTCACTACGAAAGTGAACAGTACATGTCCACATACATCGTAATAGATGCATATGAACAACAATGCAAAAATATATCAGTTTCAATAGTCGTTGATAATCTTCTTTACGTCAGCAAAGATTGTCCGCCCATACATACCAACCAATGATTGAAACATAGTTGGATTAGCAACATCGTAAGTATGAAACTCAAGTAAATCTTGTGTAAGTTTCTTAATCGCATTGAGTCGTTGCAGTTTGATGATTGCAAAGTGAAATGATGGATCATGCAACTTGCTTGATTCAACCATTTGATATTCACGCTCATGATTCTTGAGTTCGGTGTACATACTCGATATACTTGTATGTAGTCTATGTAAGTCATATGCACATTTTTTCGTTCCGTAGTGTAAGAAGTGATTTTCACAAACCTGTCGAACTGCATGTTCTTGTTCTTCTTTGTTCATATCATCATAACCATCAATCGTAGCCTCAGGATTTAAGAAAACACAGAAACCTCTACGTCTCAATGTGTCATCAAATTTACTTCGAATCGCATTCAGTTGTGAATAAAACTCTGTTGTTGACCTTGTATTTTTGGCGTTTGCTAATGCTTCACTGATTAAATCATATACCTTCGTAATGAAGCTTGTCGGTGGTTCTTTACCAGATATGATTGCATCTTCGTAATCAACTATGAAGTCATTCAATTCGTCAAGTAGTGTTGTGTCATATTCTTGCATTTGATAGATACTCTCATATCTTTTGTCTTGTAGCTTATCCTCAATACTCGAAAGTATTGTAGAGATGTAATGTTCGCATTTTGTTAGAAATTCTTGCAAAGTCGTCATGATTGCCGAAAGGATAAAAATAAACTGTCGACCTATGTGTCTGTGGAGTTGTCGACAGTACATGTTCACATACATGTCAACCATACTTGCGAACCACATTGCTGTGTCACAGCAATGTTGACCAACATGTTCACATACAAGTGCGAACAGTACATGTGAACCATATCGTGACACACAATGTTGACCAACATGTTCACATACATGTCAACCATACTTGCGAACCACATTGCTGTGACACACAATGTTGACCAACATGTTCACATACAAGTGCGAACAGTACATGTTGACCACATCTCACACCACACATCACTCACCATCGTGGTTGACCTTCACGTAATATATTTCCCTTGGCCCATACATGTCGTTGATATTAATCTTCCTCGGAATGCTAAGACCATACTTCTCCGGATGTTTAATCATATCCTCATCAACCCTACTACTTGAATCGACATTGCTCGCCTCCTTGTTCGCCGGATACATAGAACTATAGTCCAACGCAACGACGAACCACTGACGGCCAGCATGAACATTTCTAACTTGACCTCCGACAATAGTGCGATGGTCATACTCCTTACCACCGAACTTAACAATATCTTTATCATCTTTGCATTCATGGCGCTTCTCAAATATGGTATCCATCAATGCGAAGTTCTCCTCGTAAGCATATCGTAGCAAACTATTTGCAACTCTAACGCCATCAGCTCTGTAAATACTATCACTTAGTGATGTATTGCTAATGAATGACATTTCGATAAGGTCTGCTAACTTGCTTCTGGTAATGAGTAGTGTGCCAGTAATCCAAGCATCTTGGCAACAGTACACTGCGATACTATAAATGTTTTCATTCTCATCCCATCTTCGAAACATCTCCTGATACTTCAGACCAGTCTTAAGTAACGGTTTCTTAGTGAACGGGTTCTTGATAGCATATGCTTCTAACATACTATCGAGATTACCTCTTCCGTACTGAGTGAAACGTTTAGGATCTTCTTTCAACATCATCTTGTAAACATCAACGTTCAACACTTGCCATGCTCGCACTGACTGGTTCTCCTTCATCTGTTCACCATCAATCTTCAATTCGAATGACCTGAATGTCGGCATGAATGGTTTGAACCACTTCTCATTTGCTAGGTTGTAAGTATCCTCATCACCATTCGTAATTGAGTAGTATGTGAAGCATTGTAGGTAGTCCGATGTTAGCCCATGCATCTTCATTCGAACATAAACAAAATTGTCATCGAATCCGAATGTATTGAATCCTGTGATGATTGTAGGTGAATATTCTATTAGTAACTCAATGAATATTTGCAACAATTCTTTCTCATTTCGTGCAATCAGATATGTCGACTCATCTGGTATCACTGTTGGGTTACCATCTAAACATGAAATGATTATGTCATCAGTGACTATATCATCTTTATATGTATACTCATTCTTCACAACGACGCTAGCATTACCATTGTAACTACTATTTTTGAACTCGAGTGGTCGACCATCCTCAACACTCATCGGGTTTGAATCGAACGGTTTGCTAATGATGCATAACCGTTTTAGTGGCTTAGGTTCGTTGAGATTGAACACTCCCAGCCCAATCGAGAATATCTCATGACGAGCAATGTCTGGAATTGGTAGAACATTCTGGTCAGGTGTGTAAGTTTCAATATCGTAGCTAATCATGCGAAGAGATTGTTTGAAGTCGATTGTTTCATCTTTGGTCAACGCATTGGTGATTCCTATGTTCACCGTTTCAGCCGCAAAGTTACGATTAGGATTTGCATTCAAACCTTTCACGTTACATGCCTTGATACGTATCGGTGTGTACTCATCAGGGAAGGTTGATGTTGTTTTGTTGGTGTTCAATCTTGCTCCACCGATGAGTGGAATGTTGTATTTAGTCGAAAGATTGTAGACCGTTGATGCTAGCCGAATCGTAGTTTCAGTGAATCTGAACGGTGTTTCTGTGTTGCGATAGAATAGCTGGTCATCGTCTGGCATTTTCGATATATCAGCATCCTTGATGCGAGAATAGTATATAGTGAACTTATCGTTGAGTGTCTTGTATAAGTTCATCAGGTCAACAGGTGATGATGAGAATATTTCCATATACTCTCTGTTTCGCCCGAAGTTGAAGTATGCTGCATCAGCAAGATCGGTTCGAATCACAGTCTTGAGATTCCCTGTGAACTGTTTCATGTAACGTTCGAATTGGTTAAGAGTTAGGCCTGGCAATCTGGCTACCATGAATGATAACTGTATGTTGTAAATTCGAAGGCAATAAATACTTGGGGTTGATTCTGTAAGATAGAATATGTCCCAAACTAGTTTGTTGTTAATGAGTAATGGATGAACATTGATGATATAGATTGGGATAGCAGTCATATGTTTAGCTCCTCGGATAAAAATAATGTGAAGGGATGCTGTTCATTGCAGACTACGTCTGAGTTGAGCTTCGCTCATCGTACGTGTGTGCGTATGTGTAGTTACATATATGTGGCTAGCATATGGGTCGACAGTACATGCTCACCACATGTTGACCCATGTTGCGACTGTTCCTGTTGACAGT
>CAMWNP010000115.1 GCA_947175645.1 uncultured Porphyromonadaceae bacterium
ACTGTCAACAGGAACAGTCGCAACATGGGTCAACATGTGGTGAGCATGTACTGTCAACAGGAACAGTCGCAACATGGGTCAACATGTGGTGAGCATGTACTGTCGACCCATATGCTAGCCACATATATGTAACTACACATACGCACACACGTACGATGAGCGAAGCTCAACTCAGACGTAGTCTGCAATGAACAGCATCCCTTCACATTATTTTTATCCGAGGAGCTAAACATATGACTGCTATCCCAATCTATATCATCAATGTTCATCCATTACTCATTAACAACAAACTAGTTTGGGACATATTCTATCTTACAGAATCAACCCCAAGTATTTATTGCCTTCGAATTTACAACATACAGTTATCATTCATGGTAGCCAGATTGCCAGGCCTAACTCTTAACCAATTCGAACGTTACATGAAACAGTTCACAGGGAATCTCAAGACTGTGATTCGAACCGATCTTGCTGATGCAGCATACTTCAACTTCGGGCGAAACAGAGAGTATATGGAAATATTCTCATCATCACCTGTTGACCTGATGAACTTATACAAGACACTCAACGATAAGTTCACTATATACTATTCTCGCATCAAGGATGCTGATATATCGAAAATGCCAGACGATGACCAGCTATTCTATCGCAACACAGAAACACCGTTCAGATTCACTGAAACTACGATTCGGCTAGCATCAACGGTCTACAATCTTTCGACTAAATACAACATTCCACTCATCGGTGGAGCAAGATTGAACACCAACAAAACAACATCAACCTTCCCTGATGAGTACACACCGATACGTATCAAGGCATGTAACGTGAAAGGTTTGAATGCAAATCCTAATCGTAACTTTGCGGCTGAAACGGTGAACATAGGAATCACCAATGCGTTGACCAAAGATGAAACAATCGACTTCAAACAATCTCTTCGCATGATTAGCTACGATATTGAAACTTACACACCTGACCAGAATGTTCTACCAATTCCAGACATTGCTCGTCATGAGATATTCTCGATTGGGCTGGGAGTGTTCAATCTCAACGAACCTAAGCCACTAAAACGGTTATGCATCATTAGCAAACCGTTCGATTCAAACCCGATGAGTGTTGAGGATGGTCGACCACTCGAGTTCAAAAATAGTAGTTACAATGGTAATGCTAGCGTCGTTGTGAAGAATGAGTATACATATAAAGATGATATAGTCACTGATGACATAATCATTTCATGTTTAGATGGTAACCCAACAGTGATACCAGATGAGTCGACATATCTGATTGCACGAAATGAGAAAGAATTGTTGCAAATATTCATTGAGTTACTAATAGAATATTCACCTACAATCATCACAGGATTCAATACATTCGGATTCGATGACAATTTTGTTTATGTTCGAATGAAGATGCATGGGCTAACATCGGACTACCTACAATGCTTCACATACTACTCAATTACGAATGGTGATGAGGATACTTACAACCTAGCAAATGAGAAGTGGTTCAAACCATTCATGCCGACATTCAGGTCATTCGAATTGAAGATTGATGGTGAACAGATGAAGGAGAACCAGTCAGTGCGAGCATGGCAAGTGTTGAACGTTGATGTTTACAAGATGATGTTGAAAGAAGATCCTAAACGTTTCACTCAGTACGGAAGAGGTAATCTCGATAGTATGTTAGAAGCATATGCTATCAAGAACCCGTTCACTAAGAAACCGTTACTTAAGACTGGTCTGAAGTATCAGGAGATGTTTCGAAGATGGGATGAGAATGAAAACATTTATAGTATCGCAGTGTACTGTTGCCAAGATGCTTGGATTACTGGCACACTACTCATTACCAGAAGCAAGTTAGCAGACCTTATCGAAATGTCATTCATTAGCAATACATCACTAAGTGATAGTATTTACAGAGCTGATGGCGTTAGAGTTGCAAATAGTTTGCTACGATATGCTTACGAGGAGAACTTCGCATTGATGGATACCATATTTGAGAAGCGCCATGAATGCAAAGATGATAAAGATATTGTTAAGTTCGGTGGTAAGGAGTATGACCATCGCACTATTGTCGGAGGTCAAGTTAGAAATGTTCATGCTGGCCGTCAGTGGTTCGTCGTTGCGTTGGACTATAGTTCTATGTATCCGGCGAACAAGGAGGCGAGCAATGTCGATTCAAGTAGTAGGGTTGATGAGGATATGATTAAACATCCGGAGAAGTATGGTCTTAGCATTCCGAGGAAGATTAATATCAACGACATGTATGGGCCAAGGGAAATATATTACGTGAAGGTCAACCACGATGGTGAGTGATGTGTGGTGTGAGATGTGGTCAACATGTACTGTTCGCACTTGTATGTGAACATGTTGGTCAACATTGTGTGTCACAGCAATGTGGTTCGCAAGTATGGTTGACATGTATGTGAACATGTTGGTCAACATTGTGTGTCACGATATGGTTCACATGTACTGTTCGCACTTGTATGTGAACATGTTGGTCAACATTGCTGTGACACAGCAATGTGGTTCGCAAGTATGGTTGACATGTATGTGAACATGTACTGTCGACAACTCCACAGACACATAGGTCGACAGTTTATTTTTATCCTTTCGGCAATCATGACGACTTTGCAAGAATTTCTAACAAAATGCGAACATTACATCTCTACAATACTTTCGAGTATTGAGGATAAGCTACAAGACAAAAGATATGAGAGTATCTATCAAATGCAAGAATATGACACAACACTACTTGACGAATTGAATGACTTCATAGTTGATTACGAAGATGCAATCATATCTGGTAAAGAACCACCGACAAGCTTCATTACGAAGGTATATGATTTAATCAGTGAAGCATTAGCAAACGCCAAAAATACAAGGTCAACAACAGAGTTTTATTCACAACTGAATGCGATTCGAAGTAAATTTGATGACACATTGAGACGTAGAGGTTTCTGTGTTTTCTTAAATCCTGAGGCTACGATTGATGGTTATGATGATATGAACAAAGAAGAACAAGAACATGCAGTTCGACAGGTTTGTGAAAATCACTTCTTACACTACGGAACGAAAAAATGTGCATATGACTTACATAGACTACATACAAGTATATCGAGTATGTACACCGAACTCAAGAATCATGAGCGTGAATATCAAATGGTTGAATCAAGCAAGTTGCATGATCCATCATTTCACTTTGCAATCATCAAACTGCAACGACTCAATGCGATTAAGAAACTTACACAAGATTTACTTGAGTTTCATACTTACGATGTTGCTAATCCAACTATGTTTCAATCATTGGTTGGTATGTATGGGCGGACAATCTTTGCTGACGTAAAGAAGATTATCAACGACTATTGAAACTGATATATTTTTGCATTGTTGTTCATATGCATCTATTACGATGTATGTGGACATGTACTGTTCACTTTCGTAGTGAGCAATGTGGTCAACATAGAGATGTTACGATGTAGTTCACATGAGTGGTCAACATAGAGATATTGCGATGTAGTTCACATGTGTATGTGAGCAATGTGGTCAACATAGAGATGTTGC
>CAMWNP010000116.1 GCA_947175645.1 uncultured Porphyromonadaceae bacterium
TCTAAACTACCAAATAATTTTGCAAAAATATTTCAAAAAATTTCAAGAAAATTTTAATATAGTACGTAAAGCATTGTAAATCAGAGGTAAAAGAGTGTTACAAAAATTTTAATTATTTTGTAACAATAATGAATGTTTGTTTCTGAGGTGTTACAAAGAGTTGAAATATCACATTTTTGTAATATTTATTTCGTCATTCTACAGTTTGAGGATTTGATGAGACCTGTGGTAATGGCTATCTTCAGCATCCTGATGTGAGTAAGTTCCGGACGGCTGAAAATCTTTATGGTGCCGAGTGATGTAATGGTAATATGCTTAAAGGGCGCGTCAAAATTTTCATTCTGACACACCCTTAATATAATAAGTATAATTTAATATAATAAGTATAATTTCCCGGGCATCACTAATGCCCCGTAGACTTCCTTAGTTTATCTTCTCCGGCTCTTTCCTTAACATCCATATTATGGTGAGAGCGACCGGGAAGATTGAAAGAATCAGTGTGCACCACGATATCGCTGAAGAAACTGTAGTTATGGTTTCTCCGTATTCATACATTGCATCACTCATGAAACCGTTGAGTACTATTGACATAATGTTGCCTGCGAAGATGGGGATAATGGCTATGACTCCGGCTATCTTTATGGGAATCCATGCTTTGCAGAACAGCATGTATAATATGATGGTGAGCCACATCAGTATGAATATGAGTCCCTTGGCTATATACATAAGTTCCACATTGAAACTTAAAAGAGAGGCAAGGTTGCCGATAATATACAGTAGAATAGCCAGAGCACCGAATACTTTACCTATCACGGAGAAGAATGTGTCTTTGATGAATAATGACTGTCCGATGCAGAATAATCTTAATATTTCTACGAACCAGAACAGGAATGAGAATTCTGAGGCGTATTCAAGATAAAGATCTATATCGGTAGGGATTATGATATAGCGGATTAACATGTTCATCGACTGGCAGATAATCAGCGGGATAAATATTCCCAGCATGGCAATTCCAAGTGACAGTTTTGGTTTCATAACAATTGATTTAAGGTGTTAGTATTATATTGTGTAAATTATTTTCCGAACAGGGCCCGGAACGCTTCTTCAACTTTGGCTACTTCAACAATGCGGATGGTGCGTTTGCCGGTGTCTATCCCTTTAAGGTTATTTTTGGGTATCAGGATTGTTGACATCCCGATTTTTTCTGCTTCCATGATGCGCTGTTCTATCCGTGTCACGGGACGTATCTCGCCGCTCAGACCAACCTCCCCTGTCATGCAAACACCGGTGGGAATCGCCATATCGACATTACTTGAAAGGATGGCGCATATCACCGGCAGATCCAGTGCCGGGTCATGTACCTTCAGACCTCCGGCTATGTTCAGGAACACATCCTTCTGGATGAGTTTGAAGCCAACCCGTTTCTCCAGTACGGCAAGAAGCATGTTCATTCTCTTGGAATCAAAGCCGGTAACGGAACGTTGGGGGGTACCGTAGGCCGCGCTGCTGACCAGCGCCTGGGTCTCTATCAGAAACGGACGTGCCCCCTCCAGTGTCACACCTATGGCTGTGCCGCTCAGTTCCTGATCTGCCTGACTGATGAGCATTTCCGAGGGATTGGTGATTTCACGCAATCCCCTCCGGCACATTTCATATATTCCCATTTCGCTGGTGCTTCCGAATCGGTTCTTTATGGCGCGCAGTATTCTGTACATATAATTATTGTCTCCCTCGAACTGAAGAACAACATCGACAATATGCTCCAGCACCTTCGGTCCGGCTATGCTGCCCTCCTTGTTGATGTGACCTATAAGAAGCACGGGCACCGAACTTTCCTTGGCATATTTGAGCAACTGCACCGCACACTCCCTGACCTGACTGACGGATCCGGCAGCCGACTCTATGGCGTCGGAGGCAATGGTCTGGATAGAGTCGATTATCAGCAATCCGGGATTGAGGTCACGGATATGTTCCATGATGTTCTCCAGCGATGTTTCGGTGACGATGTAGCAGTTGTCACTGACGCGCCCCAGGCGGTCAGCACGGAGTTTGAGTTGGGTGGCGCTCTCCTCACCTGAAACATATAATATAGTACGTGTGCGTATGGAAAGTATGTTCTGCAGCACAAGCGTTGATTTGCCGATACCCGGTTCGCCTCCAATCAGTACCATGGAGCCCGGAACCAGCCCTCCGCCGAGCACGCGGTTAAGTTCCTCGCTCGGCATAGTGATGCGGGGTTCGTCGGCGGTGCTGATATCCGATACTTTGCGGGGAACAGACCTCCTGTTCCTGTCCGTGTTTACTATTCCCTTGTTTTTGGCGGAAACCTTTTCTTCCACCATGCTGTTCCAGGCACCGCATGAGGGGCAGCGTCCCTCCCATTTGGGTGACTCCGCTCCACATTCATTGCAGAACCATACGGTTTTCACACTTTTGGCCATACGCTTTATATTTTTATCCGTCGGCGGAACTCTGCCACCGTTATGGCTGTTGCCACTCCTACATTAAGGGACTCTGCAGTGGGTGAGTCGCCGGGAAACGGGGGAATGAACAGGGGTGAATTAACTGTTTCTGCAACCATCCGGCTTATTCCTTTTCCTTCGTTACCCATCACTATTATACCGTTTGGAGTCAGATCCGCCTCATAGATATTTTTACCGTTGAGGAACGTGCCGTAAATCGGCATATATTCCGACAGGTCAGTCAATGTGTGGTATAGATCCACGTATGCGACCTTGACGCGGGCTATAGAACCCATCGATGCCTGCACTACCTTCGGATTGTAGACGTCAGCGCACTCCTCGGCAAGGATGGTGCGGATGCCGAACCAGTCGGCAATGCGGATTATGGTTCCCATGTTACCCGGATCCTGCACCCGGTCAAGGGCTATCACAAGTTCATTGCTTATCGCGGGTGAAATGAAAGGGTCTCCAGGAATTTCATATACGGCAATCACAGGCTGCGGAGTTTTCAGTTGTGACATCCTGTTGATTTCGCTCTGTGGCGCACAGATGCAGCACCGTGCAACATCAGAGTGCTCGTCAAGCCACTCACGGGTGCCGATGAGATATTCCAGACGGAACGCGCCCAGGGTTTCCAGCACGCATTTCGTTCCTTCCGCAACGAACCAGCCTGTTTCACGGCGCATTTTAGGCTGGTTCAACGAGGCTATGGTCTTTCGAAGATTATTGGTGAGTTCCATAGCCGTAAAATTACAAAAAAAAATGGAGAGAACTTAACCTTTGGTGGAAAATTTGTAACTTTGCAACGCAAATGCAGCCGGGCGGCTCGTCGCTGACACCGTTTTCAGGTGTTTGAGGAAAGTCCGGGCAACGCAGAGCGCCATATTTCTTAACGGGAAACTATCGGTGACGGTAGAGCAGCGTGACAGAAAATAACCGCCGCTCCTCCTTGTGGGGGAGAGGTAAGGGTGAAAAGGTGGGGTAAGAGCCTACCGGACCGGATAGCGATATTCGGTGCCGCACGCCTTATGGGTTGCAAGGTCAAGTATACCGGCATTTAAGGGTTGCTCGCCCATTG
>CAMWNP010000117.1 GCA_947175645.1 uncultured Porphyromonadaceae bacterium
ATTAACTCGATACTGTTGGATGTAATAGTGTTGGTTGCATCATTGTCAGCCAACTTGACACTACTAGATGTGATGGTGTTGGTTGTTGCTACATCGTTCGCATCAGTTGTTGACAGTTCTATTTGCGAAGGTTGTATCGTATTGGTTACATCATTATCAGCCAACTTGATGCTGCTTGATGTAATTGTATTAGTTTTCGCCACACCATCCTCAACCGTTGTTGACAGTGCTATTTGCGAAGATTGTATCGTATTGGTTGTTGCACCTATATTGTCAGCATTAGTTTTCAACAACAATTGCGAAGGTTCTAACTCAGCATCATTTTTGTTAAGAGTGTCGGTCAACCCTATACTGTTCGAACTGATTGTTGTAGCATTTGCTACATACTTTGTGTTATCATCATTCGTTTGAGTTGTTGTAACCATCAAGTGCGGAGGACTCAATGAAGTTGTACTGTCCGCAACATAATCTAATACTATACTGTTAGATGTTAATGTGTTGGACAGTACTACATCACCATTGTTAGCCATCGTAATTGCCAATTGTGTAGGCTCTAATGTGCTACTATATCCATTGCTATCATGTAATGTATTGCTCGATGATGTAATTGTATTGATTGCAATTATGTTGCCACTTTCATCATATGATTCTAGTTGTAACTGAGAATGGTCCAATACACTTGCAGTCTTATGTACACCATTAGTTTCTTCATCTTCTTCGACTGTACCATCGTCGCTAGCAATGTCTGTGAACGTTATGCTTGACATAGTATGCGTACTTATATGATTACCATTCTCTGATTGAATAGTTATGTCTTTATTGGTGATGATGTTCTTGTTTGCATCATCCTGCATACTCAAGCTGTTCATCGATAATGTTGTATTGGTGTTTAACACAGTCTCGTTACCAGCATCGTTCAATTCGGTTTGTAATATTTGGAACTTACCAGGATTGACTAGTGCGGTATTGAACACATCATTGTCAAGACCCTTCACAGACATACCATTGCTTTCGAGTCTAGTGACCATAGATATGATTTCACTCCTGTCCGCAGATGTTATTCCAGTGATTGCTGTATTTGCTGGTAACTCTTCTATTTTTGGAGCAGTGTTGACCAGTTCAATGTAGTCTTTAGTTACAACACTCGAATCTTTGTAATCGGTGTGAACAGAACTGGTCGGAGATACATACACAACTTCATTAGTGTCTGCATTGATGATTCGAAGTGGAGTCTTAACCAAAAGGTCCGGAGATACTGGTTGAATCATCTGATTGATGTACCAAACATTGTATGCCACCTTATCATTCTGTAGTCGGTTCTCATATTTGTTTAAGAACCCAATGGTAATTTCTGATATTTCACTTCTTAATTCTTCGAGTGCCGTGTTGACAGTACTTACTTGCTCTTTCGTTACATCCAAGTCACGTCGCAATGTGTTGTACTCCAAACTTGAGCTACCACCTCCACTGATACTACCTGATAAAGAGCGAACACCACCAGAATAGTAGTATGACATTTTTGTGATGTTAATACTTTCACATCCTCGCAGTATGTGTTGCAGTGCATTATGTTAGTATGACTGGTGAGCAGTGTATGTCGACTATACTCGTGACACACAAGTGCGAACGGTGTATGTTGACCACATATGTGACATACAAGTGCGGACTGCTCCTGGTGAACACATATGTCGACACTTGGTTCGCATATACGCATGTACGATAATGTAAACATAACTGGTGAACACATATGTCGACACTTGGTTCACATGAATATGGTTCGCACTTGTATGTCGACACTTGGCTTACATATGTATGCACACACGATGATGGTGAACAATACTAGTGAGCATAGATGCAAAAATAAATCTTGTTATATCAGATACTCAAGTTCTTCCATTCCTTCGGTGAACACACTACAGTACCCGAAGAAGTTGATAGATATGTATCTATACACAATGGCAAGCAATTCACCGCTATTGATTGTGTAACTAGGTTCTACTAACTCACTAGGGTAGTCACCTCTTGTTACCTTCAACTCGTAACTAGGATGTACAAACACGATGTTGAACTTCTCATATGTTTTGAGCTTGTTCATCAATTTCGACAGACTCAATTCTGCACCTGTATCCGGTGAACATACAACTCCATTACGTGCGAGACTATGAAGTATGTCGTGATTGCGATGATATGTTTGTGAATCATCTATGTTCGCACTCTTCTTTGTATGAATGACTGTGAACTTATTCTTCGAGAAGGCTTCCAACTGTGTTGAGTTGCCAAGTGTGGCTTTCTTCAAACCTTCGCGGTCTGGTTTGTACAATGCACTCTTCGAAGACGTGTTTGTATCTTCTTTGTCAATAACGATTTTGATGTCATTGAACAAGCTGATTGGTTCAACATCAGTGACCTCCTTCTCTTCGTAATCAATAGGGTTAGCCTTCTCGAGGTTGACAGTCTGGACACCATTGTTGTTCAACAGTTTAAGTACATCTATTTGTAGCTCACCACTCGAGAGTAGATGATATATGTACTTAATCCAGTCTAAGAACTTGGGTGACAGACCATGGTCTTCGAAGTAGTCTCTGTTATCAATGAAGTTGATGAATGCATCTTTGTATCCGTCGATAGTACTGAGTGCAACAGGGTCCCTTGCATCATCGGTGTTGAAGAAATCTGTGACAAAGTCTGAGTAATCCCAATCTTCGATAGCAATGCGGTCAATATCATCGTTGCATGTTGGAACCTTCACAGTCCTGTTCACCTCTCTGGCGAGCTCTACGATGAACGTTGGAATGTTTGCAGTGGTCTGCATTGAAACCACCTCATTCGTTTTAGTCATTTGCTCGAACGTATCGATGTACTGTTGAAGGTTTGCAATCCTGCCTTCAGGAATGTCCTCGATAGTGATTGACTTCTTGGTGAATGAGTAGTTAGGGTTTGGCTTGTCACTGATGAAGATTGAATTGCTAAGTTCTTTGTCACCGAACTTGATTGGAAGATGTTCAAAAGAACTTGCAAACGCAATACTGTTACAACGTTTCATTATGTATGCAGTCGTCATTTAGTTCGACAAGAAAAATAACTGGATATTTTTGTGTACTGTACGTGCATACGGTGCGAGCGATGTATGTATGCATATATGTGTCGACATACAGTGTTCACATGAGTATGTCGAGATGTGTAGGTCAACACATGTACTGTCCACATGTATGTGTCGCGATGTGGTGAGCATACACTGTCAACACATAGTTCGCATGTGTGGTGAGCATAGAGCTGTCAACACATGTACTGTCCGCACTTGTGTCAACATATGTACTTCACATGAGTGGTAAGCATAGTGTGTCGCAACATGGGTCAACCACTCATGTCGCAACATGGGTCAACATATGTACTTCACATTCGATGTCGAGATATGGTGAACACATATATGTTCGCATATACTGTCCGCATTCGATGTCGAGATATGGTGAACACATATATGTTCGCATATACTGTCCGCATT
>CAMWNP010000118.1 GCA_947175645.1 uncultured Porphyromonadaceae bacterium
CATTGCTCACCACACATGCGAAGTACACATGTGACACACATTGCTCACCACACATTGCTCACCACACATGCGAAGTACACATGCAAACAGTACATGCGAAGTACACATGTGACACACATGCTCACCACACATGCGAAGTACACATGTGACACACATTGCTCACCACACATGCGAAGTACACATGTGACACACATTGCTCACCATTGTATGTAGATTAACTCATAAAAATGAATGGTTCGGAGGTATTGATTTGCATCATTGTTGCGATATTGGTCATCATTATTGCATACCTATTCATCACATGGAAGTGTCACAAGCCGAAGCAACTAGGTGGTAAGCCAATTGATTACAAGATACGGATAGCAACATCCAATGGGTACATCGAACTGAAGACTAGTATGGATGACAAAACAAACATTACCAGATTTGCGCAAATATCTATGATGATGCTTTTGCTCAACGGTCATTATGTAGGCGAAGCATTCTTGCCCGACATTGGTGACGGAAATGGTGAACCACACATCATCATCAAGCTTGGTGGATTGACCGGATCGAGTTCTGATCCGAAGAGACTCGCAGATGAGTTCTTCCCATCGAAGGAGCCAATGATATTCACAAACTTTCCATACGCATATGGAATTGAAACATTTGGAGCTATACTTACAGAGGTCAGCGCAGAAAGGTTGAATGTGTTGAAGGACATATTCACGGATAAGATACTGTTCTATCCAATCAAGAACATTGATGGTGGTCAAGCTCTTGATTTCGAAGTACTTGAACAGAGAATGGAACTATTCATCATTCGAGGATGTGCAAACAATGGTATTGTTCGCGCACACTACAATGCTCCCGGAAACATAGAAAGAGGAACAATGATAATGCCGCCCGATATGTTGAATGCGTTGATTACAACAAAGGCTGAGCTGATGCTGACAGGTGAATGTGTACTAATCGAATGTCGCAATAGAGATGCTCAACAAAAATGTAGTGCACTCATCGACTTAGGTGTCATGACGCTCATATGTTGTTTCGACACTAGTTTCGACATTGAGGTAGTCAGTACATTGCTCACATTCATTCGTGACATTGGGTTATCAGCTAATATTCAACAGACATTTGAACAGTATTCGGGTAGAATTGAAGAGGTTATCAAATATGTCGAACAACAATGTGAGCAACTTCAATCAAACACACAGTTGAAGTACATGGCATTACTGAAGATATTATGTATGTTGTGCATTCACTTCGGATACAAGACAGATGCTATTCTACGATTATACGCACAACACATACATGCATACTTCCAATGCCCACCTGAGAAGATGGTCAAAAATGTGTTTGTAATCAATAATATGCTACAATACTACGGTGATGAGAGTTCTAAGCAATTAGTGCAAACACGTATGCAGCAACTATTCAATGCGAACAATATCAAAGACAGTTTCAAAACAGTCATTGATGACTTCGATTTCTATATATTTGTGAAGGTTCTCATTGGGTATTGCATACGGTACGGATTGGATGCGAGCATACTTGGTAACATACTTGACTTCTCTACGGTGACCAATGTTAGGTTGATTGAATTGTTAGTCAGTTCGAACGTACCATTAATGTTGACAAATAAGGTGAAAATAACGAAATTATTATATCTTGCATTACGACATGAATGCAATGCTAAACAGATTAATGATGGTATTATGTCAATCATTACGAAGAAGGGGCAATTGAATCCAAACAATCTCAATGCTACAGTCATAAAGTACATGAACTATATCCACCGATTAGGTTTCGAATATGATACTAACATATATGGCATACTTAATGGCTACATTCCTAGTATCAATAATTTGGAAGTGATTGCTAGTCTATCAGAGTTGTCATTCGTGAATCAGTTGGAATTGCTGACACGAGTATGTGCTTTGCGAGACCAGATGCTAGGCATAAATGCAAACAAATTGCAAACAATGATGAAAAGCTTGAATAATAACATCGATACATATATGTCTAACAATTCGATAGATGTGAATATGTTGATAAGATGTGCAACAGTCTTATGTACCACATTGAATGCTATAGATTTGAGCTCACTCAATATATGCATATTCGTGAAGTATGCATTGAAAATACTGTATCGAATGATAACAGAAGTGCCAGCAGTGGATGGTAATAAAGGTTGGTATCGCAATGTCCACATGATAGTGAAGGGCTTAAATGCAAAAATATATGGTACTCTCAACGCTAAAGACATTGTGACACAACTCGAGAAATTACAATTGACTAGCCTGTTCAGCGCATTGATTACGAGCGAGAAACTAGTAGCACATATTGTTAGCAAAGAACTAACACCTAATCTGCTAGCAGAATCGTTCAACCATGTCATTAAGCTACTAGGATTGCCTAAACCATATGCATATAAGGCGATGAGTGTATTAGACCCATTGATTCAACAATTACATCGCAGCATTGAGGGATTAGAAGCTGTTTGCAATTCATTCATACAAGGAACGTTCAAGGGATTCTTCGACATACTGGTAACGATAGATAATAACATATATGCGAAGTACATATTTAGACTGTATCAGCTCACATATGTTATTCTTAAGAATAATGATGTTATCAATGAACTGTTTCGTATGCTGTGTACCAATCAAAGGACAAACATCATGGTGAATTATCAATTCTTTTATGAGCAATTTCTGTTCAATCCAATACTTCGCAAATGTGTGTTCATAATGATGTCAAATTCTAATATGGCAAAGAATATATTTGCATTCATCGCATCTACAAAAATAGAAGACATTAAATCTCTATTCCATGCGTTACTCGAGTATGCAGAAGATACGCATAACATTAAAGTGTTAGAGCTATGTTGTGCTAGTATTAAGAAATGCAGTAATAAGAATATGCAACTAGCACATCTGCGTCAATTCAAAGACCAGTCACTGCTTGTCCTAATCAAGAATCAAAAGTTCCTAGTGCATAGCGGTATATGGACTGCCATTCAAGAGCAAGCCAGGTTTGTTGGCATCTTCGATGCATCTGATGTGAACTCTAGTAATGTTGGGTATATAGTCAACATATTGAACAGCATTCAAGGCAATACAGGAAATGACTATCTCGATGCTATATTATCATCATTTCGAAGTAAAGAGTTGAACCCAGAACTACTAAAGTGGTTATTAGAATCTCTAAGTAAGTGCATACAATGATGTTCGCATATATGTGCATGTAGACATACTGTGAAGTACATGTGTTGACCATGTTGCAACAACTCCATGCGAAGTACATGTGTTGAC
>CAMWNP010000119.1 GCA_947175645.1 uncultured Porphyromonadaceae bacterium
TCGAGATATGGTGAACACATATATGTTCGCATATACTGTCCGCATTCGATGTCGACACATAATGCTGACCAATCATGCAAAAATATCTATCAACTCATCTATTCAGTAGCCTCATCGTCAGCATCATCCTTCTTCGCAGGAGATGTGACAGTCTTCTTTGGCTTATGCTCTTCTTTGATTTGATTGAGAAGCAATCTTTCGAGAATTGTGTAAATCATTTCATTACGTTTCGCATCATCATGAACAAGATAGTAGATCCAATTATTCTCAGCTCCGTTGGTTGTAGCATCTTCTTCAGCTGTTTTCATTGCATCTTTTACTTGAGTCTTCGGAATTGAACCACCTCTAGAATTCTTAAATCTCTTATTGAGGTCATTCGAATACAACATGAATGGTGTGAACATGAATGAAATCTTGTATAGTGGACCAAGGAATAGTCGCATTGATATGTAAGAACTGTATAGTTGTTCAAACATCTTGGCGAACAACTTGTTCTCATTCAATCCGTTGACAATGATGTAGAATGCATATTTGCTTGTCAATATGTTCTTCCAACATTCAACTGTATCAACAATGTCATCATGTAATGGTGTATCTTCAAATACTGTAGCATCGAATGCACACAAGTTATAGTAACATTGATTCCACAAGCTAAGAATGTACTCATTTTCGTAATCATTCGTTGAGCTGTATTCTGTTTTGAGCTTATGAATCACACCCATTCTGTTCTTATAAATATGTTTGAATATGGTGTTGATTTTTGTGGTTTTGAATCCTTGCAAGGATTGGAATACCTTATAGTAGTCACTATCATGAACTTCGACCTTACTAAGCATGTCATTCAGTTGTTCATCAGTTATGTCGAAACCTTCACGGTCAACATAGTCAATCTTATCGAGTTTGTTATAAGCATCGAGAACACTGTTCTTTACAACAGTCGAGTAATCAATGATGTTTGGAGTCTTGATGATATCTGATTTAAGATATTCAAGTGCCTTGATATCTTTCGAGATTTGGAACTTCCTATCTTTAGAAGCATCCTTTGAAGTATCTTTGACGTTCGATGTGAATCTTCGCAATATGTCAAGATTCTCAACTTCAGCTGATTCTAGGTCAATAGTCTTGTTTGTGTATTTGACTTCAGCATCCTTCTTTCTACTCTTGGTTGACCTTTCAGATTCAACCCTATACTCAATTACGAAGTGCTCAGGTTTGGCTGTACTACCTTCTTTTCTTGCAGGTGATCGGCCAACAAATTTGATGTAAGCATTTGCATTCTCCATATCGAATATATCTTCATGTTCAGAACGAATCTGTTCAACTTCATCCATAGCACTATTATACAACTTTCGATAGTCATTGTAAGTGGTATGTTCGAGAAGTTTCTGAAGATGGTTTAAGCTGATTGGTTTAGATTCTCGAATGTCAGCATCAAGGTCAGCATCAGTGTCGATAGCTGAGAACTTATCAGATTCGATTATAATATTGCCATCATCGAGTGTGTTGTCAGTTGTAACTATATCGAAGACTGAACTAGGTTCTGCATTAGCTTTTGGTTTCGCAGATTTAGTTGATTGAGTCTTTGCGGGTTTAGGCTTGACTGACTTGGTTGCCTTGGATGGCTTAGACTTTGTTGTTTTAGGTATCTCGTCAACATCCTCCTCTTCAATATCGTCGTCAGCATCCTTAGTTACTTTCTTAACTGGTTTCGATGATTTGGTTGACCTTCTATTTTTAGACGTTGTTGTCTTAGGTTTTGTAATCTTAGGTTTGACTGACTTGGTTGCCTTGGAAGGTTTAGGTGTCTCGTCAACATCCTCCTCAGCATCAGATTCATCAACATCCTCTTCGGCATCCAATATCTTGGACTTAGTTAGGACAATCTTTTTGGGTTGTTGTGTCTGCTTACTCGAAGATTTGGCAGAAGGCTTATATGATTGAATCACCTTGTTGAATGATTTCAACAGTTCTGATTTAGAAGCTGATGCTGCACATTGTTCTAAGACATAATTGCGAACATCGATAATGTTATCAATTTCGTTTCCATCATTAATGTACTCATTAATGCAAGCTTGGATTGTTTCATTAAGGACAGCGTTTGATGAAGACATGTTTGTTTTGCGAATTGGTTCATCCGATAAAAATCACCTAAAATTCTCACTAGGTGGGTCGCATGAGTGGTCTACATGAGTGGTCTACATGTGTGGTCAGCATGAGTGGTCTACATGAGTGGTCAGCATGAGTGGTCTACATGAGTGGTCTACATGTGTGGTCAGCATGAGTGGTCAGCATGAGTGGTCTACATATGTACTTCGCATGGAACTGTTCAATCTTCGACGTGCTTTAGCACGACTCACGCTTCGCGTGCGATTGACAAGCGTAGCTAAGATTTGCAAAGCAAATCCTGGGATGCGTAGCATCCTTTGGCCCATTCACGAATTCCCGAAGGGAATACTCGATTCGAAGAATCGCGGAGTGAATGTGAATGTGCTATGCACTCGACACATGGTCAGCATGTGGCTTACATATGTACTGTTCTCACTTGGTGTCGATACATGTGCAAAAATATACTACTCACATCACTCTTTACGAGATATGAGTAACTCTGTAGGTCGAAAGACATTTCTACATTCGGGGTTAGAACATATGAAGATGATTTCTTTTTGAGCATCTCTGCAGTACCGAGATAGGCTCTTACACTTTGGACATTTTTGTCCACATATCTCATATGTTGGGTCAGTGGCGAACCTCTTAGCCTTCTCCATGAAGTTAGCCACAATGTCACCAGATACGTTTGAATCAACGTTGTCATTGAACTTTATCGAGATGGTCAACAGTTCATCGTCATGAATCTGGTTAATAACACGTCCGCATTGAGAGCATATGCAACTGGTTCCTTCGTATAGATTGAAGGCCTTGCAACACGATGATGTGAACATGTGTTGATTATAAGCACCGTTAGGAGTTAATTCCTTCGTAGTCATTGATTTATGATTAAAAAATAATCTACTGAAGTCCATCATATATGGGTGTGCACTTGTATGTCAGCACTTGTGGTCGACACATGGTCAACAATACTGTGTCGACATCGGAGTGGACATGAATGGTCAACAATACTGTCAGCACTTGTGGTCGACACATGGTCAACAATACTGTCCGCACTTGTGGTCGACACATGGTCAACAATACTGTCCGCACTTGTGGTCGACACAT
>CAMWNP010000120.1 GCA_947175645.1 uncultured Porphyromonadaceae bacterium
ATAAGACCATGCGATTTTTTTATTTCCATCAAGACGGCTAGTTTCGGATGCTTACAGTATGTGACCGAAGCCGCTTCCGAAAGCAACGTCGCATATGGCCTATTATGACACACCGCCGTTTCTTTAATAATATCATCACCATTAGGGACCTATTGACCACATTCCTTCAGCAGAAAATCAAGTAACGCCTGACGCTCTGCATCAGCCTGTTCCGTAAGCAGGAAGTGCCCCGCAAGAGGTGCGGTGTACAGAGTTTTGGGCGCAGAAATACTGTTATATACAGAATAGGTGGTTGTTGGTGCACAGGTGAGGTCATTGAAACCGAACGCATAGAAACCCGGAACGGTGATATTCCTCGCAAAATTCACAGTATCATAATAACTCAGGTTTTTTATCAGAAGAGGAGACCGGTTTTTCTCATCCTTAAAAATGTGAGGCCATCCGCCCGCACGTCCGTTGGCATATCCCGTAAGATCACTCATCGCCGGAAAATTGGCTGCGACATACTTGACCGAAGGATGCAGTGCCGCCACAACTATCGAGAGATAACCACCCTGACTTCCACCGTATGTGGCAACACAACCGTTAAATTCAGGTAATGATTCTATGAAATCCACCGCACGCACCGCTCCCTGTATCACCCGGTTATAATAGTAATCGTCACGCCGCTCAATATTCATGGAAGGATAACCGGCAAGTGGACCTCCCTCAAGATCACGGTATATTGAAGCGTCAAGATCATTGGGAATGGAATGGATTCCCACGGCCATGGCAATGATACCTTTCTCAGCAAAAGCCACAGGAGCATCAATAGCATAAACTCCGGCACCCGGATATTGTATCAAGGCAGGATATTTCCCTTCTTTTTTAGGCATGGCAAGCATCCCGTAGAACCTCGTGCGCTTACTCCCTACCCTATAGTTAATCTGATAGACATTAACGGTTTCCGTACACTTCTCAGGAAGCAGCGTCATCTCAGGCATAAGATCAGTCTTACGAGCCTTATTCATTACTCCGTTCCAATAACTCATGAAATCCGCAGGCATTTCAACGGTAGGAACAATCTTATCCGGAGCGAACGCCATCGTACCCATCGCTGTATACTTCCTTCCATTGATCGTACAACTGGCCTTGCATCGCAGAAATCCCGGGTGATTCAGTGTACCCCCTTTTACAGTAGCCTGTCCGTCCTTCAACCTCACCTTTCCCATGATGGTGTAGTCCATCAGATCCTCACCTATCTCATACTCGACAAACATTCCGGAAAGACCCACATTATTGTCAGTCAGCATAAAGGTGAACGACACACCCTCGCCAACCTCGGCATTCCAGCCGATTCCTGATGGAGCCACGCGTAACTCAACCATATCAGTGACGCGTCCGGCATAACAGCATAATGCCACTAAAGCAACTGCAAAAGTCAGAATTCTATTCATATCCAAAGGTTATTTCCCACAAAATTAAACAATCTTTTTCACTTTTCAATATATTTCCATATCTTTGCATTCATCAAAGAGACCCTTGATAATAGTGATAATCGCAGTGATAGCCCCGGGGCTATTCTTTACCCTTACGAACATTCCCTCTCTGATCGGATTTCTGAAAGGACTGTGGGACTGTGTCTCTGTTTGGTCTAACCTTTCCACCATAACAGGCATTTATTATACAATTAAACAATCAAATTATATAAAAATGGAGGATAAAATTATGAATAGAACAAATAAAATTAAAAATTGTGGGGTGAACATGGGGAAAAAAGCAACTTTTAGTTCCCGGGGGTATCGCTGAAAGAGTCTGAACTATTACATAAATAGGGGGTGTGCCCACCCCGCCATACAATCAGGAGGATGCGTCAAAATTGAATGTTGACACATCCTCCTTAAGTTTATCAGTATGGTGCACTACGAGGACAAATAGAGTTCACTCAGGAGATAAATACCAGTCTGCAGGAAGCAATAATTGACTGACATGTTTACTTTCTGATAATATTTGTCAGAATATTGTTAGGATTCAATGGGGTTACATCATCAAGACGGAGCGAATCAACCATGTGAAGCGTACCTTGCTTATATTTTTGAAAATGCTCTGATGCTATGTGGCTTTCATAAGCCTCACGGATTGCATACGTCTCCAATATAGTGATATCGCATGGATTTTCCTTATCCGCTACCGCATTCATTGTCAGTACTCCCGGTTCCGTTTCAAGCGACACGGTTCCTACTTCTACAGCATATTTCATATATTCTTCAAGATAATCCGGATTTACTTGAATCCGTGAAAGACGTGTTATTCCATTTGGTTGTCTACTGTTGTAAATACAAGTATGGAATCAAGATAAAAATACCCGTTATAATCGTGCGTTTTACTTACCACATTTTGAGAAAAATTTTTTTCAGAGATTAAAGAGACGGATTGCTCATTCAGTTCCGCTGCATCAAATCCCCCTCTTCAATAATAGCATATTGGTGTTCTTTTTCAATATTATTTCTTCTTATAAAGTCCTTTAATATAGTTTTCAGAGCAATATTTGAATTAATATTTCTTTCCGGTATCCACGCTGTCCAAATTTCATAATCCAATGTATATTTTTTACTGATACTATCGGCAGATGCAGATATAACCTCATTTTTTGTTTTGTCGGCTGAAGTGCAAACACAAAAGAGAACTGCGGATATAAGAAATATTGCAGAAACTCATTAGTGTCCACTAAAAAACCATAAGAGTACTTTGAAATTATTGAAATCCAATTAGTTATAAGAGATTTTGCCGCGCAACGATTTGAAATTACTTTTGCAGTCTGAATCAGACTGTTATGAATAAAGACAAATACGTTTTCGCCCAATTAGTCGCATTTCTCGACAATTTTAAGTTCTTCCGCATCGTAAAGAAGTATAAAGGAGACAAGTATGTAAAGAGTTATACTTGTTGGAATCAATTACTTACACTGATGTTTGGGCAACTTTCAAATCGAGAGAGCCTGAGAGATCTCATCGTTGCGATGGAAGCCCATGCCGGTAAGCTCTATCATCTTGGAATAGGCAAATCAGTAACACGGAGCAATCTTAGCAAAGCCAACGAGCAGCGCGATTACCG
>CAMWNP010000121.1 GCA_947175645.1 uncultured Porphyromonadaceae bacterium
CCACATCGCAACATGTATATGTTGACATACATCGTAGCATACTATGCTCACCACACTCGTGACCACACAATGTTGACCTACATCGCAGGCGGCTTGCGTGCGCAAGACTCGGCAGAGCTCTGCTCTGCAGGATTCCATAGGAATCCGAGCTTTGCTTGCGAAGCCTGAAAGATGCTTCGCATCCCAGAACACCGAAGGTGTTTTAGTGTTGCTTTGCAACTCGCAGCATACTATGCTCACCTCGAAAGTAAGCATCGAAATAGTAAGAACTTGCTACAATTAAAATGAAACAAACTGCTGTTGTTATAATTGCATTGTCCATTATCGTAGTCATCATATTTGCGCTGTTCATTGTCACAACCATATACTACTCACAGAATTGCGAGCATACTCATAACCATTCGAATGCAAAAATAACGGGTGGTGACAGATTCATCGCATTTAAGGAGAAGCTTATGAGCTATGACGATGGTATTGGCCGAGCATTGCTTGAACTTAGTAACTTGCCATTCTATTCATACGTTTGCGCATATTACATGTGCGTGAATATGCATGGTGTATTTAGTCACGAATTCAAACGTTACAGAAGGTCATTAGAAAATGCTGCAATGATTCTTGACAACATAGCACAATGTTTCAGTAATGATGCGTTTGTGTTTAAAAACACAAGTATTACTAAAAATAGAATCCCTCTAGATTCTCCACTTCTAGAATTCCAACAAAGAATTGCTGGAGCATTGAACAGTATCGACCTTATACTTCAAAACATCTATAACTTCGATGATTATGTTCAAACAACTAGAACAACCAATAATGCAACAGAACCATTCTACCCAATTGTTGAGTTTGTAAATGCTTACACAACATTGTATTCCATTCAGTCAGCATTACGAGGCACAGCACTTGGTAGTGACAATACTGACCTCAACTTTGTCGAACAATTCGAGAAGTCTGAACCTATTACATTCTCATATGATTATGGTGAGATTGTATATGATAACAATGATGGTAATCACATAAGCATTACCGATGCTGTCAACATTGGAGTCAATGACAAATCGTTGAAACCACTTGATACTGCATTTGTCTACAATATCAATGACTACTTAAAGCCATCATTACCGTTGACAATGAAGTTTGCTGATGATGGTGAGAACAAAGATACACAGATATTATACTATATTCCGACACCAAGTGATGATGACCCAATATGTTCAATAACATTCAACCATGAGCATTTCATTAATCAAGCATCCGATGCTGCGTATGAGATTCGAGGATTCACTGAATCACCATGTAATCTCAGCATTGGAATCGCATTATTAATGCTACCTCCATATGTCGAAGCATTGTATAGACTCTTATGTCATCAACCTACTGCTGAGGAGCTACGCAACAACGTTGAAACTGCAAACATTGAGGATTACCATATTGATGATTCAATCGATGTACCGACTAAAGATGTTTATAACTTCCTATATCGCCTTTACCTGTTCGACGGAAAAGGTAATATCATTCAGGATAAGTTCGCAGTTGTTCACACATATTATGACAGTGGTGTTTGCATTTCTTCTGACATCATCGGATTGTGGAATGTCAAGTCTAAGCGATATACTCCACTAGATTTGTACACTGATTATACTGGTTTTATCTTCGGAATATGTGATGTTGCAACAGGTGATGTGTATGCATCTTATAATGGAAGTTTCAGGCGAACCGATGTACTTATGAATGGGAATTTGCTCATCGATGTCAAAAATAGAACTGTCAAATCTAATACAGCATCAAAGTCGCTATCACGAGATACAAATCTGTTTCGAAACTTAGAGTTCAACAATATAAGGTTTATATCAGTATGTAACAACTTTCTGTGCAGGATTATGCATGGATTCTATGGTAACTTATCATACCATGGCATTAACACGCAATTATATATTCCATTCAATTCTGCTGTATTTGATTGGAGTATCATATCGAAGGTTGATGAAACACGAATCACAGAAACTACTGAGCAGTGTTTGGATTATGTATATCGTTCTATTGACAAGACAGTCAAATTCAGTCTGCCGAAAGTGTATGGTGATGCTGAAATGACTGACATAGATGGACAGAATCCACAGCAATTCCGTCCGAATTTCTCACCTAAAGAAGTTCGTCAACCATCATATGTACCACCACCTGTTGACGATGCTGTTGATGATGATTATTATTACGATTATTATGATGATGATATGCCTGCAGCACCAGTACCACCACCTGCTCCGAAGGTCATTGACTTCAAGCCACAAGTTAGAACTGATGCACCACCACCCATTGTTGCAACAGATGACGACCACTTTGATGGTAATGATGAATTTGATAGACCTGATGATGCTATCATACTACCTGAACCACCTGTTGCAACAGATGATGATGAATTTGATAGACCTGATGATGCTATCATACTACCTGAACCACCAGCTGAACCACCCAGGCGAGAACGAAGACGTCGACATCGAACAGAAGCAACTAGTGTGTCAAGACGGTCCGAACAGATTCGGGAACAGATAGTAAAAGATAATATTGAGAACAATCTACTTCTCGCAGATGCTAGACACATAGATAAGCTACTAGGAATTTATGACAATACTAGTTTCGACATTGAAAGCAAACCTGAATCATTCAGTGGATTGCTCATCGATGGTACTGAGACAAAGGTCAACCCAAGCACATTGTGCACTCAAGCTACGCTTGCGATGGAAATAAATGATGTGATTGACACTGACGAGCAACAGATGTAGAGATATATTTTTGCGTTACTGCTCCATATCGACACATACACTTGTAACCTATGTTGTGACATGAATATGTCAACACATACTTTCAACCTATGTTGTGACTGCTTCATGCTGACCTACATCACGACATGAATATGTCAACATACATATGTCGCAACATGGTCAACATACATATGTCGCGATGTTGTCAACATTGTATGTCGCAACATGGTCAACATACATATGTCGCGATGTTGTCAACATTGTATGTC
>CAMWNP010000122.1 GCA_947175645.1 uncultured Porphyromonadaceae bacterium
GTTGACATACATATGTAAGCCACTCATGTTGACCCGATGATGTTGACCATGTTGTTACCACAAATGTAGATGCAGCTGGCACAAAAATATAAGTTCAACAAAAATGATTTACAGATGTATCAAACCCACAACTCTCATCGAGAATGTTAAGAATACAAACAACACAGTTCTATATCAACCACTCGAAACATTGAAAGAGAATATAAACATCAAACTCTCATCCATTCAATCGCAAGCATTGTACCCAATCCAACACTGTCATCCGAAGATTAAAGAAGATAGAGCCAAGCAAATCATAGACATCGATATTGTTAGACTACTACGGAGAGAGATGATGAAGCAAGACTTTAGTGGTGGCAATGCAATAGTAAAACATATTACTGAGAAAGGTGATGCTAAGTTGTTAATCAACAATCTCGAATCGAAGTTTGATGAAGATTCAAGTTTCGACATAGATGCACACATAACTGTCTACCGTATTTCAAACATTGATTCTGTCGAAACTATTGAGAAGATTGATAAGCTCGCAATGATATGTTCAGATGTGTACATCGTCCGTTCATTCTTACAGAATCCGATTGACGAAACATTTACAATGTTCTGTTTCAACATGAATGACAAAGATGGAATAATGAACAAGAATTGCAAGCCAATGCCTTCCAACATCTCGAATGTGATTGACTTGTATACATCATACTTGTCACACGTCAACTATCTCGCAGATGTTATTAACAGGTTGAGTGTTCGCAATGATGTGGGTAACATCAGCACGCAAAGCGTGAGTATGCAAGGCATCCGAGGTATAGAAGTCAATGCGAAGACTGAGTACCGCAGATATGTGTGGAAACTTGAAGCTAGTAACATTGATATCATTCAATCTGAAAATAATGCTATCAAAAATAACAAATGAGTGATATAACAGTGTTTAATAGCAAAAATGTCAGCAATAATATAATCATTAATTCAGATAATAGTGTTAATAATTATGGAATATTTAATCAATCCTTTACAACTGATGCAGTAACAAGAACTGTTACACCATCGAATATTTATATAGATACATCAACCGATGATGCTACCATATATGTTAAAGACAATATTAACAACGAATATGTTACATTATTTGGTACTAAGATGGGGTGGGGGAGTGCTGATAACTTGAAACTGTTTAGCACAATACCTCAACATATAGTTATAGACAATTATACGTTACGAATTGAGTTGTCAGCAAACACTGTAAATAAGACAATATTCTGTAGACATTCCGAAACTAACGATATTAGTTACACATATGTGGATAATTACATTGTTGCTGTAAATGGTATACCGATTAATGTGAATCATATGAGCATCAGTAACAATACATTCACTTTCAATTCATTGTTCAGTGTAACAACTGACTTGAATTTAGAGTTTAATAATGTTGCTTTCAACGATATATTCAATACACTTGATCCAAGAGTCTTACAAAGAATATTTAGCAAATATAACTTACCAACTATGACTAATACAATGCTTGCTTTGAACAATAAGATTGAAGGATTACGATTAATCGTCAAAGAGTTATGTGGTAGATGTTATTCGTTAACAACCGAGGCAACTAAAGAACAGATAAACGAGATGTATAACCGATATGATATTTATTCTAGTGGTTATACACCATTAATTACAGTTCCAACGAATTTCAATTTTGCGACATATACACAAAAACAATATGAAGATGCCAATTATTGGTTATTCGATATGCAACCATTGATTGAAACAAAGAGAAATAATTTATCCAGCATGATGATAAATAACAAACAAATAATTAATCTCGACCTATCGTCATGGAATATGAGTAACGTTATAAATATGACTCAAATGTTTTTTGGATGCACTTCATTAGAGACATTGAATCTAACAGGATTCGTAACATCTTCTGTAACAAATTTATTTCGAATGATGTTCGATTTATATTCAGCAACATCAATCGTTATGACGGATTGGGATACAAGTGAAGTTACAAATATGGCAGGCATGTTTGCTTTCAATTTACTAATGAAACAATTAGATTTATCAAACTTCGTAACACAAAATGTAACAAATATGTCAAACATGTTCGAAGGATGTAGGTCATTAGTGACTATCGATTTATCTGGAAAGTTTACAATATCTGATAATACTAGTACTACAAATATGTTTAACGGATGCAATGCATTGAAATATGTTTATTACAGTGCTGCTAACAAAGCGAAATTGCAATCATTACTACCAAACTTTGATGATGGTGTTGGACCAAATGGTAAACCAGCATTAGTTAAACAATAATTTGTTATATTTTTGAGCTATTGCGATGCAGTTATGAGGATATGTTTACCTCTTCCAACTTCAAAATGAAACTTAAGAAGATTCTCGATTTGGATAGCATACAGGCGTACCAAATCACTAAGCCAACACATAAGTTCAAACTTGCGCATCCATATAAGTACATGTGTTACTTAATCAATCCAGTAACAGGTGTACCGAACATAAGTGAATTCAACTACTTCCCAAACAACTTTGCTTACACTCGAATCTACGGATACATATTCACATATGTGGATAAGCTTCCAAACTTCATCATGAATGACCACCCATTCGACAATGCTATTAATGTCTACCCTGCAGGTCTAGACCAAATGTTCGCAGTGAATGAGGACATACATAATGACCTGACTGATATAATTCTGATGATTACCCCGAAGGATAAAGAGATTGCTCCCATATTTGTGAACAAGTACATGCTGAGATGTAACACTAAAGCACTTGTGTCGAGTGATAAGATTGCAAAGATTGATAAGGACCCAATCATGAAAGATATTGATACAAGTGTTGTTAGCCTCGACAAGCGAAGTACTACTGCACGGAAGGGGTGTCAGCATGATGTTGTAAGTGATACTAGTGAGCATTGTGGTGAGCATTGTGGTGAGCATTGTGGTGAGCAGTGTGGTGAGCATTGTGGTGAGCATTGTGGTGAGCGTACATGTGAGCGTACAATGT
>CAMWNP010000123.1 GCA_947175645.1 uncultured Porphyromonadaceae bacterium
ACATATTGTCTGCATTTGTGTTGTTACATGTATGGCTTGCCTATGTGTCGACATATTGTCTGCATTTGTGTTGTTACATGTATGGCTTGCCTATGTGTCGACATACACCGTTTGCATGTACTGTCCACATCCATGTGGCCAACATACTCAAAAACATATAGTCACATATTAGTCAACATGTGACTTAAGTATGTATGGAAATGCATTTATGACTCTGATACGTTTCGCAGGAATAGCTCCACCAGATAGTTTCAACTCCGATGGTCGAGATATATTTTTAGCATCATTCATTTCACGAATGACCGAGATATACTTATTTTCGAAATTATTTTTAACATCATCGTCATCACTATCATTGTCACTATATTCTGATTCACTATCATTCTCCTCATATATTTGTTCGAATGGATTGGTTGGAATATGTTCCTCATATATCTCTGCGTAAGGATTCTTGAACACACTATTTTGAACATTGGTCTGCTTGCTGAACTGCTCGCCAGTTGCTTCACCAGCTTGTCCAGCATCATGTACAGCAGCATCATGCTCGCCAGTAGCTTGCTCACCACTAGACTTAGCATCGATGGTTACGACTGGAATGTCAACATCATTGTCAACATCATCCTTCTTCGGAGATATGTCAATCTTATCTATCTCACCATTCTGTTCATTACCTTGTTCAACAACATCTTTGTAAATGTCATGTGTGTCACCACCTGTAAACACTTGGTTCATGACCTTATGATGCTGTTTCATCTTACCAGAACCTTTTGAACCACCAGTCATAACATTGTCAATCATATCCGAAACGTTGACACCACCTGATACAGTTGGGTTGAATGTCTCATGCATGTTCGAGATGAGCGCATCATTGATCGCATCAAATGCTGTTGCATCTTCATTTATCTCGAACTTGGTAGATGCTGGACTTTGAGCATTGTATGTTTTTGGAGATGTTTCAAGATTTTGATGTTCATCATCATACTCATCGGAGTAGTAGTCACTATAATTGTCACTATCATTCAAAGCTTCATGCATCTGCTGTGTTGTACCTTGCGGAGATTCATCAGCATATATTTCTTCGTATGGAGTTGTGAACTCTTCATTTTGGTCCATTGGCTTAGCATAATCAACAGCATCACTGTAATCACTATAATATGCTTCGGAGTACTCAGTAGCTATATTTGTTACACCATCACCAATTATAGTATCAGTGTTGTTCTCTTCAACAACAAGGTCTGGTGTTTCATTCGGTGTAACATCATCTGGACTTGCATCATGCTTATCTCCTCCGTTCAACATACGAAGTATTTCATTCTGTAACGCAATAGATCCACCTATTAAGGCCATAATTTCGAATAAGCAAAAGATGTTAAACATGACTGTATTCATGAGTGTTTCATAAACATGTTTGCTTGATGTGTGACATGTATGGGTTGTGATGTATGTAGACATGTATATGTTGCAACATAGGTTACATGACTGGTCAACATAGTGTGTCGCGATGTAGGTTACATGAGTTGTAAGCATGACTGACGAGCATGATGCGATGTAGGTTACAATGTGTGTCGCAACATAGGTTACATGACTGGTCAACATAATGTTCATCATATGTCAACATACATCGTTCACACTTGTATGTCGCGATGTGGCTCACCTATATGTCGACACATAGAGTAGTCGCGATGTGGCTTGCATATACATGTCACATCAGCATGCGATTTAAGCTTTGCTTCGTAGAAATGAACATTTTAACTACTTCGGATTTGATACAGAATCTGATGGGAACATTAGATGAACATATCAGAGACGGACATCAAATGTCAAACAATGATGACTTTAACTATTATGCTAACAACACATATAACATACTTCGCAAAAATATATGTAGTGGTTCTAGTGGAAATGATTCTATCACAGTCGAGGATGTTATCATACCACTCAACGATGCACCTCAACCTACTACGCAGACAGAGAAGCAACCCGATGATGTTGCAAAGGATGGTCAGCATACAAGTGAGCATGATGATGATGTTGCAAAGGATGGTCAGCATACAGGTGAGCATGATGATGACCATCCTAGTGAAGAAGCTGATGTAACGCCAGACTTCTTGACATTGAATAATAGCCTACACTTCTTTGACAATTCGAAGGTCAAAATCAATGTTATGACATTTGTAAGCTCCATGTACTTGCGTGCATATCGCGTAGCATTGGAAGAGAAAGGAATTAAGTGTTTCTGGATTACACCTGAGATTCATCGACTAACATTGTACAACTCATGCTTGAAAGCATGTAAGTCATACTTCTTGTTCAGTCGTATCGGAAACATATATGCGAACATAATACTTCCAACAATACGGTCATTCATCGAGCAAGCACAGAGCAAACAGTATGAGTTTTGCATATTGTTGTATGAACCTTTTGACACTGTTGTGGTCATCCCGCAGATATTAACATTACTTAATCAGTTCTACTCATTCAACATGTACTATGTGAAGCTTACATTCTCATATGATTTGCTCAAAGATATGGGTTTCAACATCATGATTTTCGAACCTATTACAAACGATATTAATGAGACAATCAAGCGGATTGTGCTAACATCGAAGGTTAATATAATTGTTGACAAATCGAATGTAGATAATAAGCAAACAGTTTTGAAACTGGTTGATGACCTTAACACTCAATTCTCACGATTGACTATTATAGATTTGTACAGATATCCATTCTCACAGTTCTGCAATCAGAAAGAAATGTCAATCACACTGCTCACCGAATCATGCAAAAATATACTTGGTGCGACATCTGAAGATTACAACTTCGTTCCAAAGTCTTGGAAGTATTTGTTGAATGCGAAGATACTCAAACCTAATCAGTTGACTGATATATTCAACTTCCGATTCGACTGAATATATTTTTGCTGTTGTTCGCATATGTGGTGAACAATGTATGTTGCGATGTGGTGAACAGTGTGTGGTGAACAATGTAT
>CAMWNP010000124.1 GCA_947175645.1 uncultured Porphyromonadaceae bacterium
GTATATGTTCACCACACCGTTAACATACAATGCGAACAGTATATGTTCACCACACCGTTAACATACAATGCGAACAGTATATGTTCACCACACATGCAAACAACATCACTTCAATAGTCTCGATGAGAATCCTTGTAACTTCAATTGCTCAACACTATGCTTCGGAATGATTAGTAAATAGTAATTGATATACACATCTAGGTAAGGTTTCTTAGTAACATGTTTGATGTGACTAGCAATGAAGTGCTTCGCAAGTAGTTCTGTGATACAACCAAACAAGTACTGATTGCTATCATATATGCCAATACTACCATCATCACCAACATATCCCTTAACATCGAAGTAACCACTCAACCATTGCAGTTGTTTGTCGAATGATGCATTTGGGATATGTGTTGCAAAGTACTCACCAAATTCAGGTTTGAGCATAATGTAAAACTCTGTTACTTCATTAACAACATTTGAAGCCGATGGTTGTGATAGTAATTTCACAAGTTTAGGGTGTAATTTATTTTTGAAGAATCCTTGTTCAACAAGGTACTTCTTATTTCCTAGCACTGTCGTGATTGACCTACTTGCAAACAATAGACCGCGAACATATTCGGTTGTTAGCATTTACAACTCGATGAAAACACTTGCGTGTGTTGTGACAGCTCATGTGACATATGTATGTTGACCATGTTGTGACAGTTTCATGCTCACCATCGTATGCAGATAGTGTATACTCACACAAGTCTGGACAGCAAAATATAAACATAAATCATAACTCATCGAGTTTGGGGTACAATGCGAACAAGTTCATAACTACAAATATCGTAACAATCAACAGCACAAAGAATAGTATGCATGTGTTGTAAGCTCCATTCTTTAGCCTCATGTATCTGACCTTCATCGGAAACACAATATCCATATCAAGTTTGACTATCCACTCATCAAGCTTATCTGCAGCAATCTCTTTCAAACATTCGATAATCTCACCGAGTTTGTTCATATGTATGTGCACTTAATTGATTACCAAGCAAAAATATAATGTATTTTTGACATTTCTCATTCACTAACAAATCTCAACTACGACTCGCCAGAGGCTCGGCGCTGCTGCGCTCGCGAAGCTTTAGCACGTGATGCCTTATCAACTAAGTCATTACATCTCGAGAAGTAGTCCTTCTTATTAGTATGTGCGCCGATGTGTATGAATGTAGTGGTTACACCCTTGTCTTCAAGTTCTTTCATGACATTCTGAATGTAACCAATTCTGTCGAGATTCAGTTTGCCATTCTTCGCACCAGTCAACACATCAATCGAGTACTTACTATCACTTCGGAGGACAATCTCATTGTCAATAATGAGGTGTTTCAACTCTTCGAAGTTGTTATTGACATATGTCAATGCGAATCTAATTGCTTCAAGTTCTGCTTGGTTGTTTGTTCCAACCATCTCCTTTGAGAATAGTTTGTGTATCGAAGGAATGTAAGCAGCCCAACCAGCATCAGCATTTGCTGCATTCGATAATGCTGACCCATCTGTGAAGATTAGAAATTTTGAGTATTTGATGTACTCATCAGTCTGTTCGAGAATAGTAATGTCAGACATATTTGTTTGCGACTATGATAAAAATAACCCAGTAGACCTATGTGTTGTAAACATATGTTGTTCGAACTTGATGTCGACATGTTGTAATCATGAGTATGTTGACATATGTACTTAGCATGGAGTGGTCGCGATATGGTCAACAATGTATGTCACAACATAGGTCAACATATGCTGTTCACACTTGATGTTGACATGAGTAGTTACATACACTGTTCACCATGTGTCGACATGAGTAGTTACATACACTGTTCGCATGGCTGGTCAGCACATATGTCCACATACATTGTTCACCACAGTTGATTCATAAGCATAGACTTGTAATTCGTGTTGTAGACATAATCGGCTGCGAAGGTTTCAGTTCGCATATTTGGGTCATTAGGTTCAAATGACTCAGCTGCAGCTTGTGCAGCCTTCTGTTCTGCTCGCTGCTTCATAAGAACTTCGGCTTGAGCTTTCAATTCAGCAGCTTCAGCTTTAGACTTTGCGGTTGAAGCATCAGCAGCATCATTAGATGCTTGAAGTTCTTCTTGTTTGGCCAATATGTTAGCTTGTTCTTCAGCCATTCTATTACGTTCTTCTTCAGTGCTTCGAATATCTGTAGTTATGAAACTGTTTCTAAAATCATCATTAGCCTTATTCGAACGTTCAAGTGTAACTTTATCAGCTTCTTCCATTCTCTTCTTATGGTCTTGTAGGTACCACACCCAATACGCAACAATTGCAATCGTGAGACATAGTGTTATAATGCCAAACACTATTAAGAACATTCGAGCTCCCTTGCTCATGCTTGGTATGTACGGATTGCCTGCATCATTCAACTCACATTCGATAAAGGTATAAGCATCATTGAACATTACAGGCTGGTTAGCATCATTGACATTGACAGTAATAGCAACTTTCGTGGGTTCACCATCTTTGTCAGGTACTGGTTCACCATTACCGTCGACAAAGTTGTATATACCTGCTTTGACTGCATTGTTGTTTGCATCTGTCACAACCACATTCTTCTTATACAAATCTTTAGTTTCGATGAACTTCACAGGCTGTTTGAATATAGGTGAACCATTCTTGTCAACAGGTTCTGTAACATTGGTGTAAATCTCTTCGTAGTTGAGTGTTGGTGCAGATAGTTCTTGCTCACCAACATCTTCAGTTCCATTTTCAGTTACATCTTCGACTGGTTGAATAGAATCATCTGCAGGTTCATCAAGCAATTGTTCATTAATATCGTTATTCATTTAATGTTCGGAATGTATACAATTGTTCTGATTAATTTTGATACTATCATCTAGTTCTCCGAGAATGCAAAAACAAATGTATGCTATTCATGTGTCAACATATGGTCAACAGATACATGCGAACAGTGTATGTCAACATATGGTTGTCGATACATG
>CAMWNP010000125.1 GCA_947175645.1 uncultured Porphyromonadaceae bacterium
ATACATTGTTCACCACACACTGTTCACCACATCGCAACATACATTGTTCACCACACACTGTTCACCACATCGCAACATACATTGTTCACCACATATGCGAACAACAGCAAAAATATATTCAGTCGAATCGGAAGTTGAATATATCAGTCAACTGATTAGGTTTGAGTATCTTCGCATTCAACAAATACTTCCAAGACTTTGGAACGAAGTTGTAATCTTCAGATGTCGCACCAAGTATATTTTTGCATGATTCGGTGAGCAGTGTGATTGACATTTCTTTCTGATTGCAGAACTGTGAGAATGGATATCTGTACAAATCTATAATAGTCAATCGTGAGAATTGAGTGTTAAGGTCATCAACCAGTTTCAAAACTGTTTGCTTATTATCTACATTCGATTTGTCAACAATTATATTAACCTTCGATGTTAGCACAATCCGCTTGATTGTCTCATTAATATCGTTTGTAATAGGTTCGAAAATCATGATGTTGAAACCCATATCTTTGAGCAAATCATATGAGAATGTAAGCTTCACATAGTACATGTTGAATGAGTAGAACTGATTAAGTAATGTTAATATCTGCGGGATGACCACAACAGTGTCAAAAGGTTCATACAACAATATGCAAAACTCATACTGTTTGCTCTGTGCTTGCTCGATGAATGACCGTATTGTTGGAAGTATTATGTTCGCATATATGTTTCCGATACGACTGAACAAGAAGTATGACTTACATGCTTTCAAGCATGAGTTGTACAATGTTAGTCGATGAATCTCAGGTGTAATCCAGAAACACTTAATTCCTTTCTCTTCCAATGCTACGCGATATGCACGCAAGTACATGGAGCTTACAAATGTCATAACATTGATTTTGACCTTCGAATTGTCAAAGAAGTGTAGGCTATTATTCAATGTCAAGAAGTCTGGCGTTACATCAGCTTCTTCACTAGGATGGTCATCATCATGCTCACCTGTATGCTGACCATCCTTTGCAACATCATCATCATGCTCACTTGTATGCTGACCATCCTTTGCAACATCATCGGGTTGCTTCTCTGTCTGCGTAGTAGGTTGAGGTGCATCGTTGAGTGGTATGATAACATCCTCGACTGTGATAGAATCATTTCCACTAGAACCACTACATATATTTTTGCGAAGTATGTTATATGTGTTGTTAGCATAATAGTTAAAGTCATCATTGTTTGACATTTGATGTCCGTCTCTGATATGTTCATCTAATGTTCCCATCAGATTCTGTATCAAATCCGAAGTAGTTAAAATGTTCATTTCTACGAAGCAAAGCTTAAATCGCATGCTGATGTGACATGTATATGCAAGCCACATCGCGACTACTCTATGTGTCGACATATAGGTGAGCCACATCGCGACATACAAGTGTGAACGATGTATGTTGACATATGATGAACATTATGTTGACCAGTCATGTAACCTATGTTGCGACACACATTGTAACCTACATCGCATCATGCTCGTCAGTCATGCTTACAACTCATGTAACCTACATCGCGACACACTATGTTGACCAGTCATGTAACCTATGTTGCAACATATACATGTCTACATACATCACAACCCATACATGTCACACATCAAGCAAACATGTTTATGAAACACTCATGAATACAGTCATGTTTAACATCTTTTGCTTATTCGAAATTATGGCCTTAATAGGTGGATCTATTGCGTTACAGAATGAAATACTTCGTATGTTGAACGGAGGAGATAAGCATGATGCAAGTCCAGATGATGTTACACCGAATGAAACACCAGACCTTGTTGTTGAAGAGAACAACACTGATACTATAATTGGTGATGGTGTAACAAATATAGCTACTGAGTACTCCGAAGCATATTATAGTGATTACAGTGATGCTGTTGATTATGCTAAGCCAATGGACCAAAATGAAGAGTTCACAACTCCATACGAAGAAATATATGCTGATGAATCTCCGCAAGGTACAACACAGCAGATGCATGAAGCTTTGAATGATAGTGACAATTATAGTGACTACTACTCCGATGAGTATGATGATGAACATCAAAATCTTGAAACATCTCCAAAAACATACAATGCTCAAAGTCCAGCATCTACCAAGTTCGAGATAAATGAAGATGCAACAGCATTTGATGCGATCAATGATGCGCTCATCTCGAACATGCATGAGACATTCAACCCAACTGTATCAGGTGGTGTCAACGTTTCGGATATGATTGACAATGTTATGACTGGTGGTTCAAAAGGTTCTGGTAAGATGAAACAGCATCATAAGGTCATGAACCAAGTGTTTACAGGTGGTGACACACATGACATTTACAAAGATGTTGTTGAACAAGGTAATGAACAGAATGGTGAGATAGATAAGATTGACATATCTCCGAAGAAGGATGATGTTGACAATGATGTTGACATTCCAGTCGTAACCATCGATGCTAAGTCTAGTGGTGAGCAAGCTACTGGCGAGCATGATGCTGCTGTACATGATGCTGGACAAGCTGGTGAAGCAACTGGCGAGCAGTTCAGCAAGCAGACCAATGTTCAAAATAGTGTGTTCAAGAATCCTTACGCAGAGATATATGAGGAACATATTCCAACCAATCCATTCGAACAAATATATGAGGAGAATGATAGTGAATCAGAATATAGTGACAATGATAGTGATGACGATGATGTTAAAAATAATTTCGAAAATAAGTATATCTCGGTCATTCGTGAAATGAATGATGCTAAAAATATATCTCGACCATCGGAGTTGAAACTATCTGGTGGAGCTATTCCTGCGAAACGTATCAGAGTCATAAATGCATTTCCATACATACTTAAGTCACATGTTGACTAATATGTGACTATATGTTTTTGAGTATGTTGGCCACATGGATGTGGACAGTACATGCAAACGGTGTATGTCGACACATAGGCAAGCCATACATGTAACAACACAAATGCAGACAATATGT
>CAMWNP010000126.1 GCA_947175645.1 uncultured Porphyromonadaceae bacterium
GGTCGACACATGGTCAACAATACTGTCCGCACTTGTGGTCGACACATGGTCAACATATGTACTTCGCATGTACTGTTCGCATTTGTGGTCGACAGTTCATGCAAAAATAAAATCAATACTCAATGTCTAACAATCATTTTAGCAATAATCGTCAGCATTGTATTGTGGTGCTTCTTGTATCTGTGCCAGTTCATTAGCATCTAATGGTACAAAGTCATCACCATCTTCGTAATCACCAGCAGAGTCAACAACTGATTTAGCCAATGCTGTCTTATCAGCTCGCCATTGAATGCTTGGATTACCTTGTTTATAGAATCCGTAATTGATTCTTGGAACTAGGAAGACGCAACCATCCTGTTTCGAACGCTTGTTTGCTTCAGGCTTCTCAATAGAAGCATCCCACAAGTCGAACAAGTCGGATGCTTCATACTTCTTTGTCTTACCCTTCGAGACAACTCTATTGGTGATGTAGAAGTTCTTCTCATCATTCGGTTGAAAGACATTGATGAGCATCTTACCTTGAAATGCTGTTGCTGATTCTCCTGTATCCTTCTTCTGATAGCCGAACATCTTGAAGTCAGGTACAGCATAACCATTGTTCTTCAATACTCCATTGAACTCTCCGAACTTAGCTGTAATCTTAGCAGCTTTGATGTAGTCCATGAATGTTTCATAAAATCCTTTGATTCTTGAACCATCAACATCTTCGGGATTAGCACATGCAACTTTCAGACCAATTTCATTAGCTGCATAGACTGGTGGACGTTTCAATGTATTGAAGAATTCTTCAGACATTGTCAACGCTTTGCTTCCGATGGATTTGTGCTTCTTACTGAGTTCAGCTGTAATAGCTTCACACAATGTTATGAAGAAAGCCTTATCATCATGTAGTCCTTCGAATCGTTTCAATTCGATTCCGACGATGTTAGAAACAAGTAGGACATCCATTGCAACACATAGTTGGTAGTCAATTGTTACAAGATTGTCATCAGCAGCTGTTCGAGTTGCAGGTGTGATGTCAACCTTAGCCCTTTTATCGGTTGGTCTGGGTGTATTGAATGGTTTTCGAATCCAATAGCTCTTGGATTGATGAGCAGCATCTGTGTATCCAACAACGAAGTTGGTTGTGAATGGATTGTTACCTCTTCGGGCTAGCAATATAGGTGAAGTTAGAACTGCACCCATAGCATTGCCATTCCCATCTTTGATTGTCTTCAATTCGAGGAACTTCTTAGCATCTACAGGCTTAGCTCCTGGAATGTTGAACCATGGAGTTGCGATTGCGAATTGTTCAGAACCGTCGAAGATTCCGAGGATTGAATCACAAGCTTTAAGTTCACCAGCATAAAGAACGAGTTTAGCCATGTTTTCCTGTGTTAATTAGTTCACTCGAAAAAAATAACCTAAAATCCACGGAGATGGGTGAGGTATGCTGAGTGGGGTGAGTGGTCAGCATATGTGGTGAGCATATATGTGGACAATGTGTGTGAGCATCATCGTGTGGACAGTGTAGTGAGCATATGTATGAGCATCATCGTGTGAGCATATGTGTCAACATGAGTGGTGAGCATGTATGTGTAGACATATGGTCAGCAATATGTGTCAACATCATCGTGTGGACAGTGTGGTGAGCATGTATGTGTAGACATATGGTCAGCATGAGTGGTGAGCATGTATGTGTAGACAGTGTGGTCAGCATGAGTGGTGAGCATATGTACTTCACACTGTATGCCAGCATATGCTGAGCAGTGTGTGTGAGCATGAGTAGCTACATGTACTGTCCGCCCGATGGTCAGAATATGTGTCGACATCATCGTACGTGTATATATGTTGATAGCTAGAAGTCAAGAAGGTTGTACTCCAAACTTCGCTTCTTATGTAGTTCAACATTGTCATGACTGTCATCGCTACTACGAGAAGGTGAAGATGAAATGGTAAGACCTTGAACTCTACCATACTCATCTACACATTCATTGTCATCCAATGTGTAGATACCATTGCCAGCAATGTAATGTTGAATAGTGTTTCCATTATATACAACTCTACCATTCTCGAATGTCACATTGTTCCACCAGCAACCATTTAGATTCGGGAAGTTAATCAGAATCTCAATCAAACAGTACTCAAATCCAAACTTCTCTGCTGGGTTGTTGACCACATTCTCGATGAACTCTGATGTCGTTCGAAAGTTCTTATTACCACAACTGAACCCTCGAACTACTACAGGCTTGTTACCAATACTGTCTCGCAATATGCTTATCAATCTTCGGCAAGGACCAGTGTTGACATGCTTCTCATACATTTTTGCATAATGAACTCTGGCGATCGGAATTGGTAGATGTACTGGTTTGTGTGTATGTTCATCAATATGGTAGAAGTACAATGGTAGTTGTTTCATCTTTCGCATGTGTCGCAAGTTCGTAGATAGGAAGAAGTTCTCATTCACCATATCGAAGTACTCAGTTGTAGGTTCACCATCATCATTTACATCACACGGATAGACTTGTAACAATTCCCAGTATTGCGTAAGTGTTGGTGCTGGATTAGATATTTGCTTAATATTGTGCTCAATAGGATTGTTGCAGAATGTGGGTAAAGCATTCTTGAATATCTTCTCTGTCTTCGAGAGAGTGATGAAATAAGCGTTAACAAAATTCTTCTTATCGGTGAATGATAAGCTCATTCCTCTAAAGGTGAATTGTGAAATTTTCATTTCGACGATTCAAAAATAGAGAATGGTCAATATGTATATTTTTGCCGAATGCGAGCATGCCATTGTGATCACAACACTGTTGACCCATATGTCGACTGCTCCATGCGAAGTACATATGTTGATCCATGTTGCGACACCCATATGTCGACTGCTCCATGCGAAGTACATATGTTGATCCATGTTGCGACAC
>CAMWNP010000127.1 GCA_947175645.1 uncultured Porphyromonadaceae bacterium
AACCACATAGTTACAACATATGCTCACTACATCGCGACACAGCATGTCAAAAATATATGTTGACCACGTTGTGACACAGCATGTCAAAAATATATGTTGACCACGTTGTGACACATCATGCCTACCACTCATGCGAACTACACATTGCGACATACATATGTTCACCATGTTGCGACAGCTCCATGCACACCAGTCATGTCGAAACATACATTGTTCACATACTCGCGAACCATGTGTCGACACATCATGATTACAACGCTGTCTACACCCATGATGGCATGCAGCTCAACATATGTTTGCGAACAATTAAATTTGAAATGGGTATTGTAACATCAATTGAAGCTCTTAAGACAAACAATTACATTGCAACACTAATACGTAACGGTGCTGTTGAAACACTGACTACGAGCAAAACTGTTGCAAAAGATGCTGTTGAGAAGACTGAAATTAAGGGTAAAGTATCAGAAATTGCAGTCAATGACATCAGTGGATTCTTCGAAGGTACGAATGGAACAAAGATTAAGATATCACAGAAGACCAGCATGAAAGCAGTATTGGAAACAGCATACTCTGCAGCACTTATGAGCAAGAATGGTATGAGCAAATATAGTAATCTCATATCTGCGGAGATGAGTGGTATGAGTGAAGAAAAGACATATGAACATGAGAAGGCTGACTTCACTGATCCAGAATATGTATTGCGAACATTCCTTGCAAAGACAGAGTTCTCAAACCCAAGTTTCAACTTCGATTATCAATGCATCACGTACGCAGAACCAATCACCAACGAAGAGCTCACCAAACAAGTTTATGAAGAGATGTTCAACATGATTACGCTTGCATACAACTATCTCGACAAAGCACAACGAACTTCATTTCCAACAGCATCGTTAGCCAATATTGCAAACTTCTATAACGATTACATCAAAGGTCGAATCACCGCAAAAGACAAATATAAGTCCGATGTACAGGCAGCATATGATAAGTTTCAAGCTGCTAACAATGAATATGAAGATAAGATGGAAGCAGTCAATTCTATTGCCGAAACGGATGACCATAAGAATGACATGAACATATTCAACAAAATCAAGACTTACTATGAACGGATGTACAACACATATTTGAAGAAGAATGACATCCGATTTCGAGACAAAAATAAGGAGTATTATGAGGTCAATCTCTCTATGTTCAATACATGGTCATCAATCAATGATGCATCATCGCTTGCAAGTAAATTCGAACAAGCATATACGACACTGATTCCGCAAGGAGAAGAGCAAGCAAGTAGGTTGCTGAACTTCATATCAACGAAGATTGACATAACATCTGCAGAATCAAGTGGTGACGATAATTTCGATGAGTACAAGAAGATGGTGAAGGATAACCAATTTGTCAAGCTCAAGTGGGGTATGTATATGTATGAGATACTCGCAAATGCAATCAAAGAACGTTTGCAGAATCTTGGACAATACTTGTTGACCACATACTACAACAATGTATTCGAAATTAGTGGTATTGACAAATTTGTAGCTATGACTGATGCAGGCGTTGCATGTTACCTGAGTTATGTGGATTCATCTGTCGTCGATATGGCGATTGCAAAAGTCAGAAATTCGGTTATAAATGGTGTATTCAACAAGCAAATGATAGTGTTCATTAAGATTATAGTTGAATTGATGGCTTACAGTAAGGGTTACATCAACGTGTTAGAATCATCGATTACAACTGCTAGTAACTTACTGAATGAGTACCAGAATGGTTACGAATATATGTACAAAGAATGGAATGCAGCAAGGACTAACAATGTACTGACAGGCGAGTATGCAAGATATATTGCTTGCAACAATCCTTACATGTATGTTTGCAAGCAATGCAGTTACACATTGCGACCATTGATTGCGATCGAGATATTGAAGAAGGTGTATGGTGAAAAAGCATTTATGAACATGCAAGTGCAGAAGTTCTTGCTCGACAATTGTGACGATGATTGGGTAATGAAGATTGGGTTGACAACAGATGAATACGACAAATGGTCAAAAATACCAAAGACTACGAAGGAGGTTGAAGTTGATGATGTTGACGAGAATGGTAATGTCAAGATGGACGAAGATGGTAATGCTATCAAGGTGAAGAAACAAGTGGTTGTTGCAAAGGAGCCTTCAAAACCTATTGGTGATGAATATGCGAAAGATTGGATTCATGTCTATGCATTTGATGATATATTGCGAACATTAGAAGAAGGCTATTCGAAGAACATTGAGAAGAAGGTTGAGAATATTGAGAAAGCTGTTGAAACTATTACGAACAACATTGACTACTCATTATCATTGACTGCACTGAATATATTGAAGAATGTGTTCGTGTTCAGCAATAAGAATGCTAGAATCAACATCAATCAATCCAATAATGTCGACGTTCTGGTCAACATAGAATTTAAGACTGCAGCTGCTGAGGCTTCTCTGATTCCGAAGAGTAATGTCGAGCTTGAAAGCAGTACAAACAGGCAACCAGCGGGTGATACATCTGGTTCACAGTCGGGTTCACAGTCTGGTGAGCAAGCAGGTTCACCATCTAAAAGTGAACCAACCACGGTTGAGAAAGGTGGTTTGGATAAGAAGATGACCATCATAATCATCGTTGTTGTTATTGTTGTATTTGTTATTATCGTGCTCGCAATTGTGCTTGCATTAGTGTTCATCAAGAAGAAGAAAGACAATCAACGGCAATCCGAGGACCAGCTTATGCTCAACGATGAGGATGTAGTTGAGGATGTAGTTGAGGATGTTGATGAGGATGTTGATGAACAAGATGTTAGCATTGATGCTTAACACATATGCTTAACATATATGTCGCAAGCAA
>CAMWNP010000128.1 GCA_947175645.1 uncultured Porphyromonadaceae bacterium
TGCGACGAATGTTGTTGATGGTACTGTTACACCGAGTAGTTTATATGTGTATGTTGATGGAACTACAACTAGTTTCTATTCGAAGAATGGAGATACTTACACGAATATTATTGATGAGTCCAGCATACCAAGTGGTTACGATCCGACTGCGCTGAAGTTGTTTAAAGATATTGGTGACGACCTTGTGGTCGACATGACAACTCTACAATTAGAGTTAGTCAGTGAAGGTAAACCAAATGTTAATGTGTTGGTCTGCGAGGCTGGTAGTGAAAGTACTACTGCTATTACATTCCAACATGTTGGTAACTATGTAGTAACAGTTGCTGGTAAACCAGTCAATAACCAGTTGAGTGTTAATGAAGGAGTAGTTACATACTCGTCACTATTCGGTGAAACATCAGTAGTTACTAATGGTGTCTACGCAGGTAGTAACCCGAAAGACTTACTATCAACTGTTGACCAGACTGTATTATATAACATGTTTAGCTCGAGTGGTTACCCACAACCTAGCGGTGGTATTGAAGAATTGAAGTTAAGATTGAGTGGTTACGATGCACTGTTGAAAGAGTTATGTAAAAGGTCCTTCTACACTACAAGTAATGCGAGCAATGGAACTGTCGACGAGATGTTCAACGAGTATGTTAGTAACAATACTGTTTACAAACCTGTTCCAGATAATTTCAAATTCGATATGGCTGATCAACAATCATGGGTTAAGAATGATTATCAACATTTCGATATGAAGTTGTACTCGTTAGAACATGATAAGAGCTTTATAAGTTTATGTAGTAGTAACACAGGAATCACCAATCTCGACTTATCATTATGGCAAGTGGGTACTGTTACTAATATGCATCTTATGTTCAATAATTGCAATGTGTTGACAACACTCAACTTATCCGGATGGAACACACGAAATGTTATTGATATGAGTACTATGTTCTCTGATTGCACTAGCTTGCAATCATTAGACTTATCTAGCTTCGATACTAGTAGTGTTGAAGATATGAGTACGATGTTCTATGGTTGTAGCTCATTAACAACATTAGACCTTTCCAGCTTCGATACTAGTAGTGTTGAAGATATGGGTGGTATGTTCTATAATTGTAGCTCATTAACATCAGTAGACCTTTCCAGCTTCGATACTAGTAGTGTTGAAGATATGAGTACGATGTTCTATGGTTGTAGCTCATTAACAACATTAGACCTTTCCAGCTTCGATACGAGTAAGGTCGAAAATATGAATGTTATATTCCAAAATTGCACTAACTTGCAAACATTAGACCTTTCCAATCCTAACTTCGTAATTGCATCAAGACATACAAGTATGTTCACTGGCTGTACTTCATTAAAAACAGTATATTACAGTCCTGCTAACGAGGCAACTTTACCGGATGTGTTACCATCCGGATTTACAAAAGGCACACGCAATGGTAGACCAGCGTTTGTTAAACCACCTGCATAAACACATTTTTGTGCCAAATTAACACACTCACACAATGGCTACATTCTTCCGTAAGCAAGAGATATCAGTCAAAGATAAGGTCGTCACTATCGAGCAGAAGAGTATTGAAGACATATTCAAGTTCAACTCACAACCTTACATCATCGTCGGCACTAGTGGTTGTGGCAAGACCACACTATGCATTGACATTATATACAAATTCAGCAAGATGTGTACAAACATATATTATGTAACTGCGACCTCTGAAACAATTACTGACGATTCATTGTCACAGATTCCGAAAGCATTCAGACGTAAGCCTACATTCGAGAATCTATATGGTATCTGGAAAGAGATTACAGAGAATCATGACGCATTCTATGCTAATGAAACAAAGCTTACCAACGTACTTGTCACTCTATGCGGACAGTCCGAAGCTACCAACATCATCAACCAACTCAATGCGAAACGTAAGGCTATCCAGAAGGAGCAGCAAGAGTTGTATCTATCCAAGAACTACAACGAGAATGATGCACGCGAATGTGCAAACAATGACTCAAAGGCATTCTACATAGATGTTCTAACTAAGCTTATATTGGACCTAGCTAGCACAAAGGGTACCAAGAAGCTTACCATAGAGGATATGAACATACTCTCTGCACTTGTATCACCTGAACCAAGAGTGTTGTTGATGCTAGATGATGTATCTGCGGAGTTGAATGACTTACGTTCGAAGCAACAGAAGGTTGTCTACAATGGTCAACAGGCTAAGATTAGTGATGCATACAAGAACCTCATCATTGACATACTAACTCGAGGTAGACATTATGGTGTACTTGTTTGCATATTCTTGCATACAATCGACCTAATCAATGACAAGAGTCTCATCAACAACCTTGTTGTTCTCAACAAAGGAGCAGCTCAGAAGATTAATAACTTCAGAACATTCACCGAAGATATGAAAGCTGCTATGCTTGCTGCAACTCAGTACATATTCACGGATGACCATAACCATCTCTTCTTATACATCTCGCAAAGCGATGATACATTGAGTGTTGGCAGAGCTGACTTGCACTATGGGCAAGACATGGAACTTAGCAAAATCAATCAAGAGTTCGTCAATGCTTACGAAGCTATTAGCTCAGGTATTGATGCTGGTGCCGTTGCGAACAATGTTGGTGATGAAGGAGACTATTACAGTTCAGGTTACACATACAGTGGTGACGATGGTGGTAACAATGTATTCTAACTGCATATATTTTTGAAACTGCGCAACGGCTCGCTTTGCGAGACCTGAGGACTTCGTCCGAAGCTCGTTTCTTCAAGCTTCGCTTGTTGCCTATTGCATGTTTAAAATGACTCAGGTGGGGGGGGGGGGGGGGGGGGGGGGGGGGGGGGGGGGGGGGGG
>CAMWNP010000129.1 GCA_947175645.1 uncultured Porphyromonadaceae bacterium
CAACATGGTCAACATACATATGTCGCGATGTTGTCAACATTGTATGTCGCAACATAGGCTCGCATGGAGCAGTCGCAACATGGTCAACATAAGTGTTGACACCCAATGCTCACATCTAAATCAAACGTGAAGTGCAGATGAACTTGCTAGCAATAAAATGGATAAATCAATTGTTACAGTAATTACATTAGTTTTGGTGTTAGTTGTTATATTTGCTATGGCTATCCTTACCATCATACACTTTTCGAATAGAAGACCAATGTTGCAAGGTGGTGCAAAAATAGATTTTGACAGTCTTGATAACATAAATCTCGAACAAGATGCTGCACGCTATAGACTGTTATCAAATCCTGAAAAGTTATATGTTCAACTATATCGCAATCAATACAGTGGCATACAGAGAATCATCACAGAACTAACCAACCTTATACACTTCAGCCCGAGCATACTACCATTGCATAACATTCAACGCATAGCGATTGAAAACTCTATGGTAAGATGTGGTAATTACTTAGTCAATAGCGCAAAAACGTTAAACACTTTACTCAACACATGGATGCCTATAATCACAGACTTAAACAACGAAGCTGAAGATGAAGGTGGCAAATTCAAGGCCTGCCTAGATGAGATTAACAGAATCAATGCTGATACATTCAATGCAACAAATTGGGTTAGAGATTGCAAAGCTGAACATAATGATGTTAAGGGATTCAACGACATTAGTGCATACTACTTGATATACACCGAGAAGATTACTAATCCTACATTCCAAGATGCAGTCCTATATTGTTACAAGTTCTTTGCATCTGATGGTTTCAAAGATATGGTTAAGAAGCTTGTAGAAAAGACTGATAAAGACCTGAATGATGCCGTTGAAACTGTGTCTAGAATCAGACTCCCGAGAGTTAGAGATGCATTCTTTACATACAATGGTATCAAGGGTAATAACCAAACATGTACAATCAATATGAATGACGATTGTACATTACCAAGCACAGTGGTCCAGAATGGCAAAAACATATTCATAAACTACATGAATTCTAAGTATACTTCGCCGATTAAGTTCCTATCAAGACCTAACGTTGGTCGAAGAACTAATGCTAAAGAATGTATTGCTAACTTCAAGACGTTACCACCAGGCAAAGACATATATGTAACAGTCTTCAGTACACCACCCGAAAGTAATATAATGCCATACATCAAAACGAATGATTATGATGGGCTGCAAACCAATTTCGATGAAGCTGCTTCTGACATTATTGCTAGACTCGATGGTAGAATCAGAATAAGTTCTGTAACATATGAAGCTGAAGATGAACTTGTCGAAAACTTAGACGGTGTTTCGAAACTATTCAGGTCATCAATCTATATCATACCATCCGATGTTGAAGGAACATATGGAATAGTATATGGTGACTGTTATATTGTTCCAACAACGGATGATACAACTGGTATGAATAAGAATATTTACTGTGTCAAGTACTACCTAATCGGGTTGTGCAAAGGGTTGAGAGAAATATTTGACCGTGAAGGTTACGTTACTGCACTCGAGTTCGACTTCATCAAGATTGACATATTCTCAGCAACCGATGGGAATTTACTATTCATTCGTGAACGTCTATCGCGTTCGATATGGATGCTGAAAGATAATTGTTTGTATCAACATGCTAACGTGCGTAGGGTACCAATAGGTAAGAATGTGTACATCAACACAAATGCAATCAAATTTGGTGACGATGAACTGTCGTACTATAACATTTTCGAAGATGGTGTTGAACATAGTAAGTCAGCAATACCGATTAAGTTCAAAAAATATGTATCACTCGATTCGAAGTTTGGGGTTAGAATCATTGTCGGAGTAATTACGGATTATGATTCTGTTCTACTGTTCAATTCTTACCACTATGACAACATGTCTAAGTTCAACGAGTATAAGACAATACTGAGGGCTGCCAGATTTGGTGAGGTATATGCTAATGAAGCTGACTTTCGAAATCGTAAGGAGTTACATATGTTCACAGCACCTGAAGACGGTGATGTAATGGATAATGGTGGCATCAATAGGTTGCCAATCGTTGAATCAATTGATACAAACAACTTCGATGTAATTAATCCATTGCGAGGCATTCATGTGACCAATGGGCAGTTCCATCGTGCGAACAAGTCATTGCTAAACAGGTTTCATACTTTAGATACTAGTATCAACCCACCAAACGCATTCAATTATGTTACTTCGGAGGATGATACTAATGCAATCAATAATGTGTACCGAACACCTGATAGAAGTGTTGCTAACAATGAGTTTACAGGTACTGATTACAGAGTCTATACACCAATGACGAGAGAGGAACGCGAGCAGCAAAGAAAGAATATTACTAAGTACCGATTGCGTCAAGAACGTATGCGTAGATATGAAGCGAAGCGAAAGGCTATACGAGAACGGACAGAAACAATATTAAGAATGTACGCTACACCTAGATTCTTAGCACCTCGGGGTAGAACAGATATTTTAGACAGTTATGGTAAGTTTGATAATAAAGATACTAATGCACTTGAACCCGAAGTTGATACAACTGAGTATGGCATACATACCAATGATGACTTTGTAATAGATGGTACTAATGATGACGTTGGAATGGTGAACTTGAATTACAAACATTATGAACGCATATTAAGCAAAGATTGAATTGTTTATTTTTGTGTCGAGCATGAGTGTTGACTATGTGTATACCTATGTTGCAACAACATACATGGTCAACATCAAGTACAACCTATGTTGCAACAACATACATGGTCAACATCAAGTACAACCTATGTTGCAACA
>CAMWNP010000130.1 GCA_947175645.1 uncultured Porphyromonadaceae bacterium
AGTGGCGTCCGGGCAAGGACGCCGATTAAATCACGCAAGCATTTCCATCTCTTTCACCCCCCATCCACCCCCGACAGAAAACTCAAAATCAGAGGATTTGATTTTGTAACCTCACCAAAAATGCTTACATTTGCAGGAACCCAATCTGCGGAATGAGGATTATTCTGATCATATCGACCACACTGTTACTGTTGCTCGCCGGCTGCCGTCACACAGCATCTGACCCCGCCATACGCAGGGCCGAACTGCTTGCCGACTCACTTCCCAGGCAGGCCCTGACCATCCTTGACAGCATCCCGGAGCAGAACCTCTCGGCCCACGACCTCTTTCTGCACCGCTACCTCACGATCAAGGCAAAAGATAAACTTTTCATAACCCACACCGGCGACTCGCTGCTGAGACTCGCCTTGGACTATGCCGAGAACAACCCCCGTTCAGTCAACTATCCCGAAGTCCTATACTATGCCGGACGAGTCTATAACGACATCGGTGACTATCCCACTGCTCTGGAGTACTACCACAACTCCCTTGACCTGATCCCGGAGGACAGAAATCCGCGACTCCGAGCCAAAGTGCTGGCATACATCGGTCATATCTTTTCTGCAACCTGTCTGTACGACGAATCGATTGACGCCTTCAGGAAGTCTATCCAATGCGACTCCGTGTGTTCAGATACACTGAACCTGATGTATGACTACATAAGTCTGGGTAACGTTTATCTTAAGAAAGATAATTATGATTCTTCTGAAAAATGTTATCGGGAGGTTATGAAATTGGCAGATGCCTATCCAAAGATCATGGCAGAACAGAATCTGAATATAGCACGTGTAAAATACCGGAAAAACCGGATTGATTCGGCTGTGATGCTTATAAATAATATTGTATATAAAGTCGAGCCTGAAATAAGAAACCATGCGCTTGCCTCAGCGGCAGAAATCTATCGGGAGGCAAATATGCCCGACTCCGCTTATCGCTATGCAATGGAACTGATCAGTTCCAAAAATAATCGGGATAAGGTAAGAGGTTATAATGTCTTGCTCTCGGATGTCCTCAAAAACAAAATTCCTGATGACTCCGTCAGATCGTATATCAGAAAATACACAATGAATATGAACAGATTGATGAAGCGCAACACAGAAACTCAGATTTTCATCAATAACTCATATTACAATTATTCAGTACAGCAAAGAGAAAGACTTGATAGTGAGAAAAAACTTTCAGTCAGTTACTTCGCCTTGCTTGTGGCGGCAATGTTGATTCTTATAGTATCCGGTGTACTTATTTATCAGAAAATCAAACTGAAAAACAGAAAAATACAAACTCTGGAATTCCAGAATGAAATAGCGACACTGAGAGAACGCCTTTCACATTCACTTTCTGAAGAGAAAACTGATAGCACCACCGACAGCACCAAGGAGATAATTTTACAAAAACTGAATGCAGAGGATATTGACAAGGGACAGATTCTGGAAGATGTTATCCGTGAATCCATCGCATATAAGAATCTGATGGCTTACCTTAGGGAGAAACGCATGCTTCCATTTGACAGTCCCCTGTGGACAGAATTGGAGAATGTGGTCCTGAAGGCAAGTCCCGGGTTTATTGAGGTCCTTGGATTGCTGACAAACGGAAAACTTACCGAGGAGGAACTTCACACCGCTATCCTCATCAAGTGTCATATCACCCCGACCCAGATGACTATACTTTTAAGCAGGAGCAAAGGTACTATTTCGCAACGCAGGATGATATTGGGGAGCAAGATTTTTGAGAAAAAAGTCTCTGTTGCTAATGTAGACATGCTGATAAAGAAACTGTAAAAATTACACATTGATTACATTCTTATTGCATTATGCTTGAATTTCGTAATATTTGTGCGAAAATTGTGCGAAAATGCATCTCGGAGGGTAAAATATGTTTTATTTAGAGGTCAATTTTGTTACATTTGCCTGAACAAAAAAACGACCTGTTATGAAAAAACTGATTCTGATTTTCGCGCTTTTGTTCTCGGCTGCTCAATTGCGGGCGGATGATGTAAGACTTCCATTAATTCCCGGTGAAGATCCGGAACCGGAAGAATTTCCACGTCATAAACTCCCCGTGCGCCCGATAACATGCACCATCAGTTCTGAGAATGGTGTAAATATCCCCGGAGTAGAGACATCTGACATCATATCCTTTGATGTGTATGACCAGTCAGGTGAACTATGCCTGGCTTCGTTTATCAACGACATGGACTTCGCCACATTCCTCTTCTCCCTGGAAGGCGACTACACTTTGCGCTTCGTAACTGACGGGAAAACCTACATCGGCTACATCTCCCTATAACAAAATTCAATTTTTTTAAATTTTTAATCATTAACCGGTAAAACGTTCTGAAATAATTTGGAATTATAAGAATCTATCATTATATTTGTGAAAATTGTTTCAATTCGTTTTGCCACAAAACCAATTAACATGAAAAGGATAATATTATCAGGCATTATTCTTGCAGCCTTGTTCACCGGATGTTCATCTGATGAACCCAAGTTGGATTTTTGTGACAATGAATTGTCAAATGTGATGAGTAAACGAACCATTGATGATGCAATTTCCATCGCCGACCAATATGCGTCAAACGTCGGTTCTTCCTCCCGTTCAACAGCGCTGAAAGTCGATAAGTCCAACATCAGTGCCATCGTTTCCACCACAAGCCGTGCACTTTCCGATACTCTTATGTATGTGGTCAACTATGAGGATAACAACGGTTATCTTATTATCTCCGCCAGCAAGGCAACCGAGCCTATCCTTGCCATTATTGACAGTGGCAACTATCAGGAAGATGA
>CAMWNP010000131.1 GCA_947175645.1 uncultured Porphyromonadaceae bacterium
ACCATGTGTCGACATCAGTATTGTTCACCCATATGCGGACATGAATGCGAAACAACATATGTCAGAATCATGCTGGTGAATCATGTGTCGACATGTACTAGTCACCATCGTATGTTGACCTAAGTGTTGACAGCTCTATGTTCATCATTGTATGTTGACCTAAGTGTCGACCAAGTGTGAACATGAATGCGGGCATAAATGCAAACAATACATGTGCGAACCAACATGTTCACCAACATGTTCACCAACATGCGAACACAAAAATATACATACCTCTTCAATACCAACGTTTTGCCCAATATTCTGCTTCTTCTTTCTTATCGATTTTACGAACACTGTCATTTTTGAACGTTACACGTTTGGCGTGTGATGCTTGAATCATCTGTTTGACATTCGTATCAAACACTAATGGCTGAGAATATACTGGTTTGACATTCTTCGTAACAATAGCTTCATCGAGTCTATTATTAACATCTATTGTTACATCTCGGAAGTGAGCATCACTAGTATCAGTATCATTCCATGCATCCGCATAAACCTCATATGGTACAACACATTCAGGGTTGAGTGGTTTGCGTGGTACATCTTTGACAAGTCTTCCATTCTTATATGTCAACGGAATTGTAAACGAGTTCTGTGCATCGATGTTAACATACTGTTCTGCACCCATGTTTGCATCATTGTTAACATACTTATCAGCATTCATGTTAACATTCATTTTTGAATATGTAGGATTATAGTCATTTATCATTTGTTTGGTCATCATAGTATCATAACCACCATGTAACCAAATACTTCGGTTATTATATCTTTCTGATACATCATCGTAACGAACAATCATGTCTTCATGAGCCTGGTTACGATAATAGTGTCTTGAATATGTTATGATATTTGCTACCTCCATATTCTCAAACTTTCGAAGTACAAACTCATATGCAACACATACTGCATTCTCATACTCGTTCATAATATCTTCCATACTAATGTCGATTCTACCATCAGCGTTAACAGTTAAATCATATTCAGGAAGATATCTATACCCGATTGTCAAATCATAATCACAATCTAATTCTCTACCCAAAGCAGGATGCCATATTGTTGGACCATCTAGTATAACATCACGCTTATTCAATCGTACTTGCAATTCATCATCACTATCAGAATCACGAGTTGCATCAAAGCCTTGAATGTTCCGAATGATTCTATGCCAATCGAAGCATGGACTAAAATGATCGGAATCAATACAACATTGTACACCATATGCATACAATATATTCACACAATTAATGATAAACTGTGATACAGTATCTTTGATTGATACGATACTATCATGTACATATATCGACGGGATTGCCATTCCATGATACTTATAGAACAATGCACGTTGAATCTCACCACATATTGCAATCGTTGCTACTGACGGGCAATATGTAAGAAATGGATTATAAAATTCTGTCAATATCTCTGCGAATTTGTTTGAAATAAGCATCGGAAACACAGGTGAGTATCGCTTGAACTTCAGTCTAACACAATATGTATAAGTATCACTGTACTCGAACGCAGTGCATGGGTCTGAGAAGTACAATCCTGGTCCACTAAAGCCTGGGTCAGCAGTATTCAAACGACTCATGTTGACGCCTGTGGTTAAGAATGGGAATGGATATGTATGTGAACCATTACCGAGTCCGGATGTTCCGTGATAGACATTGACGTACTTCTCATCAGGTTCGAGTTCGGATGTCTTTACAACAATTACAGTATCACTAGTTGCATAAATATCGTTGATAGATATCCAGTTAACACCTCCAAGTTGCTGATTCACTATGAACTCTCCGAATCCACCAGGTGATAGTAACACAGATGCTATCATTGCATCTACCATATCATCAGGTAAACTAGGTAATGTATACATATTGATGGTTTCATTTCCGTACACATGTTGATATGCGTCCGGATTGTAAGATTCATATGTAAACAGTTTTCTGTCACGTATGTGTTTTGCTAGATTTTCTTGACTATATTTGTCAATCGAGTTTATGTTTATATCGGCTAACGTGTCCTGAATCTCGTCAAGTGCTAGCAATGAATAAGAGGGATGAGCACGTTTGATTATTTTTATCACTCTTGATAGTGAATTACCTGGTATGTCAAGAATCTTTTGAATAAAGTCTCCACCATGTAATATCGAACTTGATTTGTTACGCATGAATATGATGAAGAACACGGCAATCAAACATATTATAATAATGATTGATATAATAATAATGGCTATCATATACGTTTATTTAATCGTTAAACATGATTTGTGAGGCTTATGTCTATTGACACATGTGAACATACATGTTTACGAGATATGTGAACAGTGTATGTCGACGCATGGTGAACATGTATGTTTACAACACATGTGGACAGTGATGTCGACACATACATGTTTGACACAAGTGCGGACAGTACATGTCGACATATGGTCAACAGATACATGCAGACACAAGTGCGGACAGTGATGTTGACATTGTGTCAACCACAAGTGCGGACAGTACATGTCGACATTGTGTCAACCACAAGTGCGGACAGTACATGTCGACATATGGTCAACAGATACATGTGAACAGTGTATGTTGACACTTGGTCAACATATGGTGGTCGACATATGGTCAACAGATACATGCGGACTGTTCTATGCTTACAACACATGTGAACAGTGTATGTCAACACTTGGTCAACATATGGTGGTCGACATATGGTCAACAGATACATGCGGACTGT
>CAMWNP010000132.1 GCA_947175645.1 uncultured Porphyromonadaceae bacterium
ATAGTGTGTTGACATGAACTGTTCGCATGTACGATGAACATAGTGTGTTGACATGAACTGTTCGCATGTACGATGAACATAGTGTGTTGACATGTATGTCTCACCGATGTGGTGAGCATGTATGTGTTGACATGTTGTTGACCACATTGCGATTACTCCATGTTGACCTATGTGTCGACACACAATGCTCACCATGTATACATCTCTCATCCGTTGCATGAAATTAAGCATCAAATATTAACATACTGCGTGCAGCAATATTCCAAAAATATGATTGTATTGATTTAATTAGTTTCACGATTGTGAGAACATATTTTTTCTGTTTACTCTCTTCGAAAAATGAGCAGTCCTAAATATACTACTACAACACCATGGATGAAAGACCTTAATGCCGTTGGTGGCATTGATACTTATCAAACATATGAATCACCATACAGTGAGAACCCTTCTGCTAACTCGATACAAGGCAAGAATTTAACATTAGGAATTCTGCCAAATTCATTTGAACCTCCAAGATTAGAACCAGTTTCTAAGCCGAACGTCACAGGTGCTATGTACAGACCACGTTGGAGCTTAGATTATCGCAATCCAGCAACAATCATGGGTCAACCATATCAAGTACCATTGTACCAATACCTCGGTGATGAGAATGGTGAAATAGTTGCTATACCACCTGCAGATGTTACACCAGCAGCAGAACCAGTTGTTACACCAGAGTTGGCTGCAGCTGCTGACGTACCAGCAGCTGCTGAAGTCACACCTGAACCTGGTAGTGTTGAAACATTTCGTAGAAGATTCAACAACTTGAATCGTAGATGCAAAGAAGGGTTCGCCGGATATGACATTCCAGGATTGAGAGGTTCTGAAATTGTTTGCGAATCATTCTGCAGTTCTCCAGGTAAGAAGATGTCTGCATCCGAGAAGACTACATGTGTTGTTTGCGTAATTGTTGGCATCATCATCTTCGTCGGATTGGTCATGTGGTTATGCAAACTAAATAAGGGTTATGGTAGTGTTCCAACCAATTCCGCAGTTGGATTGAAAGGCGGCAAAGTTCATGATGGTATGATATTCTAATGTGTTGAATCAACATTTATTTTTGTCGTGTGTATGCAGGTGCATGTGTGCAATGGTGTTGTAAGCATGATGCTTACCATATGTGTCCGCATGTGGTGTACATGTATTGTCCGCATGTTGTTCACATGTATTGTTCACATACATCGTAAGCATTTGTACATCACACTTGATGTCGACACATACACTGCTCACATATGTTGTTCATGCGTAAGTCTGGACATGTATTGTTTGCATGTTGTTCACATGCGTTATAGACATATTGTTCACCAGAGTGTCGACATAGATGTAAGCATATGTACATCACATGTACTGTTCGCATGCAATGTAAGCATACACTGTTCACATACATCGCATGCATGTACTGTTCGCCCGATGGTCGACATGCAATATAAAAAGCACATGTACATCAACAACACTACGAACATGGGATAAGCAAAAATAATACTGTAACAATTTGCATAATGCATCGATTCTTAGCAGTCCATATTTTTGATTTTACAATTTCGAAAATGCGAATAGCTCCAGGTGTTATTACAAACAACAATGAATGGCTCGCCCAACCTGTTGAAACTAATTTTGTACAGAAACCTGCGAACATTCCCTTGTTCGTCGGACAACTGGACACCATACCAGTCGAAGAAGTCACGAAAGATAAATCCGAAATAATTACATCACCAGCAACAGTTCCTGTAACAACGCTTGACAAGGTCGAAGCTCTTGAAGATGCAATGCAAAACACTGTTGCAACTGATACTGCTCCAACTCTCGAAGATGCAACTGGACCAGTATCTGAATCTATGACTGAGCAAGTCGCTGGTGTTAGCTCATCGGTTGACTATGGTTCTGCAAACCCATATGGAACGATCACACGACCAAGAGGTTCTTTGTTCAACTCTAGAATAGCACCACCATCCATTGTTCCAACCACATATCCTTTCGGACCATCAAATTCCGATTCTTCAGGTAATGAAATGGAAAATTTCACAATACAACCGAAAGAGAATAATAAGAAACAAAACAAGGCAATGAAGAAGCGTGCTAAATCATTTGAGAAATTGCAGCAGAAGAAGAGTAAAGAAGGCTATCGGAATTCTCGTCAGATACTTCCACCATCATCACCACTCAATAAGTTCTATTGGGGCTTATGCGGAGGTGAAAAGACTGAATCTGAGAAGAATGAAGTTGAGAAGTTCTGTACCCGCAATTGGGGTGGAGTTCGAAAGGCAATCCTTGCATTGATTATAGTCACAGCAGTCCTTATCTTCTTCAACATCGTTATGGGCATTACGATTCGAGTACAAAAACGTAATGGTGAACTTGTCTACGGCAAAGGCAGACGATTCAATGGTGGACTAGGATACACGCCAAAATCGTATCCAACCAGCTTTGCATCTCGAAGTAACTTAGGAGATACTACTGGAATTAGTGCTGCTGACATCACAACAGCTGCTTGTGGTGAATCATATAGTATTTTCTAAGTCATGCGAAGTTATTTTTGCATACATGCGTTGTTCACATGTGTGTCACTAGATGGTGAACATGTATTGTCACGAGTATGGTCAACATGAGTTGTCGCAACATATGTACTTCACATGTATTGCTCGCATGGAGCTGTCAACATATGTACTTC
>CAMWNP010000133.1 GCA_947175645.1 uncultured Porphyromonadaceae bacterium
GCATGGGGCTATCCCGTGGGGGGATGGGGTCCGAGTTACCCCTACCGTCCGTCAGTCGGAGGTATGATCACCCACCGTCCGCACCAGGGAGGGAACTACAATCCCGCTTATGCCCCCACATACGGCGGGCGCCGTCCCGGTACATCGTCCGGAAGCAATTCCAACAGGTATAACGGCAATATCTCACCCTCATCAGGTAACCACAACGGAAACTACAATCAGGGAACCTCAGGAGGTCGCCGTCCGGGAGCAAACAGCAACTCCAACAACGGCGGCAGCCGCTATAACAACAATAACTCCAACTCCAACCGTAATTCCGGCACATCGTTCGGCACCTCAGGTGGACGTCGCGGAGGTGCAGGATTCGGAGGGGGCGGCTCCACGGGAGGACATCGTGGCGGCGCAGGCTCAGGCGGAGGACGCAGACGCTGAATCCATCCGTGACCCGGAGCAGGGCAATACCTTGCAGGGAATTATCATCAGAAAACAGAAACAACTACATATTTATGAAGAAACTCATCCTTACCACAGTGGCTTCAGCAGCAGCCTTGGGAGCCATGGCTCAAAGCGGATTTGACGCCAACCAATTATCACAGTCAGATCTCCGCGGAACAGCCCGATTCATGTCGATGGGCGGTGCGTTCACCGCACTCGGCGGCGATATGTCATCACTCAACCAGAACCCGGCAGGTATAGGCATCTACCGCAAGAGCGAGATAGGGCTGACCGTTGACTTCAACATGACAAACTCGAAGATGACAACCAACGGGGGTTCGTTCACCAACGACAAAACCCACGTGTACTGCAACAACTTCGGCTACATAGGGGCGGTAAACCTCTCCGGTGAGACCCTCCGCTCCTTCTCGTGGGGTGCGTCATACTCACGCGTCGCATCGTTTGACCGCACCTACTCCTTCGGTGCAGTCACCAACGGTCAATACTATGGTCCGAGCATCAGTACTTCTCTGTCGAACTACATAGCCAATTTCTCCAACGGCTACTCCGAGGATGACCTTCTGGACTCCAAGGACTACAACCCCTATAACAGTAACGTCGACTGGCTGAGCATCCTCGCCTACAACAGTTATCTGATCAATCCCGGCGCCGGTCAGAACAGTTACGTGGGACTATGGCAGAACGGCACTCAGGGTAATGCCGGAGGAAGTGTCCGCGAACGTGGCGCCATCGATGAATATGCCATTGACTTCGGCGGAAACGTGCTTGACATAGTCTACTGGGGTATAGGATTCGGCATCACCGACATCCGATTCACCCAGGAAGCGAACTACGATGAGGAACTGACAGGAGCGCGCGTACCTAACCGCGCTGCGGACGGAACCCAGAACGGCGACGCCTACTTCAACCTCTCGAACTATAAACGTGTGACGGGCAACGGCTTCAACATGAAATTCGGAGTTATAGTGAAACCCGTGCAGGAACTCCGCCTGGGATTCGCCATCCACACCCCCACATGGTATTCGCTGCAGCAGAGTTTCGATGCCGGCACAAACTTCAGTTTCTCAACCGGTTATGAGAACCAAAGCCAATACACTGACTATGGCTACTATGAATGGAAACTGCGTTCACCCTGGAAAATGATGATCGGTGTGGCCGGTGTCATCGGCAGCCGCGGAATCCTTTCGCTTGACTATCAACTTGACTCCTACAACAGCATGAATATCTCTGACCGCGGTTCCTACATGAACTACGATTTCGAGAACAACGAGATCAAGAATAATTTCAAGGCTCAGAACACCATCCGCGTGGGTGGAGAGTTCCGTGTGACTCCTGAATTCTCGCTCCGTGCGGGCTACGTCTACCAGACCTCAGGAGTTGATAAGAGCGTTTACAACGGCGGCACCGAGGTATATCTTTCAGGAACGAATCCCGCCTACACCGTGGATGATAAAACTCAGTATGTGACTCTCGGCGCCGGCTACCGCTACAAAGGGTTCTTCGCTGATCTGGCCTACGTGAACAAACAGCGTACGTCATCCTATCACGCGTTTACCTCTTACACCAATGTGGCCAACGAGTTCATCCAGGCTCCACGGTTCGACCTCAAGTCAACAGACAATAATATAGTTGTCACTCTGGGTGTGAAGTTCTGATAATAGAGACAATAGACTACCCGGCACGCATAACGGCGCAGGGGGCTACGATAAATCAACGTCTTACAGACGCTCATGAGTGTTGGAACCATGACCCTTTTCAAGGGAGAGAACGTCTGTAAGACGTTGATTATCAGTAACCCTGTACGCTGCAGCGAAGCAAAGCGTGCAGGGATAGGAACTCTTGCAAGATATGGCATCCGGTCAGGGACGCCGATTAAATCAAATAGGTATTTCTTTGTAAGCCTGCCCGGCTTAATCGGCGTCCTTGACCGGACGCCCTGCCTGAACATGGACGCTATCCCCCCCACGCCTGACGGCGTAGGGGGCTACGAAAAATCGGCGTCTTTCAGACGCTCCAGGGTTCCTTTCTCTCACGCCTGGCGGCGTAGGGGTTACGATAAATCAGAGGGTGTTGCAGAACCTCCGAAATCGAGAAAATCAATTTTGTAATTGCTTGATTATCAGATGCAAAATTTGCTGGAATATTGCAAAAATAGGGTTCTGCAACACCCTCTATACACTCAAACGATTACCTGGAGCAGTATTGCGGAGGCCGGAGCCCTCCGCTCC
>CAMWNP010000134.1 GCA_947175645.1 uncultured Porphyromonadaceae bacterium
ACAGTCCGCATGTATCTGTTGACCATATGTCGACCACCATATGTTGACCAAGTGTCAACATACACTGTTCACATGTATCTGTTGACCATATGTCGACATGTACTGTCCGCACTTGTGGTTGACACAATGTCGACATGTACTGTCCGCACTTGTGGTTGACACAATGTCAACATCACTGTCCGCACTTGTGTCTGCATGTATCTGTTGACCATATGTCGACATGTACTGTCCGCACTTGTGTCAAACATGTATGTGTCGACATCACTGTCCACATGTGTTGTAAACATACATGTTCACCATGCGTCGACATACACTGTTCACATATCTCGTAAACATGTATGTTCACATGTGTCAATAGACATAAGCCTCACAAATCATGTTTAACGATTAAATAAACGTATATGATAGCCATTATTATTATATCAATCATTATTATAATATGTTTGATTGCCGTGTTCTTCATCATATTCATGCGTAACAAATCAAGTTCGATATTACATGGTGGAGACTTTATTCAAAAGATTCTTGACATACCAGGTAATTCACTATCAAGAGTGATAAAAATAATCAAACGTGCTCATCCCTCTTATTCATTGCTAGCACTTGACGAGATTCAGGACACGTTAGCCGATATAAACATAAACTCGATTGACAAATATAGTCAAGAAAATCTAGCAAAACACATACGTGACAGAAAACTGTTTACATATGAATCTTACAATCCGGACGCATATCAACATGTGTACGGAAATGAAACCATCAATATGTATACATTACCTAGTTTACCTGATGATATGGTAGATGCAATGATAGCATCTGTGTTACTATCACCTGGTGGATTCGGAGAGTTCATAGTGAATCAGCAACTTGGAGGTGTTAACTGGATATCTATCAACGATATTTATGCAACTAGTGATACTGTAATTGTTGTAAAGACATCCGAACTCGAACCTGATGAGAAGTACGTCAATGTCTATCACGGAACATCCGGACTCGGTAATGGTTCACATACATATCCATTCCCATTCTTAACCACAGGCGTCAACATGAGTCGTTTGAATACTGCTGACCCAGGCTTTAGTGGACCAGGATTGTACTTCTCAGACCCATGCACTGCGTTCGAGTACAGTGATACTTATACATATTGTGTTAGACTGAAGTTCAAGCGATACTCACCTGTGTTTCCGATGCTTATTTCAAACAAATTCGCAGAGATATTGACAGAATTTTATAATCCATTTCTTACATATTGCCCGTCAGTAGCAACGATTGCAATATGTGGTGAGATTCAACGTGCATTGTTCTATAAGTATCATGGAATGGCAATCCCGTCGATATATGTACATGATAGTATCGTATCAATCAAAGATACTGTATCACAGTTTATCATTAATTGTGTGAATATATTGTATGCATATGGTGTACAATGTTGTATTGATTCCGATCATTTTAGTCCATGCTTCGATTGGCATAGAATCATTCGGAACATTCAAGGCTTTGATGCAACTCGTGATTCTGATAGTGATGATGAATTGCAAGTACGATTGAATAAGCGTGATGTTATACTAGATGGTCCAACAATATGGCATCCTGCTTTGGGTAGAGAATTAGATTGTGATTATGATTTGACAATCGGGTATAGATATCTTCCTGAATATGATTTAACTGTTAACGCTGATGGTAGAATCGACATTAGTATGGAAGATATTATGAACGAGTATGAGAATGCAGTATGTGTTGCATATGAGTTTGTACTTCGAAAGTTTGAGAATATGGAGGTAGCAAATATCATAACATATTCAAGACACTATTATCGTAACCAGGCTCATGAAGACATGATTGTTCGTTACGATGATGTATCAGAAAGATATAATAACCGAAGTATTTGGTTACATGGTGGTTATGATACTATGATGACCAAACAAATGATAAATGACTATAATCCTACATATTCAAAAATGAATGTTAACATGAATGCTGATAAGTATGTTAACAATGATGCAAACATGGGTGCAGAACAGTATGTTAACATCGATGCACAGAACTCGTTTACAATTCCGTTGACATATAAGAATGGAAGACTTGTCAAAGATGTACCACGCAAACCACTCAACCCTGAATGTGTTGTACCATATGAGGTTTATGCGGATGCATGGAATGATACTGATACTAGTGATGCTCACTTCCGAGATGTAACAATAGATGTTAATAATAGACTCGATGAAGCTATTGTTACGAAGAATGTCAAACCAGTATATTCTCAGCCATTAGTGTTTGATACGAATGTCAAACAGATGATTCAAGCATCACACGCCAAACGTGTAACGTTCAAAAATGACAGTGTTCGTAAAATCGATAAGAAAGAAGAAGCAGAATATTGGGCAAAACGTTGGTATTGAAGAGGTATGTATATTTTTGTGTTCGCATGTTGGTGAACATGTTGGTGAACATGTTGGTTCGCACATGTATTGTTTGCATTTATGCCCGCATTCATGTTCACACTTGGTCGACACTTAGGTCAACATACAATGATGAACATAGAGCTGTCAACACTTAGGTCAACATACGATGGTGACTAGTACATGTCGACACATGATTCACCAGCATGATTCTGACATATGTTGTTTCGCATTCATGTCCGCATATGGGTGAACAATACTGATGTCGACACATGGTGAACA
>CAMWNP010000135.1 GCA_947175645.1 uncultured Porphyromonadaceae bacterium
ATAGTGTGTTGACATGAACTGTTCGCATGTACGATGAACATAGTGTGTTGACATGTATGTCTCACCGATGTGGTGAGCATGTATGTGTTGACATGTTGTTGACCACATTGCGATTACTCCATGTTGACCTATGTGTCGACACACAATGCTCACCATGTATACATCTCTCATCCGTTGCATGAAATTAAGCATCAAATATTAACATACTGCGTGCAGCAATATTCCAAAAATATGATTGTATTGATTTAATTAGTTTCACGATTGTGAGAACATATTTTTTCTGTTTACTCTCTTCGAAAAATGAGCAGTCCTAAATATACTACTACAACACCATGGATGAAAGACCTTAATGCCGTTGGTGGCATTGATACTTATCAAACATATGAATCACCATACAGTGAGAACCCTTCTGCTAACTCGATACAAGGCAAGAATTTAACATTAGGAATTCTGCCAAATTCATTTGAACCTCCAAGATTAGAACCAGTTTCTAAGCCGAACGTCACAGGTGCTATGTACAGACCACGTTGGAGCTTAGATTATCGCAATCCAGCAACAATCATGGGTCAACCATATCAAGTACCATTGTACCAATACCTCGGTGATGAGAATGGTGAAATAGTTGCTATACCACCTGCAGATGTTACACCAGCAGCAGAACCAGTTGTTACACCAGAGTTGGCTGCAGCTGCTGACGTACCAGCAGCTGCTGAAGTCACACCTGAACCTGGTAGTGTTGAAACATTTCGTAGAAGATTCAACAACTTGAATCGTAGATGCAAAGAAGGGTTCGCCGGATATGACATTCCAGGATTGAGAGGTTCTGAAATTGTTTGCGAATCATTCTGCAGTTCTCCAGGTAAGAAGATGTCTGCATCCGAGAAGACTACATGTGTTGTTTGCGTAATTGTTGGCATCATCATCTTCGTCGGATTGGTCATGTGGTTATGCAAACTAAATAAGGGTTATGGTAGTGTTCCAACCAATTCCGCAGTTGGATTGAAAGGCGGCAAAGTTCATGATGGTATGATATTCTAATGTGTTGAATCAACATTTATTTTTGTCGTGTGTATGCAGGTGCATGTGTGCAATGGTGTTGTAAGCATGATGCTTACCATATGTGTCCGCATGTGGTGTACATGTATTGTCCGCATGTTGTTCACATGTATTGTTCACATACATCGTAAGCATTTGTACATCACACTTGATGTCGACACATACACTGCTCACATATGTTGTTCATGCGTAAGTCTGGACATGTATTGTTTGCATGTTGTTCACATGCGTTATAGACATATTGTTCACCAGAGTGTCGACATAGATGTAAGCATATGTACATCACATGTACTGTTCGCATGCAATGTAAGCATACACTGTTCACATACATCGCATGCATGTACTGTTCGCCCGATGGTCGACATGCAATATAAAAAGCACATGTACATCAACAACACTACGAACATGGGATAAGCAAAAATAATACTGTAACAATTTGCATAATGCATCGATTCTTAGCAGTCCATATTTTTGATTTTACAATTTCGAAAATGCGAATAGCTCCAGGTGTTATTACAAACAACAATGAATGGCTCGCCCAACCTGTTGAAACTAATTTTGTACAGAAACCTGCGAACATTCCCTTGTTCGTCGGACAACTGGACACCATACCAGTCGAAGAAGTCACGAAAGATAAATCCGAAATAATTACATCACCAGCAACAGTTCCTGTAACAACGCTTGACAAGGTCGAAGCTCTTGAAGATGCAATGCAAAACACTGTTGCAACTGATACTGCTCCAACTCTCGAAGATGCAACTGGACCAGTATCTGAATCTATGACTGAGCAAGTCGCTGGTGTTAGCTCATCGGTTGACTATGGTTCTGCAAACCCATATGGAACGATCACACGACCAAGAGGTTCTTTGTTCAACTCTAGAATAGCACCACCATCCATTGTTCCAACCACATATCCTTTCGGACCATCAAATTCCGATTCTTCAGGTAATGAAATGGAAAATTTCACAATACAACCGAAAGAGAATAATAAGAAACAAAACAAGGCAATGAAGAAGCGTGCTAAATCATTTGAGAAATTGCAGCAGAAGAAGAGTAAAGAAGGCTATCGGAATTCTCGTCAGATACTTCCACCATCATCACCACTCAATAAGTTCTATTGGGGCTTATGCGGAGGTGAAAAGACTGAATCTGAGAAGAATGAAGTTGAGAAGTTCTGTACCCGCAATTGGGGTGGAGTTCGAAAGGCAATCCTTGCATTGATTATAGTCACAGCAGTCCTTATCTTCTTCAACATCGTTATGGGCATTACGATTCGAGTACAAAAACGTAATGGTGAACTTGTCTACGGCAAAGGCAGACGATTCAATGGTGGACTAGGATACACGCCAAAATCGTATCCAACCAGCTTTGCATCTCGAAGTAACTTAGGAGATACTACTGGAATTAGTGCTGCTGACATCACAACAGCTGCTTGTGGTGAATCATATAGTATTTTCTAAGTCATGCGAAGTTATTTTTGCATACATGCGTTGTTCACATGTGTGTCACTAGATGGTGAACATGTATTGTCACGAGTATGGTCAACATGAGTTGTCGCAACATATGTACTTCACATGTATTGCTCGCATGGAGCTGTCAACATATGTACTTCACAT
>CAMWNP010000136.1 GCA_947175645.1 uncultured Porphyromonadaceae bacterium
CCTTGATATTGTCCAGGGATGGAGCGGAGGGCTCCGGCCTCCGCAATACTGCTCCTGGTAATCGTTTGAGGGGATGGCGGAAGCCGGAGACTTCCGCTCCTCTGCCTTGATATTGCCCAGGGATGGAGAGGCGGGCTCCGGCCTCCGCAATACTGCTCCGGGTAATCGTTTGAGGGGATGCCGGAAGTCGGAGACTTACGCTCCTCTGCCTTGATATTGTCCAGGGATGGAGAGACGGACAAGCGGTTTACTTATACCCCTGCCAGCGGGATTGCTGGAGAAGATCCATTTTTTGCTCGGCGGGATTATCGGCGGGATGCCAGAATCGCTCGGCGGTGGCACGGTCAGGAAGGAACTGCTGCTGCACGAAGTGCCCGGGATAGTCATGAGCGTATTTGTAGTCCGCACCGTAGCCCATATCTTTCATGAGCGATGTGGGTGCGTTGCGCAGATGTAACGGCACGGGGAGGTCACCGGTCTGCTCCACATAGCGCATGGCATTGTTTATGGCCATATAGGCGGAGTTGCTCTTGGCGCTCGCGGCGAGATAGACCGTACATTCGGCAAGGGGAATCCGCCCTTCCGGCATACCTATTTTTTTAATCACATCAAAAGTGGTGTTGGCTATGAGCAAAGCGTTTGGATTGGCCAGACCTATATCCTCCGCGGCAAGGATCACGAGCCGTCGGGCAATGAATTCCGGATCTTCACCCCCGTTGATCATCCGGGCGAGCCAGTAGACGGCGGCATCCGGATCGCTGCCACGGATACTTTTTATGAAGGCGGAGATGATGTCGTAGTGCATCTCGCCCCCTTTGTCGTAGGCTGCGGGATTCTCCTGGAGACGTTCGGTCACTATGCGGTCAGATATGACCAGCGGTTCTCCATGGCCTATCGACTGATAGAGCAAGTCAATGATATTCAGCAGTTTGCGGGCGTCACCGCCGGCAAAGCGAAACAGTGCGTCAGTGCTTTCCACCCTCACCTCGGTCTTTGACAGGAGTGTATCTGTTTTCAGGGCTGAATCAAGGAGGGTACGCAGTTCGGGGGCCTCCAGGGGTTTGAGAGTATAAACCCGTGCGCGTGACAACAGCGGACGTATCACCTCAAACGACGGGTTCTCCGTGGTAGCCCCAATCAGTGTCACCGTTCCGCTTTCCACGGCACCGAGCAGACTGTCCTGCTGAGCCTTGTTGAAACGGTGGATCTCGTCAATGAACAGAATGGGGCGACCCTGCGAGAACATGCTTGTGGCATCAGCCTTGCAGCGGTCAAGCACCTCGCGCACATCCTTTACCCCCGACGTGACCGCACTGAGGGTGTAAAAGGCTGACTTAGTGGTATTTGCAATAATCTTGGCAAGTGTGGTCTTACCCACCCCGGGGGGTCCCCACAGAATGAACGAGGCCACTTGTCCGCTTTCAATCATGCGGCGGAGCACTCCACCCGGACCCACAAGATGGGTCTGCCCCACGTAATCATCAAGCGTGGCGGGGCGCATCCTTTCGGCCAGAGGTGGTAGAACTGCCATAGACTTAACGGCTGACGGATTATTTGTTACTGAACTCCATCATCCGGGCAAGGTACTTGCCTATGATGTCGAACTCGATGTTGACCTTGCTCCCCACCCTGATATCGCGGAAGTTGGTGTGCTCGAAGGTGTAAGGGATAATTGCCACACGGAAACTTGCCGGCTCACTGTCACAGACGGTCAGCGACACACCGTTTACGGTCACGGAGCCTTTCTCCACGGTGACGTAGCCGCGACGGATCATTTCCGGGTCAGCCTCATACTCGAACTTGAAATAGCGGCTGCCGTCAACATCCTCAATGGCGGTGCAAACGGCTGTGGTGTCGACATGCCCCTGGACAATATGACCGTCCAGGCGTCCGTTCATGAGCATGGAGCGCTCAAGGTTCACGGCATCACCCTCCTTGAGGAGTCCGAGGTTGCTGCGGTCAAGGGTTTCCTGAATGGCGGTTACGGTGTAGTTCCCGTCGGCAATGCTTACAACGGTCAGACATACGCCGTTATGGGCCACGGACTGGTCAATTTTCAGTTGGTCGACAAACGAGCAGGTGAGGGTCAGGTGGATGTTACCTCCGTCGCGCTGGATGGCGGTTACCTTTCCGGCTTCTTCAACAATTCCTGAGAACATGGTAAATATCAATTAGTGTTTCTAATTCAAAGATAGTGATTATTTGTGAATCCTGCAAATTTTCATCAAACTCTGTGTAGATGTGATGGGTGTGGAGGGGGAAGAACAATAGCGTCCTTCCGGGACGCTTCCTCTGCTCTCCTCCACTCCCCGGGCTGAGGCCCGGGGTTTCTAACCGCTCCTTTGCCTTGATATTGCCAGGGATGGAGAGGCGGACCCCGGCCTCCGCAATACTGCTCCTGGTAATCGTTTAAGGGGATGGCGGAAGCCGGAGACTTCCGCTCCTTTGCCTTGATATTGCCCTGGGATGGAGCGGAGGGCTCCGACCTCCGCCTTGCGTACCAGGATAACCGTTCAAGGGGATGGCGGAAGCCGGAGACTTCCGCTCCTTTGCCTTGATATTGTCCAGGGATGGAGCGGAGGGCTCCGGCCTCCGCAATACTGCTCCTGGTAATCGTTT
>CAMWNP010000137.1 GCA_947175645.1 uncultured Porphyromonadaceae bacterium
TTTCTTCGGCTCTCAGTGCCAAGGCATCCGCCCTGTGCTCTTTCTTGCTTGACCTGGCTATGTCGTTATGAGCACTTAGCGACCGTATTTGGGTCGCTTATGTGCGATACATGCAAAATACTTAGTGAGGTATCTCACGAACTTAGTATTTTGTAAGCACGTCTGCCCAACTTTTCCACACAGCTTCTCAGCATTTTGTATCATACACAATGTAGCTGTATTGTGCATGGTCCGCTGAATCTTTCGATTCTTCTAATTTCGTTTTATTATTCTTGGTTCTCGTTTTGCAGTCGGATTCCGCCACTTTGTGGTTTCTTCTTTCCTGCTTCTGATGTCTGATAATAAATATTTGAGATTTAATCTTTTATTTATTATTCTCTTCCATGTGAAATTTTCAAGGTACACTGGATGTTTCATGAACTCAACGTTATTATCATTGATTTCTTTGTCCATTTTTCATCCGGCTGTTTTGGACAGCCATTCAATAATAAACTTTTCTGCCTGTTTTGTCAAGCATTTTTATTATTGAATCACTATCCAAATGGGGTTAAGTGGACTTTTCCTTTTCCTCTTCTGTAGGATTATCCAATGGGCTTAAGTGGACTCGAACCACCGACCTCACGCTTATCAGGCGTGCGCTCTAACCAGCTGAGCTATAAGCCCTTAAAACTGGCGGCCACCTACTCTCCCACACCGTCTCCAGTGCAGTACCATCGGCCGGATAAGTCTTAACCGTCGTGTTCGGGATGGGTACGGGTGTTTCCCCTATCCGCATCGCCACCAGCATTTTTTTAGTTATCAGTTATCATTTTATAATAACTAAACAGTAAACCAAACCCTTACTTTTCTTCCTTAGAAAGGAGGTGATCCAGCCGCACCTTCCGATACGGCTACCTTGTTACGACTTCACCCCAGTTACCGGCTCCACCTTCGGCAGCTCCTTCCTTTCGGTTAGGTCACTGACTTCGGGCATTTCCGGCTCCCATGGTGTGACGGGCGGTGTGTACAAGACCCGGGAACGTATTCACCGCAGCATTCTGATCTGCGATTACTAGCGATTCCAGCTTCATGTAGTCGAGTTGCAGACTACAATCCGAACTGAGACGTTATTTTTGGGATTTGCTCCACTTCACAGTCTTGCTTCCCTTTGTTTACGCCATTGTAGCACGTGTGTAGCCCAATTCATAAGGGGCATGATGATTTGACGTCATCCCCGCCTTCCTCCGGGTTATCCCCGGCAGTCTCCCTAGAGTGCCCATCTTACTGCTGGCTACTAAGGATAAGGGTTGCGCTCGTTGCGGGACTTAACCCAACATCTCACGACACGAGCTGACGACAACCATGCACCACCTGTCTCCAATGCCCCGAAGGGCTGCAGGCATTACCCTGCATTCATTGGGATGTCAAGGCCGGGTAAGGTTCTTCGCGTTGCTTCGAATTAAACCACATGCTCCACCGCTTGTGCGGGTCCCCGTCAATTCCTTTGAGTTTCATTCTTGCGAACGTACTCCCCAGGTGGACTACTTATTGCGTTGGCTGCGGCACCGAATGGCTTTGCCACCCGACACCTAGTAGTCATCGTTTACGGCGTGGACTACCAGGGTATCTAATCCTGTTTGCTCCCCACGCTTTCGAGCCTCAACGTCAGTTACAGTCCAGTAAGCCGCCTTCGCCACTGGTGTTCCTCCTAATATCTACGCATTTCACCGCTACACTAGGAATTCCGCTTACCTCTCCGGCACTCCAGCCTGACAGTTTCAAAAGCAGTCCCGCAGTTGAGCTCCGGGCTTTCACTTCTGACTTGCCATGCCGTCTACGCTCCCTTTACACCCAGTAAATCCGGATAACGCTTGCCCCCTACGTATTACCGCGGCTGCTGGCACGTAGTTAGCCGGGGCTTCTTAGTCAGGTACCGTCATTTTCTTCCCTGCTGATAGAGCTTTACATACCGAAATACTTCTTCGCTCACGCGGCGTCGCTGCATCAGGCTTTCGCCCATTGTGCAATATTCCCCACTGCTGCCTCCCGTAGGAGTTTGGACCGTGTCTCAGTTCCAATGTGGCCGTTCACCCTCTCAGGCCGGCTACTGATCGTCGCCTTGGTGAGCCGTTACCTCGCCAACCAGCTAATCAGACGCGGGTCCATCTTATACCACCGGAGTTTTTCACACTGCACCATGCGGTGCTGTGCGCTTATGCGGTATTAGCAGTCATTTCTAACTGTTATCCCCCTGTATAAGGCAGGTTACCCACGCGTTACTCACCCGTCCGCCACTCAGTCATTAGGTTCTTCTTTCCGAAGAATTCAAAACCTAATGCTTCGTTCGACTTGCATGTGTTAGGCACGCCGCCAGCGTTCATCCTGAGCCAGGATCAAACTCTCATGTTTGAATATTAATCCTTTGTTCAGAATAACACTTGGCTATTCTTCCCGTTTTACTGTTTTAGGTTCGTTTCATTTTTTTCCGAAACTTCTTTTTTATTCAAGAATTTTCGGGGTTTGGTTCACTGTTTAGTTATCATGGTTCTTGTCTGTTGTTTTTCTGATTTGTTATCAG
>CAMWNP010000138.1 GCA_947175645.1 uncultured Porphyromonadaceae bacterium
CACCATCTCGTGAACCACACATGCGGACATACATGCTCACCATCTCGTGAACCACACATGCGGACATACATGCTCACCATCTCGTGAACCACTCATGCGTACAATACATGTCGAACATCTAGTTCGCCAGGTGATTTTTATGCTTATCGGCAATTAGCTGATGGAATTTTCATTCGTTGTCCCAAGAATCATCAAAGAATTCACATACGAATTGAACAAGCTCAGGCTCACCAAGAAGCTTAACATTTTCGATTACCCATTACCTGTTCGCGAGATACTTTACAAGTACTACTCAACACTCTCAAATCAATATCCGAAGTTACTAGATACATACTCGCTTCTAGACCTCGAATCGGACATCATTCGAGATGAAGAACTTGAATTTATACCCATCAACGTAATAGACTCTGATGTAATTGAAACAAAGCAATTTGGTAAACTACTTGAACCTGACTATCGAATCATCACAAAGCTCAAAGAACTAACCGATGAACAACTACAGAGCTCAAATAGATTGTTACAAACATTGTTATCAAACAATCTTAATTACATCGTTCATTACAAGTTTGGTCAATCCGAGTATCTACAACATGAGTTTACATGTAAATCTCAACGCATATCGCAAGCATTGGTGAATCGCGAGTTCATCAACGTTGATTTGTACTCCACCATCTTCGGAGTTTGTAATGTTGTCAATACATTGACACGTGCATTGGATCACCTAGCTGACCAACATGTCATTGACTATATCAAGCAAACAGAGTCATTAGACTATGATACAATCACATCAATACGTTACCGATTCTATGATTCAAAAACATTAACATACTCCGATAAGCTAACACTTACACCGAATGAATGGTTAAAGTTCTTCAGGTTAGCAATGCCATATAGTAATGCATTACCACGAAACTTGTTGACCATCAACATCGAACAAGTTGATTACGAAACATTGTTACGATTCTGGCAATCAGTATCGCTGAACTCAGATGTTACAAATATCTCGAGTGAATTCGAGGATGTCATCATGCAGTCAATCAATGTTGATACCTACATTGGTGAATGGGTCAAATGCGATCCAAAATCTAGAGATTATAACTCATTACATGTTGATAACGAGACTGTTCGACTCAATGAACGTGGAATCAAAGCGAAGTTCGAGTTTAAGGACATAAACAGTGTCACATATCAGCTTTCGAACATATGTATGCGATTCAAAGACAAACTCAAGAATGCTAACATTCTTAGGATATTATACAAGTACAACCATGATTTGTTGAACAAATTCGAACATACTCCTGAGGTTGTTACTGTCATGCTTAAGTTGATTCAACCAAATGAGTATTGCAAACACTTCAAACATGAATTGTCATTATCACAGGTTGACTTCGATGAGTGTGTGGATTATATCATCAAAAGTGTTGATATATTAGATGAACATGATGAAATGTTCGCCAATGATATCAACAGATTATTGCAAGCATTCAAGCTAACAGTTGATGATATCAATATGTTAGCCAAGCATGCAGACAAGAATGTTCGACATGGATTGTACAAATACATATTCGAAGAATGTTATAGTCTCAAAGGTAAGTTCGACAAAGAAGTATTCACATTGATTGCCGACTTCGAACAGATTGCACAGAATCGAAGCATTATATTCTACAATCTTGCTTACTATGTTGATGAGCATGAGCATGTTGACATTGAATATCTCAGAACATGTTTGAACTACAAACCTTATCCTAATTCGACATACGACATGTGCATGAAACTGATTAACGGAGCAAAGTTAACAGATGAACTGTTACATATTGCACTCGAAACACTTGATGAGAATCAAAGGCATGCAAGTGTTAATGAAGACCTTGCAGATTTAGGTATTGAATATATAAAGATATATCGTGAAGAACCACCATTTGAGTTGTATGGCAATCCGAAACATATTAACGATGATGGTGAATCAAATTGTTCGATGTATCAGAAGAGCTGTAGAGGCTTACCAATCCCGCGAGAGATGACTGAAGAATCATTCTATAACTACTTCATCGAATCGCATGGTGAGAAGAAGAATGGTGACTACACAAGTTGTTACACATTCTTTAGCAACTCGCAGGTGAACAAGATTATATTCGTCAAGGCTTCTGAAGTCATACATGCACCAGCTGAGTTAAGACTTGAGATTCCTATCATGTTCAGCGAACTCAAGAGGTTCCTACATGAAGAGTTAACTACTAATGGCATATGTATGTTCGAGAGCATGACGAACGATGATTGGAACAAAGTCACTGCAGGCGACAACAGTATTGACTGTGTTGTGTTCAGTGATTCCAAAAACATATATCGTGAACGTAACACGATGAGCAATATCATGCATCACATCATTGACAACATCGAGATTAAGTTTGAGAGGAAAGTCTCAATTGTTCAAGGTTTCGAGTGAGCTTGATGTGTAAGTTTATTTTTGCATAGTGTGTCCAGACTTGTTTGCTTACATGAGTGGTGAGCATCGACATGTCGACACATGGTTCACATGAGTGGTGAGCAT
>CAMWNP010000139.1 GCA_947175645.1 uncultured Porphyromonadaceae bacterium
AAGCGTTATCCTGTGCAATTTCCGACAGTTCTTCCACCGCCCGCACCACTTCATTACGTGACTTCTCTAAACGTTTGGCACTGCCCTTAATCATTTCAATGCCATGCATGGATTCATCGATTTCACCCAAAACTTCCCTGACAATGCTCTGGGTATCCTGCATACTCTCGCTTTGACTTGTTATGATTCCCTGCATCTGCTGCATAATTTCCACAGCTTTCGCAGAATCTTCCATCAGTTTCCGGCTTGTCTCCTCAATCTCAAGACTGGACTGGCTGGACTGATCTGCCAGTTTCTGAATCTGGTCTGCTACAACGGCAAATCCTCTTCCGCTTTCGCCTGCCCTTGCCGCTTCAATCGCTGCATTTAAACTTAACAAATTAGTTTCTTCTGCTATGGAAGTAATAAAAGCTGTTGCCTGATAAATCTGCTGTACCGAATCATTCGTACGATTCGTCTGCATCCGTATTTCTTCAATAAAATGCTCCACTTCATCATTAATCCGGCACAGTTTCGCAAGTGTATCCATAGCCTTTTCACTGGACTTCTGCATTGCTGCAGCGTTGGTATCAAGCATACCGACCTCAGAAGCAGTCTCTGTAATGTCAGAACCCATGATTCTCATATGTTCCGAAGTATTTCTTGAATTTTCCGCCTGCTCCGTGGAACTTTCAGAAATACGATTGACCGCTTGAGTCACCTCCTGCATCGCTCCGCCTGTGCGCTCGGCCACATCTCCCAATGTCTCCGATGCCTCCAGCAAATGATTGGCATTTCCGGCTATTTCCTGAATAGTGGATTTCAACGCATCACGCAATGTAAGCATTGCTCTTGATAACTCTCCTGTTTCGTCTTTATAGGAAAGCATCTTTTCCCCTATCTCCACATCCAGCTTTCCTTCCGCAACTGTCTTTACAATGCCGATACTGGATTGTATATTTCTGCTAATAGATGCCGCAATTCTGGACGCAGCTACAATACAGAGTACCATAACAACCAAAACAGCTATCCCGACCAGCCTTAACAGCCGATTGATTGCTGCATCCTGGACAGCTTTATTACTGCCGACAAAAATCATGCCAATCGGCTCTGTCGTCGTAGCATTTTGGTAGACCGGCATATAATAGCCATATGTAAGCACGCCGTCAAGAGAAACTGCTTTACTGAAATACTCTTCCTCCCCCCGCAGCACTTTTTCAACAATCTTTTCTCCCGCAGGGGAACCTAAAATTCGGTTGCCATTCGTATCAAGAGCAGAAGTCATAATTCTTTTATCCCCGTAAAAAAATGTAACATCCATTCCGGAATTATCTTTTATCTTGTCCACAAGGCTATCAGAATGTGAAACATTATAACCGCCTTTCCAGATATCCCCATTCGTGCTTTCTATATAATCCCCCGTATTTTGGTCATAGGCTGCCAGCGTTGCCGCCGCAGTTCCCTTAAGTGCGTCCCGTATTTCATTCACCATGGCATTCTTAACGACCGTCAATGTCAGAATCATGGATAAAAACCCCAGAATCAATATGGGAAAAATTGCCGTTGCCAGGATTTTCTTTTTTAAACTCATAGCCATTCCTCCTATTCCACTACTGTCACCGTCTTGAAATACCAATTGATACCACCTGTTATCGTCGCATCATCCAGGGTTTTTCCTTCCTCGCCTACCGTATCTCCGGTATTTGTCTCAATCACACCGTCAAACACGCCAAATTCACCCGACAGAATCTTCGCTTTTGCCTCGTCAACCTTTTCCTGCGTTCCTTCCGCACAGAAATCAGCAAGCTCAGTAATACCTAACAGATTTTCCGTCATACCACCAAAATAATTACTGCCATCCCAAGTGCCATCTATGATACTCTGCACCGCAGAGGTATAATAAGCGCTCCAGTTCCAGATAACACTGCACAGACATGCATTTGGTGCCTCTTTACTCATATCGGAGTTATATCCAATCCCATACACACCATTCTCATCAGCCACAGTCTGCGGATATGATGTATCACAATGTTGCGCAAGCACATCACATCCCATATCCACGAGCTGTCTCGCTGCAGCCTCTTCACCTTCCGGATCAAACCAACTATTTGTGACCTTGACATAAACCTCTGCATCCGGATTCACTGAATAAATGCCGAGCGCAAAAGCGTCAATGCCTCCGGTCACCTCTGAATTGGAAGAACCCATCGCAGCAACATAACCTATTTTATTTGTTTTCGTATTCATACCTGCTACAATGCCGCTTAAATAACGCGCCTGATAAATCCTGCCAAAATAATTGTTAAAGTTTTTTCCATTGCTCAGATAGCCGGTACCATGTGAAAAGTAAATATCCGGATACTTTTCCGCCATCTCTGCCGTCGGTTCCATATACCCCCAGCTTGTCGTAAAGATAATGTTACAGCCTTCATCTACACATTCCTGGAGCGCCTGATTCGTCGCCGCTTCGTCCGTATCGTCAACATTCAGTTTCCGGACCACCTGTTCTTTCGAAAGACCAAGGTTTCTCTCCATTCCCTGAATCCCCAGATCATGCGTATA